>CAWAOU010000006.1:495000-718710 GCA_963783675.1 uncultured Gammaproteobacteria bacterium
AGGAATTTCTGAACGGCGAGAAACTGCGCGACGGAGCGATTCTCGCGGCTGAGTTTATCAATCAGGGCCGACGCTTCGGGGCAATACGTTACACCGATGACGAGGGCTACTCCGAGTACTTTACGCCGGAAGGTTATTCCATGCGGAAGGCGTTCCTGAAGACACCGGTCAAATTTGCGCGAGTCAGTTCCGGTTTCACCCGAAAACGCTGGCATCCCGTGCTCAAGAAGTGGCGCGCCCACAAAGGTGTGGACTACGCGGCGCAGACCGGCACGCCAATTCGCGCCACTGGAGACGGCAAGCTGACCTTCGTGGGCCGTAAAGGGGGCTACGGCAAGGTTGTTTTCATTCAGCACGGCGGCAAGTACACCACCGTCTACGCTCACATGTCTCGATTTGCCAAAGGCATGAAATCCGGCACACGGGTGCGCCAGGGCCAGGTCATCGGATACGTTGGCAAGACCGGATATGCAACCGGCCCGCATCTGCACTACGAATTCCGGGTCAACGGCGCCCACAAGGACCCGCTCAGGGTTAAGCTGCCAAAGTCCGATCCGATCGCAGACCGGCATCGGACGTCATTCATGCAGGTGGCCGAAACCCGCACCAATCAGCTGAAAACCTATCAGGCCACTCGAGTCGCCTTGACCGATTAGGGCCTGTTAACGCTATGCGGACGCCCAGCGTTGGCCCTCGAATGAGGCCAAGCAAGGCGCGCAAAGCGCAGTATGGTTATTCCAAATAAGCGATGTGCAACGCTGCATGGCCCGATTTGAGGGCCAACCCAGAGGGACAGGCCCCATTTTCCACAGGCCTGCGTTGCCGTTTCGCTCATGTACGGCAGGTACACAGCGCTCACTGCGCCTGGTCCTGCAAAAAATGGGGCTCTGTCGATGGGTATCCGCATAGCGTCAACAGGCCCTAACCAGATGAACGGGCGGTTCATCGGGCTGATGTCCGGCACCAGCGTCGACGCCGTGGATGCGGTGTTGGCCGAGTTTGGCGATCACCCACCACGCATCATCGGCAAAACCGCTCTCCCCATCCCCGGCGCCC
The DNA here is from genome assembly GCA_963783675.1 of uncultured Gammaproteobacteria bacterium. Lineage (GTDB taxonomy): Bacteria > Pseudomonadota > Gammaproteobacteria > Competibacterales > JAHEDQ01 > JAHEDQ01. The sequence continues at coordinate 496,057 of CAWAOU010000006.1, forward strand.
TGCGGCGGAGAGTCATCGAGTTGTGCGCAAGCGGATCCGGTGAGATCGACCGTATGGGCGCGGTGGACAACCAACTCGGAGAGCTGTACGCCCGGGCGATAGAACAGGTTCTGGAATCCACGTCCATGGGGGCGTCCGATGTAAACGCCATCGGCAGTCATGGACAAACTGTTCGGCACCGCCCCGACAGCGCATCGCCGTTCACCGTACAAATCGGTAATCCGAGCCTGATCGTCGAGCGCACCGGCATCGCAGTGGTCGCGGATTTCCGACGCCGGGACATGGCTGCCGGCGGTCAGGGCGCGCCGCTGGCTCCGGCATTCCACAGCGCATTTTTCCGCGATCAAACCGAGGATCGGGTGGTGGCGAACATCGGTGGCATCGCCAATATCACCCATCTGCCAAGCAATGGCCCGGTAACCGGCTACGACACCGGCCCCGGCAACACGCTTATGGATCTTTGGCATGAGCGGCATCGGAACGCGCCATTCGATGAGGACGGCGCCTGGGCGTCCGGCGGGCGCGTATCCGAAGCGCTGTTGAACGTCTTACTTGAAGCACCGTTTTTCACGGCCCCGGCACCCAAAAGCACGGGCCGTGAAGGTTTTAATCTGATATGGCTGGAAAACGCCCTGGCCAAAACCGAGACCCCGTCGGAACCGCGGGACGTTCAGGCCACCCTTCTCGCACTGACGGTGGAAACCATCGCAGCGGCGGTGGAAGGGCTGGGACCCGGTGTCCGCCGTTTGCTGGTATGCGGGGGCGGCGCACGTAACGGTGCACTGATGCGGGGGCTTGAGCAGCGCCTGCCTGACCAGTCCGTGGAAACTACCGCGGAGTTTGGCGTGGATCCGGATTTTGTTGAGGCCACGGGTTTTGCGTGGCTTGCCTACCGAACGCTTGCCGGTCTTCCCGGCAATGTGCCGGAGGTCACCGGCGCCGCCGGTCCAAGAATCTTGGGCGCCATCTACCCTGCCTGACTGGACCGGCTTGATTGGCGGCGCTCAGATCGGGGGCGCCAGCCCCCTTCCCTCGTAAACCTTAGACCGAAAATGACGATCCACAGCCGCAGGTGGTGGTTGCGTTCGGGTTGCGAATAACGAACTGAGCCCCCTCCAAACCTTCGCTGTAGTCGATCTCCGCTCCGACCAGGTACTGATAGCTCAGCGGGTCGATCAGCAGCGTCACTCCACCATTTTCCACGGTGGAGTCGCCGTCGTTGACGTTCTCGTCGAATGTGAATCCGTACTGGAAACCGGAACAACCTCCGCCTGACACAAAAACGCGCAGCTTCAAGCCTGGGTTGTCTTCTTCCTCGATCAGTTCTTTAACCTTATGTGCCGCCGAATCCGTAAAGATCAGCGGGGACGGCATTTCCGGCATGGCTACTTCAGACATCTGCATGCACTCCAAAACATTTGAGGGGTATGGCACCGAAGTATGTGGTTCTTGAGTAAAACAGTCAACAATGCGTGGGCTGTCACAATGATGTTGGCAACGCCGCTCTCAGGGCAGCAGCGCCACCAGTTCAAGGCCCTCGGATTCGGCAAACCCGAACATGATGTTCATGTTCTGGACGGCCTGCCCGGCCGCGCCTTTAACCAGATTGTCGATGACCGAAAGCACCACCACAGTGTCCCCGTTCTCGGGACGATGTATCGCGATTCGGCAGTGATTGGCACCGCGCACGCTGCGGGTTTCGGGATGCTGTCCGGGCGGCAGCACATCGACAAAAGGTTCCCCCTGGTAGCGGCGTTCAAACAGGGTTTGCAGATCCTCCTGGTCGGCCAGGCCGTGGACGTACAGAGTTGCGTGTATGCCACGAATCATAGGCACCAGATGTGGCACGAACGTCAAGCCGACAGGCGCGCCAGCCGCCCGCTCCAGACCCTGGCGGATTTCGGGCAGATGCCTGTGGCCCGCCACCGCATACGCCTTGAAGCTCTCTCCCGCTTCGGCCATCAGATTGGCCACACTGGCGCCTCGACCGGCACCGCTGACGCCGGATTTTGCGTCGGCCACCAGACGGCTTTGATCACCCAGGCCGGCCTCCACGATGGGCAGCAGGCCCAGCTGCACCGCCGTTGGATAACACCCCGGATTCGCCACCAGTCGGGCCTTGGCGATGGCTTTCCGGTTGACTTCCGGCAAACCGTAGACTGCCTGGGATACCCACTCTGGGCTTGCGTGAACCATCCCGTACCACTTTTCCCAGGTCGGGACATGGGCCAAGCGGTAGTCCGCGGCCAGGTCGATAACCCTCGCTCCAGCATTCAACAACTCAGGCACCCGCTTCATCGCGATACCGTTGGGCGTGGCAAAAAACACCAGATCGCAGGCACCCAGATCAGACTCATCGGGTGTTGTGAAGCGCAGAGATGTAAACCCGCGCAGGTTTGGGAAAAGATCCGCGACGGCAACGCCCGCCTGGGTTCGCGACGTGATCGCCTGCAAACGGACACCGGGATGTTTGACCAGCAGGCGCAGCAATTCCACGCCGGTGTACCCGGTGCCGCCGACTATGCCCACGTTGATCATCCCAGCATTCCCCAGATTCCACCTGACGTAAGATGATAATCCGCTGCGCGGCGCTGCACCATGCCCGAGCGCTCTGGCATACTACCGGGCATGCCCGTACACACTCGAATGAAGGCGAGCCTGGAGACGCTTCTACAAGGCTGGTCCACACGGCTATCGGGTCCCGATGCCCTCTTGCTCCCCGCCCTGCTGGGAACCCTTGCTGGCGTCATGTCGGGACTTGTTATGGTGGCGTTCCGACTGCTGATCGAGCAGGGTCCGGTGCACCTGCTGGGGCTTGCCAATGCGGAAGCGCATGAGAGCCTCAGCCCAGCTGCTCACTTCCTGTTCCCCGCCATCGGCGGCCTGCTGGTGGGGGTGCTGTTCCAGTACCTGCAGCCGGCGACCCGGCAAATCGGCGTCGTTCATGTGCTGGAGCGACTGAGCTATCATGATGGCCAGTTTCCCATCCGAAACGCCATCGCCCAGTTCTTTGGCGCCAGTATCAGTCTTATGTCGGGCCATTCCGCCGGCCGCGAGGGTCCCGCAATCCACATCGGGGCGGCCAGCGCCAGCTGGATGGGACAGCATTTCGGGCTGCCCAACAACAGCCTGAGGATACTGGCTGGGTGCGGCGCCGCCGGCGCAATCGCAGCGTCGTTCAACACACCGCTGGCGGGCGTGATTTTCGCGCTTGAAGTGCTTCTGGCCGACCTTACCCTGGGCAGCGTCGCGCCGATCATTCTGGCCTCGGTGAGCGCAACTGCGGTCAGTCGGTTTGTGTTCGGCGACGAGTCGCTTTTCGATGTGAGTCTCGCCAGTGCCGGCCAATACGATCCGCTCCTCTATGCGGTGCCAATCGGTATTGCCATCGGCTTACTTGCATCCGCGCTGGTCTTCGGACTCGGCTTTTTCTCTACTCAACTGCGGACCTGGCCGGTGTGGTTACGCCTGACCTTGGCCGGAAGCCTGACTGGATTGCTGGCAGTTTTCGCTCCGGAGATTATGGGGATCGGCTACGATACGGTCCGGGCGGCAATCACGGGGGAACTGGTCGCGTCGGGTCTGGTGCTGGTTCTGGGCGCCAAATTAATGGCCACCGCGGCGGGCCTCGGCCTGGGGCTGCCGGGCGGAGTGATCGGCCCGACCCTGTTCATCGGCGCCATCGCCGGATCATTGGCCAGTACATTCGCGCCCCTGGCATCGCCCCTCTATCCGCTGCTGGGGATGGTGGCCATGATGGGGGCAACACTTCATGCACCGCTGGCGGCGCTGACTGCGCTGCTGGAGCTGACCTCCAATCCGGATGTGATCTTTCCCGGCATGCTGGCAGTGGTATCGGCCTATTTGACCAGCAAAGGATTGATGCGCAGTAAGTCGGTGTTTGATGCCCTGGCCGACGCGAGGGGTATCGATATCCACAGCGATCCGCTGTCCAGGTCACTGCGACGCCTGGCAGTTCCCAGGGCCATGAACACCAGCTTCGTCCGTGCCCCCAGGACCGCCACACGCGAGGGTTTGGCAGAACTGCTGACGGAACAGCCACAGTGGATCGTGGTTGAAGAGGAGAACGCATCGGCCAGACTGCTGCCGGCCGCGGAGTTGGCACACCTGCTCGAAGTCAGCGAGGAGCCAGAGTTGGATCTGATCGAACTGCCGCTGGTGCGCCATCGAATGGAAGCAATCCCAGTGCGATCAACCCTGGCTGAAGCCCTCCGGCGGATGGATGAATCCGGCATCGAGGCGCTGTATGTGGTCGCGTCAGCCACTGACGACAGGTTGCTCGGCGTCGTCACGCGGAGTGATGTGGCCCGCTGCTACCGGATCTAGGGAAGGTCTGATCAATTGATACGAATCGCGTTTCGGTCCACAAGGGCGCAGATGCGATGCTCCCGGCGCAGCGCCATAGTCATTCTATGGCTAAGCCGGGAAACGCGGCAGATGTGCCCTTGTGGGCGAAACCCCAACGGGGCCGGGCCTTTGCGCCCCTCGTACCGCGTTGCACCTCGCTCATTGGCAACTCACGCATTTGCCTTGGGCCAACTTGGCTCGGTGCGCCTTGTACGAGGCAGCGCAAAGACGCCGGCGCGATCGCAGCAATTGTACAGACCTTCCCTAGTGGGCCATGCGCCAAGAATCGTGACCAGCCTATTTCCATTCACAACCTGGAGAATCCAAAGTGTGGCTCAAAGCGTGGCATCTCATCTTCATGGTGACCTGGTTCGCCGGCCTGTTCTATCTGCCCCGCCTGTTCGTGTATCACGCCATGGCGGAGGACGAGGCGGGCAAAGAACGGTTCAAGATCATGGAAAGCAAACTGTTCTACGGGATCATGACGCCGGGCGGCCTCGCGACCTGGGTGTTCGGCATTTGGATGCTGATGGACTACGCCTGGGCCGCCTACGGGCAGATGGGCTGGCTCCACGCCAAGCTTGCGCTTTTACTGCTCATGAGCGTGTACCACGTCTGGTGCTGGAAACTGCTGCAGGACTTCAAGAACGACGCGAATCGCCGATCACATGTCTGGTTCAGATGGTTTAACGAAGTGCCGGTGGTGTTTCTGGTCGGTATTGTCTTGCTCGCCACGCTGAAACCGTTCTAGGGCGAATCGAATCAGGATCTCGCGCGAGACGAATAGCCAAGCTGCTCAAGGAAGCTCGTCTGGGTTGATCGCCAGCCGTGGATCTGCAACCGAACAGGGCTGAATCCAACAGACGCCTGGCCAAGCTGACTCTCGGGCAGTCAGGCCGAAAGAGTGCCCAGATAGACACGGGTCTCATACTCGAATGTCACGCCTCCGTCCAACTGATGCTGCTGGAACAAGGCTCGGAGCGCCTCAATCATCGGCGCATGCCGTGGATCCTCAGCTTGAGGTGCGTAGGAGGAAGACATCAAACGCCCCTTGAGGCCCTCATAGTCAAGCACCTGCCGATTGGACAGCGTTTCACGTCGATAGGGCTGGTCTCGAAACAATTGCGCGATGCGCGGCGGCTGGTCGTGTTCCCGGTCTACCAGCTTGGGGTCCGTGGCGTACTCCAACAGTAATGCATGGTAGTCCCGACCGAACGGGCTGTGGCGGCGATCACGTTCATTCCAGATCAATGCCGTCCAGCCCGGCGGCCGCAGGATGCGACGCCACTCCGCCCCCACCGCGATCGGGTCAAACCAGTGGAAAGCCTGGGCGGCGGTCACCAAATCGACACTCCGGTCCGCCAGGGTTGTGTGTTCGGCGCTTCCATCCACAGACCGAAACCGATGATCGGAGCACAGCTCGCGTTCGGCCCGTACGCGCATAGCCGCGTTGGGTTCAACGGCTGACACACACCAGCCGCCGGCCAACAGGCGACGGCTGAACACACCGGTGCCAGCACCCATGTCCGCCACTCTGGTCCCCGGCGCCAATCCGCACCGGGTTTGCAAGAGGCCTTCTATGGCCTGGGGATACCCGGGTCGATAGCGGGCATAGTCGTCGACCCGACTGCTGAAACGCTGTTTGGAATCCATGGTCAGCCCGACCCGAGACCCGGGTGCCGCATGTTTGTGAAAAGTCCCGACGAGTCAGCTACTATCAGAGCCACGTAGGTTCAAGAGGAACCGGGCATGAGCCGCGTACTCGCCTACCTGGGTCCCAGCATAGCCCTAAGCCGGCTGGTGCTGGAACCCACCTACAACCTGATTGCCCAGGCGCGCTCGCCCCGCGAGATGCACCACGCCGATCTGAACTCCGACGGATTTGGTTTTGGCTGGTACGCGGCAGACGACAGCGCGGCAGTGTATCGACGTCGGTCCCCCATCTGGCACGATCACAATCTGCCTGATATCGCCCGCAGCCTGGAAAGCGATTTGTGGCTGGCCGCGGTGCTTCATGACGAAGGACCCGCCGGTGATTTGCCACGCGGCATGCAACCCCTGCGAGAAGACGCACTGTTGTTCGTGCACGACGGCCGAATTCCCGGATTTCATGGAACGCTGACGGACGCAGTGTTTGATTTCGTCAATCCCGAAATCGCATATGCGTTGGCCGCCAACGCGCCTTCGGATCTGCTATTTGGCGTTTTGCGCCACTTGCTGGCGGACGATCACGAAGCCCGTGTGGAAACCGCCATCGGGCAGCTCTATGAGCTGTTGGAGGATTGGCTGCCCGCCGGCTCTGCCCAGGCCAACATCCTGATCAGCGACGGGGAGAGGCTGTACGTCGGACGACACGCGGTCCGCTCGGACTGCCCAACGCTGTACTACACAACGGACGACGACGCCTTTCCGGATGCCCAGGTGGTCGCCTCCGAACCTTTGACGGAAAGCGAGTTCTGGCATGTGGTGCCGGAAGACGCCGTATTGATTCTCGACCCGATGCAGCCGCCCGAATTGATCGCGTTAGAGACGCTGTCTGACCTCTGATGCGGTTGCGAACAACCGCGTGCTGCGGCATGCTGCGCCGCCCAAACAATCGGCGCACAAGCGTATGGATCCGACAGACCTCAAACATTCGGTGGCCAGCGCCTTGGCGGAAGACCTTGGCAGTGGCGATCTGACGGCAGAGCTTATTGCGGAGGGTGCCTGGGCTGAAGCCACGGTGATCAGCCGCGAAGCCGCCATTCTGTGTGGGACCCGCTGGTTCGACGAAACCTTTGCGCAAATCGACACCCAGGTGACGGTCACATGGGCGGCGGCAGACGGTGACGCAGTGGAAGTCGATCAAACGCTGTGCAGGCTGACCGGCCCGGCACGCGCGTTGCTGACAGGTGAGCGAACGGCGCTCAATTTTCTGCAAACACTGTCGGGCACGGCAACGGTAACCCGCCGCTATGCGGATCGGATCGACGGCACCGGGGCGCAGGTGCTGGACACCCGCAAGACCATCCCCGGATTGCGCCAGGCACAAAAATACGCCGTCGTTTGCGGCGGCGGCAAGAATCACCGCATGGGCCTCTACGACGCCATTCTCATCAAGGAAAACCACATCATGGCGGCCGGTTCGATTCTTCAGGCGGTTGCCAAGGCGCGGTCCATCGACCCGGCTGCGCCGGTGGAAGTCGAGGTGGAGAACCAGGCTGAGCTTGCGGAGGCGCTGGAGGCGGGGGCCGATATCGTGCTGTTGGACAACTTCGACCACGCGGCGCTGCGCACGGCGGTGGCCAGCTCCCGGGGACGGGCCAAGCTGGAAGCGTCGGGAAACGTCGACCTGGAGACCATCCGGGACATCGCCGAGACCGGAGTGGATTACATCTCATCCGGCGCTTTGACCAAACACCTGCGGGCGATCGATCTATCCATGCGGTTTACCGCGGATTGATCAAACCCACCTTGCGAGGGCGCACCGGATCTATGGTGCGGCGGCTGCCAAGCGCTCGTCCTGGGCCCGCCGCGCCTCGTCGCGCTTGGCCAGAACCGACGCAACAAGCACACCCATAGCAACGACTCCAACCAGAATGGTTGAAACCGCATTGATCTCAGGTGTCACCCCCAGACGCACCTGACTGTAGATCTTCATGGGCAACGTGGTTGCCCCCGGTCCGGTGGTGAAACTGGCAATCACTAGATCATCCAGCGATAGAGTGAAGGACAGCAACCACCCGGAGACAATAGCGGGCATGATCACGGGCAGCGTAATGAGCAGAAAAGTGCGCCCCGGAGGACAGCCCAGGTCCATGGCCGCCTCTTCAATCGATCGGTCAAAACTGATCAGCCGGGACTGCACCACCACCGCCACATAACACATGGAAAAGGTAATGTGCGCGATGGTCACGGTCACAAACCCGCGATCAAACGAGATGGCCACGAACATCAGAAGCAGCGACAGACCGGTGATGACTTCCGGCATCACCAAGGGCGCATAAATCATTCCTGAGAACAGCACACGCCCGCGGAAGGCGCCAAACCTGGACAGCATCAAGCCTGCCACCAGGCCCAGGACGGTGGCCACCGTGGACGATACAAAGGCGACCCGGAAGGTTACCCAGGCGGCATCCAGCAAACCCTGATTTTCGAGCAGTGCCCCATACCACTTGGTAGAGAAGCCCCCCCACACGGTCACCAGCTTGGATTCATTGAAGCTGAAGATGATCAGCAACAGAATCGGGAGGTAGAGGAAACCGAAACCCAGCACCAGGGAGACGCGATTAAACCAGGTGAGACCCCGGTTCATCCGGCACCCCCCTGATTCTGCTGAACCCGCTGGAAGATCATGATCGGAACGATCAACAACAACAACAGCAGCACCGCCACCGCCGACGACAGTGGCCAGTCCCGATTATTGAAAAACTCAGCCCACAGCGTCTTTCCAATCATGAGGGTATCGGAACCGCCCAACAGATCGGGGATCACGAACTCGCCCACAGCCGGAATAAAGACCAGGAAACAGCCCGCGATGATGCCGGGAATGGACAACGGCAGAGTAATCTTCCAAAACGCTTTAAGCGGCTTACAGCCCAGGTCCGATGCCGCTTCGAGCAGGGACTCGTCCATTTTTTCCAGATTTGCGTAGAGCGGTAAAACCATGAACGGCAGGTAGGAGTAAACAATGCCGATGAACACTGCGATGTCGGTGTTGAGCACGGTCAAGGGTTGTTCGATCAACCCGATTTTCATCAGAAACAGATTCAGCAGGCCTTCTTTTTTGAGAATGCCGATCCAGGCATAGACGCGAATCAGAAACGAGGTCCAGAAAGGCAGAATCACGGCCATCAGCAGGGTCAGACGCCACTGCCGCGGCGCCCGTGCCATGGCATAGGCGATGGGGTAGCCCACCAGCAGAGTGATTACGGTGGAAATGCCCGCGATCCTGATGCTGCTCAGATAGGCCTTCCAGTAGAGATCGTCCTCCAGCAGCAGCAAGTAGTTCTCGAGACTGAGGCGCAACTGCAGGTAGGTGCCGTCCACCATCTCGAACAGGGATGAATAAGGCGGTCGAGCGATCAGCACTTCCGCAAAACTGATCTTGAGAACGATCAGGAACGGTGCCAGAAAGAACAACAGTAACCACAGATAGGGCACCAGAATGACCAGGGTTCTGGAACTCAATCCGGTTCGGGTCAGCAGCCCATGGAACCACCGATAGGGCGCAAACAGCATAAAGCGGGCATGCAGACCGGACACCCTGCCTTGAGTCGCCGTCCGTCCACTGACATAGGCGACCCGATTGGACTGTGGTTCAGCCATTGCTGGGCATCACCCGGTCAGCACGACGCAGGAAGAGGGCGCCCAGGTCAGATAAACCGAATCCTCCCAGGTAATGGCGCGCTCAACCAGACGGGTTTGATTGGTGAGGCAGGAGGTGACCATCTGACCGCTTTCGAGGCGGACGTGATAAATCGAGAGATTGCCGAGATAACCGATATCCCACACCTCGCCGCGCATGCAGTTGAAAGACGCATCTTCTGGGGGTGTAAGACTGATATTCAGCTTTTCCGGGCGAATGGCGACCCAGACCGCGCCGCCCACCGGGGCCTCGACCCCGTGGGCGGCGCGTATACTGCAGGCGGCCTGGGCGCTCTTGATCTCGATGAAGTCGGCACCGAGCTGGACAATTCTCCCTTCCAGTGTGTTGACGTCGCCGATGAACTCCGCCACGTAGCGCGAGTTGGGATACTCGTAGATCTCCGCGGGCGTGGCGACCTGAATGATGCGCCCGTGATCCATCACCGCGATCCGCGAGGACACGGTCATGGCCTCCTCCTGATCGTGGGTCACGATGACAAAGGTAATACCCAGCTCTTCCTGGATGTTCATCAACTCGAACTGGGTTTGTGCACGCAGCTTCTTATCCAGTGCACCCAGAGGTTCGTCCAGCAGCAGCATCTTGGGCTTCTTGATCAGACTGCGGGCCAAGGCCACCCGCTGGCGCTGGCCGCCGGATAGCTGGTGCGGTTTGCGTGCGGCGAAGCCATCCAATTGAACCAACTGAATCATCTCGGCCACACGCCGTGCGATCTCGTCCTTGGGTACGCGGTCCTGTTTGAGCCCAAACGCAATATTGGACTCCACCGTCATGTGCGGAAACAGTGCGTAGGACTGAAACATCATGTTGACCGGGCGCTGATAAGGCGGCACGGTCGACATGTCCTCGCCCTCGAGCATGATGCGACCCTGGCTGGGTACCTCGAACCCCGCCAACATTCGCAACAGTGTGGTTTTACCGCATCCAGACGGTCCCAGGAGCGCAAAAAATTCGCCCTTGAAGATGTCAACCGACACGTTGTCAACGGCGGTGAACGCCCCGAAGCGCTTGCTGACGCCGGCGATCTGGATATACGGGCTCTGACCAGGATCGTTCCAGGGCTCCAGAGTCTTGTGACGCGGCGCGCCGCCGGCTTCCGTCATTCAGCCTCTCCGTGCGGGTTCGCCATCAATCAGGCCGGCTTCTGCTGGTTTGCGGCGGCTCTGGCCGCCGCAAACTATCGGGGACGAACATCCGGCGGATCGACAACCCAACGCTTCAAAGTTACTGAGCACTCTTGACTCGCGTCCAGATTCGGGTCACCACCCTCTGCACCTTGGGTGCATAGGGACTGGTGGTATAGAGCTTGGCCACGGTCTCGGGACTCGGATAGATGGCCGGATCACCGATCACGTCCTCTTCCAGAAACGCCTGGGATGCCAGGTTGCCGTTGGCGTAGTAGACATAGTTCGACGCCTTGGCCATCACCTCGGGCTCCATGATGTAGTTCAGGAACATGTGGGCATTGTCGGGGTGCGGCGCGTCGCTGGGTATGGCCATCTGGTCAAACCACATCAGAGCGCCTTCGGTGGGAATCACATAATTGATGGTGACGCCATTGTCCGCTTCGTCCGCCCGATCCCTTGCCTGCAACACATCCCCGGACCATCCTACCGCCAGACAGATGTCCCCGTTGGCCAGCGCATTGATGTATTCGGATGAGTGGAACTTCTGCACATACGGACGTATCGCCGTCAATACATCCTGTGCCTTCTTGATGACATCCGGGTCCTGGCTGTCCGGCGCCTCACCGATGTAGTTCAGTGCGGCGGGGATCATCTCGTCTGCGGCGTCGAGCATGTATACGCCGCAATCGGCGAACTTGGACACCACTTCGGGATCGAACACCATGCGCCAGGAGTCCACCGGCGCATCCGGCATGCGCTCGGTGATCATGGCTTCATTGTAGCCAAAGCCGGTGGTTCCCCACATGTAGTTGATCGCGTACTCATTGCCTGGGTCGAACGCGGCAGTGCGCTCACTCACCAAATCCCACATATTGCTCAGGTTGGGCAACTTGGCCGGGTCCAGCTTCTGAAACACGCCGGCCTGAATCTGACGCTGCAGAAACGTGCCGCTGGGCACCACCACGTCATAACCGGTGGCGCCCGCCAACAGCTTGGTTTCCAGGATATCGTTTGAGTCGAACACATCGTAGACAACCTTGATGCCGGTCTGGGCCTCGAACTCGGTGAGTACGGACTCGTCGATATAGTCCGACCAGTTGTAGACGTTGACCACCTTCTCCTCTTGGGCGAACGCAGCCCCCGCACCCAACCCAATCGCGGCTGCCGACAACAAAACCCGGTGAAACCCAATCTGCATGGCGTGCCCCTCTTGAAAATCTTCTCATGTTCGACCCGCCGGTCGCGGCGGGAACTAATAGCTGACGCTGGCCTTGCGGCGGTCAGAGCATGCCGAGTTCCTTGGCAGTCAGGTCCAGGCACAGCCGTGCCTTCTCGACCAGTTCATCGATATTGGAACGTGTCATCACCAGCGGCGGGGCAATGATCATCGTATCCCCCACCGCCCTCATGACCAGTCCGTTGGCGAAACAATGATCCCGACACATTCCCCCGACCCTACCGGACTCGCTGAAGAAGGTGAGCGGATTCTTCGACTCAACCAGTTCCACCGCAGCCAGGAAGCCTACGCCACGGGCCTCACCCACCAGCGGATGATCTCCCAGTTCGCGCCAGCGAGCCTGCAGGTAGGGACCGGTGTCGGTATCAACCTGCTCGATAATGCCCTCGTTCTGCAAAATGCGAATGTTGGCCAGCGCCACCGCGCACGCCGCCGGATGGCCGGAGTAGGTGTAACCGTGGAAAAACTCGCCGCCGGCGTCCACAAGGCAGTCCGCGACCCGGTCGGATACCATGACGCCGCCGATGGGCAGATAACCCGAAGACAGCCCTTTTGCGATGGGCATGAGGTCTGGTTTGATGCCGTAGTAGTCGCTGCCAAACCACTTGCCGGTGCGACCAAAGCCACAGATGACCTCGTCCGCCACCAGCAAGATGCCGTGTCGATCACAGATACGGCTGATCTCCGGCCAATAGCTATCGGGCGGCACGATTACGCCACCCGCGCCCTGAATCGGCTCGGCGATGAATGCCGCCACCCGATCGACACCCAAAGTCTGTATTCTGCTTTCCAGCTCACCCGCCACCTTGAGACCAAACGCCTCCGGGCTGAGATCGCCACCTTCGCGAAACCAGTAGGGCTGGTCGATGTGTTCTATATCCGGTATCGGCAGTCCACCCTGGGCATGCATGGGCGCCATTCCGCCCAGGCTGGCGCCTGCCATGGTGCTGCCGTGATAGGCATTATGCCGGCTGATGATTACAGTCTTGTCGGGCTGTCCCTGAAGGTCCCAGTAGCGGCGCACCATGCGCACGACCGTGTCGTTGGCCTCTGAACCGGAACCGGTATAGAAAACGCGATTGAGGTGGGCCGGTGCGACCTCCGCCAGCAAACCGGCCAGTTCGATGGCAGGCGGGTGGGCGGTTTGAAAAAAACTATTGTAGTAGGGCAGTTCCAGCATCTGCCGATAGGCCGCTTCGGCCAGTTCACTGCGGCCGTAGCCAATGTTTACACACCACAGACCCGACATGGCGTCCAGCAAGCGGACGCCGTCCGAATCCCACAGGTAAACCCCCTCGGCCCGGGTGATCACCCGGGTGCCTTTTTCCCCAAGCGCCTTGAAATCCGTAAATGGATGCAGATAGTGACTGCGATCCAGCGCCTGCAGTTCAGCAGTCCGCCGCGCGGTGCCGGCTGAGCTCATTGACATCCTCCACCTATCAAAGGCGAACCAAGGCAGTATGTTCCTCTACCCTACATGGAAACGGGTAAAGCGCCCAAAATCCATTGCCGAACGCGGCACCGGACCTAGATCGCCGTTTGCCCTGATCGCCGTCATACGTTCAGCAGCAGGTATTCCCGCTCCCAGGAACTGATGACCTGCATAAAAGTTTCGTACTCACTGGCCTTGACCGCGTTGTACGCGAGCAGGAATCGGGCGGGCAGCACGGTGCTGAGCCCCTCGCTTTCGTCCAGCAACCGCAAAGCCTCGCTCAAGCTCCGCGGCAGTTCGTAGGGCAGGGTGTAGGCGCTTTGTTCCAGCGCCGGGGTAGGCTTGAGCCCCTCTTTGATCCCCAGGTAGCCGCAGGCCAGCGATACCGCAATGGCCAGGTAGGGATTGGCATCGGCCCCCGCAACGCGGTTCTCGACCCGCCGCGCATCAGGGCTGGAGTGCGGCACACGAAGACCCGCTGTCCGATTGTCGTAACCCCATTGAACGTTGATCGGCGCCGCGTGGTAGCGGGTAATACGCCGGTATGAGTTCACATAGGGCGCGAGAAACGGCATCGCGGCGGGCAAGTACTTCTGCAAGCCGGCAATGTGCGACATGAATAAATCACTGGCATGTCCGTCCGCGGTACTGAAAATATTGCGGCCGGTGTCCACATCCACCACGCTCTGATGGATGTGCATCGCGCTGCCCGGTTCGGTCTCCATGGGCTTGGCCATGAAAGTGGCATACATGTCATGCCGAAGCGCCGTCTCGCGCATCGTCCGCTTGAACAGAAACGCCTGATCGGCCAGTTCAAGCGGGTCGCCATGATTGAGATTGATCTCCATTTGGGCAGCGCCGGATTCGTGAATCAGTGTGTCGATCCCGATGCCCTGCGCTTCGCAGTATGTATACATTTCCTCGAACAGAGGCTCGAACTCGTTGACCGCGTCAATGCTGTAAGACTGACGGCCCACCTCGGCTCGGCCGGAACGACCGACCGGGGGCTCCAGAGGGTAGTCCGCATCGTGATTGGGCTTGACCAGAAAAAACTCAAGCTCCGGCGCGACCACGGGGCGCCATCCCTCATCCTTGTACAGATCGAGCATACGCCGAAGCACGTAACGCGGCGCCATTTCGACCGGTTCGTCATCCACGTAAAAGGCATCGTGGATGAGCTGTGCAGTAGGCTCTGCGGCCCACGGAACAAGGCGCAAGGTGTCCGAGTCCGGGCGCAGGACAATGTCTATTTCCGCCGGGTGTATGGCACGCTCATCCTCGGGATAGCCGCCGGTGACCGTCTGCAGGAAAATGGCCTCGGGCAGACGCATGCCCGGATCGTCATAGTACTTCTGCGCCGGCAGGATCTTGCCCCGGGCAACCCCGGCCATATCCGGCACAATGGCCTCGACTTCCAGAATGGCCCGTTCTTCGAACCAGGCCTTGATGATACTCATGCCGAGGACCTCTTGGCAGTTGCGTAGTGGCGGCAAGCCGCGCCAAAGGCGGCAAACAGCGCCCTGGACTGGGGGTTCTCCAACGCACGCCATTCAGGATGCCATTGCACACCCAAAGCGAAACCTGCGGCATCCCGAACCCGGATGGCCTCAACCAGGCCGTCCGACGCACGTGCCTCCGGTTCCAGCGCCGCGCCTACGCAATCGATTCCCTGAGCGTGCAAGCTGTTGACTTGCACTTCGGCCTGCCCAAGCAGGCCGTGCAATACGCCACCGGGCTCAAGCCTTACCGCATGGGCTGGCCCATACTGTTGGTCAAGCGGTTGATCGTCCTCCTCCCTATGGTCCATGTGGCCGGGCAACGTCTGCACAGACTGATGCAGGGTGCCGCCGAAAACCACGTTCATCTCCTGAAATCCGCGGCAGATCGCGAGCACCGGGACACCATCGGCCACGGCCTGGCGCATCAGCGGGAGGGTGGTTGCATCGCGTTGGCTATCGTGCAAGGTGCCTGGGGCACTGGCATCGCCATCGTAATGATGAGGTTCGACGTTGGAGTGGCTGCCGGTAAACAACAGGCCGTCGACCCGCCGCAGCCAGACCTCCGGCGATACGGCCGTTCCCAAAGCGGGGATCATCAAGGGGACGCCCTGACTCGCGTCGACCACCGCTTGGATGTACTTTTCGCCTACGGCATGAAACAAGTGGCGCCCGATCAATTTGACGCAGGCGGGAATGCCGATCACCGGGCGGCCAACACCCTCCGACTCAACGTTCAAAATTACCTCGGCTGATCGAGTCAAGACCGCAAAACCATCTGGACCGTCTGTAGGCTTCGCAGTACGCTCAGAACACGTTCGATAGACCTAAACACAATAGCGACGTCCACATGACTGTCAATCCAAATTGCTCCGAAGCCACCGCCTTCCTGGACGATCATCTGGAGATTCAGGAAATCGACATTCTGTTGCTGGACGGCAACGGGGTAATGCGCGGCAAACGAATACAGCGGCAATCGCTGCTTTCATTGTATGAACACGGTGTCTGTTTGCCCGGCTCTATCTTCGGTGCAGACATCTGTGGCAACACCATTGAGGAGACCGGTCTGGGCTTCGACGAAGGCGATGCGGACCGAATCTGTTGGCCGATCGAGGGCACTCTTTCGCCGGTACCCTGGGAACCCACCCGGGGACAGGTGCTGACCACCATGTGCGAGCTGGACGGCACGCCATTCTTTGCCGAGCCACGCAACGTTTTGCTCCAGGTGCTGCAACGGTTTCAGGAAACAGAGCTGACGCCGGTGGTTGCGGTTGAGCTGGAATTTTATCTGATCGAACGCAAACGGACCGCGGCGGGCGGCCCGCGGCCTCCTGTTTCCCGAAGCACCGGGCAACAACTGCAGCAAACCCAGGCCTATTCCATAAGCGACCTGGACGAGTACGGCGCCCTGCTGGCGGAAATCGCGGCGGCCTGCCGCCTGCAGGATATTCCGGCATACACAGCGGTTGCGGAGTACGCGCCCGGTCAGTTCGAGGTGAATCTCAAGCACAGGCCCGATGCTGTCTCGGCCTGCGACGACGCCGTATCCCTCAAGCGCCTGATCAGGGCCCAGGCGCGCAAACACGGCCTGGACGCAACATTCATGGCCAAACCCTACCCGGAGCGGTCCGGCAGCGGTACCCATGTTCATGTCAGCCTGCTGGACAGCAAGGGTCGCAATGTATTCAGCGATCCCGGGGATCCGGGACCGCAGCTCAGACATGCCTTGGGCGGGCTCATGGAGACCATGGAGGAGTCCATGGCGGTATTTGCGCCCAACGCCAACTCTTTCCGGCGGTTCCAGCCCGGCAGCTATGTGCCCATGGCGCCCACCTGGGCGCGCAACAATCGGACGGTGGCTCTACGCATTCCGGCAGGACCCGACGAAGCGAAGCGCATCGAACATCGCCTGGCAGGCGCCGACGCCAATCCCTACCTGGTTGTGGCGGCGGTGCTGGCCGGGATCCACTGGGGTCTGACGCAGCAGCGTGAACCCGGACCGGAAACAACCGGCAACGCGGAGGACCAGACGGAATCGAGTCTGCCGTTGGAATGGATGGCCGCGCTGGAGGCAATGGACACCGGTGAGATCATGCTGGACTATCTGGGCAGCGACTTCTGTCATGTGTTCTTGGAAACACGCAGCGCGGAACGGCGCCGATTCCTGCAAGCGATAACCCCACTGGAGCATCAGTGGTACATGGACACGGTTTGAATTCCACCATACAAGCCCAGGCACGGGCCACCCATACGGACTC
This sequence comes from uncultured Gammaproteobacteria bacterium, assembly GCA_963783675.1. Taxonomy (GTDB): domain Bacteria; phylum Pseudomonadota; class Gammaproteobacteria; order Competibacterales; family JAHEDQ01; genus JAHEDQ01. Next base: position 513,340 of record CAWAOU010000006.1, read on the forward strand.
CTACTACGCCGCCAGCGCGTCGCCTGCGCCGGTCTATCCCGCATTGGATCAGCCGGTCGAAACCGACGTTTGCGTCGTGGGAGGCGGCATTACCGGGTGTTCGACCGCATTGCATCTGGCCGAAAAGGGCTACCGGGTTGTGCTGCTGGAGCAGCATCGTGTCGGCTGGGGCGCCTCCGGCCGCAGCGGCGGACAGATCATCACCGGTTACGCCTGCGAAATGGGCAAGCTGGAACGACTTGTTGGTGCATCCGACGCGCGGCGCCACTGGGACATGTCCCTTGAGGCCATGCGCCTGGTTCGCTCCCGAATCGACCAGCACGGCATCGAATGCGATCTGCAATGGGGGCACCTCCACGCTGCCATCAAACCGCGACAGGTGCGCGAATTGGAGGAATGGGCGGAGCAGCTTGAGCAGCAGTATAACTATGACCAGCTGGAGCTGCTCTACGGGGAAGATGTGCGCCCGGTGATCAACACCGATCGCTACATTGCAGGCATGATGGACCATGGCAGCGGTCATCTGCATCCGCTCAACTATACCCTGGGCCTGGCCCGGGCGGCCGCGGCGCACGGCGTACAATTCTACGAAAGCACCCCAGCCACTGAGGTTCGCGAAGGCGCGCGGCCGCTGGTCAGTACGCCCCAGGGCAGCGTGACCTGCGATCATCTGGTTTTCTGCGGAAACGCCTATCTGGGTGCGCTGCAGCCGGATCTGCGGCGCAAAGTGATGCCGGTGGGCACCTACATCATTGCAACCGAATCCCTGGGTGCGCACCGTGCCCGCGAGATCATGCCGGCCAATGCGGCCATCGCGGACATCAACTTCGTGCTCGACTACTTCCGTTGCTCCGCCGACCACCGGTTGCTGTATGGCGGCCGCGTCAGCTACTCCACCCTGACACCCGGCAATCTCAAAACCACCATGCGGCCGCGCATGCTCAAGGTCTTTCCTGAACTGGAAGACGTTAAGATCGAGTACGCCTGGGGCGGATTCGTCGCCATAACCATGAACCGGGCGCCGGACCTGGGACGCCTGCGCGACAACATCTACTTCGCCCAGGGGTTCTCCGGCCACGGCATGGCGTTGACCGGTTTTGCAGGCGCCCTCATGGCAGAGGCCATCGCAGGGACCGCTGAACGGCTGGACCTGTTCGCCCGGATCCCACACAACCCGTTTCCGGGCGGTCGCCTGCTCAGGACGCCGGCTCTGGTGTTGGGCACCTTGTACTACCGGCTCCGAGACCTGCTGTAACACCAGCTGATCGGCCGGTTGCACGAAAACGTGACGCTGTTGGTGCAATGACGCCATGTTGCCTACACTGGAATAGGCTCCGCCTCGGCGGGGCGGGCCGTTCAAACCTGGACACGGGGATAGATATGGGACTTCTAATCGGGTTAATCGTGGGATATTGGTTTGGCTGGATGCTGATGCGCTATCGTGTCTGGCCTTGGTTCGACGAGTCCGACACAGAGTGTCAGCAGAAGTTGGCGCGGGTACGTGCGGAAATCCACAATCTGGAGCAGACACTGGGTTAGCGCCCTGGCGTGATAACAAGGGAGGGCATTGGCATGAGATTCTTGATGGGTACCCTGTTCGGGCTGGTTCTAAGCCTGGTGGTGTCTCGGGTCATGGCCTGGCGGAAAGCGCCAGCCGCTGACGAGGGGGATTGCGCAAGCCAATTGGCAGAGGCCGAGGCGCGCCGGGACGCGCTGCGGGCGCGATTCCAACGCAAGCTACAGGAACCTGACGCCGAGCCGGATGCCCCGGCGGCGGCCCCGGCGGCGGCTACGGCGGCCACCCTGACCACGCAGGACGAACCGTCCCCTACTCGGCGTCGGCCAGGACCCGTGACCGATGATTCATCCGGCACGCCGGGCACAAAACCACGGCCGTCCAAACCAAATGACCTGACCAGAATCGAAGGCATCGGGCCAAAGATCGCGGGGCTGCTCAAGGCCGACGGCATCGAGACCTTCGGCGACCTGGCCAAAGCCGACACGCCGCGTCTGAGTGCGCTATTGGAGAAGGCGGGAAGCCGGTACCGGCTGGCAGATCCCAGCACTTGGGCCGAACAAGCAGCATTGGCGGCAGCGGACAAGTGGGACGCGCTCGAGACGCTACAGGACGGGTTGAAAGGAGGCCGGCGCGTCTGACCCGCTCAACGCACGGCAGACGGAATCGAACGGTGGCCGGGCCCGCATCGGTGCCACCTCCAAAAACCCAAAATAAAAGGGGCGCTGAAGCGCCCCTTTTTTGTCAGTCTCCCTCCGCCGGTTTGCGGATCGTGGAAAACGCTCTGGCGATCAGGTCTGAACGGAAACCCCCAGGGCCTTCAGGGTCTCCATGGTCAATCCGCCGGTGGCCATGCCGCTCTCGCGCTGGAAGCGCTCAACCGCAGCCATGGTGCCTCGACCGACAACGCCATCGACTTCCCCTGAGTAGTAACCCTTGGTCTTCAGAGCACGTTGGATGCGCTGAACGATGTCGGGACCCATATTGGTCTCGCACAATACGGAGCTCCAGCTCATGTGCTCGTCGCTGACCTTCTCCTTGCGGCTGACGGTCTGGTACTCAGCCGGCACTTTGATCCGCTTTTCCTGGGCCGCAGTCACAATTTTCTTAACCTTGATTGTGCTGTAGACCGGCGGAATCTTGACTTTTTCCACCCGGGCCGGGGTGTCCACCACCCGCTTCTTGACGGTCTTCGTGACCGCCGGAATATCCACCACCTTGGTGGTTGCCGGCGTCTTGAGAACCTGCTTGGTCACTGTCTTGTAACTGGCAGGAATCTCCACCAGACACATGATGTCACCGGTGCTGTTGTCGATTTTCTCGATCGGCCCGCGACCTTTCTTCCACTCGACCCGCGCCGGTTCGTCCAGCACCTTCTCGGTGACGCTGGCGTACACCGCCTCAACCGTAACCAGTTTCTTGTCGGCGGGTTCGACCACGATCTTTTCCTCCACCGTCTTGTAGGTGGCCGGTATGACCTTGATCTCTTCAGTGCCTTCCTTGATAAGAACCTTCTCTTCGGTCCACTCGTAAGTGGCGGGCACGATCTCAATCTTGTCCGCGGCTTCGCGCTTCACCACCTGCTCGCTGACGGTGTTGAACTGAGCCGGGACCAAAACCTTGGCATAGCACTCACCCGGCTTTGCGTTCGGGGGGTACAAGCTCACGTCCTGGGGGCTACCCGTGCTCTGTGCATTGGCGCTGACAGCGATCACCCCGACCCCGAGGGCGACGGCGCATGCGGCCATCAGGTGTGTCCGTTTGCTGGGTATCATTCCGAATCCTCGCTTACTCTAAGTGTGTTCAAAACTAAAATGCTGATATCTACAAAGCCGGAGGGCTAAGGCGGACGTGCCGCCGGCTGTGGCGGCATAGAATGCGCGGTGTACGACCGGAGTCGCCACCCCCTCGGGCGCCAAGCATAACCGCACTCGGCGGGAAACGCGCACTGTCTCCGATTAGCGACATGCTGAGCCCGCCACCCCGTCAGCCCATACGAACATCCGGGTTGAGGCTGTAGGTCCCGGTGATGCTGGCCTGGGCAAGCACATGCCCCTCGATCGCAGACAGCACATCGGCTCCGGTAAATCTGCCGGTAACCGGACACCGCGGGCAATCCAGCGCGTACAGGGTGAAACAGTAATGATGCACGATGCTGTCATTCCAGGGTGGACAGGGGCCATCGTAACCAAAGTACTCCCCACCCATATCCTTATCACCGGCAAACCAGTTGCTGTAGTCGTTCAAGCCCTGGCGGGTATTTCCAGGCGCGTCGGGCCCGTCCTTTCCGCCGGCGGTTACCGAACTGGAGTACTGGCCTGCTGCGATACCGGGCATGTCCGGCGACAGATCAACCAGCACCCAATGGAAAAAATCGACCCGCGGCAAGGATGCCGGCACCTCGCGCCCCTCCTGGTTCACGTCATCCGGGCGACTCGGTACATCCGGGTCATGGCAGATCAGAACCAATGACTCCGTGCCCTGGGGCAGGTCGCTCCAGCCCACACCAGGACTGCGATTGGGACCCAGCGTCACATGGTTATCGGGGTCGGGCAGGCAAAAAGCGCATTCCGCCGGCACCGGTTTCCCCTCCCGAATGTCAGGGCTCGTGATCTGCATGCACATGTCTCCTCAGAAAAACGTTTTTGCCGCCCCTGAACGAAGCGGAAGCGGCGCACTGGACCGTGATCATAGCGCCGGAGGGGTGCAGCGCACAGCATCACAACGCACGGGCGCGTCTGATCTGTTTGCTGACTGCAACCAGTGTAGTGTCTTCCACACACTTGATGGTTGAGCTTAGGCCTCGTGGTTACTGACAAGGCGCGGTGAGGAGCAATAGCCAGCGCTATTGCGACGATCCGCAACGCCGTCAGGGACCGCGAGGGCCAGCGCGGATGTTAAGTTATTTGGGAGACACTACACTAGCCACACATCATGCCCACCGCCACGCGCATGACTCAACCAGGGTTACCGAATTGGGATAACGCGCTCACCAATAGACCTGCCGCTGTCGAAAGAGATGCGCGAGGCGACGCGGGGCTCACATCGGGAAGCCGAGAGAAGTGGCGTGATTGCCGAGCTTCTCACCGGGCAGCTTGCACTGGGTTCCTACGTGCTTTACCTCCGCAACCTGGTGCACGTATATCGTGCACTGGAATCCGCCTTACTTTGTCACTCGGAGAGTCCAGGTCTCGGAGACCTGGTGCCCAATGGCCTGTTCAGATCAGCTCCTCTGGCCAGCGACCTGGGCAAACTGACCGGGCCGGGCTGGGAAAGTGATCTTAAGTTGCTGAACTCGGCACGCCGGTACTCGAATCGCATCACCCTGGTCTCCAAGGATGGGGGCCACCGCCTCATCGCCCACGCCTATGTCAGATACCTGGGCGATCTGAACGGTGGCCAGCTGCTTGCGCGAATCTTGTCCAGGAAAAATGGATTCCGATCAGACCAACTGGCTTTCTATCGCTTCGACGACATCGAACATATCGACACGGTCAAGCGACGGATGATTGAGAGAATCGACTGGTATGGAACGACGCTGATCGACCCTGGCCCAATCGTGGAGGAAGCGGAACGCGCATTCCGTTTCAACATTGACCTGGCCAAAGAGGCAAGCCAGCAAGCGCTCCAGCCCGGTTCACAACGCAGGCCAATAAGAGGCCGCCCATGCACTACTCGGAAACGGAGTCCGCGCGCTGTATCAGATTGCCGATCAGGCGCGAGGTTCTTGAAACCGAAGCCTCCACGTTCCTGAGCATCACCGGAACCCGCTTCGCATCAATCCCATCGGTGATCTCCATCACCGCGAGTTGCGCGTTTTCCAACACCGCCGCCAGCAGGGACTCATAAGTCTGCTTTGCGGTACCCACAATGTTGGGTGGAGTATGTTGAAAATCCTTGAGGTTGCGTTGTGGGAAACGGCGCCTGGCGTTCTCCGCCAACTGCCGATCACTGATATCAGTCAACAGCACGACGTAGCCGAGCACAGTTTCAGGTGTCGAAAACACGGCGTCAGCTCGGATCAGTACGGGCTTGGAATCAAGGGTCGCGCTGCCACGCCATGATCTCTGGTGTGTGAACAGCTCGCTCAGATTGTAGCTGGCGGATGCATGCTCCTCGAACAGTCGTGGCAGATCGGCGAGATGCGCGATGCCGGAGCGGTCGGTCCACATGAGGTTATCGAAGGCGTTGTTGCGCAACAGGATGCCCCCATCGGCATCGGCGATCAGCGCCGGCAAATCCGAATGTGTGATTTGATGGGATAAAGACTCAAGCTGATTGTGTGCAATCATCACGCGCATTGCGCGCAACTGTTGCATCACATCGCCGATGGACGCGCCGATCAGATTCGCCGCCGACCGCTCGGCCAAGGTCCAGTCGTCTGCGGTATGCTCCAGCAGCTGAGTCCATTTCTCGAATGATCGTCTTGGCGAAAGCTCCTCAGGATCTCCTTCGGAACCGAGCACCTTGTTCGGATTGCCCCCCCAGGCGATGGTCCGCACGTGCTCAGGCCTGAACCAAAAAATGTACTCCCCGCCCAGGCGCGATACAGGACAGGACATGACACCGGGTGTGGTGTCTCCAATGCTGTCGAACTCCGGGTAATCAAGCCCTATGCTGGCGGTCGAAAAACAGCCCTCAGCCTGATGGTTGTCCAGCCAGTCGGCCAACCGCTTGAGTTCGTCTTGTGCCGGCACGTCGCCCTGTGACCAGAAACCATCCTGGGTGATCAGCGCAGCGCCGGTCGCATCCAGGGTCTGCAGCAACTTGTCGGACCGATCGAACAGTGCGCTGGTCCATTCGCCTTCCCGGGTTATGGCCTCGACCATGTTCTTTTCGAGTTCCTGAACCGCCAGCTCATTCCGAGTCTGGGCGAGGCTCTCCAGCGCTGAGATTCGGGTGGCGACGATCTCACCCAGCAGCTCCGCAATGAGTCGCATCTCATAGCCAATTCTTCTGGGCTTGGCATGGTTGCAGGTGATAAGGCCCCACAGTGTGTCGCCGATGAGCAACGAGCTGACCAGGGTTGCCTCGACCCCCATGTTCCTCAAGTACTGCAAATGAATGGGCGACATGCTCCGAAGATGGCACAGAGACATGTCGAAACGGTCATTGTTTTCGGAACTCGGGGGCGGCGTCAGTATTGAGGCGGTGTAGTCGACATCCGCCAGCATCCGCACCCGGTTCTTCTTGTACAGATCCCGCGCGATTTGCGGGATGTCCGAGGCCGGATAGCGATTGCCCAGATAGGGCTCCATATCTGGCTCGCACTGCTCGGAGAACACTTCTCCGTGGCCCTCCTGGGCAAACCGATAGATCATCACCCGATCGTAGCCGAACAGCGTTTTGAACAGCTTGGTCGCCACATCACACAGGGATTGCAATGAAGCCGCTTCGGTCACCGAATTTATGCCGGCCTGCAAAACTTCGGGCACGTTCAGGCCGATGTGGCTGACCTGTTCAAACTCGAGCACCAGTTCTCCTGAAGGCGCTCGATGAATTACGCAGTCCAAGCGCGAATCAGGGCCACCGGGCAGCGCCACCGGCACATCGATATCGGAGTCGGCAATAGCGGCCCTGATCTGCCGGCGCAATGCGGCGTCCACCGAATCGATTGAGGATCCGAGCAATTGCAGGCTGCTGTCGGAGGCGATCATGCCAGCGGCGTTCTGACTGGCCCTGACGATGGTCAGATCGTCTTCGCGAACGACCAGCAAGGCACCATGGGGTTGAATGGATCCGGGGAGATGGATCTGCTCGAGTTCACAGTTGCTCTGACTGGCCTGTCCAAAAGCGGGGGGAGTCGCAGGAAAATTGACTACAGTGCCCACTGTTCGACTACTCGCTCAACTTTCCATGAGCCCCAGATTTTTACCCGCGGTCAAACCCGATGTGAAGCGAGGGGGCGCCGTTTATGCGGCTATTGGACGGAACAACATGAGCATCACTTCTTGGTGTTCATGCTGAATCTTTCTGGCTGAGAGCAGCACCTCATGATAAGCGCCTGCTTTGCCTACCCGGCTCGGAAAGTTCCGGATGGTATCGATTCCACTCATCTTCGATCTCAGTGCCTCGACATCGCCCCCGGGCTGATTCAGCCATTGCCCGATGGATTTTCCCAGTATCCCGTCGGACGCAGACCCATCTACCAGCGCTGCGAATGCAGGATTGGCGTGGGTAATGATGTCCTGGGCATTTACCGCCGCCATGCCATCGGGTAGATGGGCAATGATGTCGCCAAATGTAATCCCGGTTATCGGTTGGATATTGTCGGTCTGGCGCAGCGATCCGTAGTGGGTGAAATGGAGTATGTACTGCAATGCCCCATTGCCCTCGAACGACGAGGCTCTGACCATCCAGGTGTCGTTTTTCGTGCCTACACGCACAAGTGTCACCGGCGCCTTGCCAAACCGCTTCGCCGCATCGAGCGCCTGCCTGAGCTTGCCCGAGTCATTGGCCGAAATTTCCAGATCGGTGAGGCTGTCGCCCATCTTCAAACCGATCAGGCGGTGACCTTGCTCGTTTCCATCCATCACGATGAGATCCGATTCGCGCAACATCAGTACGGCATCGGCAGTGGCATTGACCAAGGTACGGTAGCGGGTTTCCAGGTCCCGCAATTGCCAATACTCATGCTCCATATTCCGCTGCGTCTCGAGCAGCTTGTTCTGCACTGAGACCACAGCACTCAGATTCTTACCGATGGCGGTGATCTGGTCCGGCACATCGTGCCTCAGAACAGCGACGTATTCGCACAACAGGCTGCCGCCGTTGGGAAGCGTTTGGTTGATCTGGCTGTGGCCGCAGACCTTCCCCTCCCGGGCGCAACCCAGCATGCTGGCGACTTTCCTGGCGCCTACAGCGTCGCAGGTTTCATCCCAGCGCCGCCCGACCCAGTCGTGAAAATCTTGGTCGGCGAGATCGTTTGAGGCGGTAACATCTTGAATGACGCCGGAAAAGTCGAGCGTAACAAGCAGATCCGGCTGACGCATTTGCAGATTTTTCATTATTTTTGGCAACCTCCGATCCACTCACCGTAGATGCGACAGCCCAGCGATGTTGCGAGCCATCACAACCACGGTGCCGGACGCAGACGTGCAAGGGTCACGCCCGACATCCCAAAGTATACCAGACCCCGAAGCAACAACCACGGCATCACGGCGTTCGGACCAGGGGAGAGCCCGGAAAGGGCATGTGTGCCAGATTGCAAATCAAATAGCCCACGGAAGCCATGGGCCGACACCGTGAACCCATTCAGACCCAGCCCGGTTTCAAAGCCGCACCCCTCACACCCGATGCCCGTTTCAACTCGGATATCTGAAATCGCGCAGATTTGCGCCTATGCCCACATCCAGACGCAGCAACATCAGACGGTGTGCCTGTCGCGCGGCGTCCGCATGGGCTCGGAGCATCCGGCCGGTTCGCCCCCCCACTTCATCCACCGAGTCCAGCAAGGCATCCAGAGTCGTGTAGCGAGCGAGCAGGCGCGCCGCCGTCTTCGGTCCAACGGAACGCACCCCGGCAATGTTCAGCGATGCATCGCCAGTGAGTGCAAAGTAATCGGCCAATTGGTCGGCGCGGACCCGGAACTTATCCTCCACATAATCCGTATCCAGCGGATGTCCGGCGAAATGATCGAACACCTCCACGCCGTCACGCAGCAATTGGCAGAACTTCTTGTCGGTAGACAAAATGCGCGCCGCCCCGCCCCGGTTCGCGATGGCGGTGGCCATGCTCGCGATCACATCGTCGGCTTCAAAGCCCGCCATCGTAATCGACCGCACGCCCACTTCCAGGAACGTCTGCTCGAACCTTGGCAGGGCTGCCCTGAGTCCAGCCGGCATCGGTTTGCGCCCTGCCTTGTAGCCGGGAAACAGCGCATGCCGCCAGGTCTCGCCGTCGGCGTCGAACACGCATAGCACGTGGCTGGGCGCATGTTGCGACAGTGCCCGCCGCAGGGAGGCCGAGCACGAAGACAATGTGGCATCGATGGCGGAGGCCGAATCGTCCTGACCCACAGCGCCCGCATGTACGCGACGCACGAGGTTGAGCCCATCTACCAACAGAACCTGCATGGGACAAAGCCTCCGTGTCTCGCCGACGACGCGCCTCACACCGTGGTTTCATGAACCGTCGGGTTAGCGTTCCGTCAAGTGAGGGTGTTACTCGGCGTGCCCCTGTGAAAATTATCCATGTGACCGATCGCCTGATCCCACAGTGCCTGCATCGCCTCATCGCTCGCCCAGGCCGTGTGCGGGGTGACGATTACGTTCGCTCGTTCGAGGATATCCAGGATCGGATTGTCCGGCGCGGGCGGCTCGGTGGTCAGACAGTCAAAACCCAGGCCCGCGATGGTCCCATCGCGCAGAGCCTGAACCAAATCCGCCTCGTCCACCAGACCGCCCCGGGCACAGTTGATCAACAGCGGCCTGCGCTTCATTTTGGCGAACTCTGGCGCCGCAATCATGCCCCGGGTAGACTGCGTCAGGGGGCTGTGAAGGGTGATCACATCGGACGTCTCCAGCACCTGGTCGAACGGCGTATACAAAGGTCCCAGCCCGTCGACGCCCTTGTGGGCGGCAAACAGCGTGCGCATACCGAACGCCTGCCCCAGCTTCGCCACACCCTGCCCCAGTACACCCTCGCCGATGATTCCCAGGGTGGAACCGGCAAGATCCCGAATCGGGTGAGTGAAGAAACAGAACTGGCCTGCCTCCTGCCACTTTCCGTCGATCACATCCCGACGAAAACCGATCAGACTCCGCCGCAACGCCAGGATCAGGGCGAACGTGTGTTCTGGGACCGTATGGGTTGCATAGCCGCGCACGTTGGACACGACGATGCCGCGCTCCCGGCAGGCGTCCACATCGAACGCGTCGTAGCCCGTTGCCGGAATGCAGATCATCTTGAGATCGGGCAGCTGTTCGATCGCGGCGCGCCGAATCGGCACCTTGTTGCTGACCGCGATATCGGCGCCCCGCAGACGCTCCACAACCTGATCGGGACGGGTGCGATCGTGGTCCACCCATTCATGGGCGAAACCCGGTTTTGTCATGCGCACCGCCGGCCCAATGGTGCCTCGATCAAGGAATACAATACGGGTCATGGAGTCGGCTCCTGCCTGGATATCAAGCAAATCTGGCTGCTACGCGAACGCCAATCGCATCCAAGGCGGGTGACCCGGCGATTGCGACAGACGCCTTCGTAGACAGCGTTGTCCTGGAACACGGTTGCCGCGTAAAACCCACACCCACCAGACACCCACTGACATCTGGCCCACAATGCCGACGCCTCAGTCCGACGCCGCAAGCAGACTGGCATTGCCGCCGGCCGCTGTCGTATCGATGCAAAGGTGGCGCTCGACCAGGTAGCGCTCCGGAGCGACGGTCTGGGTTTCGAGCGGGATGATCGCACCGGAGCGGCCGGCAAGCGCCAGGCGGATATCCCGAGTCCAGTCGGAGGCACCGGCGGCCGCCACGGCAGCGACCCCAGTGAGAACGGCCAGAGTTTCGGGTGCGACCCAGCCATCCATGGCCGCCACCGGGGCCCCAGCCGCATAAAGGGGTCCAGCGGCAGCCTCAGCGCCGGCAACAACCATCACGGCCACACAGCCCACGCCAAGCGCCTGAGCGGCCTGTGCCAGGGCGAGTTCCACGGTTGGCCCAAGACACAGCACGGTGCCCTTAGGGTGCAGGCTGAGCCGGTTACTTTCACCGGTGGGGCCTGGCAGGGTTTGGGGGTTCAAGTCCAGGGCGGCGGTTTCCGACAGCGCCTTGCGCACAATCCCCCGACTGCCTGAGAGCGCCCGTCTCAGGACCGCAATCTGGTCCGGACGCGCCGCCCAGTTGCGGCCATCCACCGCATCGATGCGGGTCTGTAATTCAGCGGCGGAGACCGCTGCCCCCGAAGGGGCTTGGTACTGTTCCGGCTTGGCGGTGCGACGAAATCGAGTGAGATAAAGGGGGCCGCCCGCTTTGGGGCCGGTACCGGAAAGTCCCTCGCCGCCAAAAGGCTGCGAACCGACGATTGCGCCGATCTGGTTGCGGTTCACATAGGCATTTCCCACATGGATGCGCTCGACGATCTGCTGCACCCGGTCATCGATTCGTGTGTGCAGGCCAAACGTCAGGCCGTAACCGCGGGCATTGATGGCATCGACGACGCGATCGATGTCTTTGGCCTTGAACGTCGCCACGTGTAGAACCGGCCCAAAGACCTCGCGCTCAAGATCATCGATCCCGGTGACCGCAACCACCGCGGGCGCTGCATAGGTGCCCTGGGCAGGGACAGCCATAACCTTGAGCAGACCGCCGGCTTTCTGGCAGGCGTCCGTATAGCTTGTAATGTCGGCCTGGGCCTCGGCATCGATCACCGGCGAGACATCCGTATCCGTGTTCCAGGGGTCCCCGATGGTGAGCGCGTCCATGGCGCCATACAGCATTTCCAGCAGCCGGTCCCGTGCCTCCTCCTGCACATACAACAACCTCAGTGCAGAACACCGTTGCCCGGCGGATTGAAACGACGAGATCAGAATGTCGCGCACGGCTTGTTCGGTCAGGGCGGTGCTGTCTACCACCATGACGTTGAGGCCCCCGGTTTCCGCGATCAGAACCGCGTCCGGGCCGGCATTTGCGGCCAGAGTCCGATGGATAATCTGAGCGACCTGGGTGGAGCCGGTAAAACAGACGCCGGCGATCCTGGGGTCGGAAGTGAGCGGCCCTCCCACCGTCGGACCATCGCCCGGAAGCAGCTGCAGGGCCACATCGGGCAACCCAGCCTGGCGCATAATCTGGACCGCGCGGGCCGCAATCAGTGGAGTCTGTTCCGCCGGCTTTGCCAGCACCGCGTTACCCGCCGCCAAGGCCGCGGCCACCTGACCGGTAAAGATGGCAAGGGGGAAGTTCCACGGGCTGATGCACACAAATACCCCTCGCGGCGTACCCGGCTCCTCCTGTTCAAGCCGCTCGGCCTCGTTGGCGTAGTAGCGTAGAAAATCCACCGCCTCCCGCACTTCGGCGATGCCGTCAAGCACGGTCTTACCGGCCTCCCGGGTCGCAATCGCGGTCAGTTCGGCGATGTTCTCCTCGTAGAGATCGGCCACTTTGCGCAGAATACCGGAACGCTCGACGACGGGCCGTTCGGACCACGCTGCATGTCCAGTTACGGCGGCATCGAGCGCTGACGCGACCTCTTCCGCTGTAGCCTCATACACCTGGCCGATCACCCGTTTGCCATCCGCGGGTGACACGGCCTTTCGTGCGCCGGCCTGGGGTTTGGCGTTTCCAACGAGCATCGGGCCCGCGATCCAGGTGTGATCGGCAAAGGCCTCCCGGGCTTTGAGCAGAGGGGTGATCGAAGCGGGTTCGTTGACCCGGTAACCACGTGAGTTTCGCCGTTCCGGAGCGAACAGTTCGCCGGGCAGACGAATCGTGGGGTTCGCCACCGCGTCACCCAGCGCCTGGATCTCGCTCAATGGGTCACGTGAGATGTCTTCCGACGGGATGTCCTCGTCCACCACCTGATTGACAAAAGAGCTGTTGGCGCCGTTTTCCAGCAGACGACGCACCAGATACGCCAACAGATCCCGATGGGCCCCAACCGGCGCATAGATCCGGCAACGGGTGCCCTCGGTATCTTTGACGATGGAATGCACCGACTCGCCCATGCCATGCAGCCGCTGGAATTCGAAGCTCTGCATGTCGCTGCCGGCCATGGCCAGCACCATCGCACAGGTATGGGCGTTGTGGGTGGCAAACTGCGGGTAAATCCGGTCACGTCGGTCCATCAGCATCTGCGCGCAGGCCATATAGCTGAGATCGGTATTGACCTTGCGGGTAAACACCGGAAAGGTCTCGACGCCCAGTTCCTGGGCCAGCTTCACCTCAGTATCCCAGTACGCGCCTTTTACCAGGCGAACCATGATCCTGCGGTCGTGGCGCTCGGCAAGTGCATACAGGCACTCAATCACCGGTGCCGCACGCTTTCCGTAGGCCTGGACGACCACGCCGAAGCCGTCCCACCCCTCCAGTTCCGGTTCCGAAAGAATGTGCTCGATGACGTCCAGGGAAAGATCCAGCCTGTCCTGCTCTTCGGCATCGATATTGAAACCGATTCGCGCCCGGGCGGCGCGTTTTGCCAGGTCGACGGCCCTGGGAACCAGCTCACTCAAAACCGTCGATCGGTGGGTGAATTCATAGCGCGGATGCAGAGCGGACAGTTTCACAGAAATGCCGGGGCTGGACCGTACATCGCCGGTCGCCTGTTTAGCGATGGCCGCTATGGCGTCGGCATAGGCATCGTGATAGCGCACCGCGTCCGCGTCGGTCCGTGCCGCCTCCCCCAGCATGTCGTAGGAATAGGTGTAGCCCTTGGCCTCCAGCTTGCGGGCGTTGCTCAGGCCCTCCTCGATGGTCTGACCGAGCACGAACTGACGGCCCAGCAGCTTCATGGACTCGCCGACGGCCGTTCTTACCATCGGCTCACCGACCCGTCGCAGCAGCCCTCGCAAGGCGGCGGCGGGCCTTCCGGGGTCGTCATCCAGCACCTTGCCTGTCAACATCAGCGCCCAGGTGGATGCATTGACCAAAGATGAGGAAGAATTCCCGAGATGCGCGCCCCAGTTGGACGGCTCGATCTTGTCGTAGATGAGGTCATCGATGGTCTCGGCATCCGGCACCCGCAACAGCGCCTCTGCCAGGCACATCAATCCGACACCCTCGGCGGTGGACAAGCCGTACTCGGCCAGAAAACTCTCCATCATCGACGGTGACGTCTCCCGCCGCACCCGGTCGATGATCTGCGCACCGGCCGCGGCGACAGAGCCGCGTTGCACCTCATCGAGCCGGATACCGGCGCCGAGTTCGCGCAGAACCGTGGCTTCGTCCGCCGAGTATCGATGGCGAACATCGGAACGTACGTCGTGGCCGCCGCCAGACTGGCTAGATGCACTGCGACTCATTTGGCGATCCTCGGATTCAGTCTCTCAAGTATAGATAGAACCATTGCCCTTCTGCTCGAGCGCGCCATGGCACCCAGTGCATACCAGTCGACTCGCGGCACTACAGCCCGTCCTGGCTGCACCCGTGGCCATCTGGCTATAAGCGCAATGCCCCATTTCTGATGGCGCCCGGAAATGGGATTCATGCTGCGTATGTCAACATCTGGTTCGAGGCGACACCTCCTTGGAGGTGATACCCCCGAGTATGGTGTCCCGTCCCATACGTTGGTGGCGTTTCAGATCGGTGTTGGGCGCGCTTGAATAAGCGCAAGCGAGTTCAGCAGCCCTTGACCTGGACGATGCCGGAGCACAAGCGGGGCGCGGCCAAAAAGCCCCGCCCTGCGCCTCTCAGACCCAACGAAACACGGCGAAGGCGTACACCAGCCCAATAACCAGCGCGCCCCACAGCGTCGGGCCTACGAACGCAAGCCAGGCAAGACAGATATAACCGCTGCCGAGCAGCGAGATGAAGAGACGGTCACCGCGGGTTGTGTCGAGGCCCAGAATGCCCCGCCGTGGGCTGCCGCCGGGTACCGCCAACTCCCAGAGCGTCATCACCACCAGACAGAGGGCGATGAACGCAAAAAAGGCCGCAGTCGGCCAGGTCCAGGCCATCCAGCTCAAACCCATGACTGCGCTCCCCTCCGGTGCCCGGTTGCTTCAGACCCGGCCAAGGGCGAACCCCTTGGCAATGTAGTTGCGGACAAAGTACACGACCACCGCACCAGGAACGAGGGTCAGGGATCCGGCGGCCGCGAGCAGACCCAGCTCGTAGCCGGAGGTACTCGCGGTCCGGGTCATGGTCGCCGCAATGGGTTTTGCCTCCACCGCGGTCAGGGTCTTGGCCAGCAGCAACTCGACCCAGGAGAACATGAAGCAGAAAAACGCGGCGACACCGATTCCCGCGGCGATGGTCGGAATAAAAATTCTCACAAAAAAGTGCCCAAACGAGTAGCCATCCACGTACGCCGTATCGTCCAGTTCCTTCGGCACACCGGACATGAATCCTTCTAGAATCCACACTGCCAACGGAATATTGAACAGGGTGTGAGCCAGAGCGACAGCCAGGTGGGTGTCGAACAGTCCAACCGCGGAATACAGCTGAAAAATCGGCAGGGCGAACACAGCGGCCGGCGCCATGCGATTGGTGAGCAGCCAGAAAAACAGATGCTTGTCGCCGATAAACCTGTACCGGGAAAACGCGTAGGCCGCGGGCAGTGCCACGGACACGGACAGCAGAGTGTTGATGGTCACGTAAATCAGTGAATTGACATAGCCCATGTACCAGGTCGGGTCGGTGAAGATGGTGATGTAGTTCTCCAGCGTGAACCGCTGCGGCCAAAGCGAGAACGTACCGAGGATCTCGTTGGTGGTCTTGAACGACATGTTCAGCAGCCAATAGATGGGCAGCATCAGAAAAATGATGTAGAGCGTCGGTACAAGCCACGTCGCGCGTTTCATCACCATTCCTCATTGCGGGTCATGACCGCGTAGAAAATCCAGCTGGACAGCAGAATTATCAGAAAATAAATCAGGGACATGGCCGCGGCGGGACCGAGATCAAACTGCCCCAGCGCCACTTTCACCAGATCAATGGACAGCAGCGTGGTCGAATTGCCCGGACCGCCCCCCGTCAGCACGAAAGGTTCAGTGTAAATGTTAAAACTGTCCATGAAGCGCAGCAGGATCGCGATGGTCAGCACCCGTTTCATTTTCGGTAGCTGGATGTAACGAAAGATCGCCCAGGGCCGCGCACCGTCGATCTTCGCTGCCTGATAATAGGCATCGGGAATCGACACAAGACCCGCATAGGCGAGCAGGACCACCAACGATGTCCAGTGCCAGACATCCATCAGGATCACGGTCATCCAGGCATCGCCCGGATTCCGGGTGAAATTGTAGTCCCAGCCAAGGGCGTTCAGGGTGTGCCCGAGCAAACCGATGTCGGGCAGGGCGAAGATGTTCCACATGGCCCCAACCACGTTCCAGGGAATCAACAAAGGCAGCGCCATCAAGACCAGACAAACCGATACCCAAGGTCCGGTCCGTGGCATCGCCAAAGCGATGGCCACACCCAGGGGAATTTCAATGATCAGGATGGTGAACGTGAACAGCAGTTGTCGCCCCAGGGCGGCGTGGAAGCGCTCTGAACCGAGCACGTCCTGAAACCACTGGGTGCCGGCCCAGAAAAACACGTTGTCGCCGAAGGTTTCCTGCAGCGAGTAGTTGACCACTGTCATCAATGGAATGATGGCGTTGAAGGCAACCAACGCCAGCACCGGGAGAACAAAAAACCAGGCCTTTTGATTGACGGTCTTGCTCATTTAGCGGATCTCATGTCAGCACCCTGCTGTCGCAGTAAACCCGCGTCCGCTCCGGATCGAAACGCAGGTAAGCCCTCTCGCTCGGCACCGACTCACCCTCCCTGACCAGCAGCTTTATGCTGTGAGCACCCAAACGCGTATCGACGATTCGATAGCGACCGGCATCACTGACCCTGACCACATCCACCGGGAGCCCCTGGTCGGCAAAAGACACAAACTCAGGCCGAATGCCGATCTCGAGGACACCATCGGGCTCATTCAGCGCGCTGGCATTGGCAACGGTAACCCGATGACCTTCGATTGACGCGCCCCCGTCCGCCAACTCGCAGGGCAGCACATTCATGCCGGGCGAGCCAATGAAGTGACCGACGAAGGTGTGCTCCGGGCGCTCGAACAGCTCGACCGGTGTGCCGATCTGCACGACTTCACCCAGATTCATCACCACCACCCGATCGGCAAAGGTCAGCGCCTCGGTCTGATCATGGGTTACATAGATCATGGTGCGCCCAACCTCCTGGTGCAGTTCCTTGAGTTTAGAACGCAATACCCATTTGAGATGCGGATCGATCACGGTCAGGGGCTCATCGAACATGATTACGTTGACGTCCGAACGCACCAGGCCGCGCCCCAGGGAGATCTTCTGCTTGCCGTCAGCGGTCAACCCCGAAGCCCGACTGTCCAGGCGGTCGGTCAAG
This sequence comes from uncultured Gammaproteobacteria bacterium, assembly GCA_963783675.1. Classification (GTDB taxonomy): domain Bacteria; phylum Pseudomonadota; class Gammaproteobacteria; order Competibacterales; family JAHEDQ01; genus JAHEDQ01. Next base: position 530,872 of record CAWAOU010000006.1, read on the forward strand.
TCCAGCATGTCCGCGATCTGGCGCACACGTTGGTCGACCTCTTTCTCCGGCACATTTCTGTTGCGCAGCGGAAACGCGAGGTTGCCATACACGGTCATGGTGTCGTAAATGACCGGAAACTGAAAAACCTGCGCTATCTGGCGTTGGTCAGGTGGCAAATCGGTTACGTCGAGGTCGTCGAATAGAACCCGACCTTCGGTTGGCTTGAGCAAACCCGAAACGATGTTGAGCAAGGTCGTCTTACCGCATCCCGAGGGGCCGAGCAGGGCATAGGCCCCGCCGTCGTCCCAGTCAATGTCCAGGCGCCGCAATGCCCAATCGGCCTCGGTGGGCGGGTTCGCCATATAGCTATGGCGCAGATGCTCAAGGGTGATTTTTGCCACGTCTATCTATCCGCTCAATCGGCAACCAATGCGCCGTCCGGCTCGAACAACAGCGCATGGGCAACGTCCGCGTACAGGGTGGCCCGCTCGCCAACCTTAAACGTATCGACCCCACGGGCCAGCGACACCCAGACGCTGCCCGCCAGATCGAAATGAATGGTGCTTTCCGATCCGGACAACTCGGTGACCAATACCTCACCTTCCACGGCAACGGAGTCTCCGCCAGGGTCCCTGGGTAGGACATGATGCGGTCGAATGCCGATGGTGTAGGGACCGTCTGCCAAAGCGGCCTGACGATCCGGCGCCCGCCAGCTGACCGATTCCGACAAGACGATCTGATCGCCCTGCTTTTGCACCGAGGCAGTATTGATCGGGGGATCGGAAAAGACCTGGGCGGCAAGCAGCGACCTGGGGTGACGGTAAATGTCGGAGGTGGGACCGAACTGGACGACCCGGCCCTGGTTCAGCAATGCAGTGTGACCGCCAAGCAGCAACGCCTCGGTGGGCTCGGTGGTTGCATACACCACCGTACAATCCCGATCGGCAAACAACTTCGGCAACTCGTCGCGCAGCTCTTCACGCAGCTTGTAGTCCAAGTTAGCCAACGGCTCGTCCAGTAGCACAATATCCGCATCCTTGACCAGGGCCCTTGCGATGGCGGTCCGCTGTTGCTGCCCACCGGAGAGTTCGTCCGGTCGCCGACCGAGCATGGGCGTCAGCTTCAGCAGGTCCGCCGTGCGCTGCACCCGCTCATCCACCTCATCCCTGGAAATCTTCGCAACGCGCAGAGGCGAAGCAATATTTTCGTAGACCGACAGATTCGGGTAATTGATGAACTGCTGAAACACCAGTGACACATTGCGCTTCTGAACCGGCACCTGGGTCAAATTGGTACCCCGAAACCAGACTTCGCCGGAAGTGGGTTTGTCGGTGCCGGCGATCAGCTGCATCAAAGTTGTTTTTCCCGAGAGCGTCGTGCCCAGCAACACGTTGAACCCGTTGTCGACAAAGCTCAGATTTGTCTCGTAAATGTGGGATTCCGCACCCACCCGTTTCTCGATGTTTCTGAGTTCCAGCGCCATGGTGTGGTCGCGGCTCGCTAATGTGTGAGGTTCGAGGAACCTGAAAAACGCGGCCCCCGGAGCGCAGCATTGACGCCCCGAAGGCCGCGGATCCAGCTCAAGCTCAAATGCGCTCTACTTGGCCTCGGACCAGCGCTCTATGAGTTCTTCGTAGGCGATGGTTTCTCCCTGGGGCTTCTCGTTCTCCAGCTTGGCGGCAGGCCCATCCGGCTTACCCAGCCATTCCGAGGGATCTTTTGCCTCGTTGAGGCGTGGACCGCAACCACCGTACACACCGGCCTTCTCGTCCACGGCCTGCATCCGGGCCATGATCTGGTCCATCTCAGAGGCCAGCCGGTCCATCGCCTCCTGGGGTGTAAACGCACCCGAGTTGACGTCGCCAATTTGCTGCCACCAGATCTGGGCCAGTTTTGGATAGTCCGGCACGTTGACTCCGGTGGGTGTCCACAACTCCCGATCAGGGGAGCGGTAAAACTCGACCCAGCCACCCAGCTGAGGTGCCCGCTCGGTGAACGAGTCGTGATTGATGGTGCTCTCCCGAACCACCGTGAGGCCCACATGGGACTTCTTCACATCGACCGTCTTGGAGACGACGAACTGGGCATACAGCCATGCCGCCTTTCGACGATCATCCGGGGTCGACTTCAACAGGGTCCAGGAACCGGCGTCCTGGTAGCCGAGCTTCATCCCATCCTGCCAGTAGGGACCGTGGGGTGACGGCGCCATTCTCCACAGCAGATTGCCGTCGTCATCGACGGTGTTGTTGCCCTCGCTCTTGGGCTTGACCATATCGGGCATAAAGGCCGTGTACCAGAAAATCTGCTGAGCAACATTGCCTTGCGAAAGGGCCGGCAGCGACTGATAAAAGTCGTAATCGGCCGCCCCGGGCGGTGCATATTGCCGCAGCCACTCGTCCCATTTTCGGATCGCATATACAGCGGCCGGGCTGTTGGCGCCCCCACCGCGCGACACCGAAGCGCCCTGGGGATTGCATGAGCCCTCCTCCATGCGGATGCCCCACTCGTCGATCGGGCGTCCGTTGGGCAAACCCGGCGAGGTGGCGCCGGCCATTGACAACCACGCGTCGGTCATCCGCCAGCCCAGATCCGGGGCGCGCTTGCCATAGTCCATGTGACCGTAGACGCGAACACCATCGATTTCCTTTACGTCGTTGGTAAAGAAGTCGGCGATGTCTTCGTAGGCTGACCAATTAACGGGAACACCCAGCTCATAACCGTATTTTTCCTTGAACCGAGCCTTGAGATCGTCTCGTTCGAACCAGTCCTTGCGAAACCAGTAAAGGTTTCCGAACTGCTGATCCGGGAGCTGGTACAACTTGCCGTCCGGCCCTGTGGTAAACGCTTTGCCGATGAAATCATCCACATCGAGGGTCGGCAGCGTGACGTCCTTGCCATCGCCCTCCATCCAGTCGGACAGGTTTACGGCAAGCTGCAGGCGCGAGTGGGTGCCGATCAGATCTGAATCGTTGATGTAGGCGTCGTAGAGATTGCGATTGGTCTGCATCTGAGTCTGTACGGCTTGGACCACTTCGCCCTCGCCCAGAAGCTGATGATTCACCTTGATGCCGGTGATTTCCTCGAACGCCTTGGTCAACACTTCCGACTCGTAGGTGTGCGTCGGAATGGTCTCGGAGAGCACGTTGATTTCCATGCCGGAATATGGCTCGGCCGCCTTGATAAACCATTCCATTTCAGCGATCTGCTCATCGCGGGAGATCGCCGCTGGTTGGAATTCCTCGTCAACCCACTTCTCGGCAGCGGCCATGTCCGCGAGCGCGGCATCGCTCGCCATGATCAGGCAAAGCGCAGTGGCGCTGCCCATGAGGACCCGACGGGCAAGTCCGGTTACATTGGGCGTCATCTGGTAAAGCCTCCTCGGTGTTTGTCCCTCGATTTTCAACGGGCGTTCACGCAGCGCACGAGGGTTGTATCGCCGCGCCCGGCCGGGGGCTTCTGACGATTGAGGCTCGGCCGAACCGAAAGAATAGAAGACCCGCGACGTTTTCGCGACCGCATTGGCCGATCAACACGAAATGAATCCAGCGATGAACCCCCAATGACGGCCAGTTCAGTCAACGTTTGCCTCCATCGAGGGTCATCAGCGGACCGTACAAGTCCGGCCTCCGATCCCGAAACACACCCCAGGCCTGGCGTTGGCCGCGGACCGCATCCAGATCAAACCGGGCGGTGATCACCGCCTCTTCATGCCGACCGGCCTCGGCCCGCTTGTCGCCGGTGGGACCGGCGATGAAGGAACAACCGTAGAAGCGTATACCGCAGCCCTCACCCTGTTCAGCGCCGATGCGATTGGACGCCACCAAAGGCATCAGGTTGGCACCCGCATGGCCTTGCATCACCCGCTGCCAATGGTCCCGGGAATCATGGTCTGGGTCGGGCGGTTCCGAGCCGATGGCGGTGGGATAGAATAAGATCTCCGCGCCCATCAGGGCCATGGCGCGCGCGGCCTCCGGAAACCACTGATCCCAGCAAATGCCGACGCCGATCCGTGCGTATCGGGTATCCCAAACGCGAAACCCGGTATCGCCCGGCGAAAAATAGTACTTCTCCTCGTATCCGGGCCCGTCGGGAATGTGGGATTTGCGGTACACCCCCAGGTTGCGGCCATCGGCATCCAGCACAGCCAGCGAATTGAAAAATGCATTACCGGCACGCTCAAAAAAACTGACGGGCAGCACCACGCCGAGTTCAGCCGCCAGGTCCGAGAACCGCGCGAGCACAGGATTGCCGGTGACTTCGTGGGCCAGACCAAAATGCCGTGGCAACTCGTCGGTGCAAAAATAGGGGGTCTCGAACAGCTCCTGCAGCAGAATAATCTGCGCGCCTTGGCCGGCCGCGTTCCGAACCAGTGATTCAGCACGCCGCAAATTGGCCTCCCGATCCCAATCACAGGCCATCTGGGTTGCGGCAACGGTGACCAATGTCATGGGCGCATCTCCTGATCCGGGCCTGACGGCGGTTGCGGTTGCGTGGTGAAGTGTATGCCATCGCTCAGGTCGGGCCGACGGTCGCTTGGCCAGGTGCAGGTACAGCGCACGTCCTGTAGCGTCGCGGGCACCGCGCAGCCGAGGACAATCGTCCTGCGGTGGGAGAAGGGTGCCGTGGTCGCAATCCGAGCTGAATGTGCCCGAAGCCAGGCGCACGGACAAGCCATGGGAACAGGGATGAAGAGGCCACGGACAGTGGATCGTCGATCTGAAACTGGCGCACGGTCTTTGCTATCGACCACCGCGCCGATACGATGACGCGCGCCACCGCGGCGCTCAAAAGGCCCCGTGTTGCTTTGCTTGAGGATGGGTTTTTGGCCACAATCGCCGCCTTGTTTGTCGCCAGCTTTCTAGCAGCAACCCTGTTGCCCGGCGGCTCCGAGGCCATGCTTGCAGCCCTGGTACTGGACCAGCCCGCGATGAGTTGGGTGTGGCTGGCGGTCGCCACCGTGGGCAACACCCTGGGCAGCCTGACATCCTGGGTGATCGGACGCATCCTGCGCCGCCGTCTCGGTACACCCGCGGGGCTCAAACCAGCTCAGCGACGGGCCCTGGAGCGGCTTCAGAAATGGGGTGCACCGGCGCTTCTGCTGGCCTGGCTGCCGGTTGTGGGGGATCCACTCTGCCTGGCGGCAGGGTGGCTGGGCACCCCGTGGCTGCCCACGGTGCTGTACGTTGCCATGGGCAAAGCGGCGCGTTACCTGCTGCTGGTCTGGGCGCTGCTCTGATTGCCTTTCGTCTCTTTATTGGTCAGTCGTGGACCAGTGCACCGTCCCATCAGTTCGTTGCATTTCAGCAGGGCGAGAAGCACCCCGGCGCTGGGCGGGCGCAGGCCCGCGGCTGCACGCTTACCGAACGGCTGAATCGTCACTTGCTTGTGGGACACGACACTAGTGTAGTGTCTCCCACACACTTAACACCTGCGCTGGCCCTCGCGGTCCCTGACGGCGTTGCGGATCGTCGCAATAGCGCTGGCTATTCCTCCTCACCGCGCCTTGTCAGTCACCACGATGCCTAACCACAACCATCAAGTGTGTGGAAGACACTACACTAGATGCCCTGGCCCTCGGGTGGCGGCGGTTGGACTGAAAGTTCCTCCTGACCCTCGACTATGGGGCGAATCACGATATCGACCCTTCGGTTCAGCTGACGCCCCGCCTCACCGTCATTGCTGGCACGGGGCTCGTTCTGGCCCCGGCCTTCGATCCGCAAACGCTCTGGCGCCACACCACGTTGGCGGAACGCGGCGGCCACGCTTTCGGCCCGGCGTTCCGACAACTGCTGGTTATAAGCGGCAGACCCCACGCTGTCGGTGTGCCCCACCACGTGCACCACGGTCTTGTCATACTGACGCAGCACGTCGGCCATGCTGTCGAGGGTGGGCACGAATGCCGGGTTTAGCGCCGCACTGTCGAAACCAAAGGACACCTCCCCCGGAACGCTGATCTTCAGGCTTTCGTCCTTGAGCCGTTGCACCTCCAGGTCATGGGCGGCCTGCTGTTCGGCTAGAGCCGCCTCCATGTCCTGCTGTTGCCGATCCATGTAGTGACCCACCGCACCGCCGCCCAGGGCACCGACGATCGCGCCGATGTACCGGCCTGAGCTGCTGTTAATCTGGTGACCGACCACGGCGCCTGCCACGGCGCCCATGGCGGCCCCGGTCTTGGCCCGTCTGTTGGGATCATCCGCGGCGCAGGCCACCAGGGTTCCAAGCAATGCCGCCACGGCGAGAATCCGCATCGTCTTCATTGTTTCCCTTTTCCGGTAAGCCGATATCTCCCAATCGGGGACGATCCGGATGCAGATGCCATTCCAGCGCGGCACGGACGTTCAGGCTCTGCCCTTGGCCACTCCCTCCATTTCGTCGATGCCTACATGGCGAACATCCTGCGCTTTGCTGGCCCCTCGATTCAGGATCCATCGGTTTCCTCGCATTACAGATTCAAATCGATCCTAACCAGGGAATCGAGCCGGCGCGCCCTATGGAGCCCCTGACGTATTCTGGACGGAGCAGATTGGAAGGTGAAATGTGCGGATTCAAGGCGCAGATCGCGGATAGTAGCTGTTCTATTGCCAGGATTTGCAACGGCGAAGCTGGGCATTTCAGTCCAAAGATGCACCTGCACGAAAAAATCAGGTTCCCCAGGGAAAGCCTGATCAATTGACACGAATCGCATTTCGCCCCAGACGGGCGCAGATGTGATGCCCCCGGCTTGGCCATAGTCATTCTATGGCTAAGCCGGGAAACGCGGCGGATGTGCCCGTGTAAAACCCAGGGGGGCCGCTTGAGCCGGTCAGACTGCGTCTTCCAGCACCCCACGGATGGTCTGGAAAATCTCCTCCACGTCACCGACCCCCTTCACCACGCGCAACTTGCCCTGATCCCGATAGTAAGAGATCAGTGGCGCGGTTTGATCCGAGTAAACCTGCAGCCGGGTTCGGATGGTGTCCTCATTGTCGTCCGCCCGCTTTCGGGCCAGGAGACGGGTCATGATTTCTTCATTGTCGACGTCGAACAGCACAATGCAGTCCAACGGCTGGCCCAGCTCGTCGAGCATCGCATCCAGGGCTTCGGCCTGGGGAAGGGTTCGCGGAAACCCATCCAGCATAAAACCCTTGACCGGGTCTAACTGTCCGATGCGTTCCCGGGCAATACCCACGATGATTTCATCCGACACCAGGCCGCCCGCGTCCATGATCTCTTTTGCCTGCAGGCCGAGCGGAGAACCGGACGCCACCTCCGCTCGCAGTACGTCGCCGGTGGAGATATGGGTCACGCCAAAACTGTCGACGATCTTCTCACCCTGGGTTCCCTTTCCCGAACCCGGCGCCCCCAGTAGAACTATGCGCATGTTTTCAGCCTCACCTTATTTTAAATGCCCGGGCCGCCGGATAGCCGTCACCTGATTGGCCTTTGAACCCAATCCAGTCGCAGGCGGCTCCCCGCCTCGATTGCGGAGTCCAGCAAGCCTGTCCCAGCAATTCGTGAGTGTCAATCCAGAGGCGTGTGGGAGTACAAAACCGCCCATATAGGAGCTTGTGCCCTGGCGCGAACCCCAGGCCGGGCGTTGGCAGACTTATTGACTTGCACCCGCATCGACAATTGCCGGCCATCTGCGTCGCAATCCGGGCCGTATGGGAGTATAGTGTCGCCGGATTTTTGTGCTATGCGTCATTTTGCCTGCGGTCGACCTTACCCGGGCGTGGGCATGCATATAGATGCGCGGCCGCCGACCTTCCTCAGGGGGCACCTCTGTCTGGCGACACGCGCTTCCACCCATACCAAAAAACGCAGACGAGGCGGATTCAATGATTCTGGATAGAGTCAATGCGGGGCGTGATATCCCCAACGACCTGAACGTAATAATCGAGATACCGGCGAACTCCGACCCGGTCAAGTACGAAGTGGACAAGGACACCGGCGCGCTGTTCGTTGACCGGATCATGAACACTGCCATGCACTACCCGTGTAACTACGGCTACATCCCGGACACCCTGTGCGAGGACGGTGATCCCTTGGATGTACTGGTGGTTACGCCTTTTCCCCTGGTGAGCGGTTGCGTCGTGCGCAGCCGTCCGCTGGGTTTGCTGAAGATGAGCGATGAGGCAGGGGGCGATTCCAAGCTGGTTGCAGTGCCGATCGTGAAAATGTGCGCGGACTACAAAGACCTGAAGACCACGGAGGATCTGCCGGATATGTTGCTCAGGCGCATCGCCCACTTCTTCGAGCACTACAAGGATCTTGACTCGGGCAAGTGGGTCAAGCTCGACGGCTGGGGCTCCTACGAGGACGCCGTTGCGGAAATCGATGAAAGTGTTGCCCGCTACAACGCGAGCAAGGACTGATCGCGCTACAAGATGCCCAGAATAGACGAGGGCGACGGGTCAACCCGCCGCCCTCTCGATTTGGGTGCGGCCGAAACGCCCCAGGAGGCCTACAGCCACACGCTGGCGATGACGGCAAACAGGCCAGTCATTTAACTGGGGCTCTAGTAGCTGCATGCCAGCCAGTCGCAGCGGCCCTCTCCTCAATCCAACTCACCCAAACGCCGAATCCTTTTTCTGGACCTTGTGGCGTTTCATTCTCAGGCGAGCCCTCCTACCGTTTTGTTCGCGTGGCGCATCATTTCAGAGCGCACCGGCGTTGGTCTGCCCCGCGAGAGGGCGTACTATCCTACGTCCAACGGTGCGATGCAATTTGCACCGCACCATTGCGGGCGGCTTCCATTTCCCCATGCTGTCATTGCACCACGAGAGAACCGTGAACGACCTGACTCACTTCAACAAATCCGGCGAAGCACACATGGTGGATGTGGGCGACAAGGCGATAACCCATAGAATCGCCGTGGCGCGAGGTCGGATCGGTATGCGGACCGAGACCCTGGAGCTGATCGAGAAAGGCAATCACAAGAAGGGCGACGTGTTGGGCATCGCAAGAATCGCCGGCATCATGGGCGCGAAACGGACCTCCGACCTGATTCCCCTGTGCCATCCGCTCAATCTGACCCGAGTGGAGGTCGATCTGACCACAGACCACGCCGAGCCCGCAGTGTGGTGCCGGGCCACCGCCGAGGTGCATTCGAAAACGGGCGTGGAAATGGAGGCGTTGTGCGCCGTTCAAGTCGCACTGCTCACGATCTACGATATGTGCAAGGCGGTGGACAGAGGCATGGTGATCGATCAAGTCTGCCTGGTTCAAAAACAGGGCGGGCGCTCCGGAGATTGGCAGCGCAGCACTGATTGACGCGGCTCTACACCGGCGGCGCCCCCGATGACCCCGCCAACAAACGAAGCCCCCCGATCAAACCTGATACTCTGCGCCTGAGCTCCGCATTCAACGCCCTTTCACATCCGCCCAGGCCCGATAACGGCCAGCGTCGACACTGGGTCTGGGTGTGCTGGGGCAGCCACAGCTCAGAGCCTGCGCCCCCCTGATCCAACAGGATCACGGTGTCGGCCCAATGACAGGCCCCCTGCGTGGCCTGCGGCGTAAACGCGCCGGCGTTGAGACTCTGGATCGACTGAGCCCGCGCCTCCAGCCAGCATCCGCCCAAGTCGTTGGCCAGCTCACTCGCCGTGACCGCAGACTCACCACCGATGAACAGGATCCGCGCCCGGCGCTTGAACATCCTCAATCATCCATCAGTGCCGGCAACTCGGAGAGCGATTCCAATTCGGCCGCCGGGCGGCCGGGCAGGCGCTCGGGGCGCTGCTTGAACCGATTGATCCACGCCACACGCATGCCGAAGGTCGCCGCCCCGGCGGCATCCCAGGCATTGGAGGACTGGAAGCTGATCTCCTCGGCGGCAACGCCCAAGTGATCGCAGGCCATTTGATAAACCGCCGGCATGGGCTTGTAACACTGCAGGACATCCACCGACAGACTGGCATCCAGCAACTCGGACAGACCGGCACTCTCGACCGCGGCCTTTAGCATATCGGACGAGCCATTGGACAGGATGGCGAGCTTGAGTCCTTTCTCACGCAGCGCCTGCAGCACTTCCGGCACTTCGGGATAGCAATCCAGAGCCAGATAGGCTTCCATCAGATCCCGCCGCAGATCCGGGTCTTCGTAGCGGTGCGTTTCCAGCGCAAAATCCAGCGCGTCCCCCGTGACTTGCCAAAAATCCACGTAACGCCCCATCATGGTGCGCAGCCAGGTGTACTCAAGCTGTTTGGTTCGCCACAGGGCCGATACACCGTCGGCCAATCCGCCCAGTCGGGCCTGGTGCCGAGCAACCGCAGAATGCACATTGAACAGCGTGCCATACGCGTCGAAAACACAGGCGCGGACGCCAGAAAATCGATTCTCGTTCATCGCAGCAACTCCCGTTGGTGACGACAGATTTGCACAGTATCAAGTACAGCGTTGTAATAGGGTCTCAGCTCCCTGAAAGTTTATGAGGCGCGACGATGGAATCCTACCGTCACATACTCCTGGCCACCGATCTGTCGGAAGACAACGATGCGGTCGCGGAACGGGCCGCCGATACGGCCGAACGACACAAAGCACGCTTGAGCCTCGCGCATATCGTAGAACAGCTGCCGGTGGACTACGTGGCCGAGGGTGTGCCAATCGAAGTTCCAGACGTCACCGAGACGCTGGAGCAGGAAGCGCGGCAAGGCCTGGAAGACTTGGCCCGCAAACTGGGGCTGGTTGACGCGGCCTGCTGGGTGCAAGTGGGCTCGGCACGGGTGGATATACCTGAACTGGCGCGGGAGCACGCGGTGGACCTGATTGTGGTCGGCGCCCGCGAACGCCACGGGCTGTCCCTGTTGTTGCCCAGCACCACCAGCGGTGTTTTGCACCACGCCCCCTGCGATGTGCTGGCAGTGCAAATGACCGGTCAATAGGGTTCGGGTCAGTCCAGGGCGTTTGCCTGGATCGTTGGAACCTTACCTAGGGAGCCTCTGATTTGTTCTGGACGAAGCAGATTGGAGGGTGAAATGTGCGGATTCAAGGCGCAGATCTTGGCAATAGAATAACTATTGCCAAGATCTGCAACGATGAAGCTGTGCATTTCAGATCCCAAGATACACGTTCACGAATAGATCAGAGGCTTCCTAGCGATCACCGCCAAGACAGGGTGGCGACTCCGGTGTTTTTCCGCCGCGCTCAAACCACTCATCCGGTGTGTGAGCGTGGATGGCAAGGGCGTGGACCGGACCGGCCAACTCCTGTGCCAGCAGCGCATTGACTGCGCGATGTCGGCTCAGAAGGGTTTGGCCGTCAAACGCCTCGGCCACAACCAGAACCTTGAAGTGGGACTCTGAACCGTCCGGCACATTATGCGTGTGGCTTTCGTTCACCACCTCCAGGTGCAGCGGAGACAGACCCTGGGTCAGTTTCAATTGCATGGTTTCACTGACATTCATATAAACGCTCCTGTCCGGGCTCGGGTCCGACAACTGGGATTCCAGTTCATGCTCCACTGCCGCTCTGCCGGCGCTGGACAGCACCACCACGTTCCTTGAAGTGGGATAGACCCAACCCCGTCGCTTGAGTTCCTCGATCCGCGGGGCGTCCAGGGTGGCGTCGAGACACTGGAAATCGACTCCTTCGACCAAATCCGGAAGCAACCGTTTGAAGGCACGGAAGGCGCTTCCCTTAGTCACGCTGTAGGCGAGATCCAGGTGTTTGAACGTGCAGCGATCGCAATCGGGTTGCATCAGCATCAGCAGCAGTCGCCACATCGGGCTGTGGTAGCATAATGCCACGCACGGCGGGTCACGGCAGCCCGTATCAAGACTTGGCCAAGCGCGCCGGTCCCGCGCCCCGTGACCAGCATCATTTCGGAGTAGCGGCGTCGATGAGTGAGATGAACTTCGAGCAAGCACGTTTTAACATGATCGAGCAACAGATTAGACCGTGGGAGGTGTTGGACCCGCGGGTGCTCGATGTTCTGGGAAAAGTGCCAAGGGAGGCTTTTGTTCCGGAGCAATACCGTGCACTGGCTTTCTGCGATGCCCGTATCCCACTGGGCCATGGACAGCACATGATGGTGCCGGCCGTCGAAGGGCGCATGCTACAGGCGCTCAGTATCGGGCCGGCCGACCGGATTCTGGAGATCGGCACCGGAAGCGGTTTTGTGACAGCCTGCCTGGCAGAACTGGGCGCCAGCGTGACCAGTATCGAGCTGATCGATGCGCTCAAGTTCGCAGCGGTGGAAAACCTGCGGGGCCAGGGCTACGAGCGTGTCCGCGTGCGTTCCGGGGACGGCAGCTCAGGCTGGGATGGGGATGGCGCATTCGATGTCATTGCCCTGACCGGATCCATGCCGACGATTCCGGAAAGCTACCTGCGACAACTGACCCCCGACGGGCGACTGTTCTGCGTAACCGGCGACAGCCCAGTTATGGAGGCCTGGCTGGTCACCCGGGTATCTGAATCGCAGTGGGCCCGGGAGTGCCTGTTCGAAACCGATCTGCCTCGGCTGCTGCACTGTGACCAACCCGTACCGTTCGTGTTCTGATGGAACAGCTGCACGCCAATGATCTCCATCGCAGGTTGGAGGCGGGATGGCTTCCGTTGTTGCTGGACGTACGCGAACCCTGGGAACTGGAAATCGCGCATATCGATGGCAGCCACAGCCTGCCCATGAACGCCATTCCAAGTTCATTGGGCCAGGGCGTTCTGGAATCCAGGGAACGGGAAATTGTCCTGATCTGCCATCACGGGGTCCGGAGCCAGCAGGTCGGACGTTATCTGGAACACAGCGGCTACAGCCAGGTCATCAATCTGGTTGGCGGGGTCGATGCCTGGGCCGATCAGGTAGACCCATCAATGGCGACATACTAGAGTGCCGTTCCATGATCGACACCGTCGTGAGACAAGCCTGGCCGGGTTTGGTCGAAGCGTTCTAGACTCCCAGAAGCATCGAGGATCGAAAATGCGTAGTGCGTCTAAACTCATGACAGCGTTGCTGGCAAGCTTGCTGCCCATGCAGCTCGTCATGGCGGAGGATCTGCTCACGGTTTATCAACTGGCCGTTTCCAGCGACCCTATTCTGAGGGGTGCAGATGCGGAACGACGGGCCCGACTCGAGAACGAACCCCAAGCCATGGCTGAGCTCCTTCCTCGGGTGGATCTGTTCGGCGACACCAACTACTTGAACTTCAAGAATTCCGACGGATACAACACCAACAACCTCACCATCAGTGCGCGGCAGCCAATCTTCCGGCTCGATCGAATGAAGCGTCTGGCCAGATCAAAATTCGAGGTGGCCGAAGCCGAGTACCAGTACGACTCGGTGGAACAGGAGTTGATCATACGCACCGCGGACGCGTACTTCGGCCTGCTGGATACCGAGGTTGAAGTGGCGTTTACAATCGCCGACAAGAAGGCCATTGGACGCCAGTTGGAGCAGGCACAGCGTAGATTCGAGGTGGGCCTGGTGACCATCACCGACGTGTATGAGGCGCAGGCGCGGTACGACCGGGCAATTGCAAACGAAATCTTAGCTGTGAACGAACGCGCCGATGCGCAGGAGGCTCTGCGTCAACTGACCGGACAGGCGATTCCCAGCGTGTTCTTTCTAAGTCAGGATCTGCCGTTGGTCACCGCCGAGCCCCACGACGTCGAAGTCTGGGTCGAGGAAGCCCGACGCAACAACCCGACGGTTCTGGCAGCGCGGGCGAATGTCGATGCGGCGGGCGAGGAAATCGAGGTGCAGCGGGCGGCGAACTATCCGAGCGTGGACGCAGTCGCCAGCTATATCAACGACAACAGCAATGCACCGCTTGCGCGGGATCTCGACGGCGGCGTTATTGGGCTTGAACTGAGTCTCAATTTATTTGCCGGCGGCGGTATTGCATCAAGAACCCGTCAGGCGGCGGATTTACGTGAACGGTCGCTGGAGGGCATGGAGAGGTCTATCCGTTCGGCTGAACGACAGACTCGGGACGCGTTCCGAAACCTGGATGCAACCATCAGCTTCGTAAACGCAGTAGACCAGACCGTGATTTCGTCGCGCAGTGCGGCCGAAGCGACCCAGGCCGGCTTCGATGTAGGCACCCGAACAATTGTCGATGTGCTGGATGCCGAGCGTGACCTGCTGCTCGCACAACGTGACTATGAAATCGCGCGCAATGCGCACGTACTCAGCCGGTTGGAGTTGAAGCAGGCCGCCGGCAACCTGTCCGGGGAAGACCTGGCCCTACTCAACCGCTATCTCACACCACAGCCCTACGAGTGGTTGATGCCGGATCCCAGCGCAGGCCTGAATCCGTTGGGCGTGATGCCGGAAGAACCGGAAACGATTCAGCAGCCACCAGGAAATTAGTAAGGTTTCGCAGTAACCTGCGAGACCTCCAGGGGATGCGGAGTCGGCAGTTTTCGATGCCCGGCGCCCCCGGGGGGTGACCCTGAGATCGGAACGCAGCGACTCCTGTAGCCCCTTGGCACTGCCGAGCATGGTAGGGCACCCCACACAGCAGGCAGTGACGTGGCAAGTCCTTTTTTTGGACAAGCAAAGAAAAATGAACTTGCCCTGCGGGTGAAATCCACCCTGAACCAAACGCTGTGCTTTGAGCCGATTTCCGGCTCGGTGGAGCACCCACTCATCCAGCCAATTTCCCGAGCCTGCCATTTGCCAATGTTGTGTTTCGCCCTGTTGGGCGAGTGACTTTCTTTGCCCCGCGGCAAAGAAAGTAACCAAAGAAAACGCGCCCTGGGATGGTGCCGGCTACGCCGGTCCCCTGTGGTCCTCGCCCTGGCGGGCGCCCGTGAACTCGCTGCGCTCAAACAGGCACGGGCTTTTGTCCCGCCAGGACTGCGGTCCTCGGCGCCATCCAAGGGGATTAAGACACCCTTCGACTAGATCGCAGCGACTCCTGGATCCCCTTGGCACTGCCGAGCATCGCAGCCGGACGCGGATGGAAGCGAGTGTCTGTCCGAGCCAACGCAGTTGGCGAGTTCGCTCGCGCCGCGTCCGGCCAGAAGCGCAGGGTACCCGCGTAGCGGGCAGTGACGTGGGGGTGTCGTTTCTTCTGGTTCCACCCTGAACCAAACGCTGTGCTTTGAATCGATTTCCGGCTCGGTGGAGCACTCACTCATCCAGCCAATTTCCCGAGCCTGCCATTTGCCAACGTTGTGTTTCGCCCTGTTGGGCGAGTGACTTTCTTTGCCCCGCGGCAAAGAAAGTAACCAAAGAAAACGCGCCCTGGGATGGTGCCGGCTACGCCGGTCCCCTGTGGTCCTCGCCCTGGCGGGCGCCCGTGAACTCGCTGCGCTCAAACAGGCACGGGCTTTTGTCCCGCCAGGACTGCGGTCCTCGGCGCCATCCAAGGGGACACAAGAATCCTTCGGCCGGATCCCTGCGACTTGTGGAGCCCCTTGGCGCTGCCGATCATCGCAGCCGGGGCGAGACTCCAGAGTTGCTACCGTTGTGACGACCGCACGCGATCCAACACAATGAAGGTGAGATCGAACGCATTCGCGTCGTCAGCGGGACGCGCGCGGGACTGCATCTCCCGCCAGTCAGCAGGATTCAGATCGGGGAAGTGAGCGTCTCCCTCCACGTCGGCATGAACGCGAGTAAGGTAAATCCGATCGGCCTGGGCTAAGGCCAGGCGATAGACCGCCTCACCGCCGATCACCATCAATTCAGCGGCATCATCGGCCGCTTCCAGCGCCCGCGTCCAGTTCCGCACAACCGCACATCCCGGAGCGATGTAATCAGGATTGCGGCTCAGAATGAGGTTGGCTCTGCCCGGGAGGGGCCGCCCGATGGACTCATGGGTACGCCGCCCCATGAGAATGGGATGACCCAACGTGACCCGCTTGAAATGCTGCAGGTCGGCGGGTAGATGCCAGGGCAATCCGACGTCGCGGCCAATGACACCGTTCTCCGAAACCGCCACCACCAACGATATCCGCATTCCGCCGCCTAGGGGAGCCTCTGATCTATCCACAAACGCGCATCTTGGATCTCAAATGCACAGCTTCATCGTTACAGATCTTAGCAATAGCACAACCACTGCCCGCGATCTGCCCCGCGATCCGCCCCTTGAATATGCACATTAAGGGGGCAGATGCGAGGCTCCCGACGCAGCGCCATAGTCATTCTATGGCCAAGCCGGGAAACGCGGCAGATGTGCCCTTGTGGACCGAAACGCGATTCGTATCAATTGTTCAGACCTTCCCTAGACCGCCACCGGCGCCGAAATGGATGGATAGGGATCGTATTCGCTGAGTTGAAAATCGGAATAGCGAAACGCGAACAAGTCCGTGACCTCGGGATTCAGGTGCATTCTGGGCCCCGGCCGGGGCGTTCGGGCCAGTTGCTCCGAGACCTGATCGAGATGATTCAGGTACAGGTGGGCATCGCCCAGGGTATGGATGAATTCACCGGCGTCCAGGCCGGTGGCCCGGGCAATCATGAGGGTCAACAGGGCATAGGAGGCAATGTTGAACGGGACGCCGAGGAAAATGTCCGCGCTTCGTTGATACAGCTGGCACGACAGACGCCCCTCGGCCACATAGAACTGGAAAAATGCGTGGCAGGGAGGTAACGCCATTTGGTCAAGGTCCGCCACGTTCCAGGCGCTGACGATCAGGCGGCGCGAGTCCGGTGTGGACCGGATCTGGTCCAGCAACACACGGATCTGATCCACATGGCCGCCATCGGGCGTGGGCCAGGACCGCCACTGATGGCCGTAGATGGGACCCAGTTCCCCGTCGTCATCGGCCCATTCGTCCCAGATGGTCACGCCGTTTTCGTGTAAATAGGCCAGATTGGTGTCGCCCCTCAGGAACCACAATAGTTCGTGGATGATGGAGCGCAGATGCACCTTCTTGGTGGTCAGCAGGGGAAATCTGTGATCGGTCAAGTCAAAACGCATCTGGTGCCCGAACACGCTGAGCGTACCGACACCGGTGCGATCAGTCTTGCGCACGCCGTGTTTCAACACATGATGCATCAAGTCCAGATACGGCTGCATATCAGCCCTCCCGTTCGCGCCGATAGGCCATCCATATGAAAAGCATTCCAAACAGAATCATTGGCGTGGACAGAAGTTGTCCCATCGTGAGCCAGTCCAAGGCGAGGAAACCCAAGTGTAAATCGGGCTCCCGGACGAACTCCACGGCGAAGCGAAACAGACCGTAAAGCAAGAGAAACAGTCCGGAAACAGCCATGGTGGGCCGGGGTTTTGCGGAGTAGATCCACAACACCGCAAACAACACCAGACCTTCCAGAAATGCTTCATAAAGCTGGCTCGGGTGACGTGGCATCTCGCCTGCGCCGTAGCCGCGAAAAACCATGCCCCAGGGCAAATCCGTGGTCCGGCCCCACAACTCTCCATTTATGAAGTTCCCAACGCGGCCGGCCCCGAGCCCAATGGGCACGAGCGGTGCGATGAAATCGGTGACCTGGAAAAACGTCAGGCTCTGCCGACGTGCGAACAAACCCATGGCCACCAGAACCCCGAGCAACCCGCCATGAAACGACATTCCCCCCTCCCAGATTCGGAGCAGCGAAAACGGGTCGGACAAAAACCCGGGCAGGTTGTAGAACAGGGTGTAACCGATGCGCCCGCCCAGAACCACGCCTATGGCGGCGTAAAACACCAAATCGTTGACCGCCTCTTCGGTCAGCACGCTGTTACCCTGACGGGCCCGATATCGCCCAAACCACCAACCACCGACGAAGCCGATCAGGTACATCAGGCCGTACCAACGCACGGCAAGCGGACCAACCTGCAGGATCACCGGGTCGATTTCGGGATGAATCAGCATCAGGCTCAGGCCATGGTGAAGCGGGCGGTTACGGACTTAAGATAATCCGTCTCCGGGATGGCCGGATGGACCGGATGGTCCGCGGCCTGATGACCCCGATCAATGATTTGGACCATCCGGTCGGTGTGGCGCGCACCCTTTTGAATGAGCTCCGACAATTGTTCGGGCAACAAGATCTGAGAGCAGGAACAGCTTACGAGCATGCCGTCCTTGGCCAGCACCTGCATTGCGAGTTGATTCAGCCTGTAATACCCCTGCAGCCCGCTCTTGGCGTCCTTGCGCCGCTTGATGAACGCCGGAGGATCGACCACCACCACATCGAATCGACGGCTATCGGCCCGCAACGACTCCAACACCTCGAACGCGTCCGCACGCTCCATCTGGACCCGATCTTCGACCCCGTTGAGCACAGCATTGGCTCGAGCCTGTTCCAGCGCCGCGGCGGAACTGTCCACACACAAAACTTCTTGCGCCCCGTAGCGGGCCGCCTGAATACCCCACGCGCCGACATAGCTGAACAGATCCAGTACGCGGGCCTCCGGCACCAGACGTCGCAGACGCGCCCGATTGTCATACTGGTCAAAAAACCAACCGGTCTTTTGTCCCGAAGTCGCCGAAACCCGGAAACGCGCATCGTGCTCACACACTTCCAAATCCTCGGGCATCGGACCGAGTGCGGAGTCGACGTAGGCGTCCAGACCCTCCAGTGCCCGCACCGGCGCATCGTTACGCCAAAGCAAAGCGGCCGGCTTGACCACCTTTGTCAATGCGGCCTCGATATGGCCCTTCATCCGCTCCATGCCTGAAGTCGTGATCTGCCCGATCAAGACGTCGCCATAGCGGTCGATCACCAACCCCGGAAGACCATCGCCTTCTCCATACAGAAGCCGATAGAATGGACCCGGGTAGAGCCGTTCACGCAGCGACAGGGCCACCTTTATCCGGTGCACCAACAGCGACGGACTGAAAGGGTGGCGGTGATCCCGACTGACCAGCCGGGCCGCGATCAGAGAATGGGGATTGACGTAACCGGTCCCCAACGATTTGCCGTTGCTGGCCTCGATGCGCACCGGCTGGCCCGGCTCAAAACCCTTGAGCGGGGTCTTCACCACATCCACCTCGTTGCTGAACACCCACAGGTGTCCGGTCTTGAGCCGGCGCTCTTCCTTGCGCTTAAGCCTCAGCGGTGCGAAGCGGGATTCATCTTCTGCCATGATGCTCATATGCCGTAAGCGGGGCGCGCTACTTTACCGCGAATGCGGACCGCGACCTAGGGAACCATCTGATCTATTCGTGAACGTGCATCTTGGGACTGAAATGCACAGCTTCATCGTTGCAGATCTTGGCAATAGAACAACTATTACCCGCAATCTGCCCTGCGATCCGCCCCTTGAATCTGCGCATTTCAGCCTCCAATCTGCTTCGCCCAGAATAAATCAGAGGCTCCCTAGTGTCCCGTCCCATGCATATCAGCAAGAAGAGAAGCGAATTGGCGCTGCCCGGTGTAGCGCTTTGCCAATTCCGAGCGGCTGAGACATAGTTGACCAAACAAGTCGGAATTAGTCGTCGCCATGTCCCAGAACATATCGGAGCACAAGCGCCTCGGCCAGGAAACCAGTCCCTACCTGCTTCAGCACGCCCACAATCCCGTGGACTGGTATCCATGGGGAGATCAGGCGTTTGAGCAGGCACGCAGAGACAACAAGCCGGTACTGCTTTCCATCGGCTACGCCGCGTGCCACTGGTGTCATGTGATGGCACACGAGTCATTCGAGGATCCGGACACCGCGGCGCTGATGAACGAACTGTTCGTCAACATCAAGGTGGATCGCGAGGAACGCCCGGATATCGATCGGATCTACCAGCATGCACACCAGATCCTGGCGCGCAGGCGCGGAGGCTGGCCGCTGACGCTTTTCCTGACTCATGATCGGATCCCTTTCTTCGCCGGCACCTACTTCCCCAGACAGCCGCGGCACGGCCTGCCCGGCTTCAGCGACCTGATGCGTCGCATCGTCGATCTCCACCGGCGGCACCATAGCGAAATTGATCAGCAGAACACAGCGCTGATGGCCGCCCTGAATCACCCGGCGCTGGACCCGGCCTCCACCGACGAGATACACGATGCCGGGCCCCTTCAGGTCGCCCGGGATCAGCTCCAGGCGTCCTACGACCCGGAACACGGTGGGTTCGGTGGTGCGCCTAAATTTCCCCACCCCACCTATCTGAGCCATCTGCTCCAAAGCTGGTGGCGAAGTCGACAGACCGCCCGCACTGACGAAGCCGCCCTGAACATGGCCTGTTTCAGTCTGCGCCGGATGAACGAGGGCGGACTCTATGATCACCTCGGGGGCGGTTTCTACCGCTACTCGACGGATGAGCGCTGGATGATTCCCCATTTCGAGAAAATGCTATACGACAACGGCCCCCTCTTGGGGTTGTACGCACAACTCTTTGCCATCACCTCAGATGCCCAGTTTCGACGGGCGGTGCTGGGCACGGCCGACTGGGTCCTGCGCGAAATGCAGGCACCCGAAGGCGGCTATTTTTCCTCTCTGGACGCGGACTCGGAGGGCGAGGAAGGCCAGTACTATGTTTGGACTCCTGAACAGGTCGCCGCACACTTGGATGCAGATGAGTATGCCGTCGCATCGGCTCGTTTCGGACTGAATCAGGCACCCAACTTCGAGGGGAGGTGGCATCTGTATGGCCACCTCGATCCAACCATACTGGCCGATCGGCTCAAGCTGGATCCAGCCATCCTGGCGCAACGATTATCATCTGCAGAGAAAGCGCTGCTGCAAGCTCGGTCAGAGCGCATCCGACCCCATCGGGACGAGAAGATCCTGGGTGCCTGGAATGCGCTGATGATCAAGGGCATGGCTCGGGCCAGCCTGCACCTCGACCGATCGGATCTGGCGGATTCCGCCTTCCGCGCACTGGATTTCGTTAAACAGACCCTATGGCGAGATGGGCGCCTGCTGGCAGTGTATGCGGGGGGTGAGTCCAAACTCAATGCGTACTTGGACGACTACGCGTTTCTCGCGGACGCGGCTCTAACCCTCAGTCAATGCCGGTGGCGGGCACAGGATCTGGAATTCGCGGTGGCGCTGACCGAAGCGCTTTTGACGCATTTCGAGGATGCTGAACGCGGTGGCTTCTACTACACCTCGCACGACCACGAAACCCTGATCAGCCGACCCAAGCCCCTTTTGGACGACGCTTTGCCCTGCGGCAACGGGGTTGCCGGCCGGGTGCTGCTGCGTCTGGGCCATTTGCTTGGGGAAACACGCTATCTCGATGCCGCCGATCGGCTGATGCGCTGGTGCTGGCCCACGGTCAAGGCCGCGCCGCTGGCCCACGCCAGTCTGGTGGCGTTTCTGGATGCCAGCCTGACGCCCCAGCAAACAGTGGTGATCCGGGGTGATCCGGAATCCATCGAAGCATGGCGCAGAGTCGCGACCCAGGACTATGTGCCAAACCGTCTCACCCTGGCCATCCCCACCGGGGCCAACCCACTGCCTGGGCTGATGGATACCCACCGCCCGCGCAGCGGCACTGCGGCCTATCTTTGTCGGGGGCAGGTGTGCTCACCCCCGATCCAGCATCTGGAAGCCTTCCAAGAGGCTTTGTCCTGCGGGCCGCAGTCGGGATAATCCCACTCAAAAACCCTAACCGGATCATCATGGCCAAAACCCTTGCCGACCTGATCGCAGCCGCACGCAGCCAGATCCAGGAGATTCAGCCCGATGATTTGGCCGAACTCCTGGACAACGGCACGGACGTACTCCTGATTGACGTTCGCGAACCAGACGAACACAACGCGGGGCGCCTTCCCGGCTCCGAACTGATTCCCAGGGGACAGTTGGAAGGCGCCGCCGACCCCAGTAACAAGCACCGTCGCCCGATATTGTTCAACGCCCGGCAGCGATTGGTGGTGCTCTACTGTGACACCGGCGCCCGCAGCGCCCTGGCCACGCACACTTTGCTGGAAATGGGATTCGAGCAGCCCCGCAATCTGGCCGGCGGCATCGAACTCTGGGCCGCCGAAGACCTTCCCGTCGAGACCCGGGAACATGGCCGCTGATCGACTGCCGTCAACGCCGGCGCTGAGACTGCTGCGACATCACGGTGTGGCTGTACAGTGTCACCAATACGCCTATGTGGAAAAGGGTGGGGCGGCCGCCGCGGCAGCCGCCCTGGGCATCGCGCTCCACGACATGATCAAGACCCTGGTGTTTGATCGGGACGACGGGCAGCCATTTCTGATCCTGATGCATGGGGATCGGGAAGTCTCCACCAAACAACTGGCCCGCAGCATTGGCGTGAAGCGAGTCGCACCCTGCGCCCCGGGCACGGCGACACGGCACAGCGGCTATCAGGTGGGCGGCACGTCCCCTTTCGCGACGCGGAAACCCATGCCGGTCTACGTGGAACACAGCGTATTGTCCGCGCCCAGGATCTATGTCAACGGCGGGAGCCGGGGACTGATCCTGGAACTGGCCAGCGCCGATCTGGTGCGGATTCTGAACCCTCGACCAGTCCAGGTTGCGATCTACCCTTAACGAGGGGTCTGATCGATCGATACGAATCGCGTTTCGGCCGATAAAAGCACAGATGCGACGCCCCCGGCCCAATCGCAGCAATTGATCAGACCTTCCTCAAGTCAGCATCCCTTCCAGGTCGGCGTCCGTTTTTCCATAAAGGCATCGATGCCCTCACCCGCATCCTCGGCCATCATGTTGCAGGCCATACGCTCTCCGGCAAAGTCGTAGGCATCCTCGATGCCCATCTCCAATTGCCGATAGAACATCTCCTTGCCCAGCCGGATGGCCAGCGGGGATTTGGCCAGGATGGTGTCGGCCAGTGCACGAACCGCCTCATCCAACTGGCCGTCGGCCACCGCCTGGTTCACAAGTCCCAGCTCCTTCGCGCGTTTGGCGCTTACGAACTCACCGGTGAGCAACATCCCCATGGCCTGCTTGCGCGACAGATTTCGGGACAGAGCAACCGCCGGCGTCGAGCAAAACAGGCCAACGTTGATGCCGGAAACCGCGAACCGCGCGGAATCGGCGGCCACCGCAAGATCGCAGGTCGCCACCAGTTGGCAACCCGCGGCGGTGGCGATGCCGTGGACCCGGGCGATGACCGGCTGCGGCAAACGCAATAGGCTCAGCATGACCCGACTGCAGCGCTGAAACAGCGCCTGGTAGCCTTCGCGATCCGGGCTCGCCCGCATTTCCTTGAGATCGTGACCGGCGCAAAAGGCGCGGCCCGAACCGGCCAGAATGACCACGCGCACGGTGTCGTCAAGGGCGATAGCGTCCAGTTCCGCCTGCAACGTCTCCAGCATGGCCATAGACAAGGCATTGAATTGATTGGGACGATTGAGTGTAAGCGTGGTCACACCCGACTCATCCCGGCGTAGCAGAATGGCTTCCTGTTGGGCTACTGCGTGTTCGGTGACACTCACCTGATGTCTCCCTTGTCGTTAAAATGAGCTTTGGTCGGGGTCGGAACCCGGATCGGCGTCCGCCAGCGCCAGACCCAGTCGCTTCGTCAAAATCTCGATCGCCCGGGTCAGTTCATCGATCGTGTTCTGTTGCCGCATGAGAATGGCACCCACATCGTCCAGAGTCGCATCCAGGTGGCTGACGCGGATCTCCAGCTCGGTGAGCCGGGCCTCGTTCGATGAGCCGATATCATGCGAGCTGGGCATGGCGCCAGTATAAACGCGTCCGGCCGACAACTGGCTATAATGCCGACCAATCGCACACGCCGGAAACCTTCAATGCTTCGACACAAACCGTCCATGAGCCGCCCAGGGGGCTTCTCAATACTGTCCGTGCTGATTTGGTTGGCCGCCTCCCATGCCCAGGCGGAGGTGTTCCCACTGCCGCCGAAGGGGATCGACATCGTCGGCAAAATTCGGGTCGTCCAGGCCAGTCACGACGACACTCTGCTGGATATCGCGCGCCGCCATGGCATCGGACAGGACGAGATCGTAGCGGCCAATCCAACAGTGGACCGCTGGCTGCCGGGCGAAGGCACAGCGGTGGTGTTGCCGACGCGACACATTCTGCCCGATGCACCCCGGGAAGGTATCGTCGTAAATCTCCCCGAAATGCGCCTCTATTACTATCCGAAACCGGGTCCTGCGGAGACACCGACGGTCATCACCCATCCAGTCAGCGTGGGCCGCATGGACTGGGCGACGCCCCTGGGTCTGGCCCGTATCGTGCGCAAGCAGAAAGACCCGGCCTGGCATCCGCCTGCCTCAATCCGTGCCGAAGCCGAGGCGGCCGGCAGCCCGCTTCCGAAACGGGTTCCCCCCGGCCCGGACAACCCGTTGGGACAACACGCGCTGCGGCTGAATCTGCCCGGGTACCTTATCCACGGCACCAACCGGCCGTATGGGGTCGGTATGCGGGTCACCCACGGCTGTATGCGTATGTACCCGGAGGACATCGAATCGCTTTTTTCCCGGGTCGAGGTGAACACCCCAGTACGACTGGTTAACCAACCGGTGAAGGCCGCCATATTGGCCGACTCACTGTTTATCGAGGTCAACGCGCCGCTCGACGAGCTGCCGATGACGGAGGCCGAAGCCATGGCGGTGGCGGAAAAGGCGATCGAACGGGCAGCCGGAATGGGTTACCCCGGACTGGCGCGACAGCAGGCTCAGGCGGTGATCGCCGAGCACTCCGGTACGCCCGAGGTTATTTCACGCCGGGTTCAGCCCTGATCCCGTTCGGCGGTTAAACACCGTCGTCGCAAACATGATGGGGGGCGGAACTGACGTCATATTTGAGCTTAAACGAGCCGCAGGCGAGACCACTCGGCGGCAGCGTCTGGCACGGTCGTCATGCCAGACGCGGGACCGCGCTGCTTACTTGTACATGCTCTTCTTGAACATGCGGTCGATTTTTTCGTCGGTCTGCATGGTCTGAGTCTGGGCAGCCTCAGCCATGCGACGGGCGTCGCTGGCGTCCTGACTGGCCTGATCTGCGGTGGTCTGGGCCCGGCTCACATCGGCCTGCAAGGTGGTGACCTGATCCTGGAGGGCCTTGAAATCGCTGGTGCTTGCGCAGCCGGTGGTCAGCAGGGCAGCGGCAAAAACGGCGCACAGTAGAACGCGTGGCATGGTCTCAGTCTCCTGTTGTGTGGGTGCGGCAAAGATATCGGATTCGGCGCCCTATGCCCAGTCGTCAGCGCACCACCACGACCGTGCCTTCGCCCACCCAGCCGGCCAGATCGTCTATCTGTTCATTGGTCAAAGCGACGCAACCCCGGGTCCAGTTAAACCGTTTGTGGACTTCCGGACTGCCCGAACCCAGGCCGTGGATGCCCACAAAACCACCCAGAGGTGTGTGCTGAGGCGGCATTTCGCCGCGATCGTGGGCGGCGATGATTTGATCGAAGGTGGGCTGATCTATGCGGCCGTCGTCCAGGGCACGACGGGCATCATGCCGGCCGGGGTAATCGAAACCGTAAAAACGGCGAAAACGGCTCTCGGGTTTCAGATAGGCGATTCGGTAGCGTCCAACCGGCGTCACGTCATCCCCGCGCCGGGCCTTGTCGCCAATGCCGGACCGGCCCACTGCGATGCCGGGATAGACCGCCAAGGTGTCCTCGGCCCGCATCACCCGAAGTTCCCGCCGGTCGCCATCCACCAGCAGCCATACCCGGCCCGGGTCTTCGGCCTGCGCTGTGGGCGAGAGCAGCACCGCCAGCAGCGACAGCGTTACTGTCCACCGAACCGTACGGAAACGATGGAACAAAACGAGAGGCTGGGGCGGTTTAAGCCGGTTGACCGCCAGCCAGGGCACTCTGATGCTTGCGCGCCAGGGCCAGCAGCCGCGGGGTAGGCCCCGCGTCCTCGTAAATCGGATCACCAAACTCATCCTCGGCAATCACGCGCTCCCCCTGAACGTAGGGCAGAGCGCGCTCCAACTCCTGCAGGGCTTCCCGGAGCAGATCCGCCACGATTTCCCTGGGCGACCGCTCATACATCTCCGCCAGGGCCTCGATACGCGCCGCCTCGTGCAACGGCAACTCGATCTCATAGTTGCGCACAGTCTGCTGTTCGGCCCGCGCCTGTTCCCAGACCTTCAGCAATTCGTTCATCCCCATCTTTGGGCTCTCCGCTGGAATCATGCCAGAAGTCAGAGCAAACGCTGCGCCAAAATACAAACCGGACGGGCAGACCGCCTCAGGGCCTGTTAAACAACTATGCGGATACCCATCGCATGGTGTTAACAGGCCCTAGTCAGCCGGCCAGGAACAGCTTGTATGCGGGATTGCCCGTCTCATTCCAGAACGGATATCCCAACTCGTCGAGGTACTGTTCGAAGCGTGCACGCTCGTCCTCTGGCACCTGAACACCCGCCAGCACCCGTCCGTAGGCCGCGCCGTGATTTCGATAGTGAAACAGGCTGATATTCCAACGCTTGCCCATACGAGTCAAAAATCGCAGTAATGCGCCGGGACGTTCCGGGAACTGAAAGCGATACAGAATCTCGTGTTCGACGGTGGGGGCGTGCCCTCCCACCATGTAGCGCACATGCAGCTTGGCCACCTCGTTGTCGGTCAGGTCCTGCACCCGGTAACCCGACGCCCCAAGATTCTGGATCAACTCGTCGCGTTCGGCACCACCCTCGGACAGTTCCACGCCAACAAAAATCTGGGCCTCGCCGGCGTCGGCGTAACGATAGTTGAACTCGGTCACATTCCGCCTGCCGATGGCCTGGCAGAATTGGCGAAAACTGCCGGGATGTTCAGGTATGTTGACCGCCAGCAAAGCCTCGCGTTGCTCACCGATCTCGGCGCGCTCCGCCACATGTCGCAAACGATCGAAGTTGAGGTTGGCCCCGCTGTTCACGGCCACCAGATTGCGCCCGGTGACCTGCTCCCGGTTGACGTACTTCTTGACCCCGGCCACCGCCAGCGCGCCGGCCGGTTCAACGATGGAGCGGGTATCGTCAAATATATCCTTGATCGCAGCACAAATTTCGTCGGTGCTGACCAGAATGACCTCGTCCACGGTGCTGCGACAGATGCGGAACGTCTCCTTGCCGGCCTGGCGGACCGCGACCCCATCGGCGAACAGCCCCACCTGAGGCAGCGTCACGCGGCGCCCGGCCTTGAGTGCTGCATGCATGCACGCGGCCTCTTCTGGCTCAACCCCGATGATCTTTATCTCAGGGCGTAGATACTTTACATAGGCGGCGATGCCCGCCAACAATCCACCTCCGCCCACCGGGACAAATATTGCGTCCAGCGGCTCCTGATGCTGACGCAGGATCTCCATACCCACGGTACCCTGGCCAGCGATGATGTCCGGGTCGTCGAACGGCGGGATGAAGGTCAGGCCCTTGTCCTGCACCAGCCGCTGGGCGTATTCGAACGCATCGTCGTATGCGTCTCCATGCAACACGGCTTTACCACCCAGGGTACGCACCGCCTGCACCTTGATCACCGGCGTGGTCCTGGGCATGACGATGGTGGCGCGCACCCCCATGCGGGTGGCGGCCAGGGCCACACCCTGGGCGTGATTTCCGGCGGAGGCGGCGATAATCCCTTTCGACAACACCGCCTCGGACAGTCTCGAAATCTTGTTGTAGGCGCCGCGCAGCTTGAACGAGAACACCGACTGCAGATCCTCACGCTTGAACAGGACCCGGTTTTGCAGTCGGCTGGACAGGCTCTTGGCATGTTCCAGGGGCGATTCGCAGGCGACGTCGTAGACCCGCGCGGTGAGGATTTTCTCGATGTACTTCTGGGTCATGGCGGTTGGTCAACTCGTGCACTGCGCCGCCGTGGACCGCGGGCCGCGACGCGATACACTAGCAGGTGGGTCCGACGATGCAAAGCAGCATCGGGTTGAATCGCGGCTCGTAAACGCAAGCCATGAAAAGCAGGTGTGCAATGTCTCAGGACGCGTACAAACAGCGCGCGGCGGAGGCCGCGATCGAATTCGTCGAAAGCGGCTCGGTCATCGGCGTCGGAACCGGCTCCACGGTCAATCATTTCATCGAGGCGCTTGGCCGGATGCGACAGCGCATCGACGGTGCGGTCTCCAGTTCGGAGGCCAGCACCCAACGCCTCAAAGCGTTGGGCGTCTCCGTACTCGATCTCAATACGGTGGGCACGCTGCCGCTCTATGTTGACGGCGCTGACGAGTCCAACGCACATCTGCAACTGATCAAGGGCGGGGGCGGCGCGTTGACCCGGGAAAAAATCGTCGCCGCGGCCAGCGAGCGGTTCGTCTGCATCGCCGACGACGCCAAGCTGGTGGACGTTCTGGGGGCCTTCCCGCTGCCGATCGAGGTCATCCCCATGGCCCAGAGCCTGGTCGCCCGGGAGCTGGTGGCTCGGGGCGGCCGACCTGTGCTGAGGACCGGATTCGTCACCGACAACGGCAACATCATACTGGACGCGCACGATCTGAAAATCCTGCAACCCGCCCGGTTGGAGTCGGATTTGAACGACATTCCGGGCGTGGTCACCGTGGGTCTGTTCGCCAAGCGGCCGGCCGACGTGCTGCTGCTGGGCGGATCCGGCGGTGTGCGGCAGATGCGGACGGATTAGGGCCTGTTAACACTATGCGGATAG
Organism: uncultured Gammaproteobacteria bacterium; assembly: GCA_963783675.1. Classification (GTDB taxonomy): domain Bacteria; phylum Pseudomonadota; class Gammaproteobacteria; order Competibacterales; family JAHEDQ01; genus JAHEDQ01. The sequence goes on from CAWAOU010000006.1 coordinate 559,213, forward strand.
CCATCCGCGTAGTGTTAACAGGCCCTAAACGGGCTCAAAGCAGAACCCGTTCGATGCCGTCCTGCCTGACCTGATCGATGAACCGCCGCTGCCAGCCCGAACCCAACAGCTTGTTGGCCAGTTCCACCACGATGTAGTCGGTTTCGAGACCGGTGTCCCGGTTGTAGCGGGCCAATCCCTGTTGGCAAGCCGGGCAGGCGGTCAGCAGTTTGACCTCGCCGTCCCCGGCCCGGGTGGCGCCGGTCAGGGATTCGATACCCTGTCGAAGTTCGGCCTCCTTGCGAAAACGCAGCTGGGTGGCGATGTCCGGGCGAGAAGTGGCCAGCGTGCCGGCCTCTCCGCAACAACGGTCCGACAAGGTCACGGCCTTGCCCATCAGGGTGGAGGCGACCTGCAGCGGCGCGTGGGTCTTCATGGGGCTGTGGCAGGGATCGTGATACAGATACTGAACACCATCCACGCCGTCCAGACTGACCCCCTTTTCCATCAGGTACTCATGAATGTCCAGCAAACGGCAGTCGGGGAAAATCTGCTCGAACTCATACTTCAGCAACTGATCCATACACGTCCCGCAGGAGACCAGCACGGTTTTGATGTCCAGATAATTGAGCGTATTGGCGACCCGATGGAACAAAACCCGGTTTTGGGTGGTGATCTGCCGTCCTTTCGTGTGCTGACCCGCAGCGGTCTGAGGATAGCCGCAGCATAGATAACCTGGAGGCAATACGGTCTGGGCGCCGCTGTCGTGGAGCATGGCCAGGGTCGCCAACCCCACTTCGCTGAACAGCCGCTCGGACCCGCAACCGGGAAAATAGAACAGCGCGTCGGACGCGTCGTTCAGCTTGGCCGGGTCGCGCAGAATCGGCACCATACGCTCGTCCTCAAGACCCAGCATGGCCCGGGTGGTCTGGCTGGGCAGCCCGGACGGCATGGGCTTGCGCACGAAGTGCACGACCTGGGCGGGGATCGTCGGCTTGCCGGTGGTGGCGGCCGGGATCTCCCCGGGCTGTCCCACCACACCCAGGCGCCGGGCCACGCTGTGGGCCAGACGCTGGCCCTTGAAACCGAACTCGATCAAGCCCTTGCGCATCACCTTTATGGCGGTGGGGTCGGTGGTATTGAGAAAGGCCATGGCCGCCCGGGTGCCCAGATTCGAGCGGCGCTGCCCCCGGTCGGTCAGGATCTTGCGCATCAGTATGGATACTTCGCCGAAATCGATATCCACCGGACACGGCGCCAGACACTTGTGACAGGTGGTACAGTGATCGGCGACATCGTTCATCTCGTCGAAATGCCGCAGGGAAATCCCACGTCGGGTCTGTTCCTCGTAGAGAAAAGCCTCGATCACGATACCCGTGGCAAGAATCTTGTTGCGTGGCGAATACAGAAGGTTCGCCCGCGGGATATGGGTCTGACACACCGGCTTGCACTTGCCGCAGCGCAAACAGTGCTTGATCTCGTCGTTGAGTTCGCCGAGTTCACTCTCCTCGAGAATCAGCGCCTCCTGCTGCACCAAGCGCAGAGAAGGCGTATACGCGTCGTCCAGACCTGAGCCCGGTTCAAGTTTGCCCGGGTTGAAACGCCCCTTGGGATCCACCCGACGCTTGTAAGCCGTGAACGCGGCCACCTTGTCCGGCTCCAGGTAGCGGATTTTGGTCAAACCGATGCCGTGCTCTCCGGAGATCACACCGCCGAGATCCCGGGCCAGTTCCATGACCCGTTCGACGATTCGATCCGCCTCCTGCAGCATTGCGTAGTTGTCGGAATGCACCGGGATGTTGGTGTGGATGTTGCCGTCGCCGGCGTGCATGTGCAGGGCAACGAACAAGCGGGCGTTACGCAGTTCGCCATGGATGTCCCGGAGACGCGCCCGCAACGGAGCCCAGTCCTGGCCGCCAAACACCTGGTCGAGACGATCCGCCACTTCGGCCCGGTAGGACACCTGCACATCCCGGCGCAGCATCAGATCCAGCACCGTATCGTCGGCCCGCAGGCGATCCCCATCAAGATCAGCAAACAGTTCGCGGTGGACGGCGGCGGGTTCATGCAGATGTGCCAGCAGTGACGACCAGCGGCTGCGCGCACGGATCAGGTGTTCCAGCACGGCATCGCGCTTCGCAGCCAAGATCGCGCCCGCCTCCTGGTCGCCCGGGGCGCCGAGCTCGCTCAGATCCCGGCCAAGGTGGGCCAGCACCGCGTCGGCAATGGCAATCTTGTTGCCCACGGACTGCTCGATGTTGATCCGCTCTATACCCCGGTTGTATTCGTTCAACCGATCCAGCGGGATGACCACGTCCTCGTTGATCTTGAAGGCGTTGGTGTGTGCTGATATGGCGGCGGTCCGCGCCCGATCGAGCCAGAATCGGGCCCGGGCCTCCGCGCTGACCGCCACAAACCCCTCGGCATCACGCGCATTGGCCAGATGCACAACCGCGGCGGCCGCCTCGCTCACGGCCGTCTCGTCTGACCCGGCGATGTCGGCCAGCAGCACCATTTTGGGACGGTCCCGGCGCGATGCCTTGGTCGAATACTTCACCGCTCGCACGTAGCGCTCGTCCAGATGCTCGAGCCCGGAAAGCAGCACATCGTTCCGACCCTCCAGATAGTCCTTTACCTCTACGATGGCCGGCACGGCGCGCGACAGATCGGTACCGAAAAACTCCAGACACACCGTTCGGATGTGGTCCGGCATGCGATGCAACAGAAACCGTGCGGAGGTGATCAGTCCATCGCAGCCCTCTTTCTGAATGCCCGGCAAGCCGCCCAGGAACTTGTCGGTGACGTCTTTGCCGAGGCCGATCTTGCGAAACGCGGCGCCCGGAAAGGTCAACACCTCGGAATCGCCCAGTGGCGTCCGGCCATCCGCCGCATAGCGGCTGATCCGAAAGCGGACGCGCTCCTGTGCGTGGATCTTGCCAAGATTGTGGTCGAGGCGTTCCACCTCCAGCCACTCCGCATCCGGGGTGACCATGCGCCAGGAGACCAGGTTGTCCAGGGCTGTGCCCCAAAGCACCGCCTTTTTCCCACCCGCGTTCATGGCCACGTTGCCGCCGATGGTGGATGCGTCCTGGGAGGTGGGATCCACTGCAAACGCCAAACCGCTGGCCGCCGCCCGCTCGGCCACCCGTCGGGTCACCACACCCGCACCGCAGTGCACCGTAGGCACGGCGACCTCCAGTCCCGGCAGCGTCCTCATGTCCACCTCGCCCAGCGACTCCAGCTTCTCGGTGTTGATGACTGCGGTCCGCCCATCGAGGGGAATGGCGCCGCCGGTGTAGCCGGTGCCGCCGCCCCGGGGCACGATCGGCAGACCCAACTCGGCACAGGCCGCCACCAGGGGCTGGATCTCCGCTTCGGTGTCCGGTGTCAGAACCACGAAAGGATTCTGCACCCGCCAGTCGGTGGCGTCGGTGGCATGGGACACACGCGCCAGCCCGCCGAAATCGACGTTGTCTCCGTGAGTGATGGGCGCGAGACGTTTGCGCACCTGGGTGCGAAGCGCGAGGGTGGCGGGAAACCAGGCCTCGAACGCCGCCACCGCAGCTCGTGCCCGCGCGAGCAGGTCATGGACCGAAGGGTTGCCATTGGCCCGGAGTTCGACCTGGGCCAGACGATGACCCATGGCCTCGATCAACGCGCCGCGCCGAGCCGCGTTGTCCAGCAGGTCGTCCTGAAGATAGGGATTGCGGTCCACCACCCAGAGATCGCCAAGCACCTCAAACAACATCCGGGCCGAGATGCCGGTACGGCGAGAGGTCCGCAGTGACTCGATGACTTGCCATGCGTCCCCACCCAGGAAACGCGCGACGATTTCACGGTCGGAAAACGAAGTGTAGTTGTAGGGAATCTCGCGAATACGGTGGGGCTGAACCACGTCCATTTGTAGCCTGGATCCTGTATGGCGACGGGTGCTGAGGCAGGCCCAGGGAGCCTGGGCAGCTCAGGGTAGTAAGCCCTTGGTTGCATTGCAACATGACGGGCCTTGAGGGAAGTCAGACTCCGCAGGAGGGAATGGGTTCGACTGCCGCAGCCAGAATGCGTGAGGCACCAACGGATCGATACTGCGGGCGACCGGCCGTCGGTTCAGTCAGTGCAGTCGTCAAGGCGTATGCCGACGATTGCAATAGGCCTCAGAAGTCCTGTTTGAAACCGATGGAGAGGCTGCGCACGTCCTGTCTCTGATTGAACCGGTCTTTGGTGTTGCTGTCGCCGTACTCGACCCAGAACAGCGTCCGCTCCGAAAACGCGTGATCGAAACCGACGATCCAGCCATCGGTGTTCTGCTCGCTACCCTTGTCGTTCTCCGCGTTGAAGTAGGCCGCGCGCACCACATTGTTGCCGAAATCATACTCACTGTAGAGATCGTAGCTGGTCCAGTCGTCCTGGAAATTGTTGTCGGATTTCTGCACGGAGCCCGAAACAGACAGCCCGAAATCAAATCTGTAGCCGGCGGAACCGCCGAACTGACGGTCATTCTTGACCTTGACGGCGCATATGAGGGCCGGCGCGGGCCCGTCGCACAGCCCCGCGGACTCGGCCTTCCGCTTCTCGATCCCTACAACGGTGCTGTCCTTGCGCAACTCTCGGAAGGCGGCGCCCAGGAACAGCGCCCCGTTATCATAGACGGCCGCAAGCTGATACTCATCAACGCCGGTTTCGCCGCCGTCGGCGCTGGTCTTGATCGATCCCATGAGATTCAAATCGCCCAGATCGGGGCTTTGGTAGGTAATCAGGTTGCCCGACCGATCGTCTTCGAAGTTTCCAAGTCCGGCGACTTCGTAGTAGCCGTTGGCGGTAAACGGACCCCAGAACAAGTCCACCGCTTCACCCACGGCGGTGTAGTAAGGAATCCAGTTGGTTCCTATGGTGACCGTGCCCCAGTTGCCCTGCAATCCGGCGTAGGCCAGTCGCTTTTCCGCGCCGCCCAGGGTTGGACCATCCGCAGAATCCACGCCGAACTCGTAGCGATAAATGGCGCTCAACCCGTTGCCGAGATCTTCTGAACCCCTGAATCCGAGACGCGACAACTCGTCCGAGATATCCCATTCGCCACCGTTATCAAACACATCCAGCTCGGGCAAACGCTCATTTTCGTCGTCGCTGGGTACAAGAACCCGGCCACTTTGGTCGATGTGCCGGATGCCTACCCGAACGCTGCCGTACACGGTCAGGTTCTCGGCAAAGACACCTGCGGGGAAGATCAGGAAGATGGAGACGATGAGCAATCGAATAGTCATGCTGTAGCCAGCCCTAACGATTTCAGCGTTGCTCAATGAGTACAGGTTTTGTGGCAATTTTGCAACAGATTTGTATCTCGCATGCAACGCGATGCCCCAAGGCCCGGACTCGGCCCCGTCGGGCTTATTGCTCAACGCTGCAGCCGACTCGAGCAGGTCGGCGTTCTGACAGCGGAGACGGACACAGAAAGGGCGCCCGGAGGCGCCCATTCTGCTTCGTCCAGAATAAATCACAGGCACCTTAGAAATCGTGACGCATACCGAGCGAGAAGTTCTTGTTCTTGTCAAACAGACTGTCGTCGCCGGTCACGGCGTTGTTTCGATCCTGGTCGAAGTTTGTCTGACCGTACTCGAGCCACAGCCGGGTTTTCTTGGACATGCGGTGCTGCAGGCCGACGATCCAACCGTCGTTGTCCTCTTCAATGCCATCGTCGTTCTTGGCCTTGAACCAGCCTAAGCGGGCCGAGTTGTTGCCGAAATCATAGTTGACCACCACGTCATAGGTATTCCACTTGGCGATGTCAGACTGTTTGACCCGCTGCCAGGAGCCAGCCAGGCCGAGCCCAGTGGCAAACTGGTAACGGGCCTGTAAACCATACTGATTGACGTTTTTGGTGCTGAAAAAGCAGGCAGGAGACTGTGCAGGCCCGCCCTGGCAAAGACCCGCGTCCTTGGCCGCCTGCTTTTCGATACCCTGGGTCGTGCTGTCGCCGTCCAGGCCGCGATAGGCGGCACCGAGAAACAACGGGCCGTTGTCGTAGATGCCGGCAACCTGGTATTGATCGATGCCGGTGTTACCACCCAGATCGGTCAGGATACCGGCGTGCAGGGTGAAACCGCCATAAGAAGGACTCTTGTACAGAATCTGGTTGCCCGAGCGGGTACTGTCCAGTTGATTGTAACCGGCCGCCTCGTAATAACCGTTGGCGCTGTAGAAACCGTTAAAGGTATCGACTTCACCGCCGACGGCGAAGTAGTAGGGATTCCACTGGGTGCCTATGGTGAGCTGACCCAAGCCGGCACCGGCCAGACCGGTATAGGCCAGGCGGTTGTTGGCGCCGCCGATGGTCACGCCATCAGCCGGGTTGACGCCGAACTCGTAGTGGTAAATGGCGGCCAAACCATTGCCCAGATCCTCCGCACCCTTAAACCCCAGACGCGACGCGTTGTTTTGAACGTCCCAGCCCTTGAGGTCGCTTTGAGTTCGGCCCGTGATCGGGTTTCTGTTGAATTCGGTCTTGGTGTAGTTCTCTGAAATTCGGACGCTCCCATAGATCTCCGGTTTCGCCGCGGCGACGGCGGGGACAGCGACCAGTCCGGCCAGGGCGACTGCAATCGCGGTTCTATTCATGGGTGCACTCCCAAGGCTTTCGATACGGGCAGAAGGGGAATCAGGCCTTTCTTTTATAGAGAAATTGTATCTAAATTGCAACAGATAGATCAAAACCATACATCTGTGTGTCTATTTGTCATCGCGAGACAAAGCCACCGTAGCAGCTGGGGGGCCGTCCCAATGGGTGGATAGCCGAGTCGGCCGATAACCGGGGAAAAAAAACCCGGGGACAAGAAAACCCTGGGACAAGAAACCCGGGACGGGAACGAAAGACGGAGGGAACGAAAGATGGGGGCACAGAATAAAAAAAGGGCGCCCGAGGGCGCCCTTCCTAGATCAGTATCGAAGCGTCTGACTTAGAAGTCGTGACGCATACCGAGGGAGAAGTTCTTGTTCTTGTCCAGGAGAGAGTCGGTGTCGATGGCGCCCGCGACGTTCCGATTCTGGTCGAAGCTGGTCTGACCATACTCGGCCCACACTCGGGTGCGCTTGGACATACGGTGCTGCAGACCAATGATCCAACCGTCGTTGTCTTCTTCAATGCCATCGTCGTTCTTGGCTTTGAACCAGCCTACGCGTGCGGTGTTGTTGCCAAAGTCATAGTTGGCCACCACGTCATAGGTGTTCCACTTGGCGACGCCAGACTGCTTGACACGCTGCCAGGAACCGGCCAGACCGAAGCCAAAACCGAACTGGTAACGGGCCTGCAGGCCATACTGGTTGACGTTCTTGGTGTTCAAGAAGCAACGGGGATCCTGTGCAGGACCGCCCTGACAAAGACCCTCGTCCCTGGCACGCTGCTTTTCGATACCCTGGGTGGTGCTGTCACCGTCCAGACCGCGATAGGCTGCACCGAGGAACAACGAGCCGTTGTCGTAGATACCGGCAACCTGGTACTGGTCGACGCCGGTGTTGCCACCGATGTCGGTCAGGATACCGGCGTGCAGGGTGAAGTTACCGAAGGAGGGGCTTTGGTACAGGATCTGGTTACCCGAACGGGTGCTGTCCAGTTCATTGAAGCCGGCGGCCTCGTAGTAGCCGTTGGCGCTGTAAAAGCCATTGAACACGTCGACTTCACCGCCGACGGCGAAGTAGTAGGGGTTCCACTGGGTACCCATGGTGACCTGACCCCAGCCGCCCTTCAGACCGGCATAGCCAAGACGGTTGTTGGTGCCGCCGATAGTCACGCCGTCAGCCGGGTTTACACCAAACTCATAGTGATAGATGGCGGACAGGCCATTGCCCAGATCTTCCGAGCCCTTGAAACCAAGACGTGACGAGTTGTTCTGCACATCCCAGCCCTTGACGTCGTCTCGAGTAAAACCCGTGAGCGGGTTTTCGTTGAACTCAAGTCTTGGTGTAGTTCTCAGAAATTCGGACGCTGCCATACACGGTGGTGTCGGCCGCAGCGATGGTCGGCACGGCGACGAGGCCGGCCAGAGCCAGTGCAATCGCGGTCTTCTTCATTGCTAGGTCTCCCTGTCGAGTTGCGAAGAGACAACAATCGAACATTCGTTGTTGTACCTGGATAGTTTATAGAGCCTGAGAGACCAAAATGCAACACATTGATGCAAAAAAATCACAGACTCTTGAAAATGTATCCGAAAAACAACAGATGCCGGAGCCGATCCAAGTCAGGCCAAAGCGGCCAGGGCGGCCTCATAGTCAGGCTCGTCGGCAATTTCCGGCACCAGTTGGGTGTAGAGCACCGTGCCCCCCTGGTCGATGACCACCACGGCACGCGCGGTGATGCCCGCAAGCGGCCCGTCGGTCAGCAACACACCATAGTCCCGGGCAAATGCCCGTGACCGCATCATGGAAAGCGGCACCACGTTGGACAGGGACTCACCGGTACAGAACCGGCCCTGGGCAAATGGCAGATCCGCGGACACGATCAGCACCACGGCATCGGGATGCTCGTCGGCGTACTCATTGAACTTGCGGGTGGATATGGCACAGGTCGGTGTATCCAGGCTCGGCACAATGTTCAGCAGCTTCTTGCGGCCGCTGAAGTCGGCCAGCCCCACGTCCTGGAGATCGCCGTTTGCCAATGAGAAATCCGGGGCCGCACTGCCCACCGCCGGCAGATCGCCGTTGGTATTCATTGCGTTGCCCTGAAGTGTCACGCTCGCCATGCTGATCCCGCTCCTCGATGTGTGTATGAATGATCCGGTGGACTAACAACCGGTAGACTAACAACCGGTGGACTAACAATGATAGACGCTGTGGAGCAGGAGACCACCCTTGTAGCCGCTGTTGCGCTTCACCCAGCCTATTAGTGCCCCGCCCCATGCCGGATCGGTGTACTCATGCGGCGCTGGCCCAGCGGCCGCCCCGACGCGGATCTCCGGCCCCGGATATCCGTGACCGCGCCGCATCCAGCAATACGCTATGGACACCGCCGAAGAACATGTTCCGCTGTTCCCAAATCCGATGCCTGGGGAACCGATCGGTGAGCCAGTGTTCGGTTGCTTCAGGGTATCCGGGCTCGGCATCGAGAAACCCGTTCTCGTGGTGAATCCTGGGCGCCTCTACCGCAGGCTCCAGGTCCATGCCGAAATCAAGCAGGTTGACCAGCACCTGAATGACTGCGGTTCGAATCCGATTCGATCCGCCCGAGCCCAGGGCGGCAATGCGTCCGTCCGGCCAGCGCAACACCGATGGGGCCATCATCGACGCAATCCGGCTGTCCAGCGGCCAGTTGTTGAAACCGTGGGGATTGATGTCCTCCTCCCCCAGCATGTTGTTCATCATGATCCCGGTGCCCGGCACCAGATAACCCACGCCTTCGCCATTGGACACGGTCAAACTGGCGGCCTGCCCATGCAGGTCGATCACACTGATATGGGTCGTACCCCGATTGGCGCGTCGCCGATGCAGAACCTCATCACGATAACGGGCCAGAAACGGGGGATCGAGCAGGGCGCCGGCCTGTTGATCTACGGGCAGATCCCGCAGGTCGCTTTCGATCCGGGCCTGGTTGGTGAGATCCATGGTCCGGGCCAGCAGATCGAGATGCTCGGGACTGCCAAAGCCCCTATGGCCAGGATCGGCTGCTTCCAACAGCCGCAGTGCGAAACCGATCAGCAGCCCGCCGCTTGACGGGGGCGGATTGGTCAGAAGCCGGGCGCCACGATATTCAACCGAAAAGGGTTGGCGCTCGACCACGCGGTAGTGCTTCAAATCATCGGCGGTCAGGAACCCACCCCGGTCCCGGGCGTCGGCCAACAGGGCTCGCCCCATCTCGCCTTCGTAGAACAGACGATCGCCTTCGATCGCCAGGCTTTCCAGGGCGTCGGCGAAGGCCGGCAGACGAAAGGTCTCGCCTTCCCCCAGCAAATCGCCCGCATGCTCGCGAGATCCGTACACAAACAGATTCTCAGGTGTACTGGCATAGATTGGCTTGGTCACCTGCAACATGTATTGCTGGAATGCATTCACGGTGACGCCTCGCCGGGCCAGGGTCAGCGCCGGCTCGATCAAACGACGCATGGGAATGGAACCCAACTCCCGATGGACATGGAACAGCCCGCGCAGCACCCCCGGCACCGCCATGGCACCGAGGCCGATATGAAACTCCTGCTGGGTGCCGCCGAAATCCGCGACAATGGGATAAAACTCGACTTCGTCCAGCGGTCTGCGGCATCTGGGGGTCTGGGCGAAGAAATCGTACAAGCGCGTTTGGCGCCCCCGGGCGGCCATCAAAAAACCGCCACCCCCGAGGGAAGCCAGCACCGGCTCGGTGACACAGGCGGCGCACAAGGCGGCCAGGGCGGCGTCAAAGGCATTGCCGCCCGCCTCCAGCATGAGCCGGGCGGCTTCAACGGTTTCGGGATGGCCCGCCGCGATGGCGCCCTTATGACTCATGACTGCATCCGACCATTCGTGGGGCGCGCATTATAGCTTGACGGAGGCCACGTGCCAGACAGCAATCAGATCATGGTCGGACTGGTGTCAGACACCCATGGCAGCATCGACCCAAGGGTGCTGGACGCACTGGGCGCGTGTGATCAAATAGTCCATGCCGGCGATGTGGGCGACGCCTCCGTGCTGCGGCAGTTGAACGAAGCGGTCCCGGCGCTGCATGCGGTGCGCGGCAACAACGACCCGCCCGGAAACGGTTCCGGCGACGGCATGAACATCCTCGAGCATCTACCGCTGGAACTGCGCCTGGCCCTGCCCGGCGGTGAACTGGTGGTTGTGCACGGCGATCGGGTCAACCCGGCCGCACGCCGGCATCAACGCCTGCGGGTGCGCTATCCCAGGGCGCGGGCGCTCGTCTATGGTCATAGCCATCGATTGGTAGTGGATCAGGCGGAGCAGCCGTGGATACTCAATCCAGGGGCGGCGGGCCGAGCCCGCACCTATGGTGGCCCGTCCTGTCTGCGCCTGGTCATCGACGGACCGCGTTGGCAGGTGCAGACACTGCGCTTTCCGCTGAGGCCGGCCCGCTCCCGAGCGCAGCCTAAGGCGCCGTTGTGACGCGCGTTTCCCGGCGGCCCATGAGGTAAAGCACCAGCAAAACGGCGGGCAGCCCCAACGCAGCGGCATAGAGGAAAAATATCGGGTAGCCGAATCCATCCACCACATTGCCGGAAAATCCCCCCAGGAATTTGGCCGGCAGCAGCATCAGCGAGCTGAACAGTGCGTACTGGGTTGCCGTGTAGGCGCGGTTGGTGAGACCGGAGAGATAGGCGATGAACACCGACCCGGCCACTCCGCCGCTGAGGTTGTCGGCGCTGACCACCAGGGCCAGCAGCATGAGATCCGCATTCTGGGTGGCCAGCCAGGCAAACACCAGATTGGTGAGCGCCACCATGATGGCACTTACCAGCAACAGACGCATGACCCCGTAGCGCGCGACCAGAACCCCACCCAGTGCTGCACCCACCATGGTCATGATCAGACCGAACACCTTGGTGACGCTGGCGATATCCGCTTTGCTGTAACCCATATCGATATAGAACGGGTTGGCCATGACACCCATGGTGATGTCACTGATGCGAAACACACAGATGAACGCCAGTATGCCCAGGGCAATGCGTCCGTTGCGGGCGAAGAATTCGGTAAACGGGCACACGATGGCGCCGATGAACCAGGCCGCCACTTGACGATAACGTCGGGGCAGGTGGGCCGAGCGCTCAAGAAAAGCGACCACCCGCGCCTCCTCCTGCCAGACTGCCTGATCGACGCGCTGTACGGGCTCGGCAATCAGCAGGGTGGTGACCACACCCACCGTCATGGCAGCAGCCATGACGGTGTAGGCCCAGGACCAGGACTGGTACTCGGCAACATAAAGCGCACCCGCCCCGGCCACGATCATGCCCACGCGGTAGCCCATCTGGTAGGTAGCTGCCATGGCGCCCTGGAGATCCACCTCCACCGCCTCGATACGCCACGCGTCGATGCTGATGTCCTGGGTGGCGGAGGAAAACGCCACCAGCAGGGCGCAACCGACCAGCAAGCCCAACTCGGTCAGGGGGTCGCGTTGGCCCATGGCCAGAAGACCGACAATCACGCCCAACTGGGCCAACAGCATCCAGCCGCGGCGTTGTCCGAACACGGTGGTCAGACCTGGCAGGGGCAGCCGATCCACCAGGGGCGCCCAGGCGAACTTGAGCGCATAGAGGGTGGCGACCCAGCTCACATGGCCGATGGTGCTACGGTCAACGCCCGATTCCCGCAACCATGCCGACAGGGTGCCAAACACCAGCAGCAAGGGCAGGCCGGCGGAGAAACCGAGGAACAGCATGGCCAGCACACGAGGATTGGTATAAACCCGGAAAGCCGCGCTCCAACCTGCAGACGGAGCGCCTAGATCCACCGGTGAGCCCCTGGGGAGATCCGGCGCCGTGCGGTGGCGGAATCCAATTCCGACTCAGCCAATTCCGGCTCAGAGTGGGTAGTCATAGTCCATGATCAGCGGCGCATGATCGGAAAATCGCTGTTCCTTATATATAGAGGCGCTACGCACCGCATCCATCAGATTGTCCGAAACCACCTGGTAGTCGATACGCCACCCCACATTCTTCGCCCAGGCCTGGCCGCGGTTTGACCACCAGGTATATTGGTCGGCTTCCCGGTTCACGACGCGAAAGGCATCGCCGTAGCGCGCTGCGCCGAACAATTCGTCCAGCCAGGCCCGCTCCTCCGGCAGAAATCCGGAATTTTTCTGGTTGCCGCGCCAGTTCTTCAGGTCGATGTTCTGGTGGGCCGTATTCCAATCGCCACATACAATATAGTCGCGGCCATCCGAGCGATTGGATTTGAGCCGGGTCATGTACAGCTCGTGAAAACGAAACTTGGCCGCCTGACGCACCTCGCTGGACGAGCCGGAGGGCAGATAGAGCGACGCCACGGACAGGTTACCAAAGCGCGCCTCCAGATAGCGCCCCTCGGGATCAAACTCATCGAAACCCAGGCCGCGAATCACCTCATCGGGCGCCCGCCGACAATAAATCGCCACGCCGCTGTATCCCTTCTTGGCGGTTGCATCCTCATAGAAGCAGTGATACCCGGCGGGATAGTAGACCGGGTCATCAATCAATTGATGTTCCTGCGCCTTGGTTTCCTGGATACACACCACATCCGCATCCTGGTCCTGCATCCATTCGAAAAAACCCTTGCGGGCGGCCGCCCGGATGCCGTTGGCGTTGAGGGTGACGATGCGCATGGCTGTTTCCGCAGAACTTGAATGGGCGCCATTCTGGGGGCCTCGCCGGCACACTGCAATGCCCGGCGAGCGGGTGGGCGGCGCAGTCGCACGCTGGCATACTCGGGCGCGTGTCGATCACCCCCCTGCAACCCATCATCTGGAATACAGCCCATGGAATCCTATCAGCGAGAGTTCATCGAATTCGCCCTGGAACGCGGCGTGCTCCGGTTTGGGGAATTCCAGCTCAAATCGGGACGCACCAGCCCCTATTTCTTCAACGCCGGCCTGTTTCGAACCGGCAGCGCCCTGGCCCGGCTGGGCCGTTGGTACGCCGCCGCCGTGCTGGCATCGGGCATCGAGTTCGACATGCTCTACGGGCCTGCCTACAAGGGCATTCCGCTGGTGGCCACCACCGCCATCGCCCTGGCGGAACAACACGGGCGGGATGCGCCCTGGTGCTTCAACCGCAAGGAGGCGAAAGATCACGGCGAAGGCGGCCAGACCGTCGGCGCACCGCTGGCGGGCCGGGTGCTGATCGTGGACGATGTGATCACCGCCGGCACTGCGATTCGAGAGTCCATGGGTTTGCTGGAGCAGCATCAGGCGCAGGCCAGTGGCGTCATCATCAGTGTCGACCGGCAGGAACGGGGGCAGGGCAGTCTTTCCGCGATCCAGGAGGTGGAGGCGGTGTACGGGCTCCGGGTCGCGAGTATCGTCGGCCTGGACGACCTGGTGTCTTACCTTGAGCAGCGACCGGAGTACCAGACGCCGCTAAAGGCCATACGCCGGTATCAAAACGAATACGGCGTCCTGACTGACTGAATCCTGAACGGATGAGGCGCGGGATCGAACTCAGTCGCCGAGGGCATCGTACAGGGTCTCGAACTCCCGCGTCAGTTTGTGTCGCGGATCCAAATGAATCATGGGCCGGGACCGCTCATGGGATTCGCGGATTTTCACCGAGGACGATAGAAAACCATCCAGCACCGGCAAGCCTTCGGCCACCAGTTCGCCCACCAGCTTGGCCGGCAGTTTGGCCCGGGCCTGAAACTGGTTGACGACGATACCTTCGATGTCCAGCTCGTCGTTATGATCCTCGCGGATTTCCGCCACGTTATGCAGCAGCCCATACAGCGCCTGCCGTGAGAAATCGTCGCAATCGAACGGGATCAAACATCGCTGGGCGGCAATCAGGGCCGAACGGGAATAGAAATTGAGCGCTGGCGGCGTATCTATGAACACCTGATCGTAGCCATCGAGCTTTTGTAACAGCTCCCTCAGCTTGAACATTTTGTAGCGGCTTTCGAGCTTCGATTCCAGCTCAGACATGGACGGATGCGCCGCCAGGATCGAAAGATTTTCAAACGGTGTGGCCTGGACAAAATCCGCGGTTTCCGTTTTGAACACGCTGTATGACAGCATCTGGCCGTAGAGACCCGCCAGGGTGTCGTTTGGCGCGCCGTCGACGGAGCCCATCAGATAGCGTGTGCTGTTGGCCTGAGGGTCCAGATCCACCACCAGCGTTCTGTTGCCCCGCTGCGCGCTGATCGCCGCCAGATTGCAGGCGATGGTGGACTTGCCGACACCGCCTTTTTGATTGAACACCACTCGCCGCATGGCCGCGCTCCCCGAAAGACCCCAAACCCACCGCCGGGCCCGAGTGTATCCAAGGCTCAGACGGGCGTCGACCGCGGGCAGATCAAAACCCGGGTCGGTGTAACGGTTTGTTCAAGTGACAGGGTCGATCGTAACGGTCCGTAGCGTGGAAGCGCATCCTGATCAGAAATATATTGCATAAAAAACAATAACTTAGGTTTTGGCACGGCGTTTGAGAAGGCATATTCCGACAACGCAGCCCGCTGCGCGTCCAAACCAGACCCTTGATTCGTACTTGACTGATGAACAGCCGCAAACACGAGGAAACCACAGATGAGCACCAAGACCCCCGTTCTGGCCGCCGCCATCTCCAGCCTTTTGATCGCCGGCGCCGGCGCAATCGGTAGCCAATCCGTAGCCGCCGACATGGAAAAATGCTACGGCGTGGTCAAGGCCGGTAAGAATGACTGCCAGACCGCAACCAGCTCCTGCGCCGGCACCTCCACCGCCGATAGCCAGGCCGACGCCTGGGTGTTTCTGCCCAAGGGAAGCTGCGAAAAGATCGTCGGCGGCAGCGTGACACCAAGCGCTTAAACCGGCGTCTGCCGACCCGTCGAAATCCGTTTTTGATGAATAAAAGGACACCATTCAATGAGTATCAAATCACCCGTTCTGGCCAGCGCCATCTCCAGTCTGCTGATCGCTGGCGCCGGTGCCTTCGGCGCTCAAGCCGTCGCAGCCGACATGGAAAAGTGCTACGGCGTGGTCAAGGCCGGTAAAAACGACTGCCAGACGGCCAACAGCTCCTGCGCCGGCACGTCCACCGCCGATGGACAAGGTGACGCCTGGGTGTACCTGCCCAAGGGGAGCTGTGAAAAGATCGTCGGCGGCAGCCTGGATTCAAAGGCCTGAGCCATGCCGACCGTTGGCCAAAACGGCCTCATAGACCCGATCCCGGCACGCGCCGGGATCGGTCTGCGGGGACCGCATTATGAAGCGCTTCTGGAGCGGCGACCGAACACCGGCTGGCTCGAGGCCCACAGTGAAAATTTCTTCGGCCAGGGCGGCGCGCCTCACCAGTACCTGGAAGCACTGCGCGCCGAGTACCCGCTGAGTCTGCACGGGGTTGGCCTCTCGTTGGGTTCGGTGGATGAGCTGGACCCGAGGCACCTCCACCGGCTCGATGATCTGGTCAGACGGTATCAACCCGGACTGCTCTCGGAACATCTGAGTTGGAGTTCGGCGGGCGGGATCCACAGTAACGACCTGCTGCCACTGCCCTATACGGAAGAGGCCCTGGCGCACTTCGCCGGGCGCGTACGCCAGGTACAGGACCGATTGGGCCGGCGCATTCTGGTGGAGAACCCCTCGAGCTACCTGCGCTACCGGCACTCGACCATCGACGAATGGGAATTCCTGGTTGCCGTCGCCGAACTCAGCGACTGTGGCCTGCTGCTGGACATTAATAATGTATATGTCAGCGCCGTGAATCACGGCTACGACGCTTTGAACTACCTTGCATCGATTCCCGCTGACCGGGTCGGGGAGATTCATCTGGCAGGCCACGCGGCGAACCGATGCGGCGACCGGACCATTCTGATCGACGACCACGGTGGCCCAGTCGCGGAGCCGGTTTGGGCGCTGTTCAAACATGCGCTGGCGCGTTTTTCCAACATCCCCACCCTGATCGAGTGGGACAGCAACATCCCGACCCTGGATCTACTGCTGAACGAGGCGGACAAAGCGCAACGCTTTATGGAGCGGGCCGATGCCATCGCTGCGTGAGGTTCAAGACGGTTTTCTGAACCATCTCATGGATGGGGACAGATCGAGGGCCGCGGACTGGATCATGGCTGACGGCCTGACGCCGGCAGGCCGGATGCAAATCTACCGCAACAACCTGTTCACCAGTTTGTGCGATGCGCTGGCAGCGGTTTACCCGGTGGTTCAACGCTTGGTCGGGGTCGACTTTTTTCGCCAGACAGCGCGGGCCTATGTCGGCCAGCACCCGTCTCGCAGTGGCAATCTGCACGATTTCGGAGAGGCGTTCGCGTTGTTCCTGGATCAGCAGAGCTTCACTCAGACACTGAGCTATCTGCCGGATGTGGCCCGACTGGAATGGGCCTGGCACGAAAGCTATCACGCCGCCGAGGGCGGCCCACTGGATCTGAGCACACTGGCGGCGGTACCGGTGGAAGCCTATGAGTCGATTCGCTTCATGCTGGCGCCCTCCGCCCGCCTGGTTGATTCCGCCTACCCGGTGCTGCGTATCTGGCAGGTAAACCAACAGGACTACAGCGGCGATCCAGAGGTCAGTCTCGACCAGGGGCCAAGCCGCCTGCTGATTCTGCGACAAGGCAAGCAGGTGCTGCTACAGGAACTCGACCAGGGGACATTCGTGTGGCTGCAGGCCCTGGCGGACGGCCAGCCACTCGGGGCGTCTCTGGTGCGGGCCGTCGCGGCACAGCCGGATTTCGATTTCCACACCGTGCTACACAAACATGTCCATCAGGGGACGCTGACGGAGATCCAAACGTGAACACCACATCGGAAGACATGACGCAAACCACGGCCCGGAACACGGGTCTGGTGAGCAGCATCAGCGACCTTATGCGCTCGGTGTACGGGCGACTGGACGGTCTGGGCAGCCGCCTTCATCCGTTGTTTGATCTGTCCATTCGCCTGGGGCTGGCGTGGATATTCTGGAAATCCGGCCTGACCAAAATTCAGAGCTGGGAAAGCACTGTCATGCTGTTTCAGTACGAGTACAAGGTGCCGTTGCTGTCTCCGGAGATCGCCGCGTTTCTGGGCACCGGGGTGGAACTCATCATGCCGGCGCTGCTGGCCCTCGGCTTGGCTGGACGAATGGCCGCGTTGGTGCTGTTCGTGTTCAATATCATCGCGGTGATTTCATACCCGAGCTTGAACATCTATGGACAGCTCGACCACCTCTGGTGGGGCGCGCTGCTGCTGATTCCGGTTTTCCGCGGCCCGGGCAAGCTGTCGATTGACCATCTGATCCGCACCCGCCTCTGGGGCCGCTGACTCCGGCCCGACACCGGCCCACTTGCCCGCCGGCGCGGCGGCGGGCACTCTCTCCTGGGCAGCACTGCGGAGAGGGTTCTGGTGGACATGATTCCTGAAGGTATTCGCGAGTTCGTCTTCTATTTCCTGGCCGCGATCGCGGTGCTGGTCACAGTGCTGCTGGGGCTTGCTCTGATCACGGCTCTGATCACCTACCTGATCGACATCACTCAGACCAAGCACGCGATCCGCCGCAACTATCCGGTGATCGGGCGGTTTCGCTACATGTTCGAGCACCTCGGTGAGTTCTTTCGCCAGTATTTCTTCGCCATGGACCGGGAGGAAATGCCTTTCAACCGGGCGCAACGGGCTTGGTGCTATCGGTCCGCCAAGGGCCTGGACAACACCGTCGCATTTGGCTCGACCCGCGACCTCAAGCCACCGGGCACGGTGATGTTCGTGAGCTGCCCGTATCCCACGCTGGGCGAAGACGCCGCGCCACCCCGCCAGGTGACCATTGGGCCCTACGCCAGCAAGCCCTATGTAACCGATTCGGTCTTCAACATCTCCGGCATGAGCTTCGGTGCCATCTCCAAGCCTGCAATCAGAGCACTGTCCAACGGCGCACGTATGGCGGGCTGCTGGCTCAACACCGGCGAGGGCGGTCTGTCGCCGTACCACCTGGACGGGGGCTGCGACATCGTTTTTCAGATCGGCACGGCCAAGAACGGGGTGCGGGACCTGGATGGCAACCTGGACGAGGACAAGCTGCGTTCGATAGCGGCACACGAACAGGTTCGAATGATCGAGCTCAAGCTCAGCCAAGGGGCAAAACCCGGCAAGGGCGGCATGCTGCCCGGCGCAAAAGTCGATGAGAAAATCGCACGCATTCGCGGGCTGCGGGTGGGCCAGGACGCGATCAGTCCTAACCGGCACATCGACATAAACAACAACGCACAGCTTTTGGACATGCTGGAGCGCCTGCGCCGCGTCTCGGGCAAGCCGGTGGGATTCAAGACCGTACTGGGCGCCGCGGGCTGGCTGGATGAATTGTTCGCCGAGATTTACCGGCGCGGCGTCGAGTCGGCCCCCGATTTCATTACCGTGGACGGCGCCGAGGGCGGCACCGGCGCGGCGCCGATGCCGCTGATCGACTCGGTGGGGCTACCGCTGCGGGAAGCCTTGCCGATGCTGGTGGACAAGGTTGTCGAGTACGGCCTCAGGGATCGGATCAGGATAGTGGCGTCGGGCAAGCTGGTGACCCCGTCCGAGGTGGCCGCAGCGATTTGCGTGGGTGCCGATTTCGTGGTGAGCGCCCGCGGCTTTATGTTTGCGCTGGGCTGCATCCAGGCGCTGCAGTGCAATAAAAACACGTGCCCCACCGGCATCACCACCCATGACGAACGCCTGCAGCGCGGGCTGGTTCCAGAGGACAAAGCCACCCGGGTCGCCCAGTACCATGCGGGCATGATGAAGGAGGTGGGCATGATCGCCCATTCCTGTGGCGCACGATCCGCACAGGGCATGCGTCGGGTCCATGCCCGGGTGGTGATGAACGACGGCCGTTCCCGGCCGCTGAACGAGTTGTACCCGGAACCGGCACCGATGGTACTCGAACGAACGCCCACATCCCCGGGAGCCCAGGTGTCTCCCTAGCAATCCCGGCTTCAACGCCGGATCAAGGTGCCGATGCCCTCGTCGGTGAACAACTCCACCAGCACCGCATGCGGCTCTCGCCCGTCGATGATGTGCGCAGCATTGACACCCGCCTTCACCGCATCCAAGGCGCAGCGCACTTTGGGCAGCATACCGCCGTGGATGGTGCCCTCGGCGATCAGCTCATCCACCACCCGGGTGCTCAGACCGGTCAAGAGTTTACCTTCGCCGTCCAGCACACCGGTGGTGTTGGTGAGCAACATGAGCTTTTCGGCCTGGAGAACTTCTGCCATTTTGCCCGCCACCAGATCGGCGTTGATGTTGTAGGAACGGCCGTCGTGACCGACACCGATGGGTGCGATCACAGGAATAAAGTTGCCCTGGGTCAGCAGGTCGACCACGCTGCTGTCGATGCTCTGCACCTCGCCCACATGGCCTAAATCGATGATCTCCGAAGCCTCCAAACCCGGATCGCCACGGGTGATTTTCATTTGCCGGGCCCGGATCAGGTCGCCGTCCTTGCCGGTCAAACCCACGGCGCATCCGCCGTGGCCGTTGATGTTGTTGACGATCTCCTTGTTGACCAGGCCGCCCAACACCATCTCGACCACGTCCATGGTCTCGGCATCCGTCACCCGCATACCGTCGACAAAGTGACTTTCCTTTCCGATGCGTTCCAGCAGGCGTCCAATTTGCGGCCCCCCACCGTGGACGATAACCGGGTGGATGCCCACCAGCTTCATCAGCACGATGTCCCGGGCAAAGCTGTTCTTGAGATCCTCGTTTTTCATGGCGTTGCCACCGTACTTGATCACTACGGTACGGCCGGTGAAACGCTGAATGTAAGGCAAGGCCTCACCCAATACGTGAGCCACGTTCATGGCTGCCTGGGAACTCAAGGGCATGGAAACCAAATCTCCTGTCGCGGCCCAGTGACGGTCGGGAACAATGTGATCAATTGCCGGGTAGCGCGTGGCAGGTCAATGGCGCCCACTGTGCCCGAATCCACCCTCACCGCGATCGCTGGGGGCGAACGCGTCTACCAGGGCGAACTCAGCTTGCACCACAGGGACAATAATGAGCTGGGCAATACGCTCGCCGACTGCAATGGAAAATGTTTCAGACCCGCGGTTCCAGCAGGATACGAACAACTGTCCCTGGTAGTCGGAGTCGATCAGCCCCACGAGATTGCCCAGAACAATACCGTGCTTGTGGCCCAGGCCGGAGCGGGGCAGGATCATGGCGGCCAGGCCGGGATCACGGATGTGTATGGAAAGGCCGGTGGGAATCAGCTCGGTGTCGCCCGGCGCCAAGGTCAGAGGCGCCTGGATACAGGCCCTGAGATCCATGCCGGCGGAGCCTTGGGTGGCATACTCCGGCAGCGGAATCTCCTTCCCCACCCGGGAATCCAGGATCTTGACTTCAATTCTGTGCATGGAATCGCTCCGCCACCCGCCGCATCAAAACCATCGCAAGTTCCGTCTTGGCAGCGGTCGGCAGCATCTCGTCCCCGCCCGGCCAGAACAGATGCAAGGCGTTCTGGTCGTGATCGAACGCCAAACCGTTCCCCACCGTATTGGCCGCGATCATGTCCAGGCCCTTGGCGGTGAGCTTGCCCCGGGCATACGACTCAAGATCATGGGTCTCCGCAGCAAAACCGACGCAGAACGGTCCTGAGGGCAGGGCTGCAACCTCGGCCAGTATGTCCGGATTGCGCACCAGTTCGAGCTGGAGCCGGTCGGCGGATTTCTTGATCTTGCGGCCCTCCGCAGCCAGGGGCCTGTAGTCCGACACCGCCGCGGTGGCGATGAAAATGTGCGCGTCCCCGGCCCGCGGCACAACCGCCGCCCGCATTTCAGCCGCCGTCTCCACGTCGATGCGCTCGACACCGGAGGGCGTATCCAGCGCCACGGGGCCCGACACCAGGGTCACCTGCGCGCCCATGGCAGCCGCCGCTTGAGCGACGGCGAAGCCCATCTTGCCGGAGCTTCGGTTGGTCATAAAGCGGACCGGGTCCAACGGTTCGCGAGTCGGCCCAGCGGTGACCAACACACGGCTTCCCTTTAGCAGGTCGTCGCCGGCCAGCCTGCTGGCCAGGCCCTGCAGCAATTCCAAGGGTTCCAGCATGCGGCCGGCGCCGGTTTCGCCGCAGGCCTGGGCCCCGACCCCAGGACCCAGTATGTGCACCCCCCGTTCCCGCAGTCGGCTTACGTTACTTTGGGTGGCGGGATTGGCCCACATCAGCCGATTCATGGCCGGCGCCAGAAACATCGGCATGTCGGTGGCGAGACACAGGGTGGTCAGCAGGTCATCGGCCAGGCCATGGGATACCCGCGCCAGAAAATGAGCGCTGGCGGGGGCCACCAGAATCGCGTCGGGCCAGCGTGCCAACTCGATGTGTCCCATGCCGGCCTCTGCCTCCGGGTCCATCAGCTCGGAGCGCACTGCTCGCCCGGACACGGCCTGCAAGGTCATGGGGGAGATGAACGCGCACGCCGCCCGGGTCATGACCACCTGAACCTCCGCACCCGCCTCCACCAGGCGCCTACTCAGATCAGCCCCCTTATAGGCGGCGACGCCGCCGGTGATACCAAGCAGAATGCGCCTGTCCTTGAGCACGATGCCTCCAGCGGATTGCAGTGGAGGCTGAGTGTACTGTATGGACCCGCGTGCATGAAACTTGCTCGGCTGCGCGGCATCTGTGCTGTCCGCGACAAGGAGGTCAAGATGGCAATCAAGGACTGGCCGTGCTCAGAACGACCCCGTGAAAAACTACTCAAACAGGGTGCGATGACGCTGTCGGATGCGGAACTTCTGGCCCTGTTCCTGGGCACCGGAATGCGCGGTCTCTCGGCCGTGGCCCTGGCCCGGCAGCTGCTTCAGTCCCATGACGGGCTGCGGGGAATCCTCGACCGTCCGGCGCCCGAAGTCTGTGCGCAACCCGGCCTGGGGCCGGCCAAATATGCACGCCTGCAGGCGGCCCTGGAATTGGGTCGACGCTACCTGGCGGAGACCCTCGCCCGGGGTGACGCGCTGACCAATGTGGACGATACCCGCCACTACCTGACGGCGTGTCTGCGTCACCGGCGTCACGAGGTGTTTGGCTGTCTGTTCCTGGACAACCGTCACCGGGTGCTTGCCTTCGAAGAGTTGTTCCATGGCAGCATAGCCGGCGCCAGCGTTCACCCGCGTCAGGTGGTCGTGCGCTGCCTCCACCACAATGCCGCCGCGGTGATTCTGGCGCACAATCATCCCTCCGGCGTGGCCGAACCCAGCCAGGCCGATCGCCAGATCACCGCCCGGTTGCAGGACGCGTTGGGGCTGGTGGATGTACGAATTCTTGACCACATCGTGATTGGGGACGGGGACAGCGTCTCATTCGCCGAGCGCGGCCTGTTGTGAATGCCTTGCGACGGGTGCCGGGCTCTGGTATAACTTCGCGCCTTTCACGATGGTCGGCGCATGCGTCGCGCTTGAGGTTGGGAGTTCAATCATGTCGAAAGTCTGTCAGATCACGGGCAAGCGGCCCGTCGCAGGCAATAATGTCTCGCACGCTAATAATAAGAACAAGCGTCGATTTTTGCCCAACCTGCACACCCACCGCTTCTGGGTTGAGAGCGAAAAGCGCTATGTGAAACTTCGCGTGTCCTGCAAGGGCATGCGGATCATCGACAAGAAAGGCATCGACGCGATCCTGACCGACCTTCGGGCTCGCGGCGAGAAATTCTAGGGATATCCGTCATGCGCGATAAAATCAAACTGGTTTCCTCGGCCAAGACAGGCCACTACTACACCACCACCAAGAATAAGCGGACCATGCCCGGCAAGCTGGAAATGAAGAAGTTCGATCCGGTGGTGCGCAAACACGTGATGTACAAGGAAGCGAAGATCAAGTAGCGACCGATTTACGCTGCCAAAAAAACCCGCCATCCGGCGGGTTTTTTCGTTTGACTGTGCGCTATTGTGAGCGGGTCGCGACACACCTCAGGTCGACTGTCTAAGCCGTCTGCTTTAAGGAGTAACCTCTGAGGCTGCGGGCAAAATCCTGCAGCGCCTTGATCCCGCTGGCCTCGGCCTGGCTGCACCATTCCTGCAGCGCAGCGAGCATCTGCTCCTTTTCGGACGCGGTCCGGCTCCAAACCGCCTGCAAACGCTGCCGAAAGTCATACACGACACTCAATGCCTCACTGGCGCTGAGCGCCGACTGCAGACGTGCACGATCCTTGTCCCCCACCAGGCTGGGCTCACGAACCAACGCAGCGCGGGCACGCTTCAGCACGCTCCGGCAGGACTCGTCGGCTCGTTCCAGCTCCTGGCGCAGAACCGGCATGGTGACCAGACGCGCGTACCGGGCCATGACATGCAGCCGATGGAACAGCACGGCTCTGAGGGTATCCAGATCCACCCACTGTTTTTCGCGATCGATGCGCGGAAAGCTGGACACCTGACGCACCTGGGCTAAGCCCAACATGGACATCAACCGGATGTAAAACCAGCCGATATCGAATTCCCACCAGCGACTGGACAGGCGCGCGGAAGCGGGGAAGGCATGGTGGTTGTTATGCAGTTCTTCACCGCCGATCAGGATGCCCCAGGGAACAATGTTGGTCGCCGCATCGGCACACTCGTAGTTGCGATAGCCATAGAAATGGCCCACGCCGTTGACCACACCAGCGGCCCAGAACGGAATCCAGATCAACTGAACCGCCCAGATGGTAAGACCGGCCACGCCAAACAGGAACACGTCGATCAGCAGCATCAGAACAATACCGGCAAATGAGAAACGCCGGTATACATTGCGCTCCAGCCAGTCATCCGGCGTACCGGCACCGAACTGACGCAGTGTCTGCGGATCAGCCGCCTCTTCCTTGTACAACTCCGCGCCCTGCCACAGCACTTTGCTGAGACCCTTGACCTGGGGGCTGTGGGGATCCTGCTCGGTCTCGCAGAACGCATGATGCTTGCGATGCACCGATACCCATTCGCGGGTCACCATGCCGGTGGTCAACCAGAGCCAGAATCGAAAGAAATGACTCACAGCGGGGTGCAAGGTCAGTGCCCGGTGGGCCTGACATCGATGCAAATAAACGGTTACAGCCACTATGGTGATGTGGGTGAGAACAAGTGCCGAAGCGACGTATCCCCAGAAGGATAAGCCGAGAAAACCAGCCAGCATGAAAGGCCCCGGAGGTGTTTGGATTTGGCCGATCACTATAGGGCAGTTGACCGGGTGTCGTCCATGAGCGCCGTCAAGGATTGCAGGTGATGCGACCGACGAACCCGGCTACCATGGGGCGCTATGAATAAGGAACCATCGTTCTGAACGACTTACTGATTCAGGCAAATGCGTTGCGGCGTGATTACGCCGGCGTGCCCGCGGTGTCCGGGGTCAGTTTCGAACTGCACCGGGGTCAGGTGCTGGGCTTTCTGGGCGCCAACGGCGCGGGCAAATCAACCACTCTGCGGATGCTGACGGGAAGCCTGGCGCCGACGGCCGGTGAGGTTCGGGTGGGCGGATTTGTACTGCAGGATCAACCGATTCCCGCCAAGGCGATGATCGGCTATCTGCCGGAACACCCACCGCTGTATCCGGAGCTGACGGTGGGGGAGTATCTGCGCTATGCGGCGCGCCTGCGCCGCGTAGCCGCACCGGCGGTGAGCGAGGCGGTGGATCTGGCCTGCCAGCGTTGCGATCTGCTGGACCATCGGCGGCAACTCATCCGCCACCTGTCGAAGGGATTCCAACAGCGCGTTGGCATCGCTCAAGCCATCGTCCACAATCCTGCCATCGTTATTTTGGACGAACCCACGGTTGGGTTGGACCCGATTCAGATACGGGGAATCAGACGGCTGATCCAGTCCCTGGGCCAGGACCATGGCGTGATCCTATCCAGCCACCTGCTGGGCGAAATCCAGGCAGTGTGCAGCCATGTGCTGATCATCCATGGTGGACGCTCAGTGTACGCGGCTGACCTGACTGAGTTAGATCAGCCTTCCGCCGGGGTGACCCTTCTACTGCATCTGGCGGCGCCACCCCCGGTGGACACCCTGCGCCAGCTGGACGGCGTTACGGCGGCGGAGTCGCTGGGTGACGGCCGATTCAGAATGTGCCACAGCGGCGGCGACGCCAGCGCCGAAGTGCTGGTGCGCACGGCCTGTGAGCAGGGCTGGCGGCTGACCGCGATCCAAACCGAATCGCGCAGCCTCGAGCAGGTGTTCATCGAACTTACACTCGGCGCGGAGACCCACGCAGCGTGATGCCCTTGATCATTGCAGGCAAGGAACTGAGAAGCTTGTTCGCGTCCCCGCTCGCCTGGACCGCAATGGTTCTGGTCACCGTCATCGTCGCGTGGGTATTCCTCGAACTGGTGAGCCAGCATCTGGACACCCAGGCGGAGCTGGTGGCTTTGAACAGCCCCACCGGCGTCACCGACCGGGTGGTGATGCCGACACTCAATCTGACCGCGTGGCTGTTCCTGTTCATCGTACCGTTCTTGTCCATGCGTCTGATCGCCGATGAGCGCCGGGCCGGCACCCTGGTGTTGCTATTCTCTTCCCCGGTGTCTATGACCGGCATCGTGTTGGGAAAATACCTGGGGATTCTGGGGATGTTGACATTGGCCCTGTTGCCGGTGGCCTGCATGGTCTGCTCACTGTACTTCGGCACCGCATTAGACAGCGGAAAACTCGCCTCTGGACTGCTGGGTCTCTGGCTGACCCTGGCCGTGTTCGCCGCCGTCGGCCTGTTCATGTCCACCCTGACCGGCACCCCAACGGCGGCGGCGTTCGCCACCCTGGGTTTGCTACTGGTGGCGTGGCTGTTCAGCACCACCGGAGACGGCATCGGCCCCCTGTCCGGATTGTCGCCCGCGACCCGCCTGGACAGTCTGCTGCGCGGCGTTTTCGACAGCAGCGATTTGTTTTACTACCCGATCGTAATCCTTGCCTTCCTGGTGCTCAGTATCTGGCGCCTGGACAGCGAGCGGCTGCAAAGCTGAGGCGAAGCCATGGACTGGAGTAAGCGCTTCGGTGGCGCCCGCCTGCAGAGCGCGGTCTTGACCCTGCTGGCCCTGGGTCTGCTGACTCTGGCGTACTGGCTGAGCCAGCGAAGCGCAGTGGAAATGGACTGGACCTACGGCCATCGCAGCAGCCTTTCGGCCGAAACTCTGGCGGTATTAGGGGACCTGCAGGGTGCGGTCAGCGTGACCGCTTTCGTACGCGACGGCGACGACGCCGCCACTCTCCGCCGTCGCATCAGCATGCGCGTCGCCCAGTACAGTGGCATCAAACCGGATCTGACCCTGACCTTCGTCAATCCGGACTTACAGCCAGATCTGGCCCGGGAACTGGCCATCAGCCGTCAGGGCGAAGTGGTGGTGCGAATGGGTCAGCGCAGCGAACGATTGCAGGCACTGAACGAACAGGCCGTCACCAATGCCCTGTATCGCCTGGCCCGGCGCGGCGCAAAACAGGTCTGGATCACCACCGGTCACGGCGAGCGCGACATCGAAGCGACGGCGGGCTATCAGCTTTCGAATTTCAGCGAACACCTGCAGCGACGCGGATTCGCGGTGGACACGCTGCGCATAGACGGGACCACGACACTGCCCGACGACGGCATACTGATCATCGCCAGTCCATCCAGCGAGTTTGCGGAAAACGAGTTGGATCAGCTACTTGCCTATATGGACCGGGGTGGCAACCTGCTGTGGCTGGTGGATCCGGGTGCACCCGCGTCCTTGGACGCATTTGCCGAGGCCCTGGGTCTCACCCTCCTGCCCGGCCTTGTGGTGGACGCGAGCACCCGGACCAGGGGCATCGACAACCCCACCTTCGTGTTGGGCAATCCGATCAGTTCGCACGTGGTGAATCAGCCCATGCCCAAAGACACGCCGGCACTGTTTCCCCGTGCCACGGGAATTGATGCGGACGCCGCTGAAGGCTGGGACACGACCGCCCTGATCGGCACCACACAGGACAGCTGGACCGAAACCGGCGCTGTCAGCGGCCAGGTGCAATACGACGCCGGCGGCGCCGAGCGGCCAGGGCCGATCACTTTGATTGTTGCGCTGGCCCGACCAACCGCTACCGACACCGTGGAGCAACGCGTGATCGTGGCCGGAGACGGCGATTTCCTGACCAACGCCTATCTTGGGGTGGGCGCCAATCTGCCCCTGGGGCTGGCGATGCTGTCGTGGCTGGCAACGGACGATGCCTCAATCAGCATTCCCACCCGACCGGCGCCCGACACCCGCATTGACCTGAGCGATCGCCAGATCGCCCTGCTCGGCTTATTGTTCTTGATTCTGCTGCCGCTGGCACTGGCGATCACGGGCGCCGCGGTACTGTGGCGGCGACGACGGCGCCGCTGACATCCAATGACGCTGGCTCACAAACGCCTGCTGCTCATCCTGATGGTGCTGCTCGGGATGCTCACCCTCGCCACGGTCGGCCGACACCATCTCCAACCAGATCAGGCGGCGGTGCTCCTGCCTGAATTGCCACCGGGCGTCATCAACCGTATCGAGATTCAACACAGAGGCGTCGAACCGATCGGGATCCTCGTCCAGGACGGCCACTGGATGCTGACCGAGCCCGCCCTGTCGGAACTGCGGCCGGCACGCGTGGGCGAAATGAGGGACATCGCGGCAGCCGAGAGCCTGGCCGACTATTCGGCGGCGGAAGCGAATCTGCCCGCGTTGGGGTTGGCCCCACCGCATCTGATACTGAGCCTGAACGGGCGCACTATTGCTTTCGGTGACCGCGCACCGGTGGGCGGCCATCGCTATGTCCAACTGGGGGACCGGATTCATCTGATCCAGGATCGCCATCATCATTCCGCGAATCAGCCACTGGCTGAGCTGGTCAGCCCGAAACTGATCCCCACCACGGTGGCGGTACAGCGGATAACGCTTGGATCCGACGACGAGCGCCAGACACCGCTGCCGGTTGAGCTGTGGGCCCATGCCGAGGCCGTAGCGGTTCAACCTCTGAGTGCTGGAGCTCGGAACCGGGCTACGATTGACGTGGAAACCGACGGCGGGACCATGAAGCTGGCGTGGCAAACTCAAGATGACCCGCCACTCAGTGTTATCGCTCGGCCCGAACTGGGCGTTCAGTATCACTTTGCAGCGGAGCAGCTCCACCAACTGATCCCAGCCAGCGCCATGGTTCCTTGAGGAGCCTCTGATCTATTCGTGAACGTGCATCTTGGGACTGAAATGCACAGCTTCATCGTTGCAGATCTTGGCAATAGAACAACTATTACCCGCGATCTGCGCCTTGAATCTGCACATTTCACCCTCCAATCTGCTTCGCCCAGAATAAATCAGAGGCCCCTTAAGGAACCGACACCGATGCCAGAGCTGCCCGAAGTCGAAACCACCCGTCGCGGAATAGCACTGCATCTCACAGGGCAACGGATCCGCGAGATCGTGGTTCGCAATCCGCACCTCCGTTGGCCAATTCCGGACAGCCTGCCCGGGGAGGCGTGCGGCCGCACGGTGACTTCGGTTAATCGCCGGGCCAAGTACCTGGTGCTGGACACCGAAACCGGTGCATTGCTATTGCACTTGGGCATGTCGGGCAGCCTTCGGGTGCTTGCAAGACCCGGCCCGGCGGCGCGCCACGATCATGTGGATATCTGTTTTGACAACGGCCAAACGCTGCGCTTCAACGATCCACGGCGCTTCGGCTGTCTGCTCTGGCTGCCGCACCCGATCGATTCCCACCCACTCTTGTCGAGGCTGGGGCCAGAACCCCTGAGCGATGAATTCGACGGGGACTATCTCTATCACCGGAGCCGGGGCCGCAAGGCTGCGATCAAGCATGTCATCATGGATGCTCGCATCGTGGTCGGGGTCGGGAACATCTACGCCAGCGAGGCGCTGTTTCTGGCGGGCATCAGCCCGGGGCGGGCGGCGGGACGCGTTTCGCGCCGACGCATGCACACTCTGACTGCAGCAATCCGCCAGGTGTTGGAGTCGGCGATAGCCCAGGGCGGTACAACACTGCGGGATTTCGTTGCAAGTGATGGCCAACCCGGATACTTCAGCCAGCAACTGAACGTTTACGGTCGGCGAGGTGAGCCCTGTCCGACCTGCCGGGAACCCATCCGGGTTCGACGGATCGGACAACGCTCTACTTTTTTCTGTGCCCGTTGCCAGACCTGAGCCCGATTGCAGCGGCCTTGACTCGCCTTTAGCCCATCACTCATATTCCGGGCTGATATCGTCGCGTCCGCGGCGAGAAAAATCGCGTTCCGAGGGGTGCCCTTGCCTTGAGGCCTTCACGCAAACGCAGCCCACGAGCCTCCCTTCCGGAAGCAAACGACCGAGACCCCTCCACGCCGGACGCGGACCGGTTGCCGCTGCGGCGGGCATGGACGCTATCTCTTTCCCAGTATGCCGGCCTGTTACTGGGCCTGAATCTGATCCTGCTCACGGCGTTTGGCGGTTTTACCCTGTTGCGGGTCAACGCCATGGACGAGCTGGCCGAACAGGGGCGATACCGCAGTGCTCAGCGGGAAGCGGCAATTGCCGTCGATGGCGTGATCACGGAGGCCAGCTATCTCAGCCACAGAATTGCCATCTCAGACCAGACCCGGGCACAGATGGCCGATGCATCGCTCTATCGTTTCTGGCGCAGCGACATACTGCTCAATCCTCAGTGGCTGCCGACCTATGTGGAAGCGGTGGAGATCTACGACGCTCAGGGCCAGGCGCTGGATACCGCGGGTCCGCTGATGCCAAACACGGTCAAGGGTGCCGACGAGTGGGCGGAGCAGGACAGCTGGAGCACTGCTTACATCACGGTCGCCCCAATCGAACCGCAGCACTTTCAAGACGAGCCGCCGCCGGGTGGATTTGTTGGCATTCGACTGAACATTGTTGAAGCGGCTCAGCAACTCACCAGCTTTCAGCACCTGGAACCGGACAGTTTGGCTTTCGTCCTGGATCAAGGTCCGGAACGCGATCCGGATGTGCTTGCAGCCCAGGCTCAGTTCGATCTGCACAGACTCGGCGGCTCCGATCGGTCCGTCGACGGCATGGCCGACGGCCTGGCCAAGATCCTCTTTGTGGGTTTGACCCTGTCGGTTCTGATCGGACTGGTACTTCAAACCCTGATCGGGAACCCGATTCGGGATCTGGAGCAGTACCTTCAAGCCACCTCGCCCCGGGCGATGCTGCGGCCGCCCCCGCGGCTCGGATCGAACATACGGCTGCGCGAGCTGGAAACCCTGGGCAATGCACTGCGCGAATACCAATCCCGACTGACCGGCCTGCATCGGGACCTGGACCAGAAAAATGTAGAGCTGTGGCAGCTTGCACATCACGACGCCCTGACCGGCGCTCGCAACAGGCGCGCCTTCGAGGAAGACTGGGAGCATGTTCACGCGGTGCTCGAAGGCCAACGGACCTTCGTGGCCTGCATGGTGTTCGACTGTGATCATTTCAAAGCGATCAACGACAGCTACGGTCATGAGATCGGGGACGAGGTGATACGGAGTATTGCCAGCACCCTGCGAGGGGCGTTGCGGGAAGGCGATCACCTGTACCGAATCGGCGGCGACGAGTTTGTCACCCTGTTGATCGACGTGGATCTGGAAGAGGCCAGACGCATCGGCGCTCGATGCCTGACCGCGGTGCGCATGTATCCGTTCAATCAGCTCGGCATACGTGAACCTGTGCGTGTCAGCATCGGTCTGTCACACACCCAAGGGACCGATCTGAATACGTTGAAACACCTGCGGCACCAGGCCGACATGGCCATGTATCACGCCAAGCGGCCGGGCAACGCAAAACTGGCGGCCTACAGCGCCGAATTGGAAACGCGTCATCTCACCAGCAATCGATACGTGAGCGCCGTATACCGGGCTATTGAGGGCGAGGACATCGTCACCCTGCACTATCAACCCCTGCTTCGGGCAGACGACGACGGTCCGGTTATCTACGAAGCCCTGTCCCGGCTGAGCGACGACCAGGGCTTGATCCAACCGGCACATGTGTTTCCGCTGGTGGAGGCCAAGGGGCTGGAAACAGAGTTCGACACCCTGGTGCTGGGTCAATTGCTGCGCGATCTGGAATCTGGGGCACTGCCATCCGGCGCCGGTGTGTCGGTGAATCTGTCCGGAGTGATGCTGATGAGCGATGACATTGTCGCCAAGCTCGCCCCCCTGCGGTCTCATCTCAAACGCCGGCAGGTCATGCTGGAGATAACCGAAACCGCCCTGATTACCCACCTGGCGCAGGTCTCACAACGACTCGATGTCCTGCGAGGCCAGGGGTTCACAATCGCTCTGGACGACTTTGGCAGCGGATACTCCTCGCTCGGGTATCTCGCCAGAATGCCGGTCGACGTGGTCAAGTTCGATATCGGGATGGTCAGTGAGTTGGTCAGCAACAGCCGCCAGGGAAACATTGCGCGCGGCCTGGCCAATCTAGTGCGCGACGCAGGGTATCAGCTGGTGGCTGAGGGCATCGAAACAGCCGATATCGCAATAACGGCTCGGCAGGTGGGCTTTGAGTATCTACAGGGATACCTGCTCGGCCGGCCGCTGCCGCTGGATCAGCTGACCGCGGCTGGGGCCTGAACCACTGCCGCGACCGGACCGTGACCCAGACAGCGGTTGCGCTCGGGAATCGGGTATCGGCCAAACAGGCATCGCATCACGAGATCGCCATCAGCGCCGCATACTTGGCCTGAAGCTGCTCCTGACTTTCGACATGGGCGGGATCGTTGGGAATGCAATCGACCGGACAGACCTCGACGCACTGGGGCGTATCGAAATGACCCACACATTCGGTACAAAGCTTGGGGTCGATCTCGTAAATCTCCTCACCGGCGAAAATGGCGCCATTCGGGCATTCCGGCTCACACACATCGCAGTTGATACACTCGTCGGTTATCAGCAATGCCATGCAGTTTCTCTCTCAGCCGACTTTTGGCAAGCCGAATTTGTCGGCTAGAGCCTGGCCGACTGCGGGGTGTACGAACGCGCTGACGTCGCCTCCCAGTTTGCACACTTCCCGCACCAGGCTGGACGAAATAAACGCGTATTGCTCAGCCGGTGTGAGAAAGGTGGTTTCGATCTCCGGCGCCAGGCGCCGATTCATGCCGGCCAACTGGAACTCATAGTCGAAGTCCGATACTGCACGCAACCCCCGCAACAGAACCCGCCCACCCACCTTGCGGGCAAAATCCACCAGCAGGGACTCGAAACCCAAGATCTCCACATTCGGCAGATCCTCGAGCACACGCTGCGCCAGATCGACTCGCTCGTCGACGGTAAACAACGGGCTTTTCCCGGGGCTACCGGCGACACCCAACACCACTCGATCGAACATCCGCGTTGCCCGGTGAACAAGATCGATGTGCCCGTTGGTGATCGGATCAAACGTGCCTGGATACACTGCGACAACGCTCAAAAGCCCGTCCTTCCGATAGAGACTGAGCGCGGAATTATGGCGGCGCAAAAATCAGTCCGCAAGCAAAGGCCTGGCATCGACAAAATCATTCGAGCGGAGAGCGTCAAACCCGGAACAGCCGCGCTCGGACCTGACCGGCTGAGGTCTCATGAAGCAATTGCCAATGATTCGGCAGCCTGGCATCGCCGGCTTCGGAGTCGGTCTCCAGGTAAATCCTGGCTCCCGGGGCCAACCAGGCCGCGGCCAGCGCCGCGCAGGTGGGCTCGGCCAGAGCCTGGTCGTAGGGCGGGTCGACAAAGACCACATCAAACGGGCTTGCCTCGCCCATGAGCCAGCTCAAGACATCGTGGGCAACGACTCGCACCCTATCCGCGGCCAGCATCGACACACTGTTGTTGAGTGCAGTCAGCGCCACCGGGTCGCGCTCCACCAGATACACTGACTGAGCACCTCTGGAGGCCGCCTCCAAGCCCAGTACGCCAGTGCCGGCGTACAGGTCCAGACAACGGGCGCCGGGCAGTACCGGCTGCAGCCAGTTGAACAAGGTCTCACGCACGCGATCCGGCGTCGGTCGAAGACCCGGAACCGCCGCCACCGGCAGTTGCCGACTCCGCCACTGTCCTCCAATGATACGCACCCGCCGCGGCAGTGGGGGTCCAGAACCTGCACGACCCCGCGAGTTTGAACGCCTCATCAATGTCTGTCCGTCTTGTTTCAAGGGAATGATAGGATACGCATTCCTGAGAGGGTACGGATTCCAACTGCGGAATCGTGCCGAGTGCACCACACCCAAAGCGACTGACCATACATGAGCGAGTACACGGATGACGCCGGGACAGCCAAGCGGCCCGACGGCACAGATCAGAGCGGGGACACCGACGACAGCCGCGAACGCGGCGAGGGTCGGAGCTTTTTTAAACGCCTGAAACGGCGCATGGGCGGCGGCGAGGCCCCGGCGCAGACTGCGCCATTACAGACTGCGCCGGTGCAGACCCCACCTGAGCATACACCCGGGATCGACGCGGCACCGCCGGAAGCGCCTGGGGCGGCACCAGAGGCGGAACGAAAAGGTGCGTTTTTCGGGCGTTTGAAGCAGAGACTGGCCCGCAGCCGGCACGGCATGGTAGACGGACTGGCGGATTTCTTCGAAGTCGAACGCATTATTGACGATGAGATGCTGGAGGAGTTGGAGACACGTCTGCTGATGGCCGACGTCGGGGTGGAGGCGACCCAAGCCATTGTCGGCAAACTGGCCGACCGCGTGTCCCGTCGGGAACTGAAGGATTTGAGCGCACTGATCGCAGCACTGGAGGAGGCCATGCACGGCCTGCTGGAGCCGGTGTCCAAACCCCTGAAGATTGATGCCAACGGCCCATTTGTGATTCTGATGGTCGGCGTCAACGGCGCCGGCAAAACCACCACCATTGGCAAGCTTGCTCATCGGCTCATGGCCGACGGACACCGTGTACTGTTGGCCGCCGGCGATACCTTTCGGGCGGCGGCGGTGGAACAACTGGAGGCCTGGGGCGAACGCAATCAGGTACCGGTGATCGCGCAACGGACCGGCGCGGATTCTGCCTCGGTGATATTCGATGCGGTACAGGCGGCCCAGGCACGGGGCATAGACGTGGTCATCGCGGATACGGCGGGACGTCTGCACACCCAGGCCAATCTGATGGAAGAATTGAAGAAAATCCATCGTGTGGTGGCGAAACTCGATTCCGCCGCACCCCATGAAGTGATGCTGGTGGTCGATGCGGGCACCGGACAGAACGCGTTGGCCCAAGCGCTGGAGTTCAACGCTGCAGTGCCCCTGACCGGCATCGCCTTGACCAAACTGGACGGTACCGCGAAGGGTGGCATCATTTTCGCCATCGCCAAACGGTTGAACCTACCTGTGCGCTTCATCGGCGTCGGCGAGAGCGCGGAAGACCTCAGGGTGTTCGACTCCGGTGAGTTTGTAGCGGCGCTGTTAGACAGAGCGGCGCCATACCAGCACTGATCCCGAATTAGATTTCCTACGAGTCGAGCACCATGCCGCAAATGCTGTTCATGGATAGAGTGAGCAAGCGCTACGATAGCGGCCAGGAAGCCCTGTCGGACGTTACCCTGCGGGTGGATCAGGGGGAAATGGTATTTGTCACCGGGCATTCCGGTGCCGGCAAAAGCACCCTGCTGAAACTGATCGCGCTGATGGAGCGGCCGAACAAGGGCCGGGTGGTGGTCGGCCAGACCGATCTGGCAAAACTGGCCGCTCGTCATGTACCCTTGCACCGCCGACGCATCGGGGTCATTTTCCAGGACCATCGCCTGCTGGCAGACCGATCGGTGTTTGACAACGTGGCTCTGCCGCTGGTGGTGTCGGGGTATGCCCGGCGGGACATCGGACGGCGGGTGCGAGCCGCGCTGGACAAGGTCGGTCTGCTGAATCGGGAGCAGCAGTTCCCGGTGGCGTTATCAACGGGTGAGCAGCAGCGGGTCGGCATCGCCCGGGCCGTGGTCCACAAACCGCCTCTGCTCCTGGCCGACGAACCGACCGGCAATCTTGACCCGGACCTGTCGCGCGAAATCATGCATTTGTTCGAGGCTTTCAACCAGGTAGGCGTTACCGTGCTGGTGGCCAGCCATGACCTTGGGCTGATCAAGCGCCTCGCGCACCGAACCATTCGGCTGGAACACGGGAGAGTGACCTGAGCCGTCATGGACCCAGAGCCGGCAACGACCGACTGGCGGATGCGCCGGCCGGGGTAAAGGCCTGGGCGCAGGATCAGTTCGAGGCGGCGGGCGCCAGCCTGAGACGGCTGCAACGCAATCCCGGCCCAGGCCTGATGAGTCTGATGGTGGTGGCCATTGCCCTGGCGCTACCCGCAACCTTGTTTACCGTGCTGGACAACCTGGCCGGATTGAGCGGTTCATTCGGAGCCAACGCCGAAATCTCTCTGTTCCTACAGCAGGACGTCAGCGTCGAACAGACCGAGTCGCTGACGGCTAGCCTGAGCCTGGACCCGAGAGTGGGCGCGCTGCGCACCATTTCACCCCAGAGCGCCTTGGATGAGTTCAAACAACTGTCCGGCTTTGGCGAGGCCCTCGACCTATTGCCGCAGAATCCGATGCCCACCGTCCTGGTGTTGTCACTGAGTGCAACGGGGACAACGCCAAGCGCTGCCCAGGCTTTGTTGGTGGAGCTCAGGGCCCAGCCCGGGATCGAACTGGCCCGGGCCGACGTTCAATGGGTCCAGCGGCTGAACGCCGCGCTTGAAGTGGCCCGGCGCGGCGTTCTCATCGTTGGCGTGCTGCTCGGACTGGCGGTTCTGCTGGTCATCGGCAACACCATCCGGCTGGAGGTGGAGAACCGCCGCGACGAAATCGCCGTGACCAAGCTGGTGGGCGGCACAGATCGGTTCGTACGCCGACCGTTCCTGTTCGAGGGCATCTGGCTAGGCCTGCTGGGGGGTGTTATTGCCTGGCTGCTGGTCTACACCGCGCTGGTCCTGCTGGAGACCCCGGTCAGTCGGCTGACCGGTATGTACGGGAGTGATTTCGCCTTGCGTGGCCCGGGATTCGGTGGCCTCATCGACCTGCTCAGCGGAGGCGCCATGCTTGGCTATCTCGGCGCCTGGGCCGCCGTGGGCCGACAGTTGCGACGGGCCGACCCAATCTGAATCGCACGGAACTTTAAACAGCCTTAGCACTCTCATGATGTGAGTGCTAATATACGGCAGTTTTTAATTTCGGGAGGGACGAGAAGCCTATGAGCAATGCCCTTGCAGTTGCGTCGGGTGGTCGCTTGCCGTCACCGGCAGACAGTCTGGACAGCTATCTTCAAGCGGTGCATGCCATTCCAGTGCTGAGCCTTGAGGACGAGCGTGCGTTGGCGGTGCAGTTGGCAGAAAAGCACGATCTGGACGCGGCACGTCAACTGGTGTTGGCGCATCTTCGATTTGTGGTGCACATCGCCCGCGGGTACCGCGGCTACGGCCTGCCACTGGGCGACCTGATCCAGGAGGGCAACATCGGCCTGATGAAGGCGGTGAAGCGGTTCGATCCTGAGCAAGGGGTGCGGCTGGTATCGTTCGCAGTCCATTGGGTGCGCGCTGAGATTCACGAATACGTGCTGCGCAACTGGCGCATCGTCAAAGTAGCGACGACCAAGGCTCAGCGAAAACTGTTCTTCAACCTGCGCGGCGCCAAAAAGCGACTGGGTTGGCTGAATCGGGAAGAAGTGGAGTCGGTGGCCCGTGATCTGGGGGTAAAACCCGAAACCGTGCTGGAAATGGAGTCCCGACTTTCGAACCAGGATGTTGCCTTCGATCCGGCCCCGAGCGCCGAGGAATCCGTAACCGGCGCCACCAGCCCCGCTCTGTATCTCGAGGACAAGGGCAGCCCAGACCCGGCGGTCCAGATTGAGGAACAGGACTGGCAGGCCGGCACCCACAGACGTCTGCGGGCGGCTTTGTCCGCGCTGGACGAGCGCAGCCGTGAAGTTCTCAACCGACGCTGGCTCGCGGACCAAAAGTCGACATTGCAGGAGCTCGCGGGAGAGTACGGCGTATCAGCCGAGCGGATTCGGCAGATTGAGGGTAACGCGCTCAAGAAAGTTCGAGCTGAAATGGAGGCCTGAGCCTTCTGCCGGTCCGGCATCCGAAAAAAAGGCCGGCCCCATCCTGGGGGCCGGCCTTTTTTGTGCTGCGTTTCTTATTCCTCCCCTTTTCCGCTCGCCCGGTTTTTTGAAGGCGGATCGTCGTCCGGCCGGGGGATGCGTGGATCGTCGTCGTCCATCAGAATCCGATAGGCCGGACCTTCCAGATCTTCGTATTGGCCACTCTTGACCGACCAGAGAAAAAACGCGATGGCCACGGCCAAGATGATCAGCGCCAGGGGAATCAAAAGATACAAAATGGTCATGTGGCTGCATTCCTGCGCCGGAGTCGATACCGGACGTTTCACATCTATTGCTCAGGCGCTTCGCTTCCCGGCCATGCTGGGCCGGGTTTCCGGGCGATGTGATCCGCTCTGAACTGAGCCAGCCTCTCCGGGCGCGGCTTTCAGTCGCAATGCGTTCAGCACCACCAGAAGTGAGCTCAGCGACATGCCAATGGCCGCCATCCAGGGCTGAATCCATCCGGCTGCGGCCAAGGGCAGCCCGAGGGCATTGTAACCCAGTGCCCACAGCAGATTCTGGCGGATAATGGCGAGAGTCTTGCGAGCCGTGCGCACGCCCTGAGGCAAATGGGCGAGACGCTCAGAAAGCAGAATCATGTCAGCGCTGGCATGGGCCAGTTGGCTTCCGCTACCCATCGCGATGGAAACCTGGGCACCAGCCAATACCGGAGCGTCATTGATGCCGTCTCCAACCATCGCAACCACGGCACCCTCACGCTGCAGAGCACGCACCCGGGCCAGCTTGTCTTCCGGCAACAGTCCACCGCTGCTGTCGGCAATGCCCACCGCCCGAGCGACATGCTCGACGCGCGCGGGTCCGTCACCGCTGAGCAGACAAACGCTGAGCCCCAAATCGCGCAGTTGAGCGATGGCGCCGGCCGCATCCTCACGCACCGTGTCGTCGAACTCAAACCGGGCCAACACACCGTGATCGTCGGCCAACCATACCCGGCCGGCCCGATCACGCTCAAGGCCGGTCACGACCACGCCGGAGGATCGGGCGAAACGCTCCGTTCCAAGTCGATACCGCAGTCCGTCGAGTTCCCCGCTCACCCCCTGGCCGGGTGTGTTCTGGATTCGGACAACCGAGGCAGCGGTCTCCCCGGACGCCTCACGTAAGGCCCGCCCCACCGGATGCTCGGACCCGGTCTCCAGCCCTGCCGCGATAGACAGACACGCCTCCTCCGGCAACTGACCAAGGGTTTCGATGGTGGCCAGCCGAAGACGCCCGTAGGTCAGCGTGCCGGTCTTGTCGAGGACCAGGTGGGTGGCCCGCGCCAGAGTCTCAAGCGCATGGGCACGGGTGATGAGCAGCCCCAGCCGGGTGAGCTGTCCGGTGGCGGCAGTCATGGCGGCGGGGGTGGCCAGAGACAGAGCGCATGGGCAGGTGACGACCAGCACCGACAGCGTAACCCTAAGCGCGTCGGCCGGATGGTGCTGCCACCACCATCCGAATACCGCCGCCGCAAGGAGCAAAATTACGGCCACAAACCAGCCGGCGATTCGATCCGCCAACGCCGCGATCCGAGGCTTTTCACTCTGGGCGCGATCCAGCATACGCACGATGGAGGACAAGACGGTGTCGCCACCGACCGCGGTCACTTCGATCAGCAGCGGGCTCTCCACATTGACCGCTCCACCCACGACATCGCCCCCGGGCGCACAAGGCAGCGGCAGACTCTCACCGGTGAGCAGCGACTCGTCGACACTGCTGACGCCTTCGAGTACCCGGCCGTCCGCGGGCACCGTATCACCCGGCCGTACTCGCACCCGGTCGCCGATCTCAAGCTCCAGCACTGGAACCAGGTGAGTCTCGTCTGGGCCAACTCGAGTGGCCATTTCCGGCAGCAGTCGCACCAGTTCCTCCGATACCTGCCCAACCCGATGTCGCGCACCCATCTCCAGGAATCGACCCGCGAGCAGAAAAAAGGTGAACATGGTGACCGAATCAAAGTACACCTCGCCGGTGCCCACCACCGTGGCCCAGACGCTGGCACCAAAGGCCAGAGCAATCGCCAGAGAGACCGGCACATCCATACCGAACCGGCGGCGCTTGAGATCACGCCAGGCGGCCGAGAAGAAAACGCGTGCCGAGTAGAGCACGACGGGCACGGTGATGATCAGACTCACCCAACGCAGAAAGACGCGTATGTCCTGATCCATCCCAGAGTGATCACCGGCATACATCGCCACCGCCAGCATCATCACCTGCATGGCCCCCAGTCCCGCCACCGCAAGCCGGCGCAAGGCAGCGGAGCGCTCACGACGTTGAATGACCTCCTGCCTGCCTGGATCGAAAGGATGGGCCACATAGCCGATGGCGGCGATGGCCTCGAGTACACGACTCAGTTGTATGGTGTCGTTATCCCACGTCAACCGTGCTCGGTGGGTCGAATAATTGACCCGGAAGTCGGTCACCCCCGGCAGTGCATTGACATGGCGCTCATTGAGCCACACGCATGCCGCACACACGATCCCTTCCAGCATCAACGACGCTTCGCGTATGGAATCACCCTGTCGATGGACAAAACTCTTCTGCAGATCATCCCGATCGTACAAGGCGAGTTGTTCCAGTTCAGCGGGAATCAGATCCTCGGGTCGACGCGAAAGCGCCACGCGGTGGGCATAAAAGCTGTGCAAGCCGGCGTCGACAATGGCTGCGGCAACCGCCTGACAACCATGGCAACACATGGGCTGGTCGATGCCCTCGATCTGAACCGCCAGATTCAGGCCAGGGGGCACAGGAAGCCCGCAATGAAAACAGTTGGGTTGGGACGCCTCGAGGGAATCGGCCATGGTCAACTTCAGGCATCCGCCATGGTGGTCAGCACGCGCAGTTTATGCAGATCCTGGGAAAGCGGGACCCGCAACAGCAGATTCCGGGCGCCGGGTGCCGATAGCGCCAGACTGGCCTGGTCGGTGACCGCAATCCGAATCATCGCCAGGCGCCCGACCACGGGTCGGGACAAGCATCCTTTGCGGAGCCTCTGATTTATTCTGGACGAAGCAGATCAGAGGCTCCCTAACTCAACACACTCACGAGATAGTGGTCAGCCATCAGCGCCGCGAACAATGCGAACAGATAGGTGATGGAGTAGAGAAAAATCGGCATCGCCAGACGATTGTCCTGCCCCCGGTAGAGGCCAACAGCAAGCCAGATGAAGCGGAAGTTGAGCAACACCGCAGCCGCCAGATAGAGCGGTCCGCTCATACCAATGGCGAAGGGCAACAGTGTCACCGCTGCCAGCATTAACGTGTATAGAAGGATCTGCAGCCGAGTGTAGGCGATTCCGTGCGTGACCGGCAGCATGGGAATATCGGCTTTCGCGTAGTCATCCCTGCGGTGGATCGCCAACGCCCAGAAATGTGGCGGGGTCCAGACAAAGACGATCAGGAACAGAAGCATTGCACCGGGTTCTATCTGTCCCGTGACCGCAACCCAACCCAATAGCGGTGGCGCGGCGCCCGCGGCCCCGCCTATGACGATGTTCTGGGGCGTGGCCCGCTTGAGGTACATGGTGTAGATCACCGCGTATCCAATCAATGAGCCGAAGGTCAGCAGCGCAGTCAGCAGGTTGGTGAAGACCACCAAGAGCGCGCTGCCGGCTGCGCAAAGCCCGATGGCGAAGATCAGGGCTCGACGGCCATCCAAATGCCCGGTGGGCAGCGGCCGGCGCTGGGTACGGGCCATGATGGCATCGATACGCTGATCAACCAGATGGTTGATTGCGGCGGCGGCCCCTGCGACCAAAGTGATGCCGAGCGAGCCAAATATCAGTACCGCCCAAGGCACCATAACTGGG
Source organism: uncultured Gammaproteobacteria bacterium (assembly GCA_963783675.1). Classification (GTDB taxonomy): domain Bacteria; phylum Pseudomonadota; class Gammaproteobacteria; order Competibacterales; family JAHEDQ01; genus JAHEDQ01. The sequence continues at coordinate 600,606 of CAWAOU010000006.1, forward strand.
CGTGCGAGAAACATTCCAACCATGGCGGTGAAGGTGATCAACGAAACCACCTTGGGCTTGGTCAGCTCCAGGTAGTCCCGCCATTGGGAAACGACCCCGATTCGCAGGGTTTGGCCGCTCATGCCGCGCCTCCAGTGTCATGGGCCACGGGCCGCCAAAGCAGATGGTTCAGTGTCAATACACCCAGCAGCAACAGGGCCGCCACGCCATTATGGGCAACCGCCACCGGCAGGGGCAGAGTCATCAGTACGTTGGCAATGCCCAATGCAACCTGGATTATGAGCAAACCACCGACACCTGCCGCAATCATACCCAGCCGGTTGTTGTGCGCCCGCCTCATGGTCTTGACCACCAGCCACCCCACCGCCGCGATGACCAGCATCGCCCCCATGCGATGGGTATAGTGAATGGCGGTGCGCGCATCGCTGTCCAGGACACCAAACTCATAATTGACGCCAAGCCCGCGCCAAAGCACGAATCCCTCAGCGAAATCCATCTTGGGCCACCATTGACCATGACAGGTTGGAAAATCGGTGCATGCGAGTGCCGCGTAGTTGGTGCTGGTCCAACCACCAAGAGCGATCTGCATTATGACAGCTGCGAATGCCAGCAGGGCCCATAGCCGAAGACCCGACGGACGCGCCGCCGGTGGCGGCCAACGGCCCAACAACATCCACCACAGCAGCGCAATGGTCGAGAGCCCGCCCAGCAGGTGGGCCATTACCACAACCGGCTTGAGTTGCAAGGTGACGGTCCACATGCCCAGCATCGCCTGGAAAACGATCAGCCCCGCCAGCAGCATGGGCAGCACGAGCGGCTGATCCGGCTGATCCCGGCGGCGCCAGGCAAGCACCGCCAGGGCGAGAACCACCAGGCCAAGCGCACCGGCGAGATAACGATGGATCATCTCTTTCCACGCCTTGTCTGTTTCGACCGGTCGCTCAGGATAGGCGGCGTTGGCAAACTGGATATCATCGGCCTGGGTGGGCACTCCGAGATGTCCGTAGCATCCCGGCCAATCCGGGCAGCCCAGACCGGCATCAGACAGGCGCACCCAAGCCCCCAGCACGATAACCGCAAACGCAAGCGGTACAGCCAACAGCAAAAGTCGAGTGAATGCGCTTTGATGCATAACGGAACGCAAAAGTCCGTTGCGGGCGTTCGGGTGCCCCGAAGACCGCTGCTCGCGCTCACGCGCCGATTTCAAACCGGCCGTTCGCGACACCGCGGCCGAACATTCAGTTTTCATAAAACTCCGGGTACCACGTGCTCACGCTGTCCGAGCAGTGACGACGGCCGCCATTTTGCGGCACGGCATGGCCAAGTACTAACCCACCGTCGACAATTTGAGCAGCCGCTTCAGATCTTTGAGCATGTCCTCGGCAGGCTGGACGGGATCATAGCGCATCATGACGTTGCCCAGAGGATCGACGATGCGAACACCCGTTTCAGACGCAAGAATGTCTTCCGATGGCGCCCTGAGCAGCACCAGATCGGGGTGCTGGGCCTGGTCCACCTCGGCCAAAGCATCGACATCCGTGACCAGCAGATAGCGCTGGACCCGATCAATGTCGCGCCCCACCGCGAGCCGTACCTGACGTGTGTCGTAGAGTCGCTGCAAACAGCTTGTGTCGCACGACCCCTCTAGCGTATGCAGCAGCGTCCAACGACCGGTTAAGCGGTGCGTTTCGCCGCCGTCGACCGCTTCGAGTGCTACACCGGCCGCGTCCAGCGGCGGATTTATTAGCTCGCCCCGATTGACTGAACCACCAGGCCGCCAATCCGCCGCGAACAGCGCCACTGCCAGTAGCAGCGGGAGCACGAACAGCAGGGCGACCAATATCATGGAGCGCCGACCTCGCCGACGCGCTGCCTGATCCCCGCTGGATGTTTCGGTTGCCTGTTGCATGTCAGCCCTCGGCGGGTACGCGCCGGATGTTGAGCCCCAGATATAGAATCACCAGCACCGCCGCCAGGGAAAACCACTGCAGCGCGTAGCCACGATGCGTATCGGGCCCGAATCCAGCGGTGACGCGCCAATCACGGTCAAACCCGTCTTCCGCCTGTTCCGACAGCTGCAATAGCATGGGCACCAGCGGTGGGCCCAGACGAGCCTGCAACTCGTCGTAGTCCACTTCAAGCACAACGAGAGGCCAGCCGTCCCGACTGACGACACTGTCGCCCAAGCGCATACCGGGACGCGGCGGGCGATCAAGGTAACCGATCACGCGTCGTGCATCGCCATCCACCGTGAGCTGGGGTAAACGCTCTCGATCGGCGTTCATGGGCACCCAGCCACGGTTGACAAGAATCATCTGATCCAACCCGTCCGGCTGAAACGGTGTCAACACCCAGTAGCCTGGACGCCCGTGCTGAACCTGATTGTCCAACAGCACCTGGCGATCGGGCAGATAGCGTCCCTGAGATTCGACTCTGCGGTAGCGCCCTTGTTCCCACTGTGGTCGCAAACGCTCGAGCGCCATTGGCATACCCTGCAGCGCATCTTCCCGTTCAGCACTGAGCCGCACTTTGAATTCCGCTCGCTGCAGCTGCCAAACACCCAGCACCAGCAACAGGGGCAATACCAGCAGTGTCGCCAGACTGGGAATCAGGCTGGGACGGAACTCAAACCGACCAATTCGCATGGCATCCCGTCCGAACTCCCGGACGGATGGCAGTCTGGACTATACTGTGCCCCCCGTTGTTTTCGCTCGGAACGACAATGTTCAAACTGCTCATCCTGGCCATCCTGGTCATTATCGTGGCCAGCCTGGCTGCCGCCATGTTTTTCATGATTCGCGATCGGGGACAGGGCAAACGACCCGTGCGGGCCCTGACGCTGCGGATCGGTTTATCGCTGCTGGTGTTTGCGCTGCTGTTCGTAGGCTACTTCACGGGCGCCATCAAACCCCATGGAATCTACCCGGCCCAACCGCCTGAAGCGGGTGCTGCGGTCGATCAGAACCAGTAAACGAAAATAAACAGGCCCAACCAGACCACGTCCACGAAATGCCAGTACCACGATGCCGCCTCAAATGCGAAATGATGTTCCGGTGTGAAATGGCCGCGCATTGACCGAACCAGCATAACGGTGAGCATGATGGCGCCGATGGTGACATGGAAACCGTGGAAGCCGGTCAGCATGAAGAAAGTAGAGCCGTAAATGCCACTGCCCATCGTCAAGTTCAGGGCATGATAAGCATGGCTGTATTCATAGGCCTGGACGCATAGAAAGATAAAGCCCAACAGCACGGTGGCCGCCAAGCCACGAATCAATTGCTTGCGATCGTTCTTCTGCAACCCCCAGTGGGCCCAGGTAATGGTGACGCCGCTGGAAAGCAAAATCAGCGTATTGATCGCGGGCAGACCCCAAGTGCCCATGATTTGATAGGCGCCGCCCAAATCCGCCGGGCCGTTGCTTGGCCATACCGATTCGAACGCAGGCCATAGGACGGCGTTGGTCATGGCGTTGCTGCCTTCGCCCCCCAGCCACGGGATGGAAAAGGCCCGAGCGTAGTACAAGGCGCCAAAAAAGGCCGCGAAAAACATGACCTCCGAGAAGATGAACCAGCTCATGCTCCAGCGAAAACTGCGGTCGACCTGGGCGTTGTAACGGCCGGCCAGACTCTCCTTCACCACCGTTCCAAACCAGCCGAACATCATGAACACCACCATGATGAGACCGATCACGAAGAGGGTGCTTCCGCCACCGCTGCCGTTGAGCCAGTTGGCAGCACCAAGCATGGTCACAAACACCGCAACGGAGGCCGTAATCGGCCAGTAACTGCCATGCGGTACGTAGTAACCATCATGCGACGTGGAACTCATACTCCCTCTCCCCCTGATTTCTGAACGCCGTGATTGACCGCAACCGGGTTGTCCTGCAACTCGAAAAAGGTGTAGGACAGGGTCACGGTGGACACATCGGACGGCAGCCGTGGATCCAGTACGAACACCAGTGGCATATCCCGCCCTTCACCGGGCTGAAATTCCTGGCGTGTGAAGCAAAAGCACTCTGTCTTGTTAAAATGGCGTGCTGCCCGCCCCGGCGCCACGCTGGGCACCGCCTGGGCAACTTTTGCTTCGGTTTTCATGTTGCGTGCAAAAAAAGTGGTGTGGTAAGCCTTGCCGGGCACCACGGTCATTCGGGTCACGGCGGGCCGGAACTCCCAGTCGGCATATCCGTTCTCCAAAGCAACGAACTCCACTGTCACGGCGCGCGACTCGTCGATGACGTAAGTCTCCTGCTCCGCCGGCCCGTCGCCGGTTCGACCGTTCAGGCCGGTTACTTCACAAATCACGTCGTACAACGGGACCAGCGCGAAACCAAAACCAAACATGGCGACGGTAAACAAGGCAAGGCGGGAAACCACTCTCCCATGCGACTGCCGACTCATGCCCGGGCTCCGAAAAGATAAAAGCCGACATAGATACCGATCGCCAGAAGGGCGAGCCAGAGGGCCGTTCGGCGGGCTGCAGCTTTGCGTCGGGCGAGTTCGTCCAAGAACGGGTCTCCGGGCACGCCGGCCCCATAGGACCGGCGTTACAGGTGGTGATTACTTAATTTCGGGCGCCGTTTCGAACGTGTGATACGGCGGCGGCGAAGGCAGCGTCCACTCCAAGCCCTGGGCACCCTCCCAAACCTGATCGGTTGCCTGCTGGCCACCTCGAATGGTCTTGATGACAATCCAGAGGAACATCAGCTGTGACAGACCGAAGATGAAGGCGCCGATACTGGACAGGGCATTAAACTCAGCGAACTGCAGCGCGTAGTCCGGTATCCGCCGCGGCATACCGGCCAGACCCAGAAAGTGCTGCGGGAAAAACAGGATATTGACCCCGATTACCGACAGCCAGAAATGTTTTCGGCCCAGACTCTCGTCGATCATGTGTCCGGTCCACTTGGGTAGCCAATAGTACACCGCAGCCATGATGGCGAAAACGGCGCCGGGCACCAGCACGTAGTGGAAATGGGCCACCACAAAATAGGTGTCATGGTATTGGAAATCAGCCGGCGCCATGGCCAGCATCAGACCCGAGAAACCACCGACTGTGAACAACACGACGAAGGCGAGGGCGAACAACATCGGCGTTTCAAAGGTGATTGCCCCCTTCCACATGGTGGCGACCCAGTTGAACACCTTGACTCCGGTGGGGACCGCGATCAGAGACGTCGCATACATGAAGAAAAGCGCGCCAGCCAGCGGCATCCCAACCGTGAACATGTGATGCGCCCAGACGATGAAGGACAGGAAGGCGATGGACGCGGTGGCGTAGACCATGGAGGCATAGCCAAACAGCGGCTTGCGCGAGAAAGTCGGAATGATCTGGGAGATGATGCCGAAAGCCGGCAGGATCAGTATGTACACCTCGGGGTGGCCAAAAAACCAGAATATATGCTGGAACATGACCGGATCGCCACCACCTGCGGCGTTAAAAAACGAGGTGGCAAAGAACTTGTCCGTGAGCAACATGGTAACGGCACCCGCGAGCACCGGCATGACGGCGATCAGCAGATATGCCGTGATCAACCAGGTCCACACGAACAGCGGCATCTTCATCAGACTCATGCCCGGCGCACGCATGTTCAGAATGGTGGCAATGATGTTTATCGATCCCATCACCGACGATACGCCCATGAAGTGTATGGCGAAAATCAGAAACGGAAATGCGTCCCCAGTCTGCAACGACAGCGGTGGGTAGATGGTCCAGCCGGAGGCGGGTGCACCACCGTCCATGAACAGGGTGGACAGGAGCAACGTGAAAGCAAACGGCATGATCCAGAAGCTCCAGTTGTTCAGGCGCGGAAGCGCCATGTCCGGAGCACCGATCATCATTGGGATCAGCCAGTTTGCCAGTCCAACAAAGGCCGGCATGACCGCACCGAAAATCATCACCAGCGCGTGCATGGTGGTCATTTGATTAAAGAAATGCGGGTCAACCAACTGCAATCCTGGCTGAAACAGCTCGGCCCTGATCACCAGCGCCATGGCGCCGCCGACGAAAAACATTAACAGGGAGAACAGCAGATAAAGGGTACCGATGTCCTTATGGTTGGTCGTCGTCACCCACCTCATCAAGCCCTTGGCGGGCTCATCGTGGTGATCGTCATGCGCAATTGCGTCAGTGCTCATCCCACAAACTCCTAGAACTAAATGCTGTTACCGCAGGGACTCAATCTGGGAGGGCTGCACCAATTGACCGGTGTCGTTGCCCCAGGCGTTGCGGGTGTAGGTAACCACCGCCGCCAGATCGACATCATCAAGCTGGGTGGCGAACGCAGCCATTGCGGTCCCGGTTCGCCCCTTAAGCACAGTCGCAATGTGCTCCTCCACCGGGCCCGCGGTGGTGACCGGGCTGCCTTTCAGGGCCGGAAACATGTCGCCCATGCCCTCCCCGGTGGGTAGGTGGCAGGCAGCGCAGGCGGTGCCGTACACCGACTCGCCCTTGCTCATGAGCTCTTCCAGAGTCCATTCCCGGTCAGCCGAAGCGGCGGCAGCGCCAGCCGATGCCTTCTGCTCGCTCAGCCATGCCTGATAATCTTCCTCGGTCTTCGCCACGACCACCACCGGCATGAACCCGTGGTCCTTACCGCACAGTTCAGCGCACTGTCCACGATATATTCCGGGTTCTTCGATGGTTGCCCAGCTCTCGTTGATGAAGCCAGGTATGGCGTCCCGTTTCCAGCCCAAATCCGGCACCCACCAAGCGTGGATGACATCCGCTGCCGTGGTCAGAAACCGAATCTTCTTGCCCACCGGCACCACGACGGGATTGTCGACTTCCAGCAGGTAATTCTCACCCTTTTCCTGGTCGTTCACGATCTGAGCTCGAGGCGTGCTTGAAGTGCTGAAAAAGCTCACTCCCTCGTCCAGATAGTCGTACTTCCACTTCCACTGGTAACCCGTGACGGTGATCGTCATGTCGGCGTTGCTGGTGTCCTCCATCGCGATCAGTGCACGGGTGGCCGGAACGGCCATGCCGATCAGAATCAGCATGGGCACCACGGTCCAAACAATTTCGACCGTTGTACTCTCGTGAAATTGCGCCGGCACAACGCCCTTGGATTTCCGATGGTGGTACATCGAGTAAAACATGACGCCGAACACGACCAGCCCGATCAGCACGCAGATCCAGAAGATCAGCATGTGCAGATCGTATGCTGCCCTGCTGATGGACGTCACGCCGCGTGTCATGTTCAGTCCCAGCTCCGCCCAGGCAGAGCTCGAATTCATCAGTAGACCGCCGCCTGCGAGCGCGCCAAACCGGCGACTGAACTGCTTAAATGACATGCCTCCACACTCCCTTAACATCTGGACCATCTATCGGGACGCCCGCGTCGAGCGATCCACAATTCTACTTAGCAACGCAGCGCCTCACAGAGATTTTCGGCGAGCTGCGCCCGCTCTGATTCGTTGAGAAAGCTGCCCACTTCTTCTACCCCCCCCGGCGCCCGGATCAGCAGCCGGGTAGGCTGCCACGGGCCCGTCGGCCGCAGAAGCTCTACCCGGGACCAAGTTCTGGGGAGAGCCCGACGCACACTGGGGCGGCCATAGCCGCGCTCAATAGCGATCTCGGAAGCGCCGACATTAATCACTTCGCACTGATGGCAGTGGCGCGACACCAAATACAGGGCCGCACCGAGGGCGGCCATTTCCAGCCCTGCGAAAGGCAGCACCATCCACAATCCCTGAGCGGCGAAAGCCAGAGCGATGGCCGTCGAAATTAGCACGAGGCTACCGAAAAACAGCAGCGATCCGCGCCACGAAATCGACCGGTTTGGCCTAAGCACGAACTGCCAATCCGCACCCGAACTGGTGTTACAGACATCAACCACAGCGATACCTTGCGGCCTTGGATTTCCAGGCTGAAGAGAGTCCGGCAAAATGCTCCGGCATTCTGCTATAGCGCAACGAACACATGCAAACAGAAAATTCTAATAGGGTTGTAACTCATTGACTCAGATCAAGCCTCGATACAATTACGGGCGCTGGGCGGTCGCTGCCTCGATCGCCGCGCCCGCGGCGGCACAGTGGCCCGGAGTGCATCGACCCCGATGCGGACTTCCGAAACTCCATCCGGTTGCAAAGTTGTTTGCGACCCGCCCGTTCGCCAGGCATGTCCGTAAACGATTTCCCAGGTGGCGGGCACTCGATCTTTGTGCCCATAAACGTCGGCATAGCGCGCTTTCATGGCCCGCAACCGCCCTGGCCCGGTGAGGCTGCGGCGCCGATCAGTACGGCAGTTAGTCTCGCCGGTTTGACGCAGATCCTGCAACAGAACCGCCGGATCAGGGTAATTCACCGTGAGAATCTCCATATCCATAACCGGCTCCGCCCAGCCACCGCGCAGCAGAGCATCTCCAAGGTCATGCATATCACTGAATTCGAGTGTATGCGCGAGAGGCTCCAAGAAGCGCCAACTGTCACGCAACTCCTTGAGCGTATCGCGCCCCAGGGTGGCAAACATCAGCACTCCGCCGGGACGGAGAATCCGATTAAATTCTGCCAGGGCGGCGCGCGGATCTGGGCACCAGTAGAGCATCAGGTTGGAAAACAGCAGGTCACAGCACCCGTCCGCCAGCGGCAGGGCTTCGGCGTCGGCACATACGCCGCGAATGCGCCGTCGCCAGTCACCGCGTCGTTGGCTCATGCGCAGCGGCTGCAGCGCCAAATCAGTGCCGATGGTGCGAGCACGCCGGTAACGCTTCAGCAAGGCCTCTGTGGTCCTGCCGGTACCGCAGCCAACGTCCACCACCACCCTGGGATCCAACCGAATCAACTCGAGTCGTTCCAGCAGCCGGTCACCAACTTCGGCCGCCAAAATCGCCGCCTGGTCGTAACTTTGGGCGGCACGATCGGCGGCACGCCGCAGTGCCCGTCGATCTATATTCACGAGCCGGCGTTCACTGTGTCGCCGTGCCAGCACAGTCGACGACCAGATCAGGCCATGGTGCGCGGTGGATGTGCAGAAGAGTCCGGATGGTCCAGGGTATAAGCACAATCAAGCCGAGTCCCCATGTAGTCAGATCAAGGTTTCCGCCAGGCAGCACCACCACCCGAATTAAATTGTAACAGCGGCACAGACCTCATATTGCTCCGTGGAATAGATAGATCGCCTGCTGAGCGATTCTCCCATCGGCGCGCCGATGTGACGGTTCATGTCAGACAGCAGCACAGCGACGCCGAGGCAGTAGAGATCATCAGCCGAACCGGAACCGGAATTGCGGCCAGGTTGTAGCAATTCATCAAACTCGCGGCCCGGCGGTAGAACGGGCTAGTGGGTTAGAGCGAATGTGGCGAGGATTGTTCCACAGTGCGCCGGGGCCGCGGCTCCGTCAATTCAACTCGGCACCGAGTTTGCTCGCAATCGCAAGCAAACCAGAAGGGCCGTCCCCGTGGTGTTGCGCACGCTTGAATGAGCACAGGCGAGTCCTGCGCACGCGTGCCTTGCCAACCCGGCTTGTGGACTGGCTGTGAATAACCGAACTTCCCGCATGGCCCACTCGCACCTGATGGTGAACCGAAAGGCATCTTACATGGACGACCGGATTACGCGCGGACTGCTGGATAGGCTGCTCCCGCAGCAATGCCTGCTCTGCGATGCAAACGTGCTGAGCTCAGTCGCAATCTGCCAGGCTTGTGTTTCAGATCTACCGCGAGTGCCGCTGGCCTGCCCGCGCTGCGCTGCGCCGACACGGTATGCCGACCAGCCCTGTGGTCACTGTCAACAGCACCCACCCCCGCAAAAGGCCACCCTTGCACCCTTCGCCTATGCCCCCCCGATGGATTGGTTGATTCAATCCTTGAAGTTTCGCGGGCGCATCGAAATCGGCCGCACCCTGGCCGAACTGTTTGTACAAGTGGCTGCACCGGCCGACCCGCCGGATGCGCTCATCCCCGTACCACTGCATCCCGGCAGATTCCAGGAACGCGGATTCAATCAAAGTGAGGAACTGGCCCGCGCTCTGGCGCGGCAGATCGACCGACCCGTGCTCGCCAGCGTCCTGCGGCGCGGTCGACCCACCGAACCTCAGACCGCACTGGACACCGCTGCCCGTCGGCGCAATGTCCGCGGCGCGTTCGGCGCAGCACGAAGGCGGCTCCCGGAACGTGTGGTGCTGGTTGACGATGTCATCACCACGGGCGCTACCACCGCTGAAGCCGGCCGGGCCCTGATCCGGGCAGGTGTAAAGCACTTGGAGGTCTGGGCGATCGCCCGGACGCCGTAGGGCAGCCTCACCCGGAAAATGCCGCCGTGGCGACCGTCGCACGGGCAGCTTGCGCTCCCTGTGCGGCTTTCCACACAATCCTGCACTATGCTTTTCCGGTAGTACCGTGCCCCAAAATTATGTGGATGGCTCAAAGGGTGCCGATTGCGCCAGTGCTGCGCTCGCCTGTCGCCGTGCGTAAAGGCCACTCACTTATGGGACAGGACCGCAAACCAACGCCATGTTCGGAACACATTGAATACGAAACATTCTCCGCAATACGCTGAGGGGTCAACACCGGCCACCTTGCCCGTCCTTCCCGAGGCAACTGTGCGGTTGTTGGGCAAACGGCGATTGTGCTGAGCACATCCGCGTCGGCCATGTCCACGCATACCCCGCTAAATTGTATATGGGGGCATCGTGACTGACGCGCTACCCGGTGTGGGCGCAACTTCACCTCGGTTGCGCAAGTCCGCCATGGAAACGCGACGGCGCAGCGAATTCCTGGACCGCTACGGCTCTCTGGTCTGGCTGTTGATCGCCATGGCGTGTCTGCTCATCCTCATTCTCCAACAGACCGCGCTTTGGGCGGAACGCAGCGCCATCGGGAAAATCCGGGAGCGGGGTGGGTACGCGCTGGCGCTCTATGAGTCCAGCCTGCACGGGGTGCTGAAGGCCTATCGGGTCATCCCCGAGTTGATGAGTGGAGAACAGACCCTGATCCGTTTTCTGCAGCGCCCGGAGGACTCTCAACTGCTGAAGGCAGCGAATGCGCTGGTCGTTCGCTTCAATACGATCTCAGGGGCATCGGACACCTATCTGATGGACGCACGGGGACTGACCCTGGCAGCAAGCAACCATAAGGCGCTATTGACATTCGTTGGGCAGAATTTTGCCTTCCGCCCCTATTTTAAAGATGCATTGGCGGGTAATCCGGGGCTGTATGTCGCCCTGGGCACCACTTCGGCGAAACGGGGTTTCTATTTGTCCTTTCCGGTTCGCTTAAACGGGGAGGTCATCGGGGTGACCGTGGTCAAAGTCGGGCTGGACGAACTGGAGGCCGCCTGGGGGTCGCCGGATACACGGGTTCTGGTAACCGACCATTCCGGGGTGGTTTTTTTCAGCAACGAACCGGCCTGGCAGTTCCGTACCCTGCAGGAACTGGGTCCGGAGGCCCGGGCCGAACTGCGGCGGAGCCGCAAGTACGGCGATGAACCGTTACGCCCCCTCGATATTGAGAGCTTGCAAATTCACCAGGGCAACGCGATGGGTGTCAGCATCCCGGGGGCGGGCGACGGGGCGGTGGAGCAGTACCTGATGCAAAGCCGGCCGATCACCGACACCCGCTGGACCCTGCATGTACTGCAGAATACCCGCGCCATTGGGCAACAGGTTCTTACCGCGGTTTTAATGGCGGCGTTCGTTCTCACCAGTTTGAGCTTGGGTGGCCTTTTTCTGTTGCAACGATCGGCCTACGAACGCCGGGTGCGGGGCGCGCTCCAGGACGGTCGCGCCCGGCTGGAAAGGCGGGTGGCTGAACGTACCGCAGATCTAATGACCAGCAATCTGAAGCTACGTCGGGAGATCGGTGTGCGCAAACGCGCGGAGGACGAGGTGCGCCAGACGCAAAATGAACTCATCCAGGCCTCAAAACTGGCCGCGCTGGGTCAGATCGCCGCCGGGATCACTCATGAGCTCAATCAACCCCTGGCCGCCATCAGAGCCTATACCGAGAATGCCATTGTGCTGCTGCGCCGTGAACGCTATCAGGAACTCAGTGAGAATCTGGGACTGGTTTCGGAGCTGACCGACCAGGCATCGAGCATCATCAGCCACCTGAAGGTATTCGCACGTAAAACGGACGACGAAATCGAACCTGTGCAGGTTTCGCAAGTGGTCGAGCATACCCTGGCGTTGCTCGCCGCCCGCTTGAGAAAAGACGATGTCCGGGTCAATAACCAAGTCAACGACGCCTCGATGATTGTATGTGGCAATGCCATTCGCCTCGAGCAAGTGCTGGTCAACCTTTTGACCAATGCCTGTGACGCCTTGAAGCAGCGGCCTGACCGAGTCATCGACATCGAAGCCCACGCGGACCCGGACCAGGTAATATTGACCATAAGCGACAATGGTCCTGGCATGTCGGATGAAGTGCTTGCCCGGGTTTTCGATCCGTTTTTCACCACCAAAGAGGTCGGCGCCGGCCTGGGGCTGGGCCTATCCATTTCCTACGGCATCGTGCAAAAATTCGGCGGCAATCTGAAAGCGTCCAACGGGGCCGAAGGGGGCGCTGAGTTCACCCTTGAGCTGCCGGTAGAAGGCTGCGGGCGGGTTGCCCAATCAATCGAATCAACGCCGGATGATCTGCCACCGTCAGCGGCGCCCGATGGAACCTAGCACCGTTCTGTTCATCGATGACGAGAAGCATGTTCGTCTGGCGGGTTGCCAGACACTGGAGCTGGCCGATTTTCCGACCCTGGCCTGCGCCTCCGCCGAGGAGGCCCTGACCCATCTGACGCCAGACTGGCCAGGCGTGGTTGTGACGGACATCCGCATGCCAGGCATGGATGGGCTCGAATTGCTGGCCCAGTGCCGCGCACTGGACCCGGATCTTCCGGTTATTCTGGTGACTGGGCACGGCGACATCAGTACAGCCGTAGGGGCCCTGAAGGATGGCGCCTACGACTTCCTGGAGAAACCCTATCACACCGAATTGCTGCTGGACGCAGTCTCCAAGGCGCAGGAAAAACGGACGTTGGTGATGGAGAATCGGGCGCTGCGCCATGAACTGGAGACCCAGGGCAAGCACTCACCGCTGCTGGGCCGAACGCCCCGGATCGAGCAGCTGCGGCAGATATTGGCGAACCTCGCAGATACCGAGGCGGACATTCTGCTGGAAGGCGAGACTGGCGTGGGCAAGGATCTGGTGGCAAGGACGCTGCACCAGCTGAGCCCGAGACGGCACGGACCTTTCGTAGCTCTCAACTGTGGCGCAATGCCCGAAAATTTGATTGAGAGCGAGCTGTTCGGTCACGAGAGCGGCGCTTTCACGGGCGCGTCCAAACGACGCGTTGGCAAATTCGAGTATGCCAACGGCGGAACGCTGCTGCTGGACGAGATTGAGAGCATGCCGCAGGCCCTGGGCGTGCGCTTGCTGAGAGTACTGCAAGAGCGGGTGGTTGAGCGGCTTGGTTCGAATCAGCCTATTCCCATCGATATCCGGGTGGTGACGGCAACCAAGAGCGATTTGAAAAAGCTGAGCGACCAGGGCCTGTTTCGAGCGGACTTGTACTATCGACTGAACGTGGTCAAAGTACCAGTCCCCAGCCTTCGAGAACGCCGCGAGGACATTCCGCTACTGTTCCAGCATTTCGTGGATGCCGCCTCAAAACGCCACGGCCGTCCGGCTCCGCTGATCGAACCGCCTCTGCTGCAGTCGCTGATGTCGCAGGAATGGCCGGGCAACGTTCGGGAGTTGCAAAACGCGGCGGAACGGTACGTTCTAGGCTACGCCTCCGACCTGACCCCGTCGGTGAGCAGTGCATCGGGCCAGCCGGCCGCCTTGCCCGAACTGGTCAACGCCTTCGAGCGCAGCCTGATCGAACAGGAACTGGGACGACAGGAAGGCAATGTGACGGCCACCTGCGAGGCGTTGGGCGTTCCGCGTAAGACACTGTACGACAAACTCAAAAAGTACGGGCTGAGTCGCGAGGGTTTTGTTCCCAGGGCCTAGGAGTCTGTCGGATTGAACCGTTCGAAGCGAAAATTCATCGGGGGCGAATCAAATCAGTTTATCGGGCGAGGCGAATAGCAGGGCTATTTAACGAGCGCGATAAGGTGAGTTGATCGCCATCCGTGGATTTGCAGCCGAACAGCGTTAAATCCGACAGACCTAGGGAAGGTCTGAACACTAGGGAGCCTTATCTAGTCTGGACGAAGCAGGTTGGAGGGTGAAATGTGCAGCTTCAAGGGGCGGAGCGCGGGGCAGATCGCGGGTAATAGTTGCTCTATTGCCAAGATCTGCAACGATGAAGCTGTGCATTTCAGTCCCAAGATGCTCGTCCACGATTAGATCAGAGGCTCCCTAGCAGTCCGCCAATACTTCATCCACCAATGACGCCGTCTGGGCCCGGCTCACGGGCAACCGGACGGGGTCGCAGGAATTATCCCCATGGCTGACGATTTCCGCGAAAACGCGCTGCACTACCACCGCATGCCCATCCCTGGAAAAATCCAGATCACGCCGACAAAACCGCTGGCCAACCAATTCGATCTTTCGCTGGCCTATTCTCCAGGCGTGGCCGCACCCTGCGAGGAGATCGCCGCCGACCCCGCCCGGGTGTCCGATTACACCGCCCGCGCCAACCTGGTGGCTGTGGTGACCAACGGCACCGCCGTCCTTGGACTGGGCGCGATCGGACCGCTGGCTTCCAAGCCGGTGATGGAGGGCAAGGGGGTGCTGTTCAAGAAATTTGCCGGTATCGATGTCTTCGACATCGAGATCGACCAACGCGACCCAGCCAAGCTGGTGGAGATTGTGGCCAGTCTTGAGCCCACATTCGGTGGCATCAATCTGGAGGATATCAAGGCGCCCGAGTGCTTTGAGGTTGAGCAAGCGCTGCGCGAACGCATGAGTATCCCGGTGTTTCACGATGACCAGCACGGCACCGCCATCATCGTCGGGGCGGCGGTGGTAAATGGCCTGCGGGTAGTAGAGAAGAAGATCGAAGACGTGCGCCTGGTGGTTTCGGGGGCCGGCGCCGCCGGCCTGGCGTGTCTGGACCTGCTGGTAGGACTCGGATTGGACCGGACAAACATCACCGTGTGCGACGTCCATGGCGTGGTCTATGCGGGGCGTGAAATTGACATGGACCAACGCAAAGCCGGATATGCTCGGGAAACCAATGCAAGAAGCCTGGCCGATGTCATGCCGGGAGCAGATATTTTTCTCGGGCTGTCGGCCCCTGGCGTCCTCAAACCGGAGATGGTCGCGGCCATGGCGGATCGGCCCCTGATCCTGGCGCTGGCCAATCCGGTACCGGAGATTCTGCCCGAGGAAGCACGAGCGGTTCGAGACGACGTGGTTATTGCGACTGGTCGATCGGACTACCCGAACCAAGTCAACAATGTGCTGTGCTTTCCCTACATTTTCCGGGGCGCCCTGGATGTGGGCGCCACCACCATCAACGAGGAAATGAAACGCGCCTGCGTCAAGGCACTGGCCGACCTGACCATGGCGGAACCCACCGCCGAGGTCATCGCCGCGTACGGCGGCAAGCCCGTTCAATTCGGCCCGGATTACCTGATTCCGAAACCGTTCGATCCGAGACTGATCGAGGAAGTGCCGCTGGCGGTTGCCAAGGCGGCCATGGCCAGCGGCGTGGCCACCCGCCCGATCGAAGATCTGGACGCGTATCGACAGACTTTGAAACGGTTCGTGTACAGAACCGGCATGGTCATGAAACCCGTATTCGAGCGTGCCCGCGCCGAGCCCAGGCGGGTCGTGTACGCTGAGGGAGAGGGCGAACGGGTGCTGAGGGCGGTGCAGATCGCCGTCGACGACAACATCGCCCGACCGATTCTAATCGGTCGCCACGAAGTGGTGGAGTACAACATCCGGGAACTGGGTCTCAGACTGCGTGTGGGTCGGGATATTGAGGTGGTGGACCCGCGCGACAATGCGTATTTCACCGAGGCGTGGCAGACCTACCATCAGCTCATGGAGCGCCGGGGCGTTGACCCGGAAACGGCCCGGGTCCGGCTGCGCACCCGGGCCACCGCCCTCGGCGCAATGCTGGTGCGACACGGGATCGCTGATGCGCTGATCTGCGGCACCATCGGCGGTTACCACAGTCATCTTGAACACGTGGTCGACATTCTGGAACTGCGTTCAGGGGTCAAGCTGCCGGCGGCGATGAACGTGGTAATCACCCCGAAAGGCACACTATTTTTGTGCGACACACATGTGAGCCTTGACCCGACCGGCGATGAAATTGCCGATATCGCGCTGCTTGCGGCGGAGGAGGTCAGTCGATTTGGCGTCACACCCAAAGTTGCGCTGTTATCCCATTCCAATTTCGGCTCATCGGGCGCGGGTTCAGCCCGCAAAATGGCTCAAGCGCTCACCCTGATTCGGGCAGCAGCACCGGACCTGGAGGTCGAGGGTGAAATGCAGGGCGACGTCGCTTTGTCGCAAGGCTTGCGGGATCGGCTGATGCCCAGTTCCAGGCTGACCGGTGAGGCCAATCTCCTGATCATGCCAAACCTGGACGCCGCCAACATCGCCTACAACTTGCTCAAGATGCAGGCCGACGGGGTCGCAATCGGACCGGTTTTGATGGGTATCCAAAAGCCCGCCCATGTTCTGACACGCGCCACGACGGTGCGACGCATCGTGAACATGACGGCCCTGGCTACGGTGGAATCACAAAATCTAGAACTTCGGAGCCAAGCAGCGGGCGAAATGAAGTAGCTGAGCTGGGCTCCCAGACTGAATCCGGTTTCGTTTATACCACTTCGTCCGCCAGCGCCATGGCATCCATCAACTGTGCCTCGATATGCTCCAGATCCGGGATGAACGCCACCTGACTGGCCAGAACAGCCTTGGAGATCACACCGTCCGGCAGTTCTGAGCCGTGCTCCACAGACTGAATCATGTGCTGTTCCAACGCGACCAGGCGGGGCACCGCCTGTACGAGCACGGCGTACTGTGGAAGGGCACGGGCTTCGCCCACCGGATTGAACACAGCCAATCGGGTTCTGGAGCCGAGATCCGGCTCGGTGCCGGTAAACAGGGTCTCCAGGCAGATAACCGGTATGGCACCGGACCGCCAGCCCGTGGTGCCAAGAATCCAGTCGGGGCTGTCTGCCACCGGACGCGGCTGCGAGAACGGGAGCACCTCCAGCACGGTGGCGCTTGGAACCAGAAGCTGGGTTCCCTTGACCGGAATCAGAAGGGTGCGCAGCAGGGTATTGTCGTTCATCTTTCAGCCCATGTTGAAACGTGCACGCGGCAGCGCTGGATTACTGAACGGCGAGGCGCTCGCCCCGCGGCCCAAGCACCTGACGCAGCGCTGCCAGCAATTCCTCTTCGCGATACGGTTTGCCGAGGTACGCATTGACGCCCAGATCCATAGCCCGCTGCCGGTGTTTGTCGCCACTGCGCGACGTCACCATAATGATCGGCAGATGCCACAAATGCTCCTGGTTTCGGATGTGGGCGGCGAGTTCGAACCCGTCCATCCGGGGCATTTCGATGTCAAGCACCACCGCGTCGGGCACCAGATCCTCCAACTGGCCGGCGGCGTCCAGCCCGTCCTTGGCGAGAACCGCGTCAATGCCGTGGCGCTCCAACAGACGGGAGGTAACCTTACGCATGGTGATGGAGTCGTCGATGACCATGATCTTGAGCGGCGTTTCGGCGGTGCCCTGCAGGGCCTGCCGGATAGCGGCCGCCTCCGTGTCGGATCGTCGTCCGACGAAATTCCGGAGCAGGGCGGCAGTCTCAAGAAGGAGCACCACGCGGCCGTCACCCAGAATTGTCGCGCCCGATACGCCGGGTACGGAGTTAACCTGAGGCCCCACGGGTTTGACAACGACCTCTTCACTGCCCAAAACCTGATCGACCTGCAGGGCTACATTCATGCCTTCGCTGCGTATCAGCATCGCCGGGAGATGGCGGTCGAGATCCTCCGCCTGGGGTGCGCTGCCCCCGAGTAAGGCGCCGAGACTGTGAATCTCATAGTCGAGGCCCGCCACGTTGACGAACCCCCGGCCGTTCTCCAGATAGGCCCGCACCTCTTCCGGCTCCAGACGACTCATGGACTCAACACCGGCCAAGGGGGCCGCGAAGGTTTCGCCACCGGCCGTGAACAACAAAGTCTGTGCCACAGACAAGGAGAAGGGCAGGCGAATGACAAAAGTGGTGCCCAGTCCGGGTTCGGATTCGACGCTCAGACTGCCCCCCGCCGAGCGCACGGATTCGGTAACCACGTCCATACCGACACCCCGTCCGGCGACCTGGTTGACCTGGTCGGCGGTGGAGAAGCCGGGCTGCATCAGACAGTCGATAAGCTGCTGTCGCGTGGCCTCCGCCCCGGGGGCAAGCAAGCCGGATTTTTCGGCCTTGCGGCGGACCGCGTCGAAGTTGATGCCACCACCGTCATCCCGGATAGACAGCACCATTTCTGATCCCTCCCGGCGCATGTCCAGGGCGATTCGTCCCAGTTCCGGCTTACCCGCTGCGGCCCGGCTCTCCGGGTCTTCGATGCCGTGCGCAACCGCGTTCCGCAGTATGTGCTCCATGGGCGCCACAACGTGCTCAAGCAGACTACGCTCCATCTCGCCGCCGCCGTCGAGATGAAGCTCCGTACGTTTGCCCAGTTCATCGGCAGACTGGCGTACCACGCGACGCATGCGGGGCACGATGCTGTCGAAACGGACCATGCGGGTTCGGGAAAGACCCTCCTGAATCTCATGGTTGACCTTGCCCTGTTGATGCAGCAGCGCCTCCAACTGACGCGTCTGATCATCCAGGGTATGGCGAATACTGCCTAGATCGTTTACCACTTCCATCAACGAGCGTGAAAGCTGTTGCAGTTCGGAGAAGCGGTCCAGCTCCAGCGGGTCGAATTCCTCAAACTGGTCATCCCCGCCACGCTCGTAACGAAACAGGATCTGAGCCTCGGTCTCGATTTCGAGGCGCCGCAGTTTCTCACTCATGCGACCCACCACCTGATCCATTTCCTGCAACTGGAAATCATAGGTGGTGATGGATTGCTGAATTCGAGCGCGATAGATGCTGCTCTCGCCCATCTGGTCGGCGATGTTGTCCAGCAGGTCAACGCTGACGCGGACCATGTCCGGCGCCTCGGGGACCAACATCACTGCATCGGCGGATGCGCTCCTTTGGGGTTCTGGTGACCGATCGACTGAGGGTTCAACGATCTGCGGCGATTTGTTGCCCCGTGCGGCAACAGAGGGCGCCTGGGCGCATCTCGCCAATTCGTCGATCAGGGCATGAGCCGGGGCCGGCTGATTCAGGTCGCGCGCAATGGCAAGCATGCCATGGAAACCGTCAAGGGCCCGCTGCAGAATCTCGCCCATGGGTTCGGTGAAGGCCACCCGGCCACGAGAAATATCGTCCAGCAACGATTCGACCGCGTGCGCCAAGTCTCCGATGACCAGAAAACCCGCCATCCGAGAACTGCCCTTGAGGGTGTGCATCTCCCGCCGCAGGTCGGCCAGCAAATCAGGATTGTCCGGTTCACGTGACCATCTGTCGAGGATGACATCCGCGGAATCCAGGATGTCGGCGCCTTCCTGAACAAAAATCTCGGCCAACTCGGGATCCAGTGCGGACTCGGGCTGAATGGTTACCGCCTCTGCTGGCTCGGGCTCGGGCTCGTCACCAGCCGACGAGCCGCTGGCAGAACCGGCCAGTTCATCGCCGAAATCAAGTAGGCGTTGGATCAGCGCATCGGACGCGGCACTGGTTGCTTCGCACTGCGTGCCGTTGTTGGTCAACGCATCGGCCTGAACAACCACTTGGCGCAACAGCGCTTGGCCAGACTCGGATATGGTGTGCCCGGTTGCGAGCGCGGCGCGCAAGCAGGCTTCCAGGGTATCCAGCAACTCCAACGCCGGGCGGAACGATCCGGGTTCAGCCTCGGTTCTGAAATCCAGGAGCCCTTCCAAGAAAGCGTTCGCGTCGTCGCCGGCCGATTCAAACGACTCGGCAAGGGTCTGCAACTGACCGATCGTAGCCGGCAACCGCGAGGCTTCCTCCAACTGGGCGGTCGCTGCCTCAGGGGTTGCTGCCTCAGGGGTTGCTGCCTCAGGGGTTGCTGCCTCTGTGGGTTGCTGCCTCTGTGGTTGCTGCCTCTGTGGTTGCTGCCTCGGGCGCAGTCTCGGATTCATCCACTGCCGTGGATGGACCGTCATGGGCTGCCGTTGTGGTTTCGTCTTCGCTGCCGGCGACGTGCGACTCGATACGGTCCTGCAACGCCTGAACACAGCCCCCGGGCCGACCCAGTTTCATCTCATCGATGAGCCCGCTGTATGCCTCGATGCATTCACCCAGCAGGCCGGTCAGCTGCGCTGAAACCGGCACCCGCAGGTCAAGTACGCGATTCAAGAGATCCTCGATCGCCCAGGCGAAATCCCCTGATTTGAACGCACCGACCATCCGCCCGCTGCCCTTCAGCGTATGAAATGACCGGCGAATCGCCTGCAGGCCCTCCAGGTCGTCCGTGTTGGCGACCCAGGCCGGAAAGCCGGAACGCAACTGCTCAAGCTCCCCGTCGGCCTCTTCCAGAAAAATATCGAGAAACTCGTGATCTGCCCAGACTTCTTCGGCCCCTTGGTCAGCGCCGGGCTCCGCGGCCGGTGCCGCCGAATGAGGCAAGTCAGCTTGCAGTTGGGCGATATCCTCAACAGGGGCGTGGTCCTGTTCTGTCTGCTGAGCATTCAACAGCGCGACCGGATCGGTCCCGGAAGACAGTGTCAGGTCGTCCTCGGTCACCTCGGATGCAGACGTGTCCTCGGCCTGATCAGACCCGGCTGAGCCAGCATCATCTGATTCGGCGATGGGCGGCAGCGAATCCTCGAATAAGATCACGTTTGCGGTAGCAGGATCGAAATCGACTGACGAGTCGATGTCTTCCGCAACGGCGTGCGGTTCCGTTTGAGCGTCAGATTCCGCCTTTTCGAGGGTATTCGGGTCACACTCGTTGACGCCGTCATCGACCCGACCCGGGTTGAATCCGTAGGCTTCATCAACGCGTTCGATCAACGAATCGGGGCCAGCCGCGCCTGTGCCCAATGCAGCGTCGTCAGAATCCGTCACGTCATCAAATGTGAGATCGTCGACACCAAACCAGTCGGAAACACCTTCGAAATCGGTCGGCATGACAGAATCGATGGGCGAATCGGCATCCAATGCGGCCGCTGAAGCGTCGTCGTCGACTCCCGCCTCCAGACCGGCACCCTGCTCACTTTCACCTGTAGCGGCTGTGATCCCAAGCTGATCTTCCAACTCACCCAGGCGCCGCTCGGTGTGGGCCAGGTGAATATCGTAGTCGGTGTGGCCGGGGCCGGATTCTTCAAGATAGATCTCGATGCCAATGATTGCTTCGGCCAAAGCGGACATGGAATCGGGGTTCTCCGCCAGCACGGATGTCAGACCGGGGTGCTGAGTCAGAGTCAAAACTCGATCGGCCAATCCGCTGGCAAGTTCATCGCCCAGCATGGAGAAAACATTGGCCACCCGATGCAGCATTGGCGTCAGTTGGCGCCAGCCCTCTCCTGCCTGAGTCCAGTCGAAGCTGACGGCGAGGTCATGCACATGACGCATGTCCTCGATGGCCTGGTCAATGACCGCAAAGCGGGCCGCAGCGGTTTTCAGCTGGGACACAGGCGGCGCGTGTTCCGCCTTAGCCAACAGTTGGCCAGCAAAACCGCGCGACAGCCGCGGGTTCAGCAGGCCGGAAATGGCATCCTCAACCACCACCAGGTCAGCGGCAAGTTGTTCGAGCTGATCGCGATCGAGCTGATCGGCATCCCCAATGGCTTTGCATTGGTCGCTCAACAGCTTGGCCGACGAAGTCATGTTCAGCATCGACATGACGCCAGCGCTGGCATGCAAACGCTCCAGAATCGCGTCGCGGCTGTTGCGATCCGGTACGTCGCCATTTGCCAGACGGTCCACAGCATCTTGGACCAGCGTAATGTCTTCGGCCACATTGGCAGCTATCTGGCGCAGGGTTTCACGATCAGGCCGAGGGGGTGCAGAACCCGCTACCGGGGGGAAATAGTCCGACCGGTCTTGCAGGATTTCGGTCGCGCCCGAATCCCGCAGCGTTTCCTCGACCCGGTGGACAAATTCGTCCACCTCGCCCACGTCGAATCCGTTTTCACCGATGTCGATCAGATGCTTGATCTGCCGATCCATGCCGCCCAGCAGGCGGAGCATGTCGGGCCCAAGTTGCGCACGACCCTGACGCAAGGCAAACACCAGTTTGCTGCAGCTCCACCACAAGTGATAGGCCGTTTCACCCTGTGCCATTTCCCGCAGGGCGCACACCACCTCGTCAACCCGCGCCAGTTGGGCCGGTACTTCCTGTCCACGGAAAACACTGGTCAATGCACGCTGAAAACTGGGACGTAGCCGACGGACCACAACAGGGTCCTCGAAATCGCCGCAATCGGATTGCGCAGCCAATTTGGCGCCGGTTCGCTCCTCACCGCGCACCTGACGAAGCTCATCCACGGATCGCTGAAGATTCAGCGTATCCTCTTTACGAGGTCCTGTAGACAGGGCCTCCAGGTAAGGCGGCAACAGAAGTGCGGCTTTAAGCAATGCATCCCGGCCTAGCGCGATACTCTCCAGTGACTCATCGCATATGGCCTCGGAAACACGTCGCATCTCGTCGGCGATTTGGGCCCCTTCCTCGAGCGCCATCATGGTGAAGACACCGCGGAGTTGATCCAGATATTCGTTGGCAACCCGAAGCTCGGAGGCGTCCTCGGTGAACTCCGAATAGGCCTCCAGGGACTGCTGGATGCGGTCGACAGTGACCTCCAGCTCATCGCGCAGGTAGTTCAACGCATTGTCCGAGACACGCGATTTCATCGCACCTTCCCTTGCCTGTGCCGATGCCGTTGAGGCGGCGTAATCGATCTGGCTCAAAGCTAAACCTGGGTCTGCCTGTTTCAGGCGACCGCAGAGTCGGTGTGGCTAACCGGCAGCTTGAAGCCGGCGACTGTCGTTCTGAGGCTGTCAGAGAGCTTGGCCAGTTCGCCGATGGAATTCGCCGTCAACACCGTGCCTTCGGAGGTCTGTTCGGTCAGTTCGTTGATCGACCCCATGGTTGAGGACACCGATGCCGCCACCTCGGATTGGTCGCGAGCGGCCTTTGAAATATCGTTGATAAGCTCTGCCAGGCGATTGGAGACGGTTTCAATCTCTTCCAGCGACTCACCCGCACGTTCGGCCAGCTCCGCGCCGTTGACGACTTCGGAGGTGCTTTTCTCCATCGAAAGAACCGCCTCGCTGGTGTCCGCCTGGATGGTTTTGACCAGCTGCTCGATTCGCTTGGTGGAGTTGCCGGCACGTTCGGCCAGTCGTTGCACTTCGTCCGCAACCACCGCGAAGCCACGACCGGATTCACCTGCGGCCGCAGCCTGGATGGCGGCATTTAGGGCAAGAATATTGGTCTGATCGGCGATGTCATTGATGAGCCCAACGATGGCGCCGATCTCCTGGGAGGACTCACCCAGTCGCTTGATGCGTTTTGATGTCTCCTGGATGTGCTCACGGATGACATCCATACCCTGGATGGTGCGCCGAACTCGATCGCCACCCTGTGCGGCAATCTGCACGGAGTTGGTTGCGACCTCCGCGGACGCGGCCGCGCTGGCCGACACTTCATCCATGGATTGGGTCATCTGGTCGATGGCGCTGGTGGCGGAGGCAATCTGCCGACTCTGGGTCTGCGCGGCATCTTCCAGGCGCTCAGCGACGCTGTTGGTATCGTCGGCGGCCGCGGCGACCTGGCCCGATGTGTCGTTTATGGTCAAGACCAAGTCTCTGAGGGCTTCAACCGCGTAGTTGATCGAATCGGCGATGGCGCCGGTCAGTTCCTCGGTCACATTGGCGTGTACCGTCAGGTCGCCGTCGGCGAGATCGCCCATTTCATCCAGCAGAGCCAGAATAGCTTGCTGGTTGCGCTCGTTTTGCCGGGCGATTTCACGATTTCGCAGGTCACTCTCTCTGGCCCGCCCGCGGGCTTCAAAAATCTGCCAGACAGCAACGCCGGCGAGCAGAACGGCGGCCAGGATGCCAAACATCAGCGCCATGGTTTCGCGCGGGTTTGATACGTTCTCGTACTCTCGCGCCACAGCTTCGACGGATCGTCTTAGATCGCCGGCATGGTCAATGATCGACTGGGAGGCGGCAACGACCTGAAACAGCTCAGGAGAGTTGGCGAGAATTTGTCCTGCGGCATCTTCCACCGTAATGAAAAGATCCGCCACCTCAGCCAACAAATCGTTGACATTTGCATCGCTCACCCGCGGAATTCCAAGTCCGGCGTCGCCCTGGCGCATGGCATCCAGCACTCGGGCGAACAATGCCACGTCGCGCCCGAATCGGTCGGCAGCACTGGCAGTTTCAATGCCACCGCCCAACAAGCGCTGGACATTGTTTTCGAGACGCTGCAGGAGCAGCAGCTGACGGGTTGCGATGTAAATTTCGTTTGTCGATGCGCCGGACTCGATCAGCCCGACCGCAATCTCGTCCGAGAGAATCTGTATGTCCGGGATCGTCTCTTCGATGATCGCCACCTGATCGCTGGCGGACTCCAGCGCGTTTCGGCCGTTCAGAATGGTGGAGATGTTGCGGTGGGTCTCGTTCCAGCTCTGCTCCATTTTGTCCAAGGCGATTTCCACCAGGGGCGAGCGCACTTCCAGTATCTGGCCACGGGTGCCAGCGCGCTGGTCCACTACCATCTGATCAAACTTTGTCTGTGATTCGGCCAAGCTCTCAAACGCCTCGGCCTGCCCTTTGGAGGCATCCAGAGCGTCGGTGACCAACCCAATAGACAATTGACGCTGATCGCCAACCCTTTTGAAGAAGCCCTTGTCCCGATCGCTTTGCTGCGCCTGCATGACAAACACGGTGGTCATGAGGCCAACTGCGGTAACGACCAAAACAAACAGAACGACGGACTTCAGAAATGTGCTGTAATCCTTGTTCGATCCTGAAGTCTGCTGAATTGCACTCATCGCTGACTATCTCCCCTGAATCGGGTTCGTCACTTGGTTCATCGAAAAAAAGCTTCGGAGGTAGAACTAAACCGCCGCCGCCAGGAATTTGTTGTCGGCCAGCAGGCGCGACGGTTCAAACACACGCCACAAAAAACCTTCGGCCTTGTAAGCGTCGCTCAGGTATGGCTCGAGTTCCGTATCCACGTGATCCACATCGCCGACGTGATCTCCATCGTAGAAACTGCGCATTCCCAGAACTTCATCCACCAGGATGCCGGAGAACCAGTTCTCCCCTTCGAACACCAGCACTCGAGCATGGGCCCCATCAGTGCCGTGGCGCAGCCCCAGATAGGCCCCCAGATCGGCGACGGACAACACAGTGCCACGCAGGTTTGCAATGCCGCGCATCCACGACCTCGCCCCCGGCACACGGGTGATGGGCGGCACCGCGGACACTTCCGTCACCTGGGCCAGGCGCACCAGCAGTCGCCATTCGCCGACTCGAAATCCGAGCCCGGCCCAAATGGCTCCGGTCCCTTTGCCGCGCGTGTCACTGCTGTCATGGCGCAGGGTCAGGGATTCCAGCGCAAGCAACTGATCAAACGGATGCAGAACACGCAGGTCCTGTTTGGCATCGTCCATCGGAATCACTCTGCCAGCAGGCCGCGAATCTTGCCCATAAGCTCGGCCTCGGACGCCGGCTTGGTCACATAGTCCGAAGCACCCTGGCGCATGGCCCAGATACGATCGGTTTCCTGGTCCTTGGTGGTCACCATGATGATCGGAATCTTCGACGTCTCGGGGTCCCGGGACAGCCTGCGAGTCGCTTGAAAGCCGTTCATACCGGGCATGACCACGTCCATAAGAATGAGATCAGGTTTTTCTCGTTTGGCTTTCTCGACGCCTTCCTCGCCATTGGCAGCGGTCGTCGCCTCATGCCCGGCGTCCTCAAGCATGCGCTTGAAAGCGAAGATTTCGGTCGGTGAATCGTCCACGATAAGAATGCGCGCCATGTCTTTGTCCTGAACCGCTCTAGATGATGTTTACCATCGGCGTCGATCGGTACCCGAATTGGACCGTCGCCACCCTGTTTCGTATGCCTATTCGCCGTGCTTAAGATGTTGCTGGATGGCGTCCAACAATTCCTCGCGGGTGAAAGGCTTGGTCACGTACTGTTCGGACCCGACCAGCGCGCCACGCGCCCGATCGAAAATACTGTCCTTGCTCGAAAGCATGATGACCGGTGTTGTGCCAAAATCCTGATTGTTCTTGATGACCGCGCAAGTCTGGTAGCCATCGAGACGGGGCATCATGATGTCGAGGAAAATGATATCGGGCCGCTTGTCGACAATCCTGGAAAGCGCCTCGAAGCCATCCTCGGCGGTCACAACGTCATACCCTTCACGCTTGAGAAGCGTTTCCGCCGTGCGCCGAATTGTTACGCTGTCATCGACAATCATCACTCTGGCGAGTGATTCCGGATGCCTGGTATCGGAGACCTCCGAATCAGAATCATTTGAGGGCACCGATAATTCTTCAGTGGTCGCGAACTGCTTCATTCTGAGAGCCTTACCCGGATTGCTTTCACACTCACACCTACCTCATCGAACACGAGCTACTCTACTCGATCGGCCTTAGACCTAGCGTAGGAATCAAACAACCGATGAGTAAGAATTCACTGACCATCGAGGTGCGAGCCAAACACGACGGAAGGGGGATACGGCAGCATTGCCTCAAACAACGATGACAAGTCGGTTCAGCCGGGAAGAGCTCGGGATCGGCTGACAGCAACAACCACCCAGGGCGAGTTATCAGGTCAGTCAACCTGACGGATCAAGTTTGTCCCTGCCGACGGCTACTGTGACAATGCCGTATTAGCTGCCAGCAGGAGATTCACACATGAGCATCCGCGTAGGGGTCGTGCTCGACCCAATCGACCAAATCAAACCGCACAAGGACAGCACCTACGCCATGATGCTCGAGGCCCAGCGTCGAGGCTGGACCGTATTGGTTATGGAGCAGCAAGACCTATACCTGATCGATGGTACTGCCTTCGGGCGCGGCCGAGAGATCACGATTCTTGATGAACAGTCGCCTTGGTACAGCCTGGCTGCGCCAACCCATGCGCCGCTATCGCAACTGGACGCAGTGCTGATGCGCAAGGATCCACCATTCGACATGGAGTACGTTTACACCACGTATCTGCTGGAGCGGGCCGAGCAGCAAGGCTTGCTGGTGCTAAATCGGCCGCAGAGTTTGCGCGATGCGAACGAAAAACTTTTTACGGCGTGGTTTCCGCAATGCTGTGCCCCCACACAGGTCGCGCGCGATCCCGCCTTATTGCGTGAATTTCTCAAGGATCATCAGGACATCGTGATCAAACCGCTGGACGGCATGGGAGGCGCTTCGATTTTTCGCGTCCGAGCAGACGATCCCAACATCAGCGTGATACTGGAAACCCTGACCGCCCATGGAACCCGATTTGCCATGGCGCAACGCTATATCCCGGATATAGCCAGCAAGGGCGACAAGCGCATCCTGTTGGTGGACGGGGAGCCCGTGCCCTACGCATTGGCCCGCATACCCGCACCGGGTGAAAGCCGTGGGAATCTGGCCGCCGGAGCCAGCGGTGTCGGCGTGGAGCTCAGCGACCGCGATCGGTGGATTTGCGCCGAAGTCGCACCGGAACTGCGCCGAAGAGGCCTGGTGTTTGTCGGCCTGGATGTCATCGGCGACTATCTCACCGAGATCAACGTCACCAGCCCCACCTGCATCCGAGAGTTGGACGCGTTGTTTGGCCTCAATATCGCCGGCTCTCTGTGTGAAGCCGTGGAACGAAAACTGATGCAGAAAGGCAGGTAGTTGTCCCCAGGCGGGTCCGAATTCGGCTATTGCGGTCCAGGCCCTTCTGCAGCAAGGTCTGACCCATTGATGGGTATCGGGTCCAAGGACAGAACATCGCAAACACTGCGACGCGGGATACAGCAACTGATCTGGCCTGTCTCGCCGCCGCCGACGCGCCTTTGAACTAATCTGGACGAAGCAGATTGTCGGGTGAAATGCGCAGATTGAAGACGCAAATCGCGGATAATAGTTGTTCTATCGCCAAGATCTGCAGCGCTGAATCTGTGCATTTCAGTGCTACATGAGCGGATCAGATGCTCCCAGGCCCGGTGGTTGCCAGTCGCGTGCAGCGCCGGAGCCGCAGCGAAGGTATAATCCCGCAACGCTGAAGACGAGTAGCGGCCCGCAAATCAATGCCCCAAAGCCAATGTCTCTGACACGCTCTCCAGGCCCGACTGTAGACCGCCTGGGTTTTGCCATCCTGATCGCGGCGCTGTTCCATGCCGCGCTGATTTTTGGCATCCAGTTTCAGGCGAGGGAGTCCCAGGACGCCGATCCCGAGCCCCTCAGCGTTTCACTGGTGATGCAACCAAATCTGGCACAACCCACACCCGATGCGCCGGTTGCCTCAGCCGATCATCTCGGTGGGGGTGACCCGGTCGATGACGGTCTGGAATCCGGCGCCCGTCCTCAGCCTGAATCTCTACCGCCGCAACCGCAACTCGCAGAACCGACTCCACAGACAGAGCCGGACGCTGAAGAACTGCCCGCGGCCGAAGAACCCGACCAGACCGTAACCACCCTCGCCCCCGCGCCCACGAGTGCGCCGATCAAGGCTCAGGAACCGACCAATCGGCCCATGCCTACGGCCAGCGAACTCATGCGACAGGCCCGCCAGCTGGCAAAGCTTGAGGCACCCACGCCACCGGATGCAAGCTCGCTGGGGGAAAACCCGAACAGCTTCGGGTCCACCAGTCAGTTCGACATACGCGAAGCTTACATCGAGGCCTGGGAACGGAAAGTGGAGGAATGGGGAACCCGAAATTTCCCGGACGCCGCGCGCAAACAGAATTTGACGGGCAGCCTGTCACTCACCGTAGTGTTGCGGCGCGATGGAAGTATCGAGCGGATCGAACTGATTCGATCATCCGGCCATGAGGTACTGGACGACGCTGCCTACAGCATCGTATCCATGGCTGCGCCCTACGCCCCATTCCCAGACGAACTGCGCGAACAGCACGGGGATTTTCTGAGAATACAACGGACCTGGCAGTTTCTGCAGGGCAACCGTCTCAGCGCACGCTGATCACCTGGCGCTCGACGATCAAACATGCGCGGCTTGTCAGAGGCCCCATGGCTCCATGATACTGAGCCCATGAGTGAACCGAGCTATCTGACAGACCAGTTTCTCATTGCCATGCCAGGCTTGGCCGATCCCAACTTTGCGCATACGGTCACCTATCTTTGTGAGCACAATGCGGAAGGTGCGCTGGGGTTGGTGATCAATCGCAGCAGCTCGGTTACGCTGGGGGATCTGCTGGAGCAGTCCGAGGAAACTGGGGCCACAGCCGCTGTGTTGAGTGCGCCCGTTCTGTTCGGTGGTCCGGTCCAGCGCGACCGCGGCTTCGTACTGCACAGCCCGCTCGGAAACTGGGATGCCACCCTGGCAATCCGGGATGACATCGGCCTGAGCACCTCGAGGGATATTCTGGCCGCCATGGCCCGCGGAGAAGGTCCAGAGAAATGGCTGGTGGCGCTGGGGTATGCGGGCTGGGGCGCCGGACAGCTCGAGCAGGAGATGGCAGCCAATGCCTGGCTCTCCGGCCCCGCCCGAGCCGAGGTTATGTTCGAGGTGGCGCTGGATCAACGCTGGCAGGCCGCCGCCGCCGCAATGGGCGTTGACATGAACCTGATCGCCGGAGATGCGGGCCACGCCTGAGCAGACGTCAAAGCCAGACGCAAAACACGCCGAGTCGGCAATGGGATTCGACTACGGGCGTGGACGCATTGGCATCGCCCTGGCTCACCGTATCACCCAGCACGTGTATCCACTGCAGACACTGGACGTGCACCGGGGGATCGACTGGGCCTTGATCGGCCAACTCATCGAAACCTGGCAACCCGGCCTGTTGGTGGTGGGGCTGCCGCTGAACGAAGACGGCAGCGAACATGAGATCACGGCTGAAGCCAAGCGGTTTGCAAGGCGCTTGGAAGGACGCTTCAATCGACCGTACCGGCTGGTGGACGAACGGCTCAGTTCCCATGAGGCAACGGTCCGGCTGACAAGCATGAACGCGCCCCGCGGGCGACACCGGACAAGCGTCACGGTGGACAGCGTGGCAGCCTGTTTGATTTTGGAAACATGGCTCTCGATGGAGGCCGCCGGCAGATGATGAAGCTGGATGACATTCCCGGCGTCCTGGACGACATGGCGACGGCACTGTCTCGACACCTGGAGCGGCGTGGCGTATCGGATTTCGCCTTGGTGGGCATCCATACGGGTGGCATGTGGATCGCCCGGGCATTACAAAACTGCCTGGGGCACAGCGAACCTGTAGGGGGCTTGGACATTTCTTTCTACCGTGACGATTTCACCCGGATTGGGCTACATCCACGGGTACAGCCTTCATCACTTCCATTTGAAGTGGAGAATCGCCACGTTGTGCTGGTGGATGATGTGCTCTACACCGGGCGCACGATCCGTGCGGCGCTCAACGAGATTTTCGACTACGGTCGGCCGGCATCGGTCACCCTGGTGGTACTGGTTGACCGCGGCGGACGGGAGCTGCCGATCGCAGCGGATGTAGTGGGTATCGAAGTCACCCTGGCTGCGGACAACCACATCAAGCTGTCGGGGCCAGACCCACTGTCCCTGAACATTCTGCAAGATCCATGAGCTCGACAAGCCTTCAAACCGGACCCGATGGCGGGTTACGACACCTCCTGACCGTGGAAGGCCTGCCCCGCGTCCGGGTGGAGGAATTGCTCGACACGGCAGAGTCATTTCTCGGAGTCACGCAACGGGAGGTGA
Source organism: uncultured Gammaproteobacteria bacterium (assembly GCA_963783675.1). Lineage (GTDB taxonomy): Bacteria > Pseudomonadota > Gammaproteobacteria > Competibacterales > JAHEDQ01 > JAHEDQ01. Next base: position 631,457 of record CAWAOU010000006.1, read on the forward strand.
AAAAAGTGCCGCTGCTGCGCGGTAAGACGGTGGTCAACCTGTTCTTTGAGTCCAGCACCCGAACCCGAACCACGTTCGAACTGGCCGCGAAACGCTTGTCGGCCGACGTAATCAACCTGAGCATCAGTACATCCGCGACGGTGAAGGGCGAGAGCCTGCTGGACACGCTGCGCAACCTGGAGGCCATGCACGCGGACATTTTCGTTGTCCGCCATGGCACCAGCGGCGCGGCGCACTTCATTGCCCAACACTGTTTGCCGCACGTCGCAGTGCTCAACGCCGGTGATGGGCGCCACGCGCATCCGACCCAGGCCCTGCTGGATGTGTTCACCATCCGTCGCCACAAGCCGAATTTCGATCAAATCAAAGTCGCCATCGTTGGGGATATCCTGAATTCGCGGGTGGCTAGATCGCAGATACATGCCCTGAACACCCTGGGCACAGCCGAGGTACGCGTTGTTGCCCCGCGAACACTTCTCCCGGTCGGCATCGAGTCCCTGGGCGTAAAGGTGTTCACCGATTTGGCCAAAGGCTTGGCCGGCGTGGACGTCATCATAATGCTACGACTGCAGAAGGAACGCATGCAGGGGGCGCTGCTGCCCAGCGAGCATGAGTATTACCGGCAGTTCGGCCTGACCGAAGCACGGTTACAGGGTGCACACCCGGAGGCCATCGTAATGCACCCTGGGCCCATCAACCGGGGCGTAGAAATTGACTCTTCAGTTGCCGACGGGGCCCGTTCGGTGATTCTGGAACAGGTCACCAACGGCATTGCGATACGAATGGCCGCCATGTCGCTGATCATGGGCACGCGGGCACAAGACGGACGGGGGGGCGGGTAGTGCGGATCAGCATCCGAGGTGGGCGTTTGATTGATCCGGCGAACAAGGTCGATGGCACCCTGGATTTGTACATTGCCGACGGTCGGGTGGTCGGCGTGAAGACGGCGCCGGATGGTTTTCAGACGGATCGCGAAATCGATGCCCGTGGTTTGGTGGTGTGCCCGGGATTCGTGGACCTGTGTGCTCGACTGAGAGAACCGGGCGCCGAACACAAGGGCACCATCAAGAGCGAAACCCGGGCTGCGGTTGCGGGCGGCATTACCACGGTATGCGCACCACCCGATACCGACCCGGTCATTGATGACCCTTCGGTGGTGGAGTTGATCCGCCGCCGGCAGCGGCTCGCCGGTCAGGCCAAAGTGGTGATGCTGGGCGCCCTGACCCGGCAACTGGGTGGCGAATTTCTGAGCGAGATGGGCGCGCTGATGGAGGCCGGCTGTGTCGGTGTCACCAATGCCTGGGTACCCATTGCCAACCCCTTGATCATGCGCCGGGCGCTGGAGTACGCCGCCACTTTCGATCTGACCGTGTTCAGTGTCCCGCACGACCCCTTGCTGGCGGCGCACGGCTGCGCGCATGAGGGTGATACTGCCACCCGACTGGGACTGCCCAGCATACCCCGATCCGCTGAGACGACCATTGTCGCCAGAGATCTGGCTCTGATCGAGGAAACGGGTGTTCGAGCCCATTTCTGCCGATTGTCGGCGGCCCACTCGGTAGACCTTGTCGAGCGTGCGATAGACCGTGGGGCAATGGTCACCGCGGACGTTTGCGCGCACCAGCTTCACCTGACCGACCGCGATGTGGGCGAATTCGACAGCCGCTTTCATCTTCGCCCCCCGCTGCGCGCCGATAGCGATCGACAGCGGCTGCTTGAGGGCGTGCGCAGCGGATCCATCGCGGCCGTTTGTTCGGATCATCAACCGCATGATCAGGACGCCAAACTGCATCCCTTCAGCGATACCGAACCGGGCGCCTCCGCGCTGGAAACCCTGCTGCCCCTGACGCTAGCGCTGCGGGACCACGGCCTGACCCTGAACTCGGCGCTGGAACGGATCACCTGCGCCCCCGCCCGGATCCTGAGAATAGACGCTGGCACCCTGAGCCTCGGGGCGGCTGCGGACGTGTGCCTGTTTGAACCTGACAGCGAGTGGCTGGTCAAGTCGGACGCGCTGCTCTCAAGCGGGCACAACACGCCGCTCGAAGGGCGGCGTGTCCGAGGTCGGGTAAGGCAGGTGCTGGTGGACGGTCAAAGTGTGTTCGAGGCCGGGTAACGCCCGGATTCAACGAAACTGGTCTTTGTTCTGAGCCTTGATTCGGGCCTCACCCATGGACACCATTCCACGCTCAACCAGCTCCTTCAAATGCTGATCCAGGGTTTGCATGCCGTGGGACCCCCCAGTCTGGATCGACGAGTACATCTGAGCAACCTTGTCCTCTCGGATCAGATTGCGAATGGCCGGAATGCCGATCATGATTTCCCAGGCAGCGGTTCGTCCCCCGCCGTTTTTCTTCATCAGAGTCTGAGACACAACTGCGCGGAGTGACTCGGACAGCATGGACCGAACCAGCGGTTTCTCGCCACCTGGAAAAACATCGATAATACGGTCGATGGTTTTCGGGGCTGAACTGGTGTGCAACGTTCCCAGCACCAGGTGGCCGGTCTCCGCCGCTGTCAACGCGAGTCGAATGGTTTCCAGATCGCGCATCTCGCCGACCAGAATGATGTCCGGATCTTCGCGCAGAGCCGATCGCAACGCCTCACCAAACCCCAGCGTGTCTCGGTGTACTTCGCGCTGATTGACAAGACATTTTTTGCTTTCGTGCACAAATTCGATCGGGTCTTCAATGGTGAGAATGTGACCGTTTTCGTTCTCGTTCTTGTAGTCGAGCATACCGGCCAGGGTTGTGGACTTACCTGAACCGGTTGGGCCAGTGACCAGAATCAATCCACGGGGCACATCCACCATGTCTTTGAAAATCTGCGGGCAGCCCAACTCTTCCAGCGTCAAAATCTTGGTCGGGATGGTTCGAAACACAGCGCCGGCACCACGATTGTGGTTGAAGGCGTTGACACGAAAACGTGCAAGATTCGGAATCTCGAATGAGAAATCACACTCCAGGAATTCTTCATAGTCCTTGCGCTGCTTGTCGTTCATGATGTCGTAGATGAGCGCATGGACCTCCTTGTGCTCCATCGCTGGCAGGTTGATCCTGCGCACGTCTCCGTCCACACGGATCATGGGCGGCAAACCGGCGGAAAGATGTAAATCCGATGCGCCATGCTTTACGCCGAAGGCCAACAAGTCATCTATGTTCATCGAACTCTGTCCATCTTCGCTCATTTCTCTCATACGCTCCGTAGCCACTAAACGGCGATTAGTGACCGGACCGATTGCAAAACATGCGCCATGGTCACAAGATTGGACTCGATTACGCCTTTTTTCTTAAGGAAGGTCTGAACAATTGATACGAATCGCGTTTCGGTCCACAAGGGCGCAGATGCGAGGCTCCCGGCGCAGCGCCATAGTCATTCTATGGCCAAGCCGGGAAACGCGGCAGATGTGCCCTTGTGGGCGAAACCCCGGAGGGGCCGGGCCTTTGCGCCCCTGGTACCGCGTTGCACCTCGCTCATTGGCAACTCACTTATTTGCCTTGGGCCAACGTCGCTCGGTGCGCCTTGTACGAGGGAGCGCAAAGACCCCGGCGCGATCGCAGCAATTGTTCAGACCTTCCTTAAGTGCCGGTGTGCGGACCGATCGGCCGCGGCGCGTCGGTTCCAAAATGTCGGACGAGCAAGTGCCTGTTGATCCTGCCCAATGAACGTGGCCAGAACGGATGACCCAGACGCGATTGAGCGACGCCTGCAGAGCGTCCTGAGGGAGATACGCGCGGCGGAGCTGCACTGGAATCGTCCGCCAGGCTCTGTAACTCTGTTGGCCGTCAGCAAGACCCATGGGGTTGACGCGATTCGTCAATGCATTCAAGCGGGGCAAATGCAGTTCGGCGAGAATCAACTGCAGGAAGCGCTGGGCAAGATCGAAATGCTCAAGGAACAGCCCTTGACCTGGCATTTCATCGGCGCGGTCCAATCCAACAAGACCCGTGGGATCGCAGAACACTTCGCCTGGGTGCACAGCGTCGACCGCCTCAAGATCGCACAGCGCCTGAGTGCGCAGCGACCGCGACATTTGCCTCCCCTCAACATCTGCCTGGAAGTCAATGTCAGCGGGGAATCGAGCAAGGCGGGCATCGCGCCATTGGGCTTGCCAGCGCTGGTCGAAGACGTGGTCCAGTTGCCCGGCATAAAACTTCGGGGCCTGATGAGCGTGCCGGCACCCGCGGCGGCGTTCGAGGCGCAGCGGCGGCCATTCCGGGCACTCCATGGATTGTTTTCAGGCCTGAACGAGCGGGGCTATGAACTGGATACCCTGTCCATGGGCATGACGGACGACATGGCAGCCGCCATAGCAGAGGGCGCAACGCTGGTACGCGTAGGGACCGCCATTTTTGGTCCGCGGGAAGTCAAACCAAACCACGAGGCATAGTGTACTGGGGCAAACCCTCCAATCGTCAGCACCTGCGCCGATTTTCCCAAGCCATTCCGAATATGCCCCCATCTCCCTGCGAAAAGCGCCGTAGAGACCGCGCTGGCGACGCGCTAACGTGATGTTCGGATCACCGTTATGCCGACGGCGCTGCGCGCCTGCAAACGAAACCGGACGAATTGACCAAAAATGTTGCGCACTTCATCCACGCTTTGCTGCCTGCGCCCACTCGTTGTGGCGGCTTTTCTGACAGCCTGCAGTCACACTGCCGGCGCTCAGACTGAAACCGCTGCCCCGCCTGTGGATCAACAACCGACCGAACAGATCGTCGACGCGGGATCGACAACCACCCGCGAACAACCGGTGGCCATAAACCTTGAAAATGACACCACGAAACTACGCGACCGGTTCAACAGCTTTCAGTTCTCAGACGTACTGCCGGATGGCTTGAACCAGAATGCGTTTGAAGAGTCGCTGGAGAATCAGTTCTACGGCACCTATGTGTTCTACGCCAAACTGTCCGCCGACGGGCGACAGGTGGTCTATGACAGCTATCTCGCCGACCCCCACATCGCAAGCGTTCGGGCTGCGACACTGGATATGCTGCGCTAAGAAGCATCTGATCCATTCTGCACGAAGCAGATTGGAGGCCGAAATGCCCGGATTCAAGGCGCAGTACGAATCGCGTTTCGGTCCACAAGGGCGCAGATGCGAGGCTCCCGGCGCAGCGCCATAGTCATTCTATGGCCAAGCCGGGAAACGCGGCAGATGTGCCCTTGTGGGCGAAACCCCAGCGGGGCCGGGCCTTTGCGCCCCTGGTACCGCGTTGCACCTCGCTCATTGGCAGCTCACGTATTTGCCTTGGGCCAACTTCGCTCGGTGCGCCTTGTACGAGGGAGCGCAAAGACGCCGGCGCGATCGCAGCAATTGTTCAGACCTTCCCTAAGATGCACGCTCATGAACTGATCAGCGGCGCCCTGGGAGCCCGCGCGGTAGAGAATGACTGAAGCGAAGTGCCGTCCGGTTCGAGAACGATTTCGGGATCGTCCGGGAAGCATGGTCATGGTTATGTGACGAGGAGGATCGCGGAATAGGGCTCAAATGGCTTGACCACAGACCATTCATTTTCTGCCGCGCGGGCTCCATGGCAACGCATCCTCCCCGGAGACCACCTTTACGGTTGCCATGTGGGCGGTTCGAAGGGTATTTTCTGAGCCGGCCCACGATCTGGACTCCGTCACTCATGATTGAATCACCCATCGCATTTGTCGGCGGCGGCAATATGGCACGCAGCCTGATCGGCGGGCTGTTGGCCGACGGCTGTCGTGCAGATCATATCAGAGTCGCAGACCCCAACCTCGCCCAGATTCAGGCCCTGCAACGGCAGTACGGTATCGAGACGAGCCTTGAGAACGAGCAGATTCTGGCTGGCGCACAGGCTGTGCTGCTGGCCGTAAAGCCGCAGGTTATGAAGCCGGTGTTACAGGAGATCGGAGGTGCGGTCAGGGCCGAACGACCGCTGATAATTTCCATCGCCGCCGGCATTCGCGAACGCGACATCTCCGCCTGGCTCTCCGCCAGCGACCTGCCGATAGTGCGGGCTATGCCCAATACGCCGGCGCTGGTGCAAAGCGGCGCGACAGGCCTGTACGCGAATCCGGCGGTGGATGATTCACAGCGCGCCCTGGCCGAATCCATACTCAGGGCGGTGGGGCTGACCGTATGGGTGGACCGGGAAGAGTTGATCGACACGGTAACCGGCCTCAGCGGCAGTGGACCCGCCTACTTTTTCTTGTTGATGGAGGCGATGGAGGACGCAGCGCATGAACTCGGACTGCCCCGGGAGACTGCCCGCCTGCTCTCGCTACAGACGGCCTTCGGCGCTGCGAAACTGGCATTGGAGAGTGACGAGGGTGTCGCCGAACTCCGCAAACGAGTGACCTCGCCCGGGGGCACCACCGAGCAGGCGATCGACACCTTTGAGCGTGGTGGTCTGCGAACCCTGGTTGGGGACGCTGTACGAGCCGCAAAAATCCGATCGGCAGAGTTGGCGGACACTTTCGGAGGCGCAGCATGAACGGTCAGTACTTCAGCAATGCCGGCGTATTCCTGGCTTCGACTCTTTTTGGGCTCTACATCCTCGCCGTCATGCTTCGGTTTCTGCTGCAGACCGTCCGCGCCGATTTCTACAACCCACTGGTTCAGGTACTGGTTAAGATCACCGATCCGTTGCTCGTTCCACTGCGCCGGCTGATTCCCGGCATGTTCGGCCTGGATATGGCAGCGGTGGCGCTGTTGCTGGTGCTGCAGGCAGTGGAACTCATGCTGATCGCCTTTTTGCTTGGGGGCAGCCTGCCACCGGCGACGCTGTTGATCGGTTCAGTAGCCAAACTGCTGGGACTGATTGTGACCATCTACTTCTGGATCATCCTGATCCAGGTGGTTCTAAGCTGGGTGGCGCCCACAACCTACAATCCAGCGGTGGCGGCCATCAACAGTCTGACGGAGCCGTTGCTTCGACCGGTCCGGCGGGCACTCCCGGATCTGGGTGGAATGGATCTATCGCCTCTGCTTGTAGTGGTCGCCCTGCAGTTGGTAAAAATGCTGGTGGTGTGGCCACTCCGCGATCTCTCAGGATTGCCGACTGGGTTCTGAAATAACCTCCCCCTGGCGGTTTGAACCGCAGGGCATAGTGCTGCGGGTTCGAGTTCAGCCGCGGGCTGGCCGAGACCGGATAGCCGGCATCCATGACGGACGTTTGCGCGTGCGCATCGGCGCCCCTCCGATTGACGGCAGGGCAAACGCCCAACTCAGACGCCTGATCGCGAAGCTCTTCGGCGTAGCTCCAGGCCGGGTAGTGGTGCTGTCCGGCGAGACCTGCCGAGACAAGCAGCTGTTGGTCAAGGACGCTCAAAGTGTACCCGAGGTTTTGCGGCAGGAAATTTGACCCCCGCTGTCACCCATGATTCGCTGACCGAAAACCACATATCCAGAGCATTATCATCAACCAATACGGCCCGGCATACTGACGGGCATCGGTTACCGACCATGAGTATTCTGAGATGACACACCGCGTCGATTCGATCCAGTTGCCCCATTCCACTCTGGGAACTCATCGACGGGTGCTGGCACACCATTTCGGTCAAAGCGGCGCGCGACCCAAAGCCTATTTTCAGGCATCGCTGCATGCCGACGAGTGGCCGGGCATGCTGGTGGCCGAGCACCTCATTCGGCGATTGCGGACGGTAGATCAACAGGGCGCCATTCTGGGTGAGGTGGTGGTTGTGCCGGTGGCCAACCCAATCGGCTTGTCACAACATGTAAGCGGTCGTTTTTTGGGTCGTTACGATCTCCTGGACGGCCGAAACTTCAACCGTGGGTTTCCCGATCTCGCGGCGGCCGCTCACGCTCAGGTGGCCGACAAACTGGACGACGATCCAGCGAGCAATGTCGGCCGCGTTCGACAAGCGCTGCAGAACGCAGTCCAGGACCTGCCCATCGAACGCGAGCGCGACGCTATGGTTGCCGCTCTGCTGAGGCTATCAATTGACTCGGACTATGTGCTGGACATGCACTGTGACGACGAAGCCCTGCTCCATATCTACGCGGCCCAGCATGATCGGGACACGGCAGTCGAACTCGGCAGCGAGCTGGGTGCGGACGTTGTGCTGCTGGAACAGGAGGCCGGCGGCGCGCCGTTCGACGAATGCAACGCGGGTGTCTGGTGGCGGATCAGAGACCGGCTTGGCGGGTCTCACCCGCTGCCCTTGTCCTGCTTTGCAACCACGGTGGAGTTTCGAGGCCGGGCGGATATTTCGGACGCACTGGCACAGCAGGATTCGGACAATCTGATGCGGTTCCTCCAACGACGAGGCGTTGTGGGTGGAACGGCGCGGGCCTTGCCGGAAACCCGTCACAACGGGTCCCCGCTGGATGGTGTGGACATCGTGCGGGCGCCTGGGGCAGGTCTGGTGGCTTACCAAAAGGCCCTGGGATCTCGGGTTCGGTCCGGCGAGTCGATCGGCGATTTGATTGACCCGATGGCGGAAGACCCCGGCGGCCGCCCGCATCCCGCTGATCAGCCGAGCCGATGGCATTCTGTTCGCCCGGTTGGCGTCCAAAATGGTCAGACCCGGTCAAAGTCTAGCCAAGATCGCCGGATCGGTGCCGTTGCCACATCGGAAACAGGGCAATCTGCTGGAGTCGTGAGGTCACGGGTTTACTCCAGGCCCGCGTAGTATGCGGCAAGATTTGCAATATCCTCGTCGCTCAGCGGCTTGGCCATCGGACTCATCAGCGGATCGCTGCGATCACCGTCGCGGAATGACCTGAGCTGCTTGGCCAGATACTGCGCTTGCTGGCCTGCCAAGTTTGGCCAGAGCGGGTTGTTGCTCACACCTGCCGCGCCATGACAGCTGGCACAGACCACCGACTTGGCTTTTCCAGCCTCGATGTCGCCGGCCTGGGCGTCTGCAAACATGCACAGGCCAATCAACATCAAAAGTGGTCTTCGCATTCTAGAAACCCCTCAAGAATCTCATCATGTCGGTGTTGACGGAGTGGTTTGGGTCAACGGCGCAGCCGCCCTATCACCGGAAGTCATAAGCTGATCAGGTCCGATTGGCTGGAGGTTCATGGAAGGTCCTCAACCACTCGGGACGCACAACCACCATGACCGTTACAATCATGCCGTTTATTACCCCCTCCGGAAAGGCATAGAGTGGAAGAAACGGCAGGTATTCGGTGGCCATGCGCGCGTAGCTGTAGGTATCGCCAATAGCCAGAATTCCAACCCTCAGGAATACCGTGGAAACAGCTGCCAGGACCCCGCCAAAGAACGCGCACACGAACATGTACACGAATGGCTCGTGCGGTAGATAACGCATGACCAGGCGATACACCAGCGCGGTGACAGTCGCGGGTAGCAGCACTATGATCAGCACATTCGGCGCCAGCGCCTCGATGCCGCTCTCCACACCCCAAAGCACAGCAATCTCAATCAGGCTGGCGCCAATCACCGCCAGTGACCAACCGAACATCAACACCAGCGTGGTGACCGCCAGAAAGTGAAACCCCAGCCCGGGCGCAACGCCGGCCTCCAATCGCCACAGCAGCATCAGTCCCAGCAATGAAGCGAAGAAAAGGTGCTGCCGTTGAGGCAGCCTCATGGCATGCCAAGGCGCGCTGATGGCAGCTGCGCTTAGCGCGAAGACCCACAACAGCCAGGCTGTCCAGCTGACGCTCTGGGGTATCAACTCCGCAGGTACAAACACCGTAGGTCCGCCTTCAGTCGGTTAGCGCGCTGGTAGCCCGAAATGTTTCAGCATTCTGGAGAACGAACTCGCAGAAAGCCTGTGCGACGGGAGATAGACGCTTGCCCCGCCGATGAACCAGGTACCACTCGCGCAGGATCGGAAACGCCTCAACTTTGAGAATGACCAGACGTCCGGTCTCAAGTTCCTGAACCACGGTATGGGCGGAGACTACAGCCAGCCCCAACCCGGCAGACACAACCTGTTTAACCGCCTCATTGTTGCCTAGCTCCATGCGTCTGTTAAGGGTAATGCCGTGAGCCTCAAACACGCGTTCCATTGCGCCTCGGGTACCCGAACCCGGCTCACGCAGCACAAACGATTCAGACGCCAACTGGGTCAAGGGAATTTTCGTGCTGCCAGCCAACGGATGGGTGGGCGAGGCAACCACAACCAGAGGATTCTCGAGAAACGGTTGTGCAATCACATCGAGGCCATCGGGTGGGCGACCCATGATGACCAAATCGCACTCATTCGCGTTGAGCTGATGGATCAGCGTGGCCCGATTGGTCACATCCAGGCTGATGGCGCTGCCCGGATTCTGTTGGCCAAACCCAGCAAGCATTCGGGCGCTGAACTCATTGGCTGTCGTTGCGACGGACACGCGAAGACTGCCTGCCGTCACCCCTTTCAGGGCGTTGAGCACTTCTTCCAATTCCCGAAGCTGATCGGTTATGCGTCGACTGTAGCCGTACAGTTCGCGCCCGGCTTCGGTGAGGAAGACTTTACGCCCAAGCTGCTCGAACAGAGGCAGTTCAACGTGCGATTCCAGTTGCCTGATTTGCATCGACACGGCGGGCTGACTGAGGTGTAAAGCCTCGGCCGCGCGAGTGAAGCTTAAGTTGTCGGCAACAGCCTGAAAGATGACGAGTTGCCTAAGCGTGAAATGCATCGCGATACAATAAGCTTTACCTTATTAAACTCATAATCACAATCTAATTGTGATTATGCAACACTCCGATAGACTCCAGACGTGGATTGAGGCTGGACCGGCATTTGCGCTCATCGTCCGACCTCAAACCACCTACGGGATCTTCAGTCCGCCCCCCCCCAGGACGAATGCAGGCTGTGGGTCCCAATCACACTTGGCTCTGTCCGCATCCCCACCGGCTTCGGTGGGGACTTTTTTCGAGCGGCATGCCGTACCGTATTCCATCAGGACTGCTTGCGGGGCTCCAGTTGCAATGAAGCGGAGTTGATGCAATAGCGCAATCCGGTTGGCTGCGGGCCATCCGGAAACACATGGCCTAAATGAGCGCCGCAGCGACTGCAGTGCACCTCCGTTCGCACCATACCGTGAGTGCGATCCTGATTCGTTCCAACCTGCGCCTTGTCCACAGGCTGCCAAAAACTTGGCCAGCCGGAACCCGAATCGTACTTCGCATCGGAGTCGAACAACGCTTCAGCGCAGCATACACAGTGGTATACGCCTGGGTCTTTAGTATCCCAATACTTACCGCTGAACGCAGGCTCCGTCCCCTGTTGACGACATACGCGATACTGCTCCGGGGTCAGCGTGTTGCGTTCATCCGAACCGGCCTTGTCATCGATATCTTCCATTGCATCCTCCTTCGTTCGTTCTCCAAGCAAGCGCAGCGCCCGAGTCTTATACTATGGGCCAACCTGTAAATCATTCTTATCGCGGCGGGCGAACCGGTAACCGGGCGGCCGTCAAACGATCGGAGCTGCGCCGCCTTGAACGCCGACACCGACGTCCTTTTCCAATCACAGTTAGACAGTCTGCCACTGATTCATCGGGGCAAAGTACGCGACATCTATGACGTTGACGATAAGCACCTTTTGATTGTGACCACGGATCGCCTGTCTGCGTTCGACGTGGTGCTTCCCAATGGTATCCCCGGCAAGGGGGCAGTGTTGACGCGCCTGTCGCGATTCTGGTTTGCCCGCACCCGCGGCATTGTTCCCAACCACTTAGACCTGGCCGAGCGAACACTGGAAGACGTCTTGCCCGACAGCGGGGAGCGGCTTCCGTTGCAAGATCGTGCGATGGTGGTTAGAAAACTCAAGGCCCTCCCTCTGGAAGCCATCGCACGGGGCTATATCATCGGCTCCGGCTGGAAAGAGTATCAGCGCCTGGGCAGCATCTGCGGTGTCCAACTCCCTGTGGGCCTGGCTCTGGCGGATCGGTTGAACCAGCCGATCTACACCCCATCGAGCAAGGCTGGCGCGGGCGAACACGATGAGAACATTTCGTTCGAGACCACCTGTGAGCTGGTCGGCAGCGGGCTGGCCCACCAAATTCGCGACGTTGCCCTGCGGCTGTATCGCGATGCACAGGCGTTTGCGGCAAAGCGAGGCATCATCATCGCCGACACCAAGTTCGAGTTCGGTGTCGATGAAACCGGACGCCTGATACTCATCGACGAGGCATTGACACCGGATTCATCCCGTTTCTGGCCAGCGGAATCGTGGCACCCAGGTGAAAACCCGCCGAGCTTCGACAAACAATTCGTGCGGGACTATCTGGAAACCCTGGACTGGGACAAGACCGACCCTGCCCCGGAGCTGCCGGCAGATATCCTCCAGCGAACCGCAGCCAAGTATCAAGAGGCCTACACCCGTCTCACCGATCACACACCCGGCTGAGTGCTGGTGGTGCCGGTTGCGCCGGCAAGCGCCAGCGCAGCAGCGCTTGGTCAATCCGCACGCCATCGGCACACGCACGAAATTGGTGCGGCCGGTGAGGTTCCGCACGACTACACTTAGCGATTGAAACCAATCGAAACTGCGCCGGGGGAAGTCATGACATCGCGTGAGGAAAGGAAAAAATCTGAGGCGATCAACACCGTAGCTGGGCTGCTGCGGGAACGTCTCCCCAAACCGGAAGGGGAACGCGCGGCGGACTTCGCTCGACTCTACTACGGCGGCGTGGGACCCGAAGATCTGCTTCCTTCCGCGGTCGAAGACCTCTACGGCGCGGCGCTCAGCCACTGGAATCTCTGTCACCGGCGGCGCACTGGTGCACGCCTGATCCGAGTATACAACCCGGCATACGAGGAGAACGGCTGGCAATCGACCCACACGGTTATTGAGATCGTCAGCGAGGACATGCCGTTCCTGGTCGATTCGGTGAACATGGTGATGAACCGACACGGTTTGACCGTGCATCTGATCATTCACCCTGTGATCGGCGTTCGGCGCAATCGCCGCGGCGAGATCAGCGAAATACACCCACCCGATGCCATGGACGAAGGCGGCGGCATGGAAGCGATCATGCGCTTCGAGGTGGACCGGCAAACGGAGATCGAGGCCCTGGACGCGCTGAGCGCCGAGTTGGAGAAAGTACTCAGCGAAGTCCAGGCCACGGTGAAGGATTGGCAGGCAATGCGTGGCCGACTGATGGACATCATTCAGTCGCTGCAAACAGAGCCACCCCCATTGGAAGAGGACATCCTGTCGGAGGGTGTCGAGTTCCTGCGCTGGGTGGCGAACGACCATTTCACCTTCCTGGGATGTCGTACTTACGACCTGGTGACGGAACAGGGTGAGGATTTGTTGCGTTTGGTCTCGGGATCGGGCCTTGGCATCCTGCGGGACGATGGAGAGGAGCATGTCTCCGAGAGCTTCGCCCACATCGCGCCCCATTTGCGGCTGCTGGCAAGGGAGAAGACCCTGCTGGTGATCACCAAGTCCACCGCCCGGTCCACCGTCCACCGACCGGCGCATATGGACTACGTTGGGGTTAAGCGCTTCGACCAGAACGGCAACGTGTTGGGCGAGTGGCGCTTTCTGGGGCTTTATTCGTCCCTGGCCTACAGCACCCGACCCGAAGAGATCCCCCTGCTGCGACAGAAGGTTGCCCACGTACTCAAACGATCCAACTTCTCGCTTAGCAGCCATGCCGGCAAGGCGATGCAGAACATTCTCGATCACTTTCCGCGTGACGAGATGTTTCAAGCCACCGCCGACGAACTGTTCGAAATCGGCACTGGGATTCTGCAAGTTCAGGAACGGCACCGCCTGCGTCTGTTCTTGCGCAAGGACCTGTTCGGACGATTCGTGACAGCGTTGATCTATGTGCCACGGGATCGCTATGACACCGGGCTGCGACTGAAGCTGCAGAGCATCCTGATGGATGCGTTTGAGGGCATCGGCTCGGAGTTCAATGTCCAGTTCACCGAGTCGGTGCTGGCCCGGGTGCATTTCATTATCAGGACTCAACGCGACAGTACCATCGACTACGACGAAGCAGATCTGGAAGCGCGCATGTCGGCGGCCATGCAATCGTGGGAGGACAAGCTGCATGCGGCGCTGCTGGACACCCATGGCGAGGCCAAAGGCAACCGTTTGAGCAACCGTTACGCGCATGCATTTCCGGTCGCATACCGACACGATTTCACCGAACGCACGGCAGCGGTTGACATTGAACGCCTGGAAGCGCTCAGCGACGGTGAGGAACTGCTCACCCACCTTTACCGGCCCTTGGAGGGACCGGACAACCTGCTCCGCTTCAAGGTCTACGGCCGTCGGACCCAAATGGCCCTTTCCGACGTTCTGCCAATGCTGGAACGCATGGGTCTGCGAGTGCTCGAGGCCAGACCGTATGAGGTGACCCCCACATCCGGCGACACATTCTGGATACTGGATTTCGACATGACGGCGGCACAAGGCAGCGAAGTGGATGTGCTGCAGGTCAAGGATGTGTTTCAGGAGGCCTTTGTCCGCGTTTGTCGCAACCATCTGGAAAATGACGGCTTCAACCGCCTGGTCCTGTCCGCTGGGCTGGGATGGCGAGACGTAGTGGTGATCCGGGCCATCAGCAAGTATCTGCTACAGACCCAGGCACCCTTTAGTCAGGCCTATATGGAGAGCACCCTGGCGAACAATGGGGCGATCGCCCGCCTGTTGGTGGACTTATTCCATGCCCGCTTTGACCCACAGCGTCAAAGCACAGCCAAAGAAGCCACGGAACAGTTACGCGAGCGCGTGGTGACAGCGCTCGACAACGTGGTCAATCTGGACCAGGACCGCATATTGCGAAGATTCTTGGCAGTCATCCTCGCCACGCTGCGCTGCAATTTTTTCCAGCAGGATCCCGATCAGCAATCAAAACCCTATCTGGTGTTCAAACTCGATCCGCAACAAGTGCCGGAGTTGCCGGAACCCCGACCCATGTTCGAGATCTTCGTTTACTCGCCTCGGGTGGAGGGCGTCCACCTGCGGGGTGGGCGAGTGGCACGGGGCGGCTTGCGCTGGTCGGACCGACGTGAAGACTTTCGCATCGAGGTGCTGGGTCTGATGAAGGCTCAGATGGTCAAGAACTCAGTCATCGTGCCGGTGGGGGCCAAGGGCGGGTTCGTCTGCAAACAGCTTCCGGACAGCGACAACCGCGACGATGTTCAGGCCGAGGTCGTCGAATGCTACAAGACCTTTATACGCGGGCTGCTGGATGTCACCGACAACCTGGTGGCCGGTGAGGCGATCCCACCCCCGCACCTGGTCAGATACGATGCGGATGACCCTTACCTGGTGGTTGCTGCCGACAAGGGCACGGCAACTTTCTCCGACATCGCCAATGGGGTAGCCAAGGATTACGGCTTTTGGCTTGGTGACGCATTCGCCTCGGGCGGATCGGTGGGATACGACCACAAGCAAATGGGGATTACGGCGCGGGGTGCCTGGGAGTCGGTCAAGCGGTTGTTCCGCGAACAGGGTGTCGATACACAAAGCACCCCGTTTACGGTGGTGGGTGTTGGCGACATGTCGGGCGATGTGTTCGGTAACGGCATGCTGTTATCCGATCAGATTTGCCTGGTCGCGGCCTTCAACCACATGCACATTTTCCTGGACCCAAAGCCCGATCCGGCCGCCAGTTTCAAGGAACGCAAACGTTTGTTCGCAAAGGCCCGCTCAAGCTGGACGGATTACAACAAGAAACTCATTTCCGAGGGCGGCGGCATATTCGCACGCACCGCCAAGTCCATCACCCTCAGCCCGCAGGTCCAGCAAGCGCTTGGGGTGGATGCGGAACGCATGACACCCAACGAGCTGATGCGCTGCATTCTCAAAGCGCCGGTGGACCTGCTTTGGAATGGTGGGATCGGCACCTATGTCAAGGCCGCATCGGAGTCCAATCAAGACGTCGGCGACCGCGCCAACGACGCAGTGCGGGTAAACGGACGCGACCTGCGCTGCAAGGTGATCGGCGAAGGGGGAAATCTCGGTCTGACCCAGCTGGGTCGGGTCGAATTTGACCTTGTGGCCCATGGGCTGATCAACACGGACGCAATTGACAACAGCGCCGGCGTCGACTGTTCCGATCACGAGGTCAACATCAAGATCCTGCTGGACCAGGTGGTGCGGGATGGAGATATCACGCTCAAACAGCGAAACGGCCTGTTGGCGGAGATGACCGACTCGGTCGCTCAGCTGGTACTGCGTCACAACTATCTGCAAAGCCAAGCGCTGAGTATTTCAGCTGCCGCCCGCGTGGAATTGATTGGCGATCAAACTCGGCTTATTCGTGCGCTGGAGCAAAGCGGTCGGCTGAAACGCGCCATTGAGTTTCTCCCGGACGACGAGACGCTTGCCGAACGCGAAAGCAACGGCAGTGGACTGTCACGCCCGGAAACGGCAGTGCTGCTGGCCTACAGCAAGATAAAGTTGTACGACGATCTCCTCGCCTCGGACATCTCGGAGGACACCTATCTGGCGGGTGAGCTTCAGGACTATTTCCCTGAGCCGTTGCAGCAACGGTATGCGTTGCGCATGGAAAATCACCCACTGCGACGCGAAATCGTTGTCACCCGGATCGCCAACAGCCTGGTGAACCGAATGGGCAGCACATTCTGCCAGCGCATACAGGATGTGACCGGACACGCTCCGGCCGACATCGCTCGGGCCTACACCGTGGCACGCGAAGTCTACTCGCTACGGACCATGTGGCAGCAAATCGAAGCACTCGACAACCAGATTCCCGCGTCTGAGCAACTGGAGATGCTGAGCAACACGATTCGCCTGGTGGATCGTTGCACGCTATGGCTGTTGCGCAATCGTCGCCAGCCGATGGACATCGCCGCGGTGGTGGCTGAACTGGGATCCAATGTCGCCCAGGTCTGTTCGGGCATTGGACGATTCCTGCGTGGAGATACCCGAACTGCGTTCAAACGGCGGCTTCGACACTACAGCAATCTCGGCGCACCGGAGTCCTTGGCGGCGAACATGGCCGGTATGGACGCGCTGTACTCGGCGCTGGACATCACCGATGTGGCTGTTCGTGGCGAGCTGGACGTGAATGAGGTGGCAGGTGCCTATTTTGCATTGGGCATCGCCCTGGACCTGCCTTGGGTGCTCATGGCAATACGCGCCCTGCCCCGCCACACCCAATGGCAAAATCAGGCACGCTCCGCGCTGCGCGACGATCTGTTCACCGAGATGCGCCATCTTACGGGACATCTGATCCGTACCACACCGGATATCCGCAAGAGCGATCAGCGCGTGAATGCGTGGCTATCGAACAATGCCGCCGCGGTTGAACGCTGCAAGCGGGTGTTTGCTGAGATTCAGTCGTCACCAAACCCGGATCTGGCGATGCTGTCGGTGGCGGTTCGGGCAGTGCGCAGCCTGGTTACGGAGGATGTCAGTCCCTCTGCCGAGTGACTCCCTCAGCTTCGGGCGTAGCTGAATCCGACCCGGAGACAGGGCATTGCAGCCACCCACCTTTGGGAAACTGCCCCGTGTCCGGGTCGCCGAATGATGCGTCCGATTTCGGAAAATTCGCACGCGGCTACTTTGGCTTTGGTGTAAGAATATCGTCATCGTAAAGACTTGGTCAGGCCATTCGGCGCCCTCGAGTCAGAGCGATGACACACATGGCCGACCGCGGCTGGATACCGACACGCAGAGGAATGACTGAATGTCCATCAGCAATGCCCTAGTCGTTGACGACTCCCGTCTGGCTCGGCTGACATTGACCAAGTTGCTTGAGAAACGGCAAATCGACGTCGAGAAGGTGTCGTCGGCGCAGGAGGCGTTCGAGACGCTGAAGTCGCTTCGACCGGACATCATATTGATGGACGTAACGATGCCGGACATCGATGGTCTCGAAGCTACACGGATGATTACCAACAATCCGGAAACGTCGTCCATCCCGATTGTAATGTGCACCGCGGAGGATTCTGACGAAGCTCGAGCCAAAGCCGAAGCATGCGGGGCAACAGCATTTCTAACCAAACCCGCGGGCGATGAAAATCTGGATCGCGTTCTGGCCGAGATCGGGCAACGACTCAGCGCCGCTCGTACGCTTGAACCCGCGCCACAGATTACGCCTGAACAAACACCCGAGCCAGAATCGGCCGTTGCTGAGGCGAACGAAGCCGCAACTGCAGAATTCGGCGATGCGGCCAGAGCAGCCTTAGAGGCATTGGTGGAGGAACGGCTTACCACCCTGGCTGGAAATGCGGCACGCACTGCATTCGATTCACACCGCGCCGATCTGGAGGCGGCAGTGGTTCAGGCAGCTGATTCCAGCGCCCGTTCCGTAGCCGAACAGGCCGTGCGCAAAGCAGTTGAAGAGGTGGCGGTCGACATCGCACGCCAGGCCGCCGAAGACGCAGTCAAGGCTGTCGCGACCGAAGTCGCCCAAGCTGAAACCAAGAATATGGGCTCGACCTTATCGGACGCATTGCGGGCCGAAGTCAAATCCGACATGCAGTCGTTGCTCAGCGGCGATGCGTTCACCCAACGCATTCAAAACATCGCGGGAGAGACCGCTGAGCGCAGCGCGGCAGACATTGCCGAGCGCACCGCGCGCGAGGCCGCCCGGGAAACTGCAGCCGAGTTGGCGCGCAGCGAAGCCAGGGAGGCAGCTCGTGCCGCGGCCGAAGAACAGATTCGCAGCGCCGGTCTGGAGGATGCCGTAGCAGCAGCATCCAAGGCCGTGACCACCGCTCGGCTGGCAGTCGTCATCGCCGGGGCCGCAATCGCGGTATCCGTGGCGCTGAGCCTGCTGCTGTAGAACCATTTCGACCGCGATCCGATCAGCCGCTCCAAAGTCTGGATAATATGGAACGGGCGGCTGATTGCTCACCCGGCGTCAGCCACAGATCGCAACATCGTGTAGAGCTGGTCCTTTAACAGAAGTCGAGTTTTTTTCAGATCCTCCGTGTATGCGTCCGAAGGTGTTTCGATCTCCTGCTCGATGCGAATCACCTCTCGGTTTACCTCGTGGTAACGCTCAAACAACTCAGCGAAATGGTGATCGCTGAGCTTCAGCGCGTGAATTTGATCCCGAAACTCGGGGAACTCGTGCACAAGATCGTGCGATTCACCAAGCATGATGCTCCTCATAGACTGGTGCGGCCATCCCGCACCACGTCATCATGATCAGGACCGCTTCGTCGATCAACTCCTGAGTTACCTCACGGAAACCCTGATCTGTTGGCGCGGTTCGCGTTTCAGTCCACAAGAACGCAGATGCCGGGTTCCAGGTCATTGAGCGCACGCCGCTGCATTGCGCCTCGCGCCTTGCTCAGTGAGCGCAAAGACACCCCCACGAGCGTAGCAATAGATCAAGGCTTCCCTAAAACGCTGCCAATAGATTCGGCACATGTCGTCTCTCCCGGGCAGACCGGCTCACCCACCGCCGCCGTCCATTTTGTCGCTGGAGGTCGGTCATTGACTTAAGCTCGAATCTGGATATTATTACAAATCACAATGATTCTCATCCGCATATCTATACGACGGAGCCTCGAATGATTCAGCCACTCGCCCGCGCGGCTATCATCAGTCTGACCGCGCTGACCTGTACCGCCCAGGCAAGTGAAGAGGTCAATGTCTACAGTTACCGTCAACCCTTTTTGGTCGAACCGATTTTTAAGGCCTTTACGGATCAAACGGGCATTGAAGTCAATGTAGTTTTCGCAAAGAAGGGACTGATCGAGCGCCTCAAGCTTGAAGATAGAAACAGTCCCGCTGATTTGATGCTGACCACGGACATCGGCAGCCTGAATGATCTTGTGGAAGCAGACCTCGTGCAGGCGGCGGCATCCGACATGCTCAAGGCCAACGTTCCGGCAGCCTATCGCGACCCGGACGATCGCTGGTTTGGCTTAACCGTCAGAGCCCGCATCGCAGTGGTGTCAAAGGAACGGGTTGCCGACGGCGCGCTCCAGCGATACGAAGATCTGGCAGATCCGAAATGGCAGGGGCGTCTATGCAGCAGAAGCGGCAAACACGTCTACAATGTGGCCTTGGTTTCGTCCCTGATCGCCGCCGACGGCGCAACGTCCACCCGCGCATGGCTGGACGGGGTCAAGGCCAATCTCGCACGCAAACCCCAAGGAAACGACCGCGCCCAAGTCAAAGCCATCAGCGAGGGGGCCTGCGACGTGGCATTGATCAACAATTATTACATGGGCAATATGTTGGCTGACCCGGAGCAAGTTGCCTGGGCCGAATCGGTGAGGATCGTCTTCCCGAATCAGGAGGATCGGGGCACACACGTGAACCTGAGTGGTGTGGCGCTGACTAAGCATGCCCCCAATCGCGAGAACGCCATTCGGCTGATGGAGTTTCTGAGCGACGACCAGGCGCAGGCGATTTACGCAGAGGCCAACTACGAGTACCCGGTCAAACCCGGCGTACCGTGGTCTCCGCTACTCCAGTCGTGGGGCACATTCAAAACGGATCCAGTGTCCCTTGCCGAAATCGCTGCCCTGCGCGTGGATGCCATAAAACTGATTGACGAGGCCGGATTCGACGGTTAGCAGTGTGTTGAAAAAATCTCGGTCGAGTGCGAGGCAAGACGAAAACGACGGAGAAAGCGCGGTTTACATCCAGTAGATGAGCACTTTGAGGGCGTTTCCAACGCCATATCGTGCCGAATAAGGCTTTTTCAACAGTCTGCCAGTTCATGGGATTCGGTGGCATCGCTGGATAGATTCGAAGTCCCGGGATTGTTCAGATGATTGGCTTATGGGGCAAACAGCCGGCTAAGACTCAGTGACACATTCCGCAACACGTGGCCAGAAGTCGAGGCGGCAGCCGTACCCCGCATCTCTGTGAGCAGCACAATCACTAGAACAGCGCCCGTTTCCAACCCCGGTGCTCATGGCAGCCTGCTGAATCGCAGGGGCGTACTTTGGACCGGTGGCGCGCTTGTGGTTGCCGCGCTGGTGACCCTTCCGGTGAGTGCTGTCATCCTGTTATCGCTGTTCCCAGAGGAAAACATTTGGGGTCACCTCGCCCACACGGTTCTGCCTGGGTATGTTTGGCGAACACTGATGCTGCTGACCCTGGTCGCCGGTGGCACGCTCGCAATCGGTGTTGGTACGGCCTGGCTTGTGACCATGTGTCGATTCCCCGGGCGACGCTGGTTCGAATGGGCCCTGTTGTTACCCTTCGCGGTGCCCGCTTACGTCATTGCCTACACCTACACCGACCTGCTGGAGTACGCGGGCCCCGTCCAGGCGATGCTGCGCGAAAGCTTCGGCTGGGCCAGCGCCTCGGATTACTGGTTTCCGGAAATCAGATCCTTGCCCGGAGCCGCCGCCATGATGGCGCTGGTCATGTACCCGTACGTTTATCTGATGGCGCGGGCGGCATTTCTCGAGCAATCCGTTTCAACCCTCGACGCCGCCCGCATTCTGGGTTGTTCACCGTGGCGCAGCTTTGCGTTGGTGTCCCTGCCCATGGCCAGACCGTCCATCGCGGTCGGGCTTGCGCTGGTGTCCATGGAGACGCTAAACGATTTCGGCACCGTGGACTATTTTGCGGTGCGTACCCTCACCGCCGGCATTTATGATGTCTGGTTGGGTATGGGCAATCTGGGCGGCGCCGCCCAGATTGCCAGCGTTATGCTGACCTTTGTTGTGCTACTGGTCACGCTGGAGCGGTTCGGCCGCCGTCGTCAGAAGCACTTCCAAGCCAGCCGGCGGCTGCAACGGCTGCCCGGTTATCGGTTGCGCGGATGGCGGGCAGCCACCGCATTTTTCGCCTGCCTGGTGCCAACGGTCGCGGGCTTTGCTGTACCGGCGGCCATCCTGTCGTCCTATGCGGCACAACGTTTCGACAGCAGCTGGACGGTGGATTTCAAGAGCTACGTATGGAATAGCCTGTCGCTGGCTTCGATGGCGGCGGTGGTTGCCCTTACGATCGGCCTATTCCTCGCCTACTCTCGGCGCCTGAGCGGGGGGCGCTTGCTCAACATCGCGGTGAAGGCTTCCGGTCTGGGGTATGCGATGCCCGGCGCCGTGCTGGCCATCGGCGTGATCATCCCATTCGCATGGGTAGACAATACGGTGGATACGTTCTTCCGGACGTATCTGGGTGTCTCCACCGGACTGCTGCTCAGCGGCACCGTTTTCGCTCTGCTGTTTGCGTATGTGGTGCGTTTTCTGACCGTAGCGGTGGGCAGTGTGGAAACCAGCCTGGAGCGGGTGACGCCGAGCATGGACATGGCCGCGCGGTCACTGGGCCACGGCCCCGCAAGCACCCTGATCAAGGTTCATCTTCCGCTTATCCGGGGTGGCATGCTGACCGCAGTGCTGGTGGTGTTCGTGGACTGCATGAAGGAGCTGCCCGCCACGCTAATCCTGCGGCCGTTCAACTTCGATACCTTGGCCACCTATGTCTACCAGTTCGCATCTGACGAACTGCTGAAGGAATGCGCCCTGGGTGCCCTGATGATCGTGGCGGCCGGCCTGCTCCCCGTTCTGTTGTTGAGTCGGACTATTTCGCGCTCAAGATCCGCCACGGACACTGTCTGACACAGGAACGATTAGGCCGGTTCCGCGGGCGGCGCTACCCGCCCGAGTCCGCCGCCATCCAAGTTTCCGTGCAACAAAGTCCACCAACTGTCAGACGGGTTGCTCGACCATCGACCCATTCGCAATCGGCAAGAATCCGTGCGGAAGCGTAGACTGCGCCCGGTCGGAGCCCACTTGGAGAATTGCCCATCGTGACCCAATACCCAAACCTGCTCGCCCCTTTGAATCTGGGTTTTACCCTGCTGCCGAACCGGGTGCTCATGGGTTCCATGCATACCGGACTGGAAGACCGGGCACGGGACTACGACAAACTCGCAGCCTTTTTTGCGGAGCGGGCAGAGGGTGGCGTCGGACTGATGGTTACGGGCGGCATCGCACCCAACGTTTCCGGCTGGCTGGCGCCGTTTGCAGGCAAGCTCAATCGACCCTGGGAGGTGGCGCGTCACCGGCGGGTCACCAGGGCGGTGCATGAGGCGGGTGGCAAAATCTGCATGCAAATCCTGCATGCAGGTCGCTATGGCTATCATCCCTTGGCCGTGGCGCCGTCATCCGGAAAATCACCCATTTCGCCATTCCGGGCTCGCGGGCTCAGCGCAACGGGTGTCGAGCGGCAGATCACGGCATTCGTGCGCTGCGCACAACTGGCCAGGGATGCCGGCTACGACGGCATCGAAATCATGGGCTCGGAAGGTTACCTGATCAACCAGTTCGTCGCCCAGCGAACCAATCATCGTCGCGATGAATGGGGCGGGGACCTGGACAATCGCCTCCGTTTCCCGGTCGAGATCGTGCGCCGCACCCGAGCTGCCCTGGGTAAGGACTTTATCCTGATCTATCGACTCTCGATGCTGGATCTGGTGGAAGGCGGCTCGGAATGGCAGGAGGTGGTGACCTTGGCCAAAGCCGTGGAGGCGGCCGGCGCCACTTTGCTCAACACGGGAATAGGATGGCATGAGGCCCGTATTCCCACGATCGCAACTATGGTGCCGCGGGGTGCCTTCACCTGGGTTACTGGACGCATGCGCGAGCATGTCGATATTCCGCTGATCGCCACCAACCGAATCAACACGCCCGATGCAGCCGAGTCCGTTCTGGCCCGGGGCGACGCGGACATGGTGTCGATGGCACGACCGTTTCTCGCGGACGGGCACTTTGTACGTAAAGCTACCCAAGGACGGGCAGACGAAATCAACACCTGCATCGCGTGCAATCAGGCCTGTCTCGACCAGATATTTGCCAAGCAGCGTGCCAGTTGTCTGGTCAACCCCCGTGCGTGCCATGAAACCGAGCTCAACTGGGGTCCAGCGCATCAGGCAAAACGCATTGCGGTGGTGGGTGCCGGCCCGGCGGGCTTGGCGTGCGCCACCACACTGTCACAGCGCGGACACCGGGTCACCCTGTTTGAGGCGGCTGAAAGCATCGGCGGCCAGTTCAATATGGCCAAACGTATTCCGGGCAAGGAAGAGTTTGCAGAGACCTTACGCTACTTCGGCCGACAGCTCGAGCTCTCGGGGGTCACCTTGCAGCTCGGCGCTGAAGTCATCGCCGACCAGCTGGTGGGAGACTTCGAGGAAGTGGTGCTGGCGACAGGCGTGCGCCCGAGGATCCCGGATTTGGCGGGCCTGGAGCACCCCAAGGTCTGTTCCTATATCGACGTTTTGCTTCACCAAAGGGTGGTGGGGGACAAGGTCGCCATCGTCGGCGCAGGCGGAATCGGTTTCGACGTGGCCGACTATCTCAGCGCGCCTCAACCCCAGGCCGGTCAGGACATCTCCACGTTCCTGGATGAGTGGGGCATCGACCGCGACTACCGCAGCCAGGGCGGCCTGCGGCAGGAACCTGTCGCAGCCAATGGCAACGGCCGCCAGATTTGGTTGCTTCAACGCAAAGACGAGCGACTGGGCAAACGCCTGGGCAAAACCACGGGATGGGTTCACCGACTCGAACTGCGCCGGCGCGGCGTGAAGATGATACCGGGCGTGACGTATCGAGGCGTGGACGACCAGGGTTTGCACATCGAAGTAGACGGTGCGATTGAGCTGTTGCCGGTGGACAAGGTCGTGCTTTGCGCGGGCCAGGTGCCGAATCGGGACTTGGCGGCTCCACTGCGGGAAAGCGGTCTGCGCGTGCACACCATAGGCGGAGCCGACCATGCCGGGGAACTGGATGCGAAGCGCGCAATCGACCAGGGCACCCGCCTTGGAGCCACACTTTAATCGACTCTACGCCGTTTTATAGGGTGCCTCTGGATTATTCTGCAGGAAACAGTTTGGAGACAGAAATGCGCAGATTGAAGGCGGAGGTCGCGGGTAATCGTTGTCCTATTGCGAAGATCTGCATCAATGCAGCTGTGCATTTGAGTCCCGAGATGCACGTTCACAGATAGATCAGAGGTGCCTGAAAGACATGCCAACCGGAATAAACTGGGCAGATGGCATCCAACCTGCATCGGAGCGTCCATAACAAGAACAAAAATCCGGTGAAGCCATGACTGCTTTCGTACTTCGTTGTCTGATTCCTCTTACCCTTTACTGCCTGAGCGGTGCAGCCGGTGCAGCCGGTGCAGCCGGTGCAGCCAGCGTATATAAGTGGGTTGGGCCGGAAGGCATCACACACTATGCCAATTCCCATCCCAGCGACGGCAGCGTGCAGGTCTTAGAGCCCGAACGTGGGACCTTGATCGAAGCGTTGACGGGACTGAGTTCACCGCAGGCGATTGCCCGCAGCTGCCCGACTCGGCTCTGTGTGAAAGTGTCGCAAGTGGACCCTTACTGCCGCACTCTGCAGTGTCGAATAGCCCACGGCATCGAAGATGACTGCTTCAGCCCGACCTGTCAGCGCAAGCGCCAAAAGATCGAAACCTGGCTTTCGCAGCAATCCCGCCCTCTCGCGGAGTAGGCCCGACACAGCGAACCGAACCGATATAGGGTGTTGCCTGTCCAATAACTTGGCGCAATGGGGGGCGACCATCACCAAACCGAATCCTTCGTTGGCATGTTCACACTTTACGCTGTTAGCATAACCATCAGGATCAAGGCATATGGTTCCGGCCAAACACGACACCCACAACGGGCGACGGACCATGGATAGGCCCCGGCGCCTGCGCCGATGGCTGGTCTTCGTCTGGATCGCCGCATTTCTGATACCGACGGTCGCAGCCACAGCCCAACGTCTTCTGCTCAACGACGAAACACCCTGGTGGGCGGCCAATAAAAGCGCCACCGGACTTGCCCCCGACCCGGCCACAACGCCGGAGGCGGTGCTGCAGGTCTATGCCGCCCGCGCCTGGGGTTGGCGCGGCGCTCTGGGCGTGCATACATGGATTGCTGCCAAACGCAGCAAAGCCAAATCATATCAACGCCTCGAGGTGATTGGATGGGGCGTTCGCCGCGG
The DNA here is from genome assembly GCA_963783675.1 of uncultured Gammaproteobacteria bacterium. GTDB lineage: Bacteria > Pseudomonadota > Gammaproteobacteria > Competibacterales > JAHEDQ01 > JAHEDQ01. The sequence continues at coordinate 657,280 of CAWAOU010000006.1, forward strand.
TGGGTCTGCCGTACGCATTACCACCGGTGCGCCGGATGCGCTTTGGTATGGGCAAAGGCCCGAACTTCTCGCGGAACTGCGGGGATCCGGCGTGGACGCCCTGATTGATCGGACCCTGACACTGGCCCGCAGCTATCCGTACCCGGGCCAGTACCGGGTATGGCCTGGACCCAACAGCAATACTTTCATCGCCCACCTGGCGCGCGGCCTTCCGGAGCTGGCGCTGGATCTCCCCACCACCGCGATTGGCAAGGACTTTTTGCCCAATGGGCGCTGGCTCGCGAATGCTCCGAGCGGGACCGGATTCCAACTGTCGCTTTGGGGGCTCGCCGGTATCACCGTAGCACTGGAGGAAGGTCTGGAAATCAACCTGCTTGGGCTGGGTGCAGGGTTAGATCTCTCCCCTCCCGCTTTAAGGGTTCCGGGCCTGGGTCGGATCGGTTCCAGCAACACTCCGCGGTCAGACCCGAGCGTGGCTGCTACACTGAAACCTTGACATCACAAACAACACGCGGTCCGGCAACGGCTTGCCCGCCGTCTGTCGCCGTTCGCCCCTGTACCCGGTTCAGGACGAGCCGTGATGACAGGGGCTGTGATGACAATGGAGCTGAGGTGATCCATGGTCGGCATGAAAACGGGAACAATCGATCGCAGACGCCATCGACGTTGGCCGCTGCTCCTGTACTTGCGGGTGTACGATCTGGACGGCGATGCCCTGCTGGGGCACCTGGTGGATCTGCACACCGAGGGCTTGATGCTGGTGAGCTCCGATCCCATACCTCTGGGCCGCGAGTTTCGGCTAAGACTCGAGATGCCGGCGGAGGTGTCGGCCCGCGAACCGATCCGAGTGCATGCCCGCAGCGTTCGTCGCAATCGCGATGTGAACCCCGACCTGTTCGACACAGGGTTTCGCATGCCGGCACTAAGCCCGCCGCAGACAGCCCGCATCAAGACGCTGATCAAGGACCTGCGTGTGAATCAGAGCCTGATTTGAGGTTCAGCTTGAAAGCAGCACCAGTTCGTAGACGACCAGCATGCCATAGACCGGGACAAGCGCCGTCACCACGTGTCGCACCTTGAACCAGCGGAAGACCTTAAACTCCGCGTGCGCGACGAGGAAAACGAGCCCAAGACCGGAAACAGCCATCTTGACCCAGGCGAACAGTTGCACATCGCGCTCGATCAACTGTGCCATGAACCAGTTCAGTTCTGATCCACCGCGGCCCAGAATATTGAGCGTCAGCACAGCGTCGGTGAAGCACAGCAGCAGAGTGGCGACAACGGCGTACAGAAGGAAAGGGTCGTGCCAATCGGGATAGTGATTGTGGCGATCGGTGTCGCGCCGCGCTCCCCTGCGCCTACGCTTGATTCCGCCCACCAGTAGTGAGCTGAGGGGCCGACTCCGCCGATCGGCAGCACGGCGACAGGCGCTTTGGCGATTGGCTTCGGGTTCTTCGGAGGCGTGGGACATCTGGTCACCTCAATATTATTTTTATATGGACCATGCTTCTCAGACCTGCTCGATGGCGCCAACGAACCGCCAAATTTACTCAGGCGAATCAAGGCTGCAAACGAACTCGGCCTGGCTGGACCTTGAAACATTTCACGGTGACATGTCAACACCCGCCAATCCGCCACCGTCACCAACAGGGCTGAATTCGCCCGGCCCAGCCGGATGGTTTAGAGTCCTGCAGTCATACTGGACATGAGCTTAGTTTCGTGACGCCCTCAGACGCCATACCTGACCTTGCCAACCTCATGACAGCCGCCCAGCCCGCGGCGGCTCTCATCGAAGGACGACGCACTATCCACGATTTTTTGCCACAAGCAGTGCCCCAGGAGCTGCTGTCGCGAGCCATTGAAGTGGCGCGTTGGGCGCCCAACCACTACTTATCCGAACCCTGGCATTTCTATGTCGTCGGACCAAAGACAGCCTGTGCTATCGCAGATCTCAACGCAGATCTGGTCACAGCCGACCGGGGCGCCGCGGCTGGCGCCAGCAAGCGGGCGCGTTGGCGGGCGATCCCGGGATGGTTGGCTGTTACCTGTGATCGTTCCGAAGACCCGACCCGTCAGCAGGAGGATTACGCCGCATGTTGCTGCGCAGTTCAAAATCTTAGCCTGTACCTTTGGCAGGCAGGTGTTGGCGTCAAGTGGACCACCGGTGCGGTGACACGGTCGCCGGAGTTTTATGATTTGATATGGGTCGATCCTGCGCGGGAATCCTTAGTGGGTCTGATCTGGTACGGCTACCCTGCGGAGATCCCGCAAACCGCACGCAAAGCGCTCGATCAGATCGTTGTCGCACTGCCTTGAACCGTTGGCAGGGCAAGCACCTCGCAAATAGGCCAGGGAATCCCAGGCATGGCTTCCCGAAAACTGGTGGCATTGGAGCAACGCGACAAGCGCACCTCCGCGTTGTTGAGCGCCTGTACACGCTCGCCCGGAGAAACCCTGATCTGTTAGCGGGGATCACCCTTATCGAGAGGAGCGCCACAAATAAGCCGGGGCCACGTTTGGGTTTCTCCGAAGCGCGACTGGTTTACGTGAGACGACATTACGCATTCAGATCCGGAATGCGTTCGCTCTCCAATCGGGAAATCTCCTCACGCAAGACCAGCTTCCGCTTCTTCAGTCGCCGGACATAGAGCTGGTCGACGTAGATCTGCGACTGGAGTTCGCTGATGGTGGCATCAAGCTGCCGGTGTTCGATTCGCAAGGCCTTGATCAGCTCGAGCCCTTCGAATGAGTTAGTATCGATGTTACTCATGGCACTGTCGTTTGAAAGGTGCATTGCCTTGGGAAAATACTATGATCCGACAAGCATTCACGGCGGCGCGGCGGAATGCAATGTGATAATTGTAAGCATAAGGATTATATTTCTGTACCGAGGAGTCTCCCGGACCGAACACAACACGGCTGCAGATGAACCAAATTCGGCCGAGGAAATCTTTCGATTGAGTATCCTGACCCCCGGCCTTCGGTCTCAATACGAATCAATTGGGAACGCTGCCGACGGAGATGCGCCGCCAACGATCTAGCCCGAGAGACTCCTGACCGTCAGTGATCCGAGCAGTCCAGACGGTATTTTACACCTGGCTGCCGGCGACCCTGTTCCAAACCATTCGAAGCCTATGGAGAAGATGATGCCCAAAAAGGTCAAGCGCAAAATCAGCGAGAAGGAACTGGCCACGATGGTGACCGATTCCGCCAATCAAATTTGGTTGGCTGGGTTGGCCGCATTCGACAAGGCGCAGAAGGAAGGAAGCAAGGTTTTCGACACGCTGGTCAAGGAAGGCGAAAAAGTCGAAAATAAAACACGCAAGGTCGCGGGAAAACGATTCGACGAGGTCAAATCCAAGGCCAGCGGTACCTGGGACAAGCTTGAGCATGTGTTCGAGGAACGGGTCGACCAAGCCTTGGGAAGCCTCGGCGTACCCAGCAAAAGCGATGTGGCGCATCTGTCAGACCGTGTGGCTGAACTGACCAAGACCGTGGCTGCGCTCAAGCCTGCAAAGCGAGCACCCGCAGCGAAGAAAACAACTGCAACCAAGACAGCGGCGGCGGCCAAGAAAGTGGCCACACCGCGGAAACCCGCAACCAAGGCACCACCGAAGCGCGCGGCGAAACCCGCGAGCGTGGCAGCGACACCGGACAATCTGACGGTGATCACCGGCGTCGGTCCGGTGCTGGCGCGCAAGCTGGCCGCAGAGGGCATCGTCAGCTACAAACAGATTGCCGCCTGGAAAAGCAAGGACATTGCCGCTATCGAACCGAAGGTGATTCGTATCGCGGGACGTATCACCCGCGATGACTGGGTGGGACAGGCGCGCAAGGCGCACCGGGAAAAATACGGCAAGAATCCCTGACCGCCAAGCCGGTGAGATGCCGCAACCAAATACACACGGCATCTCACCGGCTCACAGATCGGGCCGTCGGCACCTAAGCGTTCGGGCCTTATCAGCGAGTACCCTGGTCTCGGCTGAACAACACAGAATGCGGTAATCGAGTCGACTGAATGGAGCAGCAGCGCCGTGCCTATGTGCTGGCGGTGGTGGCGGTGCTGTTCTGGGCGACCGCAGCCACTGCGTTCAAGCTTTCGCTGCAATATCTGACGCCCGCGACGCTCGTTCTCTACGCGAGCCTCACTGCCTGCCTCTGCCTGCTGCTGATCCTGACTCTGACCAAACGCTATCGCGAGCTTGGCGACTGGCGAGCACGGGACATCGGCCGGTCGGCGCTAATGGGACTGCTGAACCCCTTCGCCTATTACGTAATTCTGCTGGAGGCATACAATCGGCTCCCCGCTCAGCAAGCGCAGCCTCTGAATTTCGCCTGGCCCATCGTTTTGGTGCTGATGTCAGTGGTGTTGTTAAAGCAGCGCCCGGGAATTGTCACCATACCGGCGATGGCCTTGAGCTTCACCGGCGTAACGGTGATTGCAACCCGCGGCAGCTTCACCGGCTTCCAGAGCACCGACCCAATCGGGGTCGCTCTGGCCTTGGGCAGCACCATTGTGTGGGCCCTGTACTGGGTACTGAGCGTCCGGGACGCCCGCGACCCATGAACCGATTGTGCCTTAATTTCGCCTTTGGGAGCGCCTACACCCTGTTTTATCTGGCGGCGTCCGACACGCTGGTGGCACCAACGCTGCCCGGTTTGTTGGGAGCCACGTATGTGGGACTGTTTGAAATGGGGTTGACATTTGCGCTGTGGCTGCGCGCACTGCAACTCTCGCGCACCGCGGCCGAGGTCAGCAACCTGATCTATCTCACACCATTCGTCTCTCTTCTTTTGATCGGCATTGTGCTGGGCGAGTCAATACACCCGAGCACCCTGATTGGTCTGGTTCTGATCATCGGCGGCATTCTGATTCAGCAATATGCCGGATGGCGACGGTCTCCGACCGCCGCGGGGTAGGGAGCCCATACCCATGACCGTAACCGACTCCCCACGGCCATCCCCATGGTTTCGTGTACGCGCAAAACTGCACAAGTGGCGCATACCGGACGAACTCCGCCATATGCGCACGGCGCATCCGGATTTCGCATTGCTGCCGCAGGACAACGGCGGATGGCGGGTTCTCTGGCAGGGTAAAACAGTGGGGCACACACTTCCGCTGAAGGCGTTGGCAACGCCGAGCCATGATCACTGCTTCATCGTCGGTACAGGGCCGTCGATCAATGCCGTAAATTTCCAACGCCTGCGCGGCCATGATTGTATTGGCGTCAACGGCAGCATACTGAAATCAGTCGAGGCCGACGTCCCGTTTCGATCCGTAGCAATCCTCGATCGCCAGTTCTTTATCGACCGCTTTCCCCTGGTCCGCCAAACACTGCTGTCCGGCACGGAGTGCCTGTTCAGTTTTCGAGGGCTGAGCGCAGTTTGTGAGCGGGCCCCCGAGTTGCTGGCCGATGCCCGGGTGTTTCTACTGGACGAAATCAACGGCCGGTATGGGGTCGCTAAACCATCACCTCAGGCGTTCGATGACAATGCGGCGGTTGATCCGGAACTGCGCCTCCACCCCAGCCTGCGCCCTTCAGAAGGGCGTGTGGGCTACTCACTGAATCCCGACAAAGGCGTCTTCACTGGGCAGACCATCGTCTACTCGGCGCTGCAAGTTGCGACGCGACTGGGATATCGACGGATTTTCATGCTCGGCCTGGATCTGGGCGGGACCGGCTCGGGCATCCGATTCTACGAGTCTGGCGCCAAGGCGGCGCCTATGCGACTTGATCGAGACTACGAGCCCTACATTCTGCCGGCCTTCGAGACCGCCGCGACGGTGTGCAAATCCATCGGTGTCGAGGTTTATAATTTGTCATCGGACAGTCGCCTGCCCGCCCGGATCATCCCGAAACTGACACTGGAGCAGGCGCTGGACAGCCTCCTCGACGCCCCTCTGAGATGAGTTCAAGGACAGGTCTCGCGGGGCAGAATCCGGAAAACAGAAACGAGAGGAACACGCATATGGCTGCCCCGGAGCGAACCGCTCGAATCTTCGTTGGCGCACATGCCACGGAGAAATTGGCGTTGGAGGTATTGGAATATTCCATCCGACGGCACACGCAGCTGGATCTGGACTTTCAGACCATAGACAACAGCCTGGCACCCATACCCACCGACGCCCGCTTTCTACCTTATACGAACTTCTCCTATGGCCGGTTTGCCATTCCAAAACAGGCCGGATACACCGGCCGGGCAATCTACATGGATTCGGACATGATCGTTTTCCGTGACATTGCCGAAATCTGGGAGATGCCCTTCGACGGAGCCAAAATCCTGGTGGAGAAGGTCACTGACGGCACGCGGGGCAAAGGCAGGCTGACAGCCGTCATGGTAATGGACTGCGCCGCCCTGGATTGGGACGCTGCCGAAATCGTGTCACGACTCGGCCTCGATTACGAGTACAGCGAACTGATGTCCATTTTGCCCTTGCTGGGGGAAGGTGATCTGCAGGACAGGTTGCCGGTGGGTTGGAACAGCCTGGATGAGTACACACCTGAAACACGCTTGCTGCACTACACCAAAATCAAGACCCAACCTTGGGTGTATGCGGCACACCCACTGGGCTATCTCTGGGTCGACGAGGTCAAACGGATGCTGGCCGATGGAACGCTGTCGGCCGATACGGTTCAGGAAGAAGTGGCCAGCGGGCATGTGCGACCATCGCTGTTGCCGGAATTGGGGCTGAGCAAACACACCGGCGAGGTCGAATGGACTGCGGAGAAACTGCTCAAATTCGATCGACGTGCCGGCTTTGTGATTCACAAAAAACTGATCGACGACATGAACGCCAAGGAGAAAGCGCGACTGGAACATGACCGGACGAGCGATCCCGACGCATACTGGCGTGCCCGGCGACGCCGCATGTGGCGTAATTTCTACCGACACCCCGTCCGGTTCTTTACCCAGGAGAAACTGCGTTGGTGATCGGCCCGCGGTTCGTTTCCCAGGCAGATTTGGAGCTCGGGTGACCCGAATCCTCCAGGTCAGTCGATCCATCATCGACGGCGGTTTCGACTATCACGCAGAGATTGCCCGGGCATACACTGAGCGGGGTGCATCGGTGCTCACGGTGTTTCAGCGAGGGCGGCTGGATCCGGAACGCACGGCGGCATTTCCCGGCGGGGTTGTATGTCTGGATGCCCGCCGACGCCGACGCTACAAGAACAAACCGTTTTTCAGCTTGGCGCTGTGGCAACTGCAGGGCCACCATCCTGCCGACCTCGCCATTTGCCACCATCTGACTCCAGCTCAGGCGACCGACCCTCTGCTTCGATTAGGCAGAGTCCGGCGCGCACGGATCGTGGTCCACGATTACGACTATTTCGACCCTGCTGACGAAAACGGCCGCAAACGGGGTCGATTTCTGAGTTCCGCGATCAGGCGGGGCTGGTCGGTGATCGGCGTCTCCAATGCCATTTGTCGCAACATTCAGTCCCAGGTTGCAGGGTTCCCAGCCGACCGCTGCCGCGTCATTCCCAACGCCATAGACCTCTCAGCCCTGCGCGACCGCGCCTACGACCGAAACAAGGCTCGCCAGATACTGGGGCTGGAGGACATACCATTTGTGTTTGGTACGGTTGGGCGACTGGTGTCGTTCAAGGCGCAGAATGAGTTGATCACTGCGTTCGCTTCGGTCGCGCCGCAGATGCCCGACGCGGGATTGATCGTGATCGGGCGCGGGCCGCTACAAGCGGACTTGGAGCGCCAGGTCAACCAGCTGGATATGGGCGGCCGCATCATCGTGCACGGCTTCGCCAACGACGCGGCGCGCCTGCTCAGGGCGTTGGACATTTTTGTCTTGCCCTCGCACAACGAACCGTTCGGCCTGGTCGTGCTCGAGGCCATGGCCTGCGGCGTGCCGGTGCTCGCCAGCGACAGCGGCGGGCCCGCCGAAATACTTGCACGGAGCGATCAGCTTTTCCGCACCGGCGATGTCAACGCCATGGCGCAACACATGCTGTCAATGTACCGGGCGTCGCAAGCCGAACGCGCCAGTCTGGCCGAAATCGGGTATAGCCGTGCGTCCGATGGATTCGATCTGCCCGGATACCGGGCTGCCTACGCCAATCTCCTGGAACACGAAGACGGTTCGCGCAACGTCGTAGCCAGTCCGCCATGACCCGGCGCAACCGGGTCAGTTTCGTCCTGCAGGAGGCCGAGGACGGCGGTGTCGACCGATGTTTTCTGAATCTCGCCCGAGGCTTTATCCAGCGTGGCGTCGAGGCAGATCTACTGGTACGAAACCTACCGAACACCCTGTTGGCATTGACCGATCCTGCGGTCAATCTGATTAGGCTTGGGCCCAGCACAAGACAACTGACGCCGTTATTGCGGGCCCTCACCGAACACCGGAAACCCGCCGCCTTGATGGCGGCAAAGGACAGCGACGCACGACTCGCGCTTGCACTTGGGCGTCGTCTAAAAGTGCCCGCGGTGCTGGTGGCAAGCCTCGATCACAGCGGCCAACTGGACGGCCGCAACGCTGGCCGCTTGCGGCGTTGGCTGCGGTTTCGAGAACTGCGCCGTCTGTACGGCCAGGCTGACCATATCATCTGCGTCTCACAGGGCGTGGCGGAGGACATGGCGCATATCCTTGGCGGCGCCTGCCCTCCGATCAGTATTCTGCCCAATCCGGTGATCACGCCAGAGTTCGAGAACCTGGCGGCGCAACCGCTGGACCATCCGTGGTTCGCGCGGGGCGAGCCGCCGGTTATTCTCGGAGTGGGCCGATTGAGCCTGATCAAGAATTTCCCGCTGCTGGTGCGTGCTTTCGCCCGGGTCCATCCCGACACCGGGACACGTCTGGTGATACTCGGGGAAGGCAAACAGCGAACGGAACTGCTGCGCCTGGGAGAACAACTCGGGGTCGGAGCTTGGATGGATCTACCCGGCCATGTCGCGAATCCTTACCCCTACATGGCCCGGTCCGCCCTGTTTGTTCTATCGTCGCTATGGGAAGGCTTTGGCAACGTACTGGTGGAAGCCCTGGCCTGCGGCACACCGGTGGTGGCAACAGACTGTCGGAGCGGACCCGCGCAGATTCTTGAGAGCGGCCGATTCGGCGCATTGGTCCCGGTGAATGACCCACAGGCATTGGCCGATGCCATCGTCAACACGCTGAACAACCGGCTTCCAGCGGATTTCCTTAAACAGGCCGCAACGCCGTACACCCTGAACAACAGCGTCGAGGCCTATCTGTCCGCCCTGGGGCTCACACCGCAACGGGATTCGGCGCCAGATTCACATTGACCGAACCACCGAAACCCGAGCACGCAACCAGCAACTGCAGGCCGCACCGGCCACCAGTATCCAGAAAAAACGCCCATGGATGCTGAAAATACGGGTATCGGTCATCTGGCACAGCACATTGAAGACGCTCAGACCCACCACGGTCAGGAACAGGTCTGAGGGCAGGCAGCCGGCGGTATAACCCCGCCAGGCCAAAACCAGTACCGAGACCAGCAAAGCGCTCAGCGCCAAGGTGCCCAGAATGCCGAACGCCACCAGAAGGTCCAGCGGCAAGGCGTGAAAATCGGTGTACGTGCTGCCACTGACAAAACGCGCCTGATTGGCCCGGAGGATCAGCCCCGGCGCGCCCGGCCCCAGGCCGATCCACGGCGCCTGACCCCAACTGTCAACACCCAGGGAAAGAATGCCGAGGCGTTCCCGGAACGAGATATCATCGACGGCTGACAGGTCGCCATTGGCAGCCAGAAACTGGGCAAAGGGTTCAACGATCTGATTTAGCCGAACGGCCGCCGGGTTTCCCGGCAACAACAATCCGAAGGCAAGCAGGACCGCTCCGAACAGCGCCCAACGACGCAGCTGGCGCGGACGCCTGCCGCCGCGCAACCGCCAAGCAAGCACCGCCAAACCGGTGGTCACCACAAGCAGCGACAACCAGACGCCTCGCGACAGCGACAAGATCACCCCGGACAGCATCAACCCAGCAAACGCCACCGCAGCCGCCCGTGCCAGCAACCCGCCACGGCGTCCGGCGCTCCACCTCCACAGTCGGGGTGACAACAGACCAATGCCCAAAAGCCCGGAGGCGGCATACTGGCCGAAGGCGTTGATAGACCATCGGAAATGCGGGCGATTGAAGGCCAGCAACCGCTGCAGATCGTCCCACTCCATTACCTTCATGGTGCCGAGCACGAATCCAATCAGAGTCAAAGTAAGTGCGGTCACGGTGCGAGAAGTCTGCCCACCCATCCACCACGCCGTCAGCAGAAAAAGCCAAAGCTGCAGCACATCACCGAATCCCGCCCAATGCGCATCGGCCTGCTCCGGATGTGAGGCCACTGCCATGACGGCGGAAATCAGCACAATTCCCAAGACGCACAAAACCAATTGCGGCAGCGGCGACCTGCGCAGTGCCGATCCAAACACTCGCCATTGCATCAAGGCCGCCATCAGCATCAGGAGCAATCCGATGTGGGCTATGGCAACGCCCAGGTAGGCGAACAGGGCGAACAGGTACAAACCCATCAGGCCAATACGTTCGCTGAAATGGTATGTCCGTTCATCACCCATGTGTGATGATCTGTTCATGGCGTATGAGCTGGATCGGAGTTGCCGAGCAGATCCCCCAGACTTGATGACATGCCTGCCCCTCGGTGAACCGTCGTTTTCCGGACCCTACATTAAAGCGCCCGCCCAAGCAGCAATCCGGCCGGCCGCTGACCCCAACAGGAATGGTAATGGGCCACATCGTCCACATACTCAAAAACATGAACAGCAGCATCAATCGGGCGGTGACCCTGGCCCATCGTCTGGAGGCCGCGGGCCACCAGGTCACCCTGCTCAGCCCGGCGGATTTAGGCCAGCGCATGAACGCGGAGGGGCTCGAGTTCGAACACCTCCAGGGAGATCAACAGATCCGCGACGATTGGCTGCACCGCAATCGAGGACTGCATCCAGTCCGCCGCCTGTTGGCCCGGCGCAAGCCCCGACGGGCTTCGTTGGCAAACCCGGAAATCGAAAGGGTCGTCCGACGGCTGATGCCGGATCTGCTTCTGATCGATCTGGAACTACACTACGTCGTCATCGCGAGTGCTGAGCTTGGTATCCCCACGGCGGTGATCGAGGGCTGGTACGGTATTTTCGAGCGCCCCGGCCTGCCGCCGACCCACACCGACATCATTCCGGACGGCACGGCACATACTCAATCCAGGATCCAACAGGCGTGGGCGGAATTGCGCCAAGCCAAACGCCGCCAGCGGATCCGCCGACGTTTCTCGCCATCGCGACTCAGAACTGCAGGACGCCCCGTCCGCTATCAGACCATGGATCTGGAAGAGCTGAAAGCCGTGGCCAGGATGCATGGATTCGACTTTAAACGGGAGATCGATCTGGATGCCTGGCCGATCCCGATGGCCTACCGCAGGCTACCGGTGCTGAGCTGCTGCGCCTGGGAGCTGGAGTTTCCCCACGACCCTCACCCGCTGATGCGCTACCTGGGACCGCTGGTCCAGAGCGAGCGTAAGGAAACCAACGTCAGCCCACAATCCATGGCGCTTTGGGATGATTTTCAGTTCAAGCGCCGAGTCGAGGGCAAGCCGGAGCGGCCGCTGCTGTACTGCTCCCTCGGCACTTATTGGGCAGCCGACCTGGAATTTCTGAAGCGCATTGTGATGGTGCTGGAGCGCCATCCGGAATGGGATCTGGTGCTGGGGCTTGGGTCAAAGGTGGATCCAGCCCAGCTCAGCGCGCTACCAGCCAATGTGCTGGCGCTGGACTTCGCGCCGCAATTGGCGGTACTCAAACAGGCGCAGTGCATGATCACCCATGGCGGCAGCACCACTTTGAACGAGTGCATTCACTTCGGCGTGCCGATGCTGATGTATTCCACCGGACATGGCGACCAGAACGGCAATGCGGCGCGGGTGGTCTACCATGGGCTGGGGCTGCTGGGCGACAGAGTCCAGGACGATGCGACCGCAATCGAAAATCGCCTGCTACGCATCCTCAGCGATGCCGGACTGAGACATGAGGTGGACAAAATGCGCACCCGATTCAAAGCCTATGAGACGGACGGAACGGCGGTTCGCCTGATCGAACAGCTCATGTCCGTCCCGGCCGGAACCCAGACTGACCCGGTCTGATGCATCAGACCGGCGCGGTGCGCGGCAGACGCCGCTCATCCGGATACACACTGACCGGCGGCACCTTGCCATCCTGAATCTCGCGCTGGATCCGCTCCCAGTAGGCGGTGGTCATCAGATCGCCATGGGCCTCGCGAAACAGCCGGCGCAGATGCCGATTGGGGATGCAAAGACCCGCTTCCATCTCCTCCGGCAAAAACACGACACCCTCTTCGAAATACCAATCCGGTATGTCTTCTTCACCGTCGAAACGGTCCTGGTTGCTGCGAATCTTCACATCGCCCAACGGCTCCAGGGCGTCATAGTCGAACAGATAGACCTTACGGTAGCGGCTCACCCCATAGTTACGGGCGTCGAGATCCTTGTTGAATATGTTGGCGGCAGTGTTGTTGCGAATGCAGTAACCCAGGTTGACCACTGCGATCTCCTTGTGCCTGTCAGACGCCGTTTCCAGATACACCGGCAGGGGCGTAAGCCGCAGCTGCACGATCAGGAACTTGAACACGATGGAATCACCCTGCAGCGACACGCTCTCGCTGGCCTGCTCCAGTAGCTCCGCGAGCAATGCCGGCTCGAACCAGTCTCGATCGAGCCTGACAAAGTGGTAAATGATGTTGTCCAGCATGCTGCCCGTGCGGTTGATGTCGTGAACCTGCGCGTACTTCTCCTTGACCGATTCAATGCCGCCGAACTCACCCCATTTGTAGCCTTCGGTGGGATGATCCCGAATGACCTTGAGATTGTAGGCCGATGACGGTGACGAGAAGCCGATGGCGACGGTGCCCGGCGAGCCCACCGCAGTCTGCAACACTTCACCGCTACGTTGGATCTCCTGCTCCAATTCGTTCATAACCGCCACCTTGCCCAGGTGGTTGTATCCGATGGTGGTGTAGTGCAGACCCACAGTGCGGCCCGGCATGATGCTGTGCAGAAACCGGGACAGCTCATGGTAAGCATCGTGGGTGACATGGAAGTTGGCCAGCGTGGAGCTGAAACAGTTATGGGTATCGGTCTCAGTGGTCAGTACCGCATCCACATATATCCCTTCGGGCGAATTCAGCAACGCAATGACGAACGGCGTCAGTCCAGCGTTCCGTGAAACGATTCTGCCCACCAGGTAGGCGCCACGATTCCTGAAGAATCCGCCGTCCACCATCTGTATCGCCTCGATCGAGCCGGTATCGGCCGCATCGAGACCCAGCACCTGATTGACGCGTTCGGCGACCAGCCGGGCGTCGTCCTCGATGTCCCGGTAGGGTACCCGGAAGCCCGGCAGCTGGAGAATGTCCCGCACCGATTCGGCGGCAATCCGGCCACCAACAGGGAAGGTATGGTAAACCTCTTCGGTCTGAGTCTGAGTCTGGTGGTCAAGCGCGGTCTGACTGTAGTCGACCGGCTGCCATTCCTCGAGATAAACCTTGCGTCTTACCGAGTGGATGAAGGCCAGAGCGAGGTCCCATTCATAGCGCCCCTCGATCAGTGGCCGATAGCGACGTTCCACCTCACGCCAGAAATTCTCGTTCGTCGCTATGGCGGGAAACGCCTCCACCAACTCCAGCCCCATACGATGAACACATACGCTATACAAGGACAAACGGTGGCGACTGAGCGCCAGGGAGGTTTGTGGCTCGCGGGCCTCAAAGGCCTGTTGCGCCTGAGGTGAGATCTGCTTGAACTCGGAATAGAACATATCAAACTCGGCGAGGATCCAGCGCACGGTCAGTCCGAGCGCCTCGAGTTCCTCGTGAGTCCCACGAATACGCTCCAAAATTTCGCGACACTGGGCCGCTTCGTTCGCCGAATCCAATTCGTTCATTCGATGGTGCGCTCAAAGGGATGAGCGCGTTACTTTAGCGCAGTTTGCGCTTGGCAATCGCTGTTCGCGTAGGGGTCCAAACGGGCCTGTGGTTGCGCGACGGTTTCGGAATGGGACGAGACACCAGTCAGCGTGTTGAAATAGTCTCGGTCGAGTGCGAGGCAAGGCGGAAACGACCGGGAAAGCGGAGTTTACACCGAGCAAATGAGCATTTTGAGGGTGTTTTCAACGCCATATCGTGCCGAGTGAGGCTTTTTCAACACGCACGGGAGCCTCTGATTTATTCTGGGCGAAGCAGGTTGGAGGCTGAAATGCGCAGATTCAAGGCGCGGATCGCGGGGAATAGTTGTTCTATTGCCAAGATCTGCAACGATGAAGCTGTGTATTTGAGTCCCAAGATGCACGTTCACGAATAGATCAGAAGGCTCCTAGGCTAGGTCACAATCGACCGAGGGCGCCAGAATTGTTGGTGTGCGCTTGACACTCTGTGCAGACCCATCGGACCTGGGCAGCAAATCGCGCAAATCGTCGGCCAGATTTTGAAGCCGGCGCTGAGCGTGTTGGCGTTGGCCCGAGCTAAGGCTTTTGTACAGGGACAGACTCAAATCGACGACACTGCGCTCCAACAGTCGGATCTCAGCACGCAGTGAAGGTGGAACGCCCACCCGGTCCACCCACCAGCGTCGCAACTGAACCTCCAGTTCGGGCTCGGACGCCCCGTCAGCCAATGCCCGGAGCAAGGTGGATCGCTCTGTCATCCGATAGTCCAGCCACGGCCCAGCTGTATCGGGTGCCGCCGCACTCCAAGCCTCGACGCTGAGCCGCTGCGACGGTTCCAGATCGCCGGTCAGATACTCGATGAACTCGGTGGCCCGCTCAGCTCGAACCTGGGAGCGCCGCGCGGAATCGGGGGCCAGGTACTCCTCCCGATACTCCTCACCGCGCTCCGCCAGGGCCGCCGATAACCGCAGCTGCTGCGCCGGGCTGAGAGAAGCCAACAGACGTGCCGACGCGGGCACGGCCAGGGCCGCGCTTTCCCGGTACAACAAGCGGGCCCAATCCACCGCACATTCAGCCTGGGCCCGGGTCAGGCCGCGCTCGGCCGCTAAGGCCAGGCCATCGAGGTAGGCGATCACCATCGGCAACTGTTCGGTTCGATGACGTGCCTGGGCACGGCGAAAGTCGGCTCGCAACGTATCCTTCTGAGAGGCCGAAAGATCCACCAGCGCGTCAGTCTCGCGCAGCACATACCATTCGAGATTGTCGTAGGCCACGCCCACCAAAGAACAGGCCGTCGCGGCCACTGCGACAATCGCCGCGGTAAGCCCGGACCGGATCCTCTTGGGCGTGAGGTTGATCGGTTTGCGCAACATGCTCATCGCCGTTTACCACTCCGAACCGTGAGACCGCGGATGACCACAGGTCGTTCCGAACAAGGACCGCTGCTTAACTGTGCCCTGCCGATGCTGCCATCGCGCTGCCGTACCCGTTAAACTGCCGGACCGTGAAAGGATCAGGTACCGTACCGAGCCATCCAATGCACAGCGAAACCCGTCAAGCCCGACTCGACTTCAACAAACTGCGGAAGCGCCTGCGGCACAATGCCGGGCGTGCGATTCAGGACTTCAATATGATCGAGGATGGCGACCGTGTGATGGTTTGCCTGTCCGGCGGAAAGGACTCCTACACCATGCTCGATCTACTGATCGGGTTGCGCCAGAGCGCACCGGTGGATTTCGAACTGGTGGCCGTCAATCTGGACCAGAAACAGCCGGGCTTCCCCGAGCACGTGCTGCCCGAGTATTTGGGCAAGCTGGGCGTGCCATTCCACATTGTCCAGGAAAACACCTACAGCGTGGTAAAACGGGTTATTCCCGAGGGCAAAACCACCTGCGGCCTGTGCTCGCGTCTGCGCCGCGGTATCCTCTATCGCACGGCAGAGGAACTGGATGCCACCAAGATTGCCCTGGGCCACCACCGGGACGACAGCATGGAGACTCTGTTCCTCAATCTGTTTCACGGCGGCAAGCTGATGGCGATGCCGCCCAAGCTGATCAGTGACGATGGACAACACATCGTGATCCGGCCCCTGGCCTACTGCAAAGAGGCGGATATTGAGCGCTTTGCCCAGTTGCGGGAGTTCCCGATCATTCCGTGCAATCTGTGCGGATCACAGGACAATCTTCAGCGCCAGGCCACAAAAGAAATGCTCAGGTCGTGGGAGCGCCAACATCCCGGCAGGATAGACAGCATTTTCGCCGCCCTGCAGAATGTGGCGCCATCCCACCTGGCGGACCGGCGCTTGTACGACTTCGTCAACCTGGGTCCGGGCACACCCACCAAGCCAGCCAATGGTCAATCGGACGAAGGCGATATCGCTGAGCGCCCATCGGCATTGCGGAACATCCCCATACGCGTGGTGGGTGCGTCTTCCTAAGTGCCTGTTGGATCGCCGTTTCTCACGATAAGAAATTGCCTGGGGCGATATTTCACGAATACCCCCGGAGACTGGCCGGCAACTTGCCTGCACCCGCCCGCCTAGGTACGCTGGCGGGTTTAGGGATGGTCCGATCGAAGACGGGTCACACCGGACATGAATTCGAACAGTTCCCATTAAGTCTATGAGGTGGCACAGATGGATTTCAGCGCGGCTCTGGAGAAGCGCTTTGGCCTGAAAAAGGTCTTTTACAAGTATGGCCTGGACAAGCGCGCCCTGTTTCAGGCCGCCCTGGAAAACGACCGTGGTCGAATTCGTCCGGATGGTCCCGACGACGAGCCAAAGGCGCATGCCACCAAGCTCGGTCTGGACGGCCCAATGGTCTACTACACCGACCCCAGTTGCACCGGCCGCCCGGTACAGGACACATTCGGGGTGGCCTGGCCGGAGGTGGATGACAAGATCTGGTGGAAGGACGATTTCAAGAAATTTGATCCCGACACCTTCGAAAGGCTGGTGGACCGGGTCAGCGAGCATCTGAACCGACGCCGCGCGACGCTGTACGTCAAGGACGTGTACTGCGGGGTCAACCCGGAGTACGCGATCCCGTACCGATTCGTCGGCGAGTACGCCACCCATGCGCTGTTCGCCCACAATATGTTCCCCAAGGATCTGCAGGGTGTCACCAACGAGGAAGAAAAACGCTGGACGATGTTGAACGTCCCTTCCTACCACTGCGATCCGGACGTGGACGGGACGCCGAGCCATCGCGCGGTGATCATCGACATTCGACACCGCCGGGTGCTGGTACTGGGTCGTGCCGACTACTGTGGCGTGGTCAAAAAAACCATGTTCACCGTGATGAACTACATGCTGCCGGACTTGAACGATCTGTCCATGCACTGTTCGGCCAACGTGGGAGATGCCTCGGACGCAGCGATTTTATTCGGGCTGTCCGGCACCGGAAAAACCACGCTTTCCGCCGACCCGGCTCGAAAACTGGTGGGCGACGACGAACATGCCTGGACCCGCGACGGCGTCTCCAACTTCGAGGATGGCTGCTATGCCAAGCTGATCGATCTGGACAAGGAGGCAGAGCCGATTATCGCCGCGGCCCTGTCCATGCCCGGCACCCTGATCGAGAACGTGCCTCCATTACCGGGCAAGCCGCTGGAGCAAACCGATCCGCAGGAACTCGACCTGACCGACGCCTCCTATACGGAAAACACCCGCATGTCCTATCCCCTGGACGCCAACCCCAATGTGGCCCCCGGCGCCCAGGGACCTCATCCGGAGACCATCGTGCTGCTCACTGCCGACGCCTTCGGCGTGTTGCCGCCGATATCAATTCTGGAAGGCAAAGAAGTGATGTATCACTTCGTATCGGGTTTCACGGCCAAACTGGCCGGCACCGAGGTGGGTCTGACGCGACCGAAGGCAGCCTTCAGCGCCTGCTTCGGGGCGCCCTTCATGGCTCGGCCACCGTCGGTCTACGCCAAGATCCTGGCCGACAAAATGTCTAAGCACAAGGCACGCTGCGTCCTGCTCAATACGGGCTGGTCGGGCGGTCCCTACGGTGAAGGCAAGCGTATATCCATCAAACACACACGGGCACTGCTCGACGCTGCACTGAATGGCGACCTGGATCCGGGCAAGACCGAGTATGTAATCCACCCGGTGTTCAATCTGAAAATGCCAAAATCCTGCCCCGGGGTCCCGGATGAGATGCTGAATCCACGGAATACCTGGGGCGACGCCGACGCCTACGACGAGCAGGCGGAAACTCTGCGCAAAATGTTCCAGGACAACTTCAACTCGAAAGGCTTCGGCGAGTTGGGCATCGAGGCCATAATGTAGCCATTAACCGTTGCGGTGCCGCCTGTGTGGTGGTGCCGGGTAGGGCGATCGGGCCCCGGCATCGACCGGGGCCCTTTTTTTGGACGGAGGGACTCAGTCCCCGGGGCGCCTTCGGCGATTGCTGAATGCATCCCAGCTGTATACGCCGAGGGCGCTCCAGATCAGGGCGAAGGTCACCCCCTGAACCCAGGTGAACAGTTCCCCGTATACCGCCACCGCCAGCAGGAAATGAAGGGTGGGGGCGACATACTGCATCACCCCGAGGGTGGAGAGGCGAATACGGTTGGCCCCTTCCAAAAACAAGATCAAGGGTACCGAGGTCACCACCCCGGACAGAATCAGCAGACCGTCCATCGGCAGCCCGAGATGTCCAAAGCTGCCGGCACCCCGCTGCCAGAGAAACGCGATATAGCCCAGCGCCAACGGCAGCATCACCAGGGTCTCGACCAGCAGTCCACGTAATGGGTCGAAGCCGGCCTTCTTCCGGAGCAGTCCGTAGAAGCCAAAAGTGAAGGCCACGGTCAGCGAGACCCAGGGCAGTCTTCCGTAGGCCAGCACCTGAAAGCCAACGGCCAGGCCCGCCAGCAGCACGGCCAGCTGCTGGGGACGGTTAAGGCGTTCCCTTAGAAACAGCACGCCGAGCAACACATTGACCAGCGGGTTTATGTAATACCCCAAGCTGGCCTCCAGCAGTCGTCCACTCTGAACCGCCCATATAAAGACCAGCCAGTTTGTGGACAGCAGAAGCGCGGTCAGCCCGTAAAACCCAAGCCGCTTCAGATCCGCGAACTCACTCAACAACACACGGGCGCCCTGGCGAACAACGACCACGCCGGTCAGAAGAACGGCGGACCAGACCACCCGATGGGCCAAGACTTCCAACGGCGGGACCGAGGCCACCGCCTTGAAGTAGATCGGCGCCAGGCCCCACCAGGTGAATGCTGCCAGGGCGAGCAGGGCGCCGGTCAGGCCGCGGTCGGTGGATCTGGAAGACGCTGAACTGGACACGGCTCGCGGCCTGATGACACTTGTTGCGGGTCGGGCAGTCTACCAGCAGAACCCTGCAGCTGCGGCAGACGTGCGACCACCGATCCATGAGCCGCTTACCCGCCAGCAAGCGACCCGCATGTTCCTCACGGCGACGCCGGCACCCGGGAATCGTTCCGATACACAAGTGCATGTCGATTCTGGGCAAGCCGATGGACGCTCGCAGGCGGACCATCCGCCGGCGGAAAGGCTTGTTTGATCAATGAATTCGGAGGTGTCGCGTGGCGAAGCAAAGTGGCTTGACGGATATCGAAATCGCCAGTGCGGCCAACATGCTGCCGATTCAGGATGTCGCCGGCAAGCTCGGCATCGAGTCCAAGCATCTGTACCAATTCGGCCATCACAAGGCCAAAGTCACCCGGGAGTTTACCGATCAAGTCGGCAATCGGCCGGATGGCAAATTGGTTCTGGTCACTGCAATCTCGCCAACACCCGCGGGAGAGGGCAAAACCACCACCACCATTGGCTTGGGCGATGCCCTCAACCGCATCGGCAAACAGACCGTCATGTGTTTGCGTGAACCCAGCCTGGGACCCTGTTTCGGGGTCAAGGGTGGCGCCGCCGGCGGCGGTTATGCCCAGGTGGTGCCGATGGAGGACATCAACCTGCACTTCACCGGTGACTTCCACGCCATAGGCGCAGCCAACAACCTGTTGGCTGCCATGATCGACAACCATATCAACTGGGGTAACGCGTTGGACATCGACAGTCGCCGCATCAGTTGGCGACGGGTTGTGGACATGAACGACCGTGCCCTGAGAGAGATCGTGTGCTCCATGGGCGGCGTCGGCAACGGCTACGTACGAGAGGACGGTTTCGACATAACCGTGGCTTCGGAGGTCATGGCGATTTTTTGCCTGGCCACGAATCTCGAAGACCTGCAGCGTCGCCTGGGCAACATCATCATCGGCTACAGTCGCGACCGTAAGCCCGTGACGGCTCGGGACCTCAAGGCTGACGGCGCCATGACGGTGTTGCTCAAAGACGCCTACATGCCGAACCTTGTTCAGACGCTGGAGAACAATCCCGTGTTCATCCATGGCGGCCCCTTCGCCAACATCGCCCACGGCTGCAACTCGGTTATCGCCACCCAGACAGCCCTCAAACTGGCCGACTACGTGGTCACCGAAGCTGGTTTCGGTGCCGATCTGGGGGCGGAGAAATTCTTCGACATCAAATGCCGCAAGGCCGGTCTCAAACCGGCGGCAGCGGTGATCGTAGCCACGGTTCGCGCGCTCAAGATGCACGGCGGTGTCGATCTGAAGGGTCTGGGACCGGAGAATGTGGAGGCCGTGCGTAACGGCTGTGACAACCTCATCCGGCACATTCGCAACGTGAAAACCTTTGGCGTACCGGTGGTGGTGTGCATCAATCGATTCGGCGGCGATACCGACGCGGAGCACGCCGCGATTCAGGAGATCAGTGCCGAGAACGGCGCCACCGCAATCGTCTGCAGCCACTGGGCGGACGGTGGTGAAGGCGCGGAGGATCTGGCTCATGCTGTTTCCGACCTGGTGGACGGCGGCACCAGCCAATTCGCCCCTCTGTATTCAGACGACATGCCCCTTTGGGACAAAGTGAAACGCATCGCCACCCATCTCTACCACGCCGACGGCATCATTGCGGATAAGAAAGTGCGGGCCCAGTTCGTCCAGTATCAGGAAGCCGGCTATGGCCACTTCCCGGTGTGCATGGCC
Source organism: uncultured Gammaproteobacteria bacterium (assembly GCA_963783675.1). Classification (GTDB taxonomy): domain Bacteria; phylum Pseudomonadota; class Gammaproteobacteria; order Competibacterales; family JAHEDQ01; genus JAHEDQ01. Next base: position 678,250 of record CAWAOU010000006.1, read on the forward strand.
AAGACCCAGTACAGCTTCTCCACCGACCCCAACCTGAAGGGCGCGCCGTCGAACCACGTGGTCCCCATTCGCGAATTGAGGCTGGCCGGCGGGTCCGAGTTCCTGGTGGTGGTATGCGGCGACATCATGACCATGCCCGGATTGCCAAAGGAGCCGGCGGCAAACCGCATCGGTCTGGACGCCGAAGGCAACGTGGTGGGTTTATTCTAGGTTAGCATTCTCACCGCTGGCGGACAGACTCATGGACTTGTTTCAGGGCTTCGAAACGCGACGGGTGGAGGTCAACGGTGTAGAACTGCACTGCCGCATCGGCGGTTCCGGGCCGCCCCTGCTGCTGTTGCACGGCTATCCCCAAACCCACGTGATGTGGCACAGAATCGCCCCGGATCTGGCGCGGGACTTCACCCTGATCTGTCCAGACCTGCGCGGATACGGCGACAGCGCCAAGCCCACCAGCGACGGGACCCATGCGGCCTACTCGAAGCGGGCCATGGCAGCGGACCAGGCTGGCCTGATGGCGGCGCTGGGGTACGAGCGCTTCGCCGTGGCCGGACATGACCGGGGCGGACGAGTGACACACCGGCTGGCCCTGGATTATCCCGAGCGGATCGTCGCCGCCGCGGTACTGGATATAGTCCCCACCCTGACCGTGTTCCAAACCACGGACCAACGCCTGGCAACCGCCTACTATCACTGGTTTTTTCTGATTCAGCCGGGCGGACTGCCGGAACGCATGATCGGCGCGGACCCGGATTTCTATCTGACTGAGAAACTCGCGCGCTGGGGCCGCATACCCAATGCACAAGACCCAGCCGCCCTGGCCGAGTATCTGCGCTGTTTCCGGGATCCTGCCACCATCCACGCCACCTGTGAGGACTATCGGGCCGGCGCATCAATCGACCTGGACCACGATGAGTCGGCTCTTGGGCGTCGCATTGAATGTCCACTCCTGGTGCTGTGGGGATTACGCGGATTGATGGAGGCCCTGTATGACGTGCCCGCAACCTGGCGGGAACGCGCCGTCGATGTCACCGCGAAAGGCATAGACTGCGGGCACTTCCTGCCGGAGGAAGCGCCAGCGGAAACGGCGGAAGCGATGAAATCGTTTTTCAGCCTGCATACGAGCTGACGCGGTGGATGGAATGGGCCTTCGCGGCCCCGGCCAGAGGCGCGTTCGGCACGACACCATCACAGGAACCGGGCATGGCGACAAATGCAGACGATGACTTCGATCTGGAGCGACAGGAATGGCTGGACGCCCTTGACTCTCTGATCGCCCATCGTGGACCGGACGCTGCCGTGTCGCTGCTGAATACGCTGGAAAACCATGCCGAGGAGCGTGAACTAAAACGCCGGCCGCTGCCCTATATTCCCTATCGCAACTCGATCCCACTGGAGCAGCAACCGCCGTATCCGGGCGATATCAGGATCGAGCAGCGGATCACGGCCATGCTGCGCTGGAACGCGCTTGCGATGGTGATGCGGGCCAATCAGGCGTATGGCGATCTGGGCGGGCACATCGCCAGCTATGCGTCGGCGGCCGAAATATTCGAAGTCGGCTTCAATCATTTTTTCAACGCCGGTGAAGACGGTGACCTGGTCTACTTTCAGCCCCATTCCGCACCGGGTGTGTATGCCCGTGCCTTTCTCGAGGGCCGCCTGGACGAAGGCACCTTGTCGAGATTCCGGCAGGAAGTGGCGGGTGGGGGGCTCTGTTCCTATCCCCACCCGTGGTTGATGCCGGCTTTCTGGCAATTCCCGACCGGATCCATGGGCATCGGACCGATCAGCGCGATCTACAACGCGCGTTTTCTGCGCTATCTCCAGGCCCGCGGTCTGCGGACTACCGAAGGCCGCCATGTCTGGGGCGTGTTCGGCGACGGCGAGATGGACGAGCCGGAGTCCATCGCCGCGCTTTCCCTGGCGGCCAGGGAGCGGCTCGACAATCTGACCTTCATCGTCAACTGCAATCTGCAAAGATTGGATGGACCGGTGCGGGGTAACAGCCAGATCGTCCAGGAACTGGAGGGCCTGTTTCGAGGCGCCGGCTGGAACGTGATCAAGGTGCTCTGGGGCAGCGATTGGGACGCGCTGTTCGCACGCGATTCCCACCACGCCTTGCTGCGCCGCTTCGCCGCCACGGTGGACGGAAAGTACCAGACCCTGGGGGCCAAGGACGGCGCCTACAATCTCAGCCATTTTTTCCAGGAGGATCCGGAAACGGCCGCCCTGGTCCGCCACATGAGCGACGACGACATCGACCAGCTGCATCGCGGCGGTCACGATTTCAGAAAACTTCACGCCGCCTTTGCAGCCGCCCAAGCGCACGCCGGGCAACCGACGGTAATCCTGGCCAAAACGAAAAAAGGCTTTGGCATGGGAGACGCGGGTGAGTCCCGGATGACGGCCCACCAGACCAAAAAACTCAAACTGGACGGGCTGCTCACGTTCCGCGACCGTTTTGCATTGCCCCTGTCCGATGCAGAGGTGGAGGCACTGGCATTCGTAAAACCGCCTGCCAACAGCGAGGAGATGCGATACCTCAAAGCGCGGCGCGAGGCGCTGGGCGGGCCGCTGCCAACTCGACGACAACAGGCTGAGCCGGTGACGGTGCCACCGCTGGGCACCTATGGCAAGTTCGCGCTTGAAGCAGACGGCAAGGACATGTCTTCCACCATGGCCTTTGTTCGGATGCTGGGCACGATACTGCGCGATGAGCGCCTGGGTCCCCGTATCGTTCCAATCGTGGCCGACGAGGCGCGCACCTTCGGGATGGCGAGCCTGTTTCGTCAAATCGGCATTTATGCGCCCGATGGGCAGCTGTACGAGCCCGAAGACGCATCCAGTCTGCTGCTGTACCGGGAATCGGAAACCGGACAAATGCTGGAGGAGGGAATTACCGAGGCCGGCGCCCTCGCCTCGTGGACGGCCGCCGCCACCGCCTACAGCGTCCACGGCACGGCCATGTTGCCGATCTACATCTACTATTCCATGTTTGGCTTCCAGCGGGTGGGGGACCTGATCTGGGCTGCGGCCGACCAGCGCGCTCGCGGCTTTTTGATCGGCGCCACCGCGGGCCGAACCACGCTGGGAGGCGAGGGGCTGCAGCACCAGGATGGCGCCAGCCATCTGATCGCAACCACCGTCCCCAATTGCCGTGCTTACGACCCCTGCTACGCCTATGAAATCGCGGTTCTGTTCGACTATGGCGCCCGGCGGATGATGGAGGCGCAGGTTGACGAGTTTTTCTACCTCACCGCCATGAATGAAAATTACCCGAATCCATCGCAACCCGAGGGGATCGAGCCAGATCTGATCAAGGGTCTGTACCGATTGTCTGAGGCAACGCCCGACAGCCCGGTCGGTCGGGTGCGGCTACTGGGCGCCGGCGCCATTCTGCGGGAGGCGGAGTACGCGGCACAGCTGCTGCGTGATGACTGGAATGTGTCTGCTGAAGTGTTCAGCGCCACCAGCTTTTCGGAACTGGAGCGGGATGCACGGGCCGTGGAACGCCGCAACCGACTGAACCCAGGAAAGGACCTGGAGGTCTCCCACGTGGCGCGCCTGCTGCCGGGCGCCGATCCGGTGGTGGCTGCCACCGACTATGTGCGCGCAGTACCCAATTTGATTGCACCCTATGTGGAGGGCCGATTTACCACCCTGGGCACGGACGGATTTGGACGCAGCGACACCCGTGAAGCCCTGCGGCGTTTCTTCGAGGTGGACCGGAGACACATCACTCTGGCTGCGCTGGATCAACTTGCCCGAGACGGCGCAATGCCGAGGGAAACACTGCTGGAGGCCATCGCCCGGTACCAGATCGACGCTGACGCGCCGGCGCCCTGGACGGTGTAAAGCGGCCAGCGGAACAGCGCCGACCGACCAGACCCGCTTCAGACACCCAGTAGCTTCTTCCTTTTCGACGCAATCTTCTTGCGCACGTAATCCAGATCCTTTTTCTTCGGCAGGGCAAACAAACCCCGGGGTATCGATTTGTCCACCTCTCCGATGATGTTGACCAACCTGCGTGTATGAGGCGACGGATCCCTTGGTGTGACTGCATGCAGGGAGTCCTGGGAGTTGATGAACATCACCATACGGTTGGCCTTGTACTCGACCGTTTCCAATAGCTCGGCATCCACCTCATCGACTTCCGAGCGACGAAACCGTTTGCGTCGCGGGTTTTTCCAGCGACAGATCTCGAGATTCCCCCCCTCGGTGTCGTCTGCCGGGTCGCGGAAATAGAGCAGGATGGCAAACAACTCCTCGCGGGCATCGACGTGCACGCGACGAACGCTGGATCGGGATTCGGCCGGCGTGTTCATGCCGATCTGGCAGTCAAGAGAAATGTCGCAATCCGAGCGGTATCGGACACCGGTACTCATGGCCCCTAGCGGACGACCGATGGTGTCTTCAAGGGCAGGGTAGACGTGCCGGATCGCGTCCCCACAGACCGCTACCACTTCGGAGAAAAAAGCGCTGGACGTGTGATATTGGATGAATTTCAGCCAGATGTCAGAAAGCAGATCTGGATGCTCGATCGCCTGATAGGCCGACACGTCATAACGGTCATTCGCCCGCGCCGTTCCCTCGACGAAGTTGAACCGACTATCCAGATGGCTCCTGCAGTAGTCGAGAATGACCTCGTTCGAAGGATAGTTCGCAGCCAGCGCCTGAAAGTAGGCGGCCGGCAAGCAATCGTCCACCACAAAGTGGGGATAGGGATCGAGGCGAACCTGATCCGGCGTGACATTGGCCAGAACACTGTGCACTGCCATTTCTTGTCTCTCGCGATTCCGTAGCATCGGTTAAGGAAGGTCTGATAAGCCTCGGTCGCTCATTGGAGCGCAGCTTGAGGTCCCGCGCAAATACTAAGGAACACTCGGACGGGCAAACATGATCATGAGCACGTTATCCTCGGTCCTCTGGCAAAGATCCAGTCAATTGCTGCGATCGCGGCGAGACACTTTGTATCAGACAGCGCCCGCCGCGCGTGCCACCGACCAGGGACGCCCCGCTATCCCTCAGCCGTCACCGGATCGATCATCTTCCGCACTTCGGTGACCACCGTTGCAGGAAAGCCGCTGCGTTCAGCGTGTTCATGGACCAACGCTTCATTGTCGGCAATGTAGATACAGAACGTCTTGTCGGCCGCTACATAGCTGTGTTCCCACTGGATGTTCTTTGATTCGGAACGCATGTCCGCAAGCACACCGTTGGATTTCTCCGACGCGCCCCGCAGGGCCTCGCGTTCCGCAGAGCCGATCTGGGGAATATCTCTTTCGATTACAAACCTGGGCATGTAACGCACTCCCTCTTTGCAAATGGCGCGGCCGTTCGAACGAGCCGCTGTTCAGTTAGCACATCACAAGCATAGTATCCCTGCGCGTTTTCGTAAGAGCATCCTGCTTGGGACCGGCGTACTTACGGGCGACTACTGTAGGGGGCGCATCGGGGTGCCACGTTCAGGGATCACACGTTGCGGATACGCCGAACCGCGGCGGAGGGAAAGTGGAAAGAACCGGACACCAGAACATCCGGACGGCTTGGTGGACCCTGTAGGATATGGCTTCGCGATCATGAGACTTAAATTGGGAAACCCGTCGCAATGTGTGGAATAGCAGGCGTTATAGAGGCCCGAGGCCGCCCGGAACTGGCTGCCCTCGAGCGGGCCGCGGGCCTGCTAAGGCATCGCGGGCCCGACGACAGCGGCGTCTATGCCGAGGGGCGTGCCGGCCTCGCCCATACACGGCTGTCGATCATTGACCTGGAGGGCGGGCATCAGCCCATCGTCAGCCCCGATGGGCGCTACGCCCTGATCGTCAACGGCGAAATCTATAACTACCGGGAACTGCGGAAAACTTTGATACAGTCGGGTTGCCGCTTTGCGACCGATTCCGACTCCGAAGTTATCCTCCATCTGGTGGCCAGCCAGGGCGTCGCCGGCCTCGCCCAGCTCAATGGCATGTTTGCTTTCGCGCTGTTCGACCGGGACGATGACACTCTGTTACTTTGCCGGGACCGGCTAGGGATCAAGCCTCTGTTTGTCGCACGGCTGGCTGACCGTGTGGTGTTCGCCTCCGAACTCAAGGCCCTGGTCGCGCTTCTGCCCCGGCGCCCCGATGTCTCTCCCCAGGCGCTGGCTGAGTTTTGCCACAATCAGTTCAACACCGGTCGCCATACCATTCTGGAGGGTGTGGAGCGCCTGTCCCCGGGCCACTACCTGCAGATCGGGGCAGACAATCAACTCCAGGATTCCCCCTACTGGATGCTGCAAGACATAGCGCCCTGGCACGGCACTCTGGATGAGGCGGGCGAGGCGTTCGAGAACCTGTTTGCCCAGGTCTTGACGGAACACCAACGCGCCGATGTGCCCTACGGCCTGTTTCTGTCCGGCGGGCTCGATTCAGCATGCATTCTCGCCAGCCTCAGTCCGGTCACCCAGTACCGACTTAGAACCTACTCGGTCGGTTTCGCCGCCGATACCAGCGGAGAAGTGGAGGCTGCCGAGGCGATTGCCCGGAGATTCGACACGGATCACACCACATTGACGCTGTCTCCGGAAGCGCTTCGGGGCCGAATCGTTCAGAACGTCTGGGCCTGCGACGACTTGATGCGGGACTACGCGGTGCTGCCCACGTTGGCCATGTCGGAGCGGGCCGCCCAGGACCTGAAGGTTGTGTTCACCGGCGAAGGGGGCGACGAAGTGTTTGCCGGTTACGGGCGCTACCGCCAGCATGCGCCCGTGCGGTGGCTGAAGAACCTGATCCACCCCGGGTCGGGTGGATTTCGAACCCGCAGCCAGGTGGCATCCAGTTGGAACGCCGTCGCCGGCCCGCGTCTGCAGGATCCGACCCTGGATTTTCGGCACCCGTTTACAGCTGCCTGGCGCAACGCGCCGGCTGACTGGTCGTATCTGCGCAAGAGCCAATACACCGATATCGAGACCGCATTGCCCGACAACCTGCTGGTCAAGGTCGATCGCGCCACCATGGCGTTTGGCCTGGAAGCCCGCGTTCCCCTGCTGGATCACCGCATAGTGGAATTCGGCCTGGCACTGCCAGACAGCGTGAAAATGCGCGGCAAGGTTGGCAAAGCGCCCCTCAGATGGTGGGCTGCGCGGCGCCTACCCACCGAGCACATCAATCGCAAAAAGAGGGGTTTTCATGTGCCCACCGGCGTCATTCTGACCGATGAATTCGTCAGCGCGCTCGGTCAGAAACTCCGCCACCACCCAACGGTGAAGGAGTGGTTTTCCGCCCCGGGGGTCGAGCGCCTGGTCCGCTCCGCGCCCTCGCCCCATCGCAATCGCATGCTCTGGTCGCTGATGCAGTTCGGCCTGTGGAGTAATCTGCTGATCGAGCATCGGGGGCAAACACCGAGCTCCGACGAAGACCCGCTGGCATGGTTGTAGTGGTCGTAGACGATGATCCGCGACCGGCCTTTGTGGCCGCACTCAACATCGAACGGCGGACCACAGGCGCAAGCGGAGCAGTTTTCATGGCGGGCGGCAACCGGGTAATGCCTGGGCAATCTGCGTCCGGCGGCAGGCCCACCTGGTCTCATAGCAGTTCGTAGAGGCGGTGCACTCCACCTCGATCAGGCATCTGGACGGTGCCGATGGGCGTGAGCGGCGAGTTGTCAAACAACGCCACCTGCTGAGTGTGGGCGCCGGGTGCGTGGAAACACACGCGTCCCAGGGCCCACTGGTCCGACCTGAACCAGGCCAGCAAAGCATGGAGCAAAGCGCGGTCCAGCCCCGTCGGCACCAATGGCTGGGTCACCCAGAACCGGGTGAGACTGTCCCCCCCCGCGGCCGAGCCAAGCGCCACGCTCAACGGCTTGATGTAGACGCACCCAAGGCAGCGCTGCCGATCCGGCGACAGCACGGTGTAGGTAAACGCGATTCGCCGCTCTTGTTCGTCCGCGTGCCAGGCCAGATCCGCCCGATTCTCGGTCAGCGAAAAGTCATCCGCCGGCCAGTCACTGCCGCTCCAAAGACGCAGCGCGTACCTGCTTTCCATCAGCGCCCGGTAATCCCGCTGGGCATGTTCGGGGGTCAGTGGCTCCAACACGAAATCGGTGGTGAGCAAAATACCGGGTATCGGAGAAGGATCTGGATAGAAGGACATCTAAACGATACCGGACACGGCCTTGACCAACGGAGAACGCGCCAGAAGGCGACAATACCGTCGAAGCATAGCGGATTTGACTTGCGCCAGTGCAGCACGGCGCAGTTCACCGGCGCGTGCTTATCCGGTCCCAGTCTGCCCCAGGGTGCAACCTTTGGTGCGCGGTTTCCGCGTCCAGCCGGCGTCGGCGTCGAAATCCTCAAGAGAATGGGATTCGAGCTTCGGCGTACGGTCGATTTCCCGCAGCCTGAGCGCCCAGGCGTCGAGCATTGCCGCACGGGTGGTGTCGTCGGCCCGCGCCGGTCCCGGAGCATTGAAATGCGGCAGCAGATCGTAGCCGACAAAGTTCAACACGCCGTTCTGCAGCGGCCACAGCACGACATCCGCGCGGCCGTTCAAGCCATTAACCCGATCCTGAGGTGGCTCCATTAAGGCGATCCCGCAATGGCTCCATATGGGTGATCATTGACACCCGAAAGAGCTAGTGTCGCTGCAGGCGTTCCCAGATGTCGTAACGCACCATAGATGACGGACAACTCAAGAACAGGACGCGAATGCTGGTTGGCTCCTTTGCAGCGATTGCGGTCATTCGGTCCCGCGTTGGGTGCGGTCAAAGCAGGCCGACTGCAGGCCTTCAGCAACCGATCGCAAATGACCACTGAACGCCCTAGTACCGCCGCACCCGGCGCCACCCCAGGCGGGACTGTTCGACTGAACCAGGATACCCCGTAACCCCCCCGACTGTGACGCTGAGCGTCGCGGCTTTGATAGCGTTCGGCCCGACGCCGGGAATCGTCAAGAAATCGGCCGAACTACTCAATTACGGCCGGCTCGGCAGGCCCGATTACGGCCGACACCACACCGAAGCGCGGGTTGGCGAGTGTCTGATGACTTGGGGATACTCAATCGACTTTCGGAAAAGGGCGTTTGTTCGTCTTTTACTCCGTGATCGACGAGGCCATAGAATGCCTGATGCTTGGGTGCTCATGCCGGCACGGCGGAGACCCGAAATCCAAGGCATGGCCCAAAGGCGCGGTGGATCCCACGCTACTGCCGCCCGTGCCCCCCATCATCGCCAACTCGCGGCGCATCACCTGACGGCCTCAAAAACTCGTAAACGTTGCAAATATTTTCTGGAATTCAGCTTTGAAGTGCTCAACACTGATTGCACAATAAAGGGAATTTTTCACCATGAAATCAATATTTCCGACAGCCTCTTTTTGGGGGCTCAGCCTCGTTTTGCTGATGCTGTCACCCGCGCGGGCAGATCTTATATCGACCGGGCTTGGCACTCTTGGCAATGACACGATCTGCATGGAGGTTCTGACGCATTCACCCAAACCCCCGTTTCAGCTTTTTGCCAATCCCGATTGCGATGACGCCAGCCCGGTTCAGAACTGGACCACCGATTTCGCCGATGACAGCGCCGCAGTTGAGATTGACATTGGCGGCACCACATATTGTCTCAACACCTTCCTCAAGAACCCCACCGACACCACCGGGATCGTCAATGTGGACACCTGCGACGGATCGGATGCACAGCGTTGGACCTACAACGCAAATCTCAGCATTCACAGCACCATTGGCGGGCGCGAATATCACATCTGGATTGATCCGCGCACAGACAGCAAAGGCGTGTTCCGCGCCTGGACCGCCGGCAATCATCAATGGCAAACCACCCTGCGCTTTGCCGAGCCGGTGCTGAATACCCTGCCCGGCACGATCAAGACGAATGGCGATGTCGTGTATGAGGTCAAAGGCTTTCCATCCGGTACCGTACAGGTCATTCAGCCGGCCACCGGTGGATTCATGCTGGTGGACGACCCCATGCCAACCGGCGATGACGTCAGTGACATCCTGAAACTGGCGGGCCAGGACTATTACGGCCAGATTGAGGAGACCGGCTCGATTTTTTTCTGGACCCATGACCGTGTGGGCTTCTACCTCAACCGCAACGGCAACCTGACCTTCCGTTCGCCCAATGGCAAAACCCAAAGCGTGGCCGCCGACGGCACCATCCCGGAACGCCACGGTCGCGATGTACGCTTTCTGGCCACGGCTGACCCGCAATACAACAACAACCCCTCGAACACGCCCGAACGTCAGGCAAAACATGACAAGACCAACGAGGCCATGGCCGAGATCAACAACCGGCTTGATGATTTCCGCGGCCTGATCGTGGCCGGCGATCTGACCACGCTGGCGCGCTCGGACGAGTTTGAGTTCTACACCACCGCGCGCGGCACCCGGAACGCCCAAAAATACTATGAAACCATCGGCAATCACGACATGTATGTCGGCAATTGCTGCAATGGCACCGAAATCGGCGGCGGCTGCAAATGCGCTGGCAAGGTCATCAACGACTCGTTGCGCAGCTCCGCCCGGAATCTCAAATCCGTGGGAGAGCTTTACTGCTCCAAGGGCTACCAAGAAGACAGATGCGACACGCCCCCCCAGCCGTATTACAGCTGGAAATGGGATGACGTTCTGTTCGTCAGCCTGGGTCTTTTCGGCGGCAATGCCGACACCTGGATCCGCGATGACGGCGAACGCGGCGATCAGCTCTTTTCCGGCTGGAACAGCCTTGAGTTCCTCAAACAGGAGCTAGAAAGCCATAATGGCCCTGTGATCCTCAGCCAGCATTACTGCTTCAACCCGGACGTGGGGCTGTGCAAATGGGATGGCACAAGTGCCTGGTGGACCGACGCCATGAAAGAGGAGCTGTGGGCAACCATCGCCGGGCATGATGTTCTGGGTATCGTGGTGGGCCACTGGCATTCGCCCGCCACGTGGTTCTATGAATGGCTCCGCCCCGCCGGGCGCACCGATGGGCCCGACTCAATCCCCACCTTCACCGCCGGTCAGCCGGCCGATGGCCGCTATGTAGAGTTCGACATCAACGACCGCACCTTTACCGCGACCTTGAAGAACACGTTCACCACCTCCGAGGATTGCTACATCCATCATATGAGCCAGGGCATCGAGCATATGACGCAGGGCTGTCCCTGAGGATGAGGTCAGTGCGCTTTCGCGCGCCCTGATCGTCACACGACATCACGACATACAAAAGCAAAACGCGGCCCCGAAAGGTCGCGTTTTTTCTTGGTTCAAGGCGTGATCTGATCACCCAAGTTCGACAAAGTCACCCGCGATCTGGCTCTCCGGAGGGGCTTGGAGCAATTTGATTCAATGACTTGGGAAGGGTTTTGGCGGCAAGTGACGTAATGGCACGCCTGTGTATAACTCCTATATTTTCAGTTCGCCTCAGAGGGTGTTTACAAAATCAAACGGCTGCCAACATGCGCCGCGACAGCAAGCGCGCCTCAGCGAGCCAGACCCAGGCTTCGGAAACGTCGGTGCGCCGATCATGGTGCATGATGAGGCGGCGCGCCCGCTCGTTCCAGGCATGGGTGCGCTCGACGACCCAGCGTTTGGGCAACACAGCAGCTTCAGAGCGGGGTAGCTTCAGAGCGGGGTCGGACCACGGCAATCCGTTGAAACAAATCGAGTTGGTAGCCCACAGGCGAGCCGAATCGAGCTTAGAGGAGCGTTTTTGCCGGCGAAAACGCGCCTCTTAAGACTATGTGCGTCGGCCTACGACCCGACCCAGTTACACGCGTTTTTTCGGTACCCAAATGCGGCCTCTAAGCGCCAGAACCGACTGAAACTGCCCATAATATTGATACAAATTAATCAATTGGCTTGGTCCGACCCCTTTGATCCTTTCGCCGCTTTGATCTTTGATCGCCCCTTTGATCGCCCTTCCGAGCGGCTGCTGTTGACCCCGCATGTCGGCTACGTGACGCGGGAGACGTATCAGGTGTTTTACCCGCAGACGGTCGAGGCCGTGCTTGCCTGGCTCGAGGGAAAGCCGGTACGGGTTATCCCGTCGTAACCCTAGGATCGAATCGGACGGGACGATCCATTTCGGCTATCCCCTGCCGCCGTCGGCCGTTCGCCAGCAAGCTGGCTCCTACATGGGTGGTGTGCAGGTCCCCGGAATCGGGCTTTGGTCGTGCCAGCTCAGTCGAATCGGACGACTTCAATCTCGAGTGCGCCTGCAGCGGCGATCATCGTGCGATCTGCAGTTGCGAGACGTTTCGTGCCAATTTGCCGGGCAACGCTAAGGTGAAGGGCATCCAAGGTTCTCAATGGGTGGTCAGCTAGCATTTCCATCAGGTCGACTGTGGCGCTCACGCATTCGTCATTGACAATGTGTCGAACAAGAAAACCCTGTGCGATGTCATCTTGCAACGTAGCGAAGGCCTTCTGCTCGATCTCAACAGGTAGTTCGTGATTCCGCCTTCTTCTGGCCAGCAGGCAGCGCATTTCGACGACAGTAAGGGTGCTGATGTGGGCATCAGGCTCAGCCTGAATCCAGGCGGCAAAATCCTCTGATCTCCGTTCGTTCAGATACCACTTCGCCAACGCAGACGTATCGATATATACCATCGCCTAGCGTTGATCTCGATCGTCACGAACAATCGTTTCGCTCGCCGTATTCAGCTTCGGCATGGCGGCGCGCAGTTCAGCATGGTTGGGCCTAGATCGGCTTCCCGCGACGGGTAGCAAGCGGGCGATAGGAACACCTCGGCGAGTGACGATGATCTCTCCCTCGCCCTGCACCAGCCGGTCAAGGCTCCCCAATCTTTCGCGCATCTCACGAATTGACAACTCTCGCATTCGAATTCCCGTCGGCAATGTGCTGCAATTGACCACAATGTAGCACATGGTATGGGGGATGGCGATTGCTCCAACCGATATGCCGTGCAGCTGCGGGTGGGCAGTCAGTGCGACATCAGCACCGGCACTGGGCATTCCCGCAGCACGGTCGCGGTGACGCCACCGAGAAGGTCCTCGCGGAACTTGCTGTGCTCGTAGGCGCCCCCGGCTGCTCCGCCGTGGCGATGCCGATGCCCCTGGAAGCGCCGGTGACGATGAACCCCTACAGATACGGGCTGAACAGCCGCATCACACCATCGCGAAGCTGGATGGGCAGCGTGCGCTTTCTGAGTTGAGCGAGGGTGAGCGCCTCGGCCGCACGGCACTTTTCATCGGTGGCGGAGTACAAGCGCTCGGCCAGCGATTCGTCGTAGCACTCGACGTTGAATTCGAAGTTGAGGCGCGAGGCTGCGCGGGTCCCAGTTCGCCGAGCCGAGGAACACCCAGGCTTCGTCGACGAGCATCAGCTTGGTGTGGTCGAACGGCGGGGGCGTCAGAAACATGCGGCACCCGGCAACAAGCATCTGGTCGGCCTGCGCGGCAGCGGCCCATTGGACGAATCGCAGATTGCACTTGGCGGGAACGAGGATTTCAACGGCCACTCCCCGCATGGCGGCGGTGTTGAGCGCTGCGATCAGGGTTGCGTCCGGGAGGAAGTAGGGTGTGCAGATGCGAACTCGCCGTTGCGCCTGGGAGAGCGCGCCCAGTAGCACCTGGCTGATGGCCTCGAAATCCTCGTCGAGTATAGGATGGATTAACGTCCTTTTCCCGAACATTGGCGAGTATCCCCAGGGCATCAACCAACCGTCAACCTGCGCGTCGACGCGGTGTTGGTCCAAATGGCGCCCCTGAGCCGGCAGAAATGCTGTACTTCAGCGCGATTTTTCGACGGTTTCCACGCTCGAGACGACAGCGATCCTGCCGCCGCGTTGGTGTCGCTGCCGCCGCTGGCTTTACTCGCGTGGTTGCACGCCTATCAGCCGAACAAGCTCGCCTGGGGTGGCGCCCGACACGGTGGTAAACGCCGGGCGACGCCGCAAGCGCCTTTACTGTCGAGATGGGTGAGGATCTTATCGATGACCTCGGACTCCTCGAACGCATGATCCTCACCGCCCCACCACAGGCCCGGCAGGTCCTCGATGTCGAACACCGGATTCAAACGTTGCGCCAAGTAACCGGAGCCCAGCATCTGTTACTCAGTGTCGGAGCGTTAGTGGGTCGCGCACCGACACGGCTGAACGACCGCTGCATAGCGGACGTCGAAGGATCGAATCGCAGGATGCAATCTTCTCTTCAATAAGCGGTTTTATGGCGCGCCCAGGAGGATTCGAACCTCCGACCCCCTGGTTCGTAGCCATAGCATCCAATTGAGGGCCCCGGACGACGGGAGCATGTCATGGGAGCGGCCCGAATTACTTCTTCCGCACCAGAAACAAACCATCGCCCACCGAAATCATGGCGGCGTCGACCCGATTGTCACTGACGACCTTACTGTTCAGGGTTCGAATCGCGACGGTATCCTCTTCCTGATTGTCCGGGTCAGCGACGCTGCCGCCCCACAGCACATTATCGATCAGGATCAGGCCGTTTTCCCGCAACAGCCGTAGGCACAACTCATAGTAATCATCGTAGCCACCCTTATCGGCATCGATGAATGCCATGTCGAAGGTTTCAGCGTAGCCGTCCTGCAAAAGCGCTGACAACGTCTCTATCGCCGGGGCGAGCCTGAGATCGATCTTGTGATCCACCCCCGCTGATTTCCAGTAGGGCTGCCCGATTTGTGTCCATTCATCACTGATATCGCAGGCAATGAGACGCCCGTCATCCGGCAAAGCCAACGCCATACAAAGCGCGCTGTATCCCGTGAATGTGCCGACCTCGACGATGTTGCGCGCTTGCAGCAGCCCGACCATCAAGGCCATGAATCGACCCTGGTCCGGCGATATCTGCATCATCGCCAATTTCTGGGTTGATGTGGCCTCGCGCAGCCCAACCATCTCCGGGGTTTCCTGTCCCGCCATCGACAAGAGATAGTCGTAGGTTTGAGCATGGAGTTCAGCGCTGTTTTTGCTCATTGTGCGGCCTGTGCAATTTGGCTGCGACCTGCATAGATGATGCGCGCAGGTCACCGGAAATGGAGTTCAAGACTCCGAACACCATTCGACGTCCCCTTCATCAACTCCCGTCGGGAGAAATCATCGATCGCGGTTTCGATGATGTTATCGGATTAATCTGCAGCACCGACCAAGCCTGGTCGGTCCAGGACGCTGATGGTGGTAAACAAAGGATGCGGATGCTATTTGCTACATACATTTTCCACAGCGCACACCGCCTTTAAGACACGATTCTCGCTGGACATGCCGTCGTCATACGCAAACATGCGGGCGAAGATGCCGTCCCGATCCCCATCCTGATCCCGGGTGGCCCGCCAGGTGACCACCCCTCCGCCGGCCCCGTTCAGCGCGACGGCAGGTCGATCCTGAATCAGGTCTGTTGTGGTGTTGAGTTGGGCGGCCGGTCCGATCGGCTGCCCGTTCGAACTGTAGACCCGCTCAAAGATGCCGGTCAGACTGTCGTCCGTTGCCTCGTAGGCTATGGCGAATTCGCCGTCCGGCAACACCACAACTTCCGGTGCCCCGGTAAAACTTGCCTGATCTGTATGGACTTCGAACGGCGCACCCAGCGGGTTTCCATCCTTATCGTATCGTCGCGCCAGGATACCGACGGCCAGACCTGAGATGCCGGGGCCTGAGAAGTTGTCCGCTCGCCACGCCACGACAAAGTTTCCCAGGTTGTCGGAGTCAATGCTCATGTTGTTGACGACACCCGAGGCCGAGTCCATTTTGCTGGTGACGTTGACCTGAACGCTCTGTCCGAGGGGCAGCCCGTTCAGGTCGAACCGACGGAAGACCACGTCCTGATTTGCCCCCACGGTGCCTGCCGACCAGCCGACAACGAAATTCCCCAAGGTGTCCATCGCCACCTTTGGATAGGTGTGATCGATATCCGGATCGGTGCTGATATCGAACTCGGATCCTTGCGGTGAGCCGAGCGCATCGAAGCGCTGGCCGCGGATGCCGCGTTTGTTGTTGCCAACGGTATCGTCTTCCCAAACCACCACAAAATTGCCGTTGCCACTCATGGCAACGTCTGAGCGCCGCTGAGCATCGTCGACCGTCGTGTTGACCGGAATGTTGGGACCTTGCGCCTGACCGTCCGAACTATATCGCTGGGCAAATATTCCGAAGCCGGAGCCATCGTCGCCGAAATCCTGCCAGACGACGACGAAGTCACCATCGGGCGTCATGGCGATGGCAGGCAGTGTAAGGTCGGAGTTTGCTGTGGTATTGATCTGGAACTCACCCCCCAGCCGTTCACCCGTCGAGCGGTAACGCTGAGCGGCGACGTTGGCACCGGTGCCGGCCAGCCAGTTCTGAAAGACGATGACAAAGTTGCCCTGATCGTCCGTTGCCACGTCCGGCGCTCTCTGATGATTGACGGTGGTTGAATTGACTTGGAACTCGTCTCCTATAGGTTGAGCTTGAACCGCGATCGGGATGGCGCCAATTCCTGCGTAAGCAACACATACGAGTGACAGTCGCGTCAAAAGAGTGCGCATACTTGATTTCATTGCTCCCCCTCATCGCACGATGCCGAAAACGAAACTCAGCTACCCAACAAACGTACATCGGAGCATCAGCCGGTCTGCCGATTGAGTCGTTTATTTGATCAAGTCGATGCGGTTGGCATAACAGAATCCGGAGTGCTTCTTCTCGTCGGTGACCCTCAGCATCACCCGTTTGTCCAGCACCAGCGAAAGCTGTGCGGATTCGAACATGCGGTAGGCGATGTCCTTGGTGGTATACACCTGACCTCCTACAGGCCCTGCGCAACTGAACGTTACCCACTGACTGGGGCAATCCAAACCGGCCGTAGCGAGGACCGTCGAGGTCAGCGCCATGCATCCTCCCCAGCGCCCCTCGTCGGCTACCAAGGTTCGTATGATCGTGGTCTCAACATTCACGGTGGCCGCATGCGATGCACCACAGAACAACAGCACAGCGCCGATGGCTGTCGCTTCAAAAAGGCGCCGGCTGAGCGTGATCAAACTGTTCATACCCATCTCCTTTCACCCGAAGCTACTAACCGTTTTGCTCGATAAGAAGTTACCCAAGTGCCGATTGGTGGCAATTCCGATAGACCTTGATCACGAACCCAGAAATTCATAAACCTCGTTAGATAGATGATCAGAGACGCGCACTCCCGTCAGATCGGCATTCGGAAAATACCCTTCTGGCACCGTTACCTCGATTGTCAGGACGTTGCAATCGGCGATGCACAACAGAGTGCTAAACCGACATCGCTTCGTTGAATTGCCCTGTAGCTAAGGTCCGATTTCAGACCTTCCTAACTTATGAAGCTAGCTCGGAAATACCATTGTGTATATATGGTATGGCCCATTGTGGCCGCCTCGATTGGTATCGAACGGGTATATCGGAGTATCACCGGCGGGGCACCGCGGCGGGTCCATCGACCGTGCGCAGCGCAGCGCGCCGAATCACCTTGAAACGACGCTGACGCCGTTCCCGTAGGCGCTCACGATCCCGCCGGATTGGTGATTGCTCCGGCCCGACGCAGCGCCTGTGAGCGCGTATCGCAGCGGGCCTCGCTGCCCAGCATCCGAAACACACCCAGGCGCTCTAAGACAATCGCGACCGAGCCCTTGGCGCCGGCCACCAAGACCCGTTGGTTTGCATGTCGCGCCCGTTCGATGATTTCCTCGATGGTGAGCCCGGTGCTGCTGTCGATGAACGGCACATCGCTTAGGTCGAGCACCATCACCTCATGTGTCTGATAAGCGCCGACGGTGTTTGACAAAACTTTTGCTGAGGCGAAGCTCAGGGGGGCCGGCGAGGTGGAACAGCAGTATCCGCCCACGCGCCACGCTCAGGATCTCCCGCTCCTGCTCCGATAGATTGAGCGACTCGTCCGGCTCAATAATGGCCCGCATGTTCGCCGCCTGGAGGTCCGCCATGCGCTTGAGAAACAGAAGGCTGGCGAGCACCACACCGGTCGCCACCGCTGTGATCAGATCCACCAGCACGGTGAGCGCGAGCACCACCAGCATGATGATCACGCCGGCACGCGGGGCCTGTCGCAGCCTGCGCAGATAGTCCCAATCGCTAATGTCTGTGCCGACCTTGACCAGAATCCCGGCCATGACGACGGTCATCGGTCCCGTCGGCCCCGAAACCTGCGCCGGCGTGCCGCCGAAAAGCGCCGCAAAGAAACCGACGAAGATCGCACCATACAGACCCGCCACTGGTCCAGCCCCAGAGGCGACGCCAAAGGCCAGTGCGAGGGGAAGGGCCACCACGGCCGCTGTCAACCCACCGTAGATATCGCCCCTCAGATTCCGAAAATCCAAACCGTGGATCAGGGTCAATGGGCAGCCCCTGGATTGAGTATCGGAGTGGCCTGGCAACCGCCCAAGGCAGAAGTCCCGACCGGGGCGTTGGCGAGGCCCTTGGTGTGAAAACTGATGACGAAGCCAAACTGAATGCGGGATAGCATGACGGGGTCCGGTTCCATCTCTAGCTCAATTAACCAGTAGGGCGCGGGGGCACTTTTTTTGGAGCGTGGCTCGCCCCGATGCCGATGCGGCAATTGTCGATTCGGGCACCACAGGCGCGACGCCGGGGCCGAAGCTCAGGCCGCTGGGATCGTCGGCGTGTGGGCCGAGTTTCGTATCGGCAGTCAGCTTGACTCTGGTACGCTCTCCGCTGCGCAGCCACACCCAGGGAGGCAGTATGCGCCCGTTCCGCCCGGAGATCGAAGCCCTGCAACAGAACGGCATCACCGGTGTCGCATTGCCTCGACTGTCGGATCCGGATGTGATTCCGCTGTGGTTCGGCGAAGGGGATACGCCAACCCCCGCTTTCATTTGCGACGCCGCCAAACGCGCCCTCGATGCGGGTGACACGTTCTACGTGAACACACGCGGGCGCAAGGAATTGCGCGATGCCATCAAGGTTTATCTGGACGGTCTGTACGGTATCGACCTGGATCCCGATCGCATAACGGTGCCGGGCTCCGCCATGCTGGGGGTCACCATCGCGGCACAGATGGCGCTCAGCAAGGGTGATCATGCACTCATCACCTCACCCCATTGGCCCAATATTGAGTCGGTGTTTCAGGTCACCGGCGCACGCGTATCGTGCGTGCGCCAAAGCGAAACGGATGCCGGGTGGAGCTTGAGCGCGGCAGACATCATCGCGGCGGTTGAGCCTGAGACACGTTGCATCTATGTCAACTCTCCTTGCAATCCCACCGGTTGGGTAATGGATCGTGCAGAACAGCAGCGACTGCTGGCGTTCTGTCGGGAGCGCGGCATCTTGCTGCTGGCCGATGAGGTGTACCACCGCACCGTATACGGCGAGAACGCGGCGCCTTCGTTCCTGTCCATTGCGCAGGACGATGATCCGCTGGTGGTGGTAAACGGGTTCTCCAAAGCCTGGGCAATGACCGGCTGGCGCGTGGGATGGATGGTGACGCCAAGGCGTTTGCTTGTGCAGATGGCGGCGCTGGCTGAATGCTTCAACACGGGCGCGACGGTGTTCGCGCAGGCGGGCGCCATTGCCGCCCTCGAGGCCGGCGAGGCAACGGTGCAAGCGCTGCGGACCCAGTATCAACGCGGACGAGAAATCACGATGGACATACTCGGGAACGAACCGGCGATCCAGCTTACAGAGCCGGTGGCTGCATTCTATGCATTCCCGCGCATCAAAGGCCTCGATTCCTCACGGCGATTCGCGGAGCAACTGCTTGAGAAGCACAACGTGGGTGTGGCACCAGGCTACACCTTCGGCCCGGGAAACGACGGTCACGTTCGGATCTGCTTCGCCCAATCACATGAGCGACTCGCCGAGGGACTCCATCGCCTGGTCGCGTTCGTGCGCGATCAGGCGGGCAGCGACTGACCGGAATGCGGGCGACGTGATCGGTTCTCAGACCGGTCATGCCCGCCCTCGCTGCCATGGTCATCCCCACCCGAACAATGACGCGGAGTAGGGAGGCGATGAACACAGCGGATAACCAGCGCCGGCGATTTTTGAGGGATGCGGGCGGGCGTCAAAACGGCGGTGGCTGCGGTTTCCGGATACGAGTCGGACAGAGCTTCTGGCAATCCGGCATTCGTTCAAGCCGTGGCGGTGAAGAACGTAGAACTGACCATGGCAAGGATTCTCCAACGAAGCTCGATCATGAGGGCTATGGTGGAAAGTGGCGAAATCGGATTGGCGGGCGCCATGTACGAAATAACACCGGGCGCGTAGGTTTCATCTAACGCCCTGGTCAAGCACGCGACCGTGCGCAGCGAGTCGACCTTAACCCGATTCCATCACGCTCAGCACGACCACAAAGTGGCAGCCGACACCCACGAGTACGAACGCATGCCAGATTGCGTGGGTGTATCGCTGACGCTTCCACAGGTAGAACGGAACGCCCAGAGTGTAGGCCACTCCGCCGGCGATCAGCCAGCTCAGTTGAAAACGGGTGAGGCTCTCGATCAGCGGGCGTATCGCGACAATCACGATCCAGCCCATGGCCAGGTATAGAAAGACCGAAGTTTTGTGAAACCGGAACCCGAAGTCGGTGGTCTTTGCCAGGATCCCAACCACGGCCAATCCCCAGGTTATCCCAAACAATGTCCAGCCCCAGGCGCCGTGCAGCACGCCCAGGGTGAACGGCGTGTAGGTACCGGCAATCAATAGATAGATCGCAGAATGATCCATCCGCCGCCGCTCGAGCCGCAAAGCTGGATCGGTGGCAGAGTGGTAGCGGACCGAGGTCACAAACAGCAAAAGCGCGCTCAAACCGAAAATCACACCACCCGTCAGCCGCCAGGGGTCCCCGCCGCGAAACCCGGCCCATGCCAGCCAAGGAATGGCAATGATGCTGGCGAGGATACCCAGCCAGTGGGTCAGCCGGTTGAGGGCTTCCTCGCCCGG
This sequence comes from uncultured Gammaproteobacteria bacterium, assembly GCA_963783675.1. Lineage (GTDB taxonomy): Bacteria > Pseudomonadota > Gammaproteobacteria > Competibacterales > JAHEDQ01 > JAHEDQ01. The sequence goes on from CAWAOU010000006.1 coordinate 699,113, forward strand.
GGTGTAGTGGGATTCAAACACGCTGGCTCTCCTGCCTCGACGTTGCCATGCCCGGAGGCTGGCTCACCGCTCGCGGTTTGGAATATAGAGCGACAGGATCTTCGTGCCAATGGTCAGGTTGCCCCAACATGAGAAGCCGCAGTCGGCTGCTGCGCCCTGGCAGAGTGCCACTTCAACACCCACCCGACACGACCTCGCCGCCGCCGAAGGCTTTCACTATTCGGATACGGGATACATCCTGGTTGGGCTGATTATCGAAAAGGTGAGCGGCTCAACCTACTATCAGGAACTCAGCAGGCGTTTTCTACGACCTCTTAACCTCTCGCACACAACGCCACTTGCTCAAAAGAGGCAGCGAGTCTGGCACAAGGTTATGCTCTGGGAAGCCAGGAGTTTCCCGCCCCGCCGTCGAAAGTCTTGGACGAAGGAATCCTGGTTTTTGATCCGTTGGTGGAATGGACCGGCGGCGTCCGTGTCACGACTTCGCTTGACCTGGCGCGATGCGGTATTGCCCTGTTTGACGCCAGAGCAGTCGGTGACCAATATCTCAATGAGATGCTGACGTCAGTCGCTGTGCCCAAGCGGGCTCCAAGCGAACCGGCGCAAAAGTACCGTTACGGGTTGGGCGTGAGTATAGTCCACACCAGGTTCGGCATCGCCTATCGGCACGGTGGGTTTTCCCCGGCTATAACTCAGTGCTTACCTATTATCCGGATTTCGGTGTTGTGATTGCGATGCGATTCAACGCGAACAGAACATCTATCGAAGAGCACTTTGACGCAGCAACGGAGATCGCGATTGGCAACAGTGGACCTACTGAGTCAGGTATCGAACGCACGCATTGATGCAGCTTGCCTTGTGGGCACTGTTCCGGCGTCACCCGTGCCCAGTGCCGGCTGTTTGGCGCAAAGACCCCGTTATAAGCAGGTGAGATTGACCCACGGTTTGGGCACCAAAGCCGCCAGCCGGGAGATGAAGTCGAGCGGCTCGAAGATGACTTGTGTCGTGCCGTCGCGGCACGGGGTGTTCAGCTGGCAGCGGACGTGCCCATTGAGGGGGAGCGACACCGCCGGACGCGGGTGGCACGGTCATACTGAATGCCGACGCTGCGCCACCCGGAGTGATCCAGGCTGCTCCAGCGTGGCATCAGCCGGTTTGAGCGCATGAAAAGCAAGCCAGTGAGATGAACACGCTGGGTGCGGTTCAGGGGGCGTCCTGGTATGGGAAGTGGCTCGGCGCCCTGGCGATGACCTTGCTGATTGTGACCACTGCAGGCGCGGAGCAGCCGGGGTCGACTGGTTCGTCCATGGACTGGATCGAACTCGACTCCGCCGGCACCCATTTCGTCGTCGCCGCAACCGGCAAACGTTTCACGCCCTGGGGACTGAACTACGACCGGGACGCCGGCGGTCGACTGCTTGAAGACTACTGGATCGACGAATGGGACACCGTGGTCGATGACTTCCGGGAAATGAAGTCCCTGGGTGCCAACACGGTCAGGATTCACCTGCAGTTGCCCGCCTTCATGGGCGGCCCGGAACAGGTCGATGAGGCCGCATTGGCCCAGTTGAGTAGACTGCTCGAACTGGCGGACACAAACCGTCTTTATCTGATTCTGACCGGTCTCGGCACCTATCGGATCGATGATATACCCGGCTGGTATCAGACCCTGGCCGAAGCGGCACGCTGGCGGGTGCAAGCACGATTCTGGCAGGCGATCGCAATGTTGGGCCACGACCACCCCTCGGTGTTCGCCTACGATCTGATGAATGAGCCGATGCTGCCGACCAATCGTCCGCGGCCACCCAGGAAATGGGTGACTGGGAAGCTGGGTGACTGGTACTACGCCCAGTACTTATCGCTCGATTTGGCCGGGCGCCGCCGAGACGATGTGGCCGCCGCCTGGGTTCAAACTATGGTCGCGGCGATACGCAAGCACGATCAGCGTCATCTGATCACGGTCGGCGCCGCCGCTTTGTTTCCGCTCAGAGTATCGGCGGTGTACTCCGCGGCGGCGCTGGCCAATCTTGATTTTGTGAGCATTCACCTCTATCCGCGAAGCGGCCGGATGAGCGACGCCGATGTCCATCTGGACAGCTACCAGCTGGGCAAACCGCTGGTGGTGAGCGAGACCTTTCCGCTCCGATGCAGCATGGACGAAATGGCACGGTTTATTGCGGCGTCCCGGACCCAAGTCCAGGGCTGGCTGGGTTTTTACTGGGGACAACCCGCATCACAAATTGACTCGGACAGCAACATCAAAAACGCATTGATCTGCGACTGGCAGGCGTATTTTCGGGCCCGGGCGGCGATCATCAACAATGCAGAATAAGGCGATCTTGCTCGCGCCTCATACGGCCGGGACCGTGCGGCACCAGTTGAAACGGTCCTCCAGATCCCCATGCTGAATGCCGGTGATCTGTTCATACAACCAGCGGGTCATCTCCCCGCCCTGGCCGCTACCGATAGTGTAATCGTTGCCCTGGTAGGCCACTGCCCCGACCGGTGCGATGATCGCGGCGGTGCCGGCGGCGAACACCTCGGTGAGGGCGCCGGTGCGGCTGCCTTCAATCACCTCTTCCATTGCCACCCGCCGCTGCTCCAGCCGCCTGCCGGCCGCCTCCAGCAGAACGATCACACTGTCCCGGGTCACGCCGGGCAGGATGGTGCCGTGCAGATCCGGGGTGACCACCGTATCCCCGTAGCGGAAAAAGATGTTCATTGCGCCCACCTCTTCCACATAGCGGTGCTCGACGCCATCCAGCCACAACACCTGCTGATACCCGTCCTGCTGCGCCCGCTGCCCGGGGTACAGGCTGGCGCCGTAGTTTCCGGCGGTCTTGGCATAGCCAACCCCACCGGGTGCGGAACGGGTGTAGGACTCCTCGGCCTTGAGGGATATCGGTTTCATGCTGGTGTCGAAATAGGCACGCACCGGCGATGTGAAAATGACGAAGCGAAATGCGCTGGAGGGACGAACCTCCAGGTGACCCTCGTCGGAAAACAGAATCGGACGGATATAGAGGGACTGACCGCGCCGGGACGGTACCCAGGCACGGTCCAGATCCACCAGCGCTTCGATCGCCTCGATAAAGAGATCTGAATCGATGGGAGGAATGCACAGGCGCTCACAGGAGCGGCGCAGACGCTCTGCATTCTTGTCCGGCCGGAAAATCCTCACAACATCGTCGGAACCGCGATAGGCTTTCAGGCCCTCGAACACGGCCTGGCCGTAGTGCAAGGCGGCATTGGCCGGGTGCACCGGGATGGGCGCGAAGGGCTGGATCTCGGGCTCGCGCCACGCGCCCTCGGCATAGGACATGGTGAACATGTGGTCAGAGTAAAACCTGCCGAAGCCGAGTTCGTCGGCGTCAACCTCGTGGGCCCGACTGTGCGCTGTGCGGGTGATCTTTAGTTTATTAAGCATGCCTGTCCGCCGGTGTGCAGCGCCTATGGCGTATGCCACCGATCCTGTTGGGGTTTGGATAAACAGGCAGAGGATACGCCAGAGCTGCCGGCAAGTGCCATCGCCGGCAGCCGGTGTTGAGGGGCTCCGATCCATTGGCACGGTCGCGCCGGCGTCTCTGCGCCCAGGGAGCAAGGCGCGCCGACCTCATCCCGGTCGGGGAACAGATCGCACCTGTGAACCCCTCATCGGAACGCGGGCGCTGGTCTCGTCATGGGCGCGTCTAACGGACTATACTTCCAACAGCTGCAATTTGTGAGAAACGAAGCCGGTCACGGGGCAATGTGGTGTCGTCCGGACCGCAGCGGCGGGGTTCTCAGCAAATCTCAATGGCAAGCAATAGAGGGCGCGGGCAGAAACGGGAAGTTCGGCACTGTTGGCAGTGTGTTCGGTAGGATGCCGGCCGCGACGATGTAACGGAACGTCCCTACACGGCGGATACTTTGATCGGCGACCCTGAACCATCCCTTCGCGGCAGCGGCTCCGCGGCACTGGCCGCTCGGGACTCACGCGCCTCCGGCGGGCCTGAGCGCCGTCAGGTTACGGTCATGTTTTGTGACCTGGTCGGTTCGACGCCACTCAGCCGTCAGCTCGATCCCGAGGACATGCTGGAGGTCCTGACGCTTTATCGGGAGGCCTGTCTACCGGTCATCGAGCACTACGGTGGCTTTGTCTCCCAATACATGGGCGATGGCATTCTGGCATTGTTCGGCTATCCGACGGCGCACGAGGAAGATGCCGAGCGCGCGGTCTTTGCGGCCCTCGGCATCATCGATGCCGTTCCCAATCTGAATGCCTCTCTGGACTGGGTAGATGTGGAGCCGCTTCAGGTGCGCCTGGGCATTGCGACCGGTATGGTCATCGCCGGCCAACAGCTGGGGCAGGCTTCCCAGCATGAGGATTCCATAGTTGGGGAGGCACCCAACCTGGCGGCCCGATTGCAGAGTTTCGCGGAACCCAACGCGGTGGTGGTTTCCGCCAGTACCCATCGGCTGTTAGCCAGCCGATTCGAGTACCGGGATCTCGGCTTTCACGACCTCAAAGGCTTCGAGGAATCACAGCGGATCTGGCAGGTCATGAAGCCGCGATCGGAGCAAACCCGGTTCGATGCGTCTCGCGGCAGCGTCCTCACACCCATGGTTGATCGCGTTGAGGCGATGGAATCTCTGATGGGCGCCTGGGATCAAGCCGAGCACAACCATGGACGAATGGTCTTGATGCGGGGTGAGCCCGGCATCGGAAAATCCCGTCTGACGCAGGAGTTGCGCAATCGCCTGGTCGGACAACCGCACATGCGTCTTTGGTTTCAGTGCTCGCCCTACTTTACCAACACGGCGCTGTTCCCGTTTATTGACCAGCTCACCCGCGCGGCCGGATTCGATCTTTCGGATTCGCCCAGCGAACGCCTCGAAAAACTCGACAAAGTGCTGTCACTTGCCGTCGACGACACCAGCGAGGTGCTGCCACTCATCGCAGCGCTGCTATCCCTTCTGGTATCCAGCGAGCGCGACACGCTATCCGGTCTGTCACCGCAACGGCGAAAAGAAAAGACCCTGGAGGCATTGCTGGCCCAGTTCGAAGGGCTCAGTGCCAAACAGCCGCTGCTGATCATCATCGAGGATCTGCACTGGATTGATCCAACGTCGCTTGAACTGATCGAATTGCTGGCGGACCGAATACACCAGTTTCCTGCTTTGTGTGTGTTTACCTCACGGCCGGGATTCTCCACCACCTGGACCGAACGAGACGACTTTGCCGTGATCGAACTGGATCACCTGGGTCGGAACTATGGAGAGGATCTGATTGCGCGCGTGGTAGGCGCCAAGCGAATGCCGGCAGAAGTGGTCACACAGATCTTCGAGCGCACCGACGGGGTCCCCCTGTTCGTCGAAGAGATCACAAAAACACTGCTTGAATCGGAGTTGCTGGAGGAGCGCGAAGACCGCTATGTGCTTGCGCGCCCGCTTCCACCAGGGGCAATTCCTTCGACCCTGCAGGACTCGCTGATGGCGCGGCTGGACCAGCTACCCGCTGGAAAGGCCGTGGCGCAGATCGCCGCCACACTGGGACGTGAGTTCTCGCTGTCTGTACTGACACCGCTGGTTTACCGCACCCTGAAGTTCAATCAGGAGGCCCTGGACGAGGCGTTGCGCCAGCTGATCGATGCCGAACTGCTGGTGGCAAGAGACACCGCGATCGGAATTGACTACCGATTCAAACACGCGCTGGTAAGGGATGCCGCCTATGACAGCCTGCTGAAGCGCAAGCGCCAGAAACTCCATGTGCAAATCGTCGAGGTGCTGGAGACAGGATTCGGGGAAACGGTTCAAACACAGCCTGAGCTGCTGGGTCATCACTGTACCGAGGCGGGCCTGACGGTCAAAGCCATAGGGTACTGGCTGCAGGCCGGCGGGCTGGCCAGCGAGCGATCGGCCAACGTCGAGGCGGTCGCCCATCTGGAACGCGGACTGGACCTGATACCCAGTGTTTCCGATGCGGCCGAGCGCAATCGGCTGGAACTCGAACTCCGCGTGGCGTTGGGCGCGCCACTGATCTCCACCAAGGGTCCCGGGAGCGCCGAGGTGGAAGCCGACTACACCCGCGCCCTGGATTTATGCAATCAGGTCCCGGACTCGGAGGAACACTTCAAGGCGCAATGGGGTTGGTGGCGGGTCTCCATGAACTATCGGATCGGCCACGAGCGCGCGGATGCGCTGTTGTCGCTGGCCCAAAGATTGGATGACCGGTCGCTGCTGATGCAGGCCCATCATTGCGAATGGGCAACGCTGTTCCACCTGGGTGACCATCGCGCCTGCTGTGAGCACGTGGCAGAAGGCCTGGCGCTGTACCAAGCCGATGCCCACCGGCATCACGCCTCGGTCTACGGTGGCCACGATGCCAAGGTCTGCGGCCACGGTGAGCGCGCTCTGTCCTTGTGGTTGCTTGGATATCCCGAGCAAGCCATGGTCGAGCTCGAGCAGGCTTTGGCCTGGAGCTTGGAACTCGGCCACGTCGGGAGCCTGGCGCACGCACGGGATTACGCGCTGGTACTGGGAGTCTACCGGCAGGATCATGGTGAGGTCAGCGATCTGGCCGACCAGATGATCGAGTTCGCGACCCGCGAAGGCTTACCCGACTACCGTGAACGGGGCGCCATGTTTCGCGGCTGGGCGCAGGTGCGACTGGGGAACGTTCGAGCCGGCCTGGATCAGATGACCGAGGCCTTGGAAAAGCTGAGCTCGTTTGGCACTAAAGAGGATCTACCCATGTTCCTCGACTTCGTGGCTCAGGCGCACCATGCGCTGGGCGAGCCGGAAAAAGGCTTGGCCTGTATTGCGGATGCCTTTAAGGCTTCGGAGCAGGCGGGCCTGCAATTCTGGCTTGCGGAATTGCACCGTTGCCGGGCGAAACTGCTCAACACACGCACGGACGAATCCGAAATCGAAGCCGCGTTTCGGACCGCTATCAGCATCGCTCATGCCCAGGGTGCACTGACGTTTGAGTTGCGGGCCGCAACGGATCTGGCCGAGTTCTATCAGATGCAGGACCGCGGGGAGGATACCAGCGTGCTACTGGCACCGGTCCTGGCGCGCTTCGACGGATGCCTGGAAACGGAAGAGTTGACCCGAGCAAGATCCCTGCTTCAAACATGCGCCTGAAACTGCCGGCGCGCTCGTAAATGTCCACCGACCGCCGCCAGGACAGTGACTTCAAGGCTTACAGACACGGTACCCACCGAACCGTTGAACCGGCGATCACGCTGCAGCGCGCCCGGCCTCACCTCCGTGCAATGGGCATTACCCGCATCGCCAACATCACCGGCCTGGACCGGATCGGTCTGCCGGTGGTGACCGTGTGCCGACCCAATGCGCGCTCCTTGGCGGTATCGCAAGGCAAAGGACTGGACCTGGATTCCGCAAAGGCATCCGGCGTCATGGAATCGGTTGAGGCGTATCACGCCGAGCACATCGACGCGCCGCTCCGGTGTGGCAGCCTTCGCGATCTGGGCGAATTGCTGCCCCTGGCCGACGTACACGCACTGCCCAAGTCGGCGGGGAATCGGTTGGACGATGATCTGCGGCTGTTCTGGATCGAAGGCCACAACCGCATGGATGGTTCCACTCTCTGGCTGCCGCTGGAGACCGTCAGCGCGGATTACACCCTGCCGTTACCCCCAGGCCACGGCTGCTTCGCTGCCAGCACAAACGGACTTGCTTCGGGCAACACCCTGGAAGAGGCGGTGGCGCACGGTATTTGCGAAGTGGTGGAACGGGATGCGGTGGCGCTTTGGAAGCTACAGGGCGAACGCCCGAGGCGCGCCACCGCAGTCGATCTCGACACCGTCGACGATCCCCTGTGCCGCGAGGCGCTGGGATACTTTGAACGAGCAGCGGTGCAGGTCAAAGTCTGGGACGCGACCTCGGATGTGGGAATCGCCACATTCTGCTGCCTGGCCTACGGAGAGAATGAGGACTGGGCCGACCCAGAGTTCGGTGCGGGATGTCATCCGACGCGCGAAATAGCCCTCCTGCGAGCGCTCACCGAAGCGGCGCAGGCCAGAACCACCTTTATTGCTGGCGCACGCGAAGACTTGGGCTCGGCGCTGTACACAGAGGGCGCCCGACGCCGGCGCTGGACCTACTGTCATGCACTGGCAGCCGCTCACGAGAATGTGCGCGGATTTCACGAGGCGCCCACGTTGGAGTCAGACAGCCTGCGGGTGGATGTGGATTGGATGCTGAGCCGCCTGCGTGCGGTGGATATCGACCAGGTGATAGTGGTCGATTTGACCCGGGAAGCGTTTGGACTGCCGGTCGCAAGGGTGGTGATTCCAGGCTTGGAAGGTGCCTACGGGCACGAACAGGGCGATTTCGTGGCCGGTGCCCGAGCCCGGGCCGTGATGCCGTTTTCATCGATCACTGCAGCATGAGCTGCTATGTCTTCGTCGGCCCGACCCTGCCTATCGAGGAAGCGCGCCGGGCCGCTGACGCCGTCTATCTGCCACCGGTGAGGCAGGGCGATGTGTATCGGCTTGTGACCCTGCGCCAGCCCGCGGCGATTGGCATCATCGACGGCTACTTCAACCAGGTTCCGGCGGTGTGGCACAAGGAAATCCTCTGGGCCCTGGCCGCTGGCGTCCAGGTATTCGGTGCCGCCAGCATGGGCGCATTGCGGGCCGCGGAACTGACGCCTTACGGAATGCAGGGCGTCGGCAGGATTTTCGAGGCCTACCGGGACGGCACGCTGCCACCCTACGGTGGGGAAGCATTTGAGGACGACGACGAGGTGGCGATACGCCATGGCCCTGCTGAAACCGGTTATCTCGCTCTTTCCGATGCCCTGGTCGACATCCGATGCAGCCTGGCGGCCGCCTCGACGGCGGGCATCATCAGCAAACACACACGGGACAGCCTGGTGCGTCTGGGCAAGCGTCTGTTCTATCCCGAGCGTCGCTATCCGCACCTGCTGACAATGGGACGGACGCAAGGGCTGCCAGCGGCCGAACTCGATGCGCTCAACGACTGGTTACCCGCGGGCAAATGCCATCAGAAACGCGACGATGCGCTGGCCATGTTGCGGACGCTGGCGAACCATGGGAACGACGACACCGAACCCCAGCCTGCCAGGTTCACCTTTCACCACACCAGTCAGTGGGCGACAGCCGTTGCCATGGCGCAGACTGAGCACCCCGCAACACCGGAGGTGCTGGAAGAACTGCGACTCGAGGGTGAACCCTACTTCAAAGCCCGCCGAGCGGTGGTTGCGCACCTGCTCGGGGTTCGGGATGAAGATGAAACGCGCCCCCTGGCCGAACACCTGCGGGCCGAATTGGGGGCACCGGCAACCGCCTCGGTGGACGAGGCGCTTGATGGTCATCATGGGGAGCCCGAGGCGGTGGAGACGGTCTGGCGCAGGGAACTGCTCATGCGTGAATTGCATACTGCCATCGAGACCCTGCCGCTCGCGGTACTGGAACGACATTTACTGACCCACATTCGTGAACGCGGTGATTACCGGCGCCTGGAAGACCGGGCCCGGCAGAAACAGGAGGCTCTAGCGGCATCCGGCGGCCCGCCGACCGAGACCGAGCTGTCTGGACTGCAGAGCCTGCAATTGCAGGATTGGTACTTCGAACAGCGGCTCGGCCGAACCATGCCCAACGATCTCAACGCCTACATAGAGCAACTGGGGTTTGCGCACCAGGATGCGTTCAATCGCGCACTATTGCATGAGTACGTCTACAGTACTCGGTAGACGCATGATCTATCCTGGTTGTCGAGCGCGTGCCGCCGCCGGACCCAGTGGTGTTGTACTCAAACTGAACGCGCTGGAGGAATTGGCAGAAAGCGTGGATAGCGAGATCGCTGAAAACGGCACCCGGTTCCGGCTGTTTGCCCAACCACCCGTGCTGGCCGCTTTTGCGGAACCGGAAACGGTACGGGTTTCCCTGGCGCCGGATGAGATTGGTCCCGGGCCATCGGACGATCGCATGGTGGTGGTGGATGCGCTGAACAAGCGGGACTACTACGAGTTCCCGGACCTGCCGCCGTATCGCGGAGCTCAGCGAACACCGCCAAGACCGGGGCCGGATGGACACTACGATCAGATTCCGGTGGACAGCCCCGAGTTCCGAGCGGCGCACATGTACGGCACCCTGCGTTTCGTACTGGATATCTGGCAGGGGTATTTCGGTAAACGCATCGATTGGCATTTCGAGTCGGACTTCGAGCGTATGGAGCTGATTCCCTATGTGGACTGGAACAACGCTCAGTCCGGCTGGGGTTTCATCGAAACCGGGTATCGGGTTGCCCAGGACGGATCGCATGTGCCCCTGAGCCTCAATTTCGATGTGCTCGCCCACGAGCTGGGCCACTCGATTCTGTATTCCCAGGTCGGGCTGCCGCCCGAAGGCGAAGTTCGGGCGGCGTATCAGGGCTTCCACGAATCATCCAGCGATTTGATCGCGATCCTGTCCGCGCTGCACTTCGACTCGGTCATGGATCTGATCTTGACCCGGACTCGGGGCAATCTGTATTTGCGCAACGTGCTCAACCGTGTCGGGGAAATCTCGCAGGACGACCAGATACGGCTCGCCAGTAACCGTTTGCGCATGTCGGATGTGCCCGATATCAATACACCGGTGGAACGGCTGACCCAGCCAGAGCGCCATCGGATTGGCGAGCCGCTCACGGGCGCGGTGTTCGATGTCCTGGTGGAGGTGTTTCAGCAAAACCTGGTCGAGGCAGGGCTGATTTCACCGGCACTGGATGCCCTGTCGCGCCGCGGCGGCATAGCCGCGGTGGATGACGCGGCTGTTCAGTCCCGCTTCGACGCGGCTTATCAGGCCGACCCCGAAGGTTTCAAAACAGCGTTGATCCAGGCCCGGGACTACCTGGGCGTACTGCTGGCCGAAACCTGGTCACAGCTCGGTTGGGATTTACGCTTTGTCGACGTGGGCCGCGCATTGCTGCGGGCGGATCTGGCGTTGAGCGGTGGCCATTTTCAGCCGGAGATTCTTGAATCCCTGGTATGGCGCGAGATTGGCGGCCAGCAGGTGACGGCCAGCCAACGCAAACGACCTGCCGGCCCGCGCTGGGCGGTCGCATGATATTGTCGTTGCCCGGGTCTCACTTCGGCCTGGGTCAGTTTTATAATCGGAGTTCTTGTTGCGGACGAAAGGGGACCGGCGATGCATGACATGTTCGATCTATCGCGTATCTGGCTGTTTGGTAAAGAGTTCAATGACCTCAAGCTCAGTGACAGCGCGGCCAAGAAGTACAAGGACAGCGGGCTTGCGCTGATCTATTCGTTTTCCTATGAGGGGCACTATTACAAGCTGCCGCGACCGGTGGTGTTCGTGGTTAAAGGCAAGGCGCACAATCCGGATGGGAAAGCTGACGACGATGCAGGGTCACCGCCGTTCACGCTGAAAGACGTAGGTGTTGAGTCAAGGGATTGGCGTTTCGCCAGCGACATCAAGGCCTGGGTTATGGACAAACGAGAGATGTCGGCCGCGATCGACATTGAGGTCGGCAAACTCGAGCACATCCTGCTGGATGCGATTGCCAGCTACGAAGAGGACTCCAGTTCACGCAGCGCCGCCGCGGGCCGCTCCGCCGCGGCCTCACGTTCTGCTGCGGCTTCGCGTTCCGCCGCCGCGGCACGCTCGGCTGCCGCTTTCCGTTCAGCCATGATCGGTGGGCACCAGGACTGAAATCAATTTGAGGTGATCGGGTCGGATACGCCGGTCACCTCAAACCGCGCCGGCTGCCGCTACTGCAATGCCTCGGCAGCCTTCAGGTGCGTATCGCACGCTTCCACTTTCTGCTGGTCCTCGCCGGCCTCACTGACGCAGGCTTTATACTGGTCAACCAGTTTCAGGCGCTCGTTGGAAACACTCTCCTGGGCTTGCGAGGCCTTTCGATCGGCCTTAGCCGCACGTCTCTGGGAAGTGCCGCAGGATGCGACCAACATGGCCAGAACAACAATCACAACAAATGTCCGCAGGTTCATTTTTCAAGGCCCTCGCAGCGACTGGATGAGATTGGGGACGACGATACCAGACTTCACCTCCTGTGCGGAGATGTCGGGCACGCGATCCGCGGTTGTGCGTGAAGCACGCCCAATCCTGGGTATCCGTTTAGCAGTGGCTGAGCATCGACCCACCGAATTGCTGAGAACCCCGGCTCAGCTACAAGGACGAAGGACTAAATGCGTTCCACTTTCACCGCGAGAATGGCCCGATCGGAGGCCTGATCGACCGTAAAACGGTATCCCGATTCGACCACCGACTCGTCCTGCGACGGAATGTGTTTTAGGCGAGTGACCACCAGTCCGCCCACGGTGTGATATTTGAAGGCTGGAATGGAGGCGCCGATGATCTCATTGACTTCGGATATCGGCATGCGTGCATCCATCATGTAGATTTCCTTATCGGCGTCCAGGAGTTCAAAACCCCGGCGCCGGCGAGGCATGTACTCCTCGAAGTCGTAGCCCACATCGATTTCGCCCACCACCTCCTCCAGAATGTCTTCGATGGTGATGATGCCGATGGCGGAGCCAAACTCATCGACCACGATCGCCATGTGATCTTCCCGCTCCTGCAAAATCGGGAGCAACTGATCGATGGACTGATGCGGGGTGACATAGCAGGCCGGTTTGATCAGGTCGGACAGCGGCTTTTTCTCCAGATCCCGATCCATCAGATCCCAGGTGGTCAGCGTCACGATACCCACAACATTGCTGAAGTTGCGCTTGTAGACCGGCAGGCGGTTGAATCCCATCCGGTGCACCAGCCGCACGACACCTTTGGTGCTGCGATCGTGGTTGATGGCAATCACCTCCGCAACCGGGACCATGGCTTCGCCCACGGTTGTGTCGGCAAACCGGATCGCACGTTTGATACGCACACGGTCGAAAACGTCCACATTCGCGCCACGGTCGGCCATCTCGACCACCATGCGTATCTGCTCCCGGGTAATGAACACGTTCTGCTCAGTCTTGCCGCCACCCACGATCCGAGTCGCCAGTCGGGCGACCCGCGAAAAAACGAAAATGATTGGATAAAACAGCATCGAGAAAAAACGCAGCGGATAAATCACGACGGAAGCAAAACTATCAGACTTCTGCTGGTACACGCTCTTGGGAACGATCTCACCGAAAATCAGGAACAGGGGGGTGAAAAGGAGAAAGGCATACAGATCGCCCAGATCGCCGAAATGCTCGATCATGAGCATCGTGCCGATGGTGGTCAGCGCAACCGTCGAAATGTTCGTGCCCACCAAGGTGGTGCCCAACAGCACATCCGGCGTCTTGAACAACTTCAGCACCATGGCGGCGCCCTTGTTGCCCTGGTTCGCTCTGTGGTGCAGCTTAAGCTTGTCCGCGTCCACCAGGGCGATCTCGGACCCGGAGAAAAAACCCTTGAGCAGGAGCAACACCAGCATGCCGAGCACGATAAACAGAATTTCCATAACGCCCTCCCTCGTCAGCTGTTCGCCGCCGCTTTGTCAGTTTCTTTGGAAGAGTCCGACGCAGGTTCTTCTGCAGCGTCGGGCTCCAGCGGAGAGACCCCCTCGTTGGCCATGAACACTGTTCGTTCATCGTCGTCGGTCGGCGCGCTCTCGAGGTCGCCAGCCGGTATCGGGCTGTCTTCACCTTGAGCCTCATCCGCGGGCTCGGCAGCCTCCTGCTCCTCGGTTTCGGTCTGCCCGCGGGCCACGCGAACCTGCGAGATACGGTGCTCTTTCATTTCCAGCACGGTGATCACAGTGTCCTCGACGTGGACTCTATCCCCCTCGTGGGGAAGACGGTCGAGATGGCGAAAAGCGACCCCGCCAATGGTGGTCATACGCGGATCCTCGATGCCGAAATTGGTGAGGTTGTTGAAATCCGTCAGCTTCATGTCACCAGGCACCTGGTACACGTTCTCGTCCCGCTTGCGATACTGCTCCTGGCCGGCCACCACACCCGAGGTATGACCGAAGATGAAACGCAGAACATCTTTCATGGTGAGAAAACCCTCAACGCCACCAAACTCATTGAGGACAGCGGCCGCGCGGGCGTTGTTGGCCTGAAAGAAATCGAACATTTCGTCGACTTTCTTGGTCGGCGGCGCCACCACCGGTGGCCGCATGATCTCGTCAACGGTCAGCAACGATAAATCCTGGTCGGTGCGCACCAGACGCAAGACGTCCTCGGCATGGAGAAACCCGATCAGATTATCCCGGTGCACCCTGAATATTGGCACCCTTGGATGTTCGATGGCCCTGAACTGCTCGATCAACTCGGGCACTGGCATGTCCGCATTCAGGAAAGACGTACGGGTGCGAGGGGTCATGATTTCGACGATCTCGGTATCACCCGCTTCCAAAAGGTTGTAGATCAGGGCGCGCTCCGTCGCATTGAGTTGCCCTTCCTTGGCCACTTCTTCCACCAGGCTGCGGAACTCGTCGATGCCCAGGATATTGTCCGCCTCGCGTTCGTCACCAACAATCAAGGTGGTCGCACGATCGGCAATCCCTCTGATGACCCAGCGCAGCGGCGCGACAAGGCGGACCCACCAACTCATGGGCTGGGCGACGATCGCAGTGCTAAAGCGCAGTGGATTGGACACCGCGATGGTTTTGGGTGTCACTTCTCCGAACAAGAGCAGCAACGGCACCATCACAAATATGTTGATCCAGCCGGCGCGGTCCACACCGTACAGCGCCACCAGAATACCGGTCATATTGGCGGCGGCCGCGATGTTCACCAGCTCGTTGCCGGACAGTATCGAGATGATCAGACGCCGAGGCTGATCCAGCAACTCGTGCAGGGTTTCCGAATGCGGGTTTCGCTCTTTGCGCAGCGTCTGCAGGTCGAGCCGCGACAGGGAAAACAGAGCGGTCTCCGATCCGGAGAAAAAGGCCGAGCCCATCAGCAGGAAGACTTGAACCGAAATTCTAGCCAGCATGTCGGGCTCAAGAAGTCGGGCACTATCGAAAGCCAGGTACGCTTCGAGCGCCGCCCAGCGGGTAGACAGTTCCATCAACAGCGCATCGAACATCCGACGACTCCCGGCGACAGACATGACTGTCCGCGCGCCTCATTCAGGTATGCCTTCACAGCGAATCGGGCGATATAACCTCCTACGACACCGGCAACCGGCAACCGGCGGCAGTGGCGATACCTGTTAGGGGCGCGCAAGCCAAAGGGCCGCCTACCCTGACGATCAGCATGCCTGACTCTACAACAGTTTCCGAAACGGTCTATATGACCTGGCTCACGGTTTGGCTCGCAAAGCAATATCCGTCGCCGAAATCAGTGAATCCGCCGGCCTATGGTGATAGGTCGTCAAATAGGGGCCGCCCACACGAGCCGGCGAAAACCGTTCCTTACAGAAAACCGGCCAGCGCCTCCAGCACCGCGTCTGACCGTTCCACCATCATTGAGTGGCCACACCGATCCAGCACGACCGATCGGCTGTCGGGAAACGCCTCGACCAGGGGTGCAGCGGCACGCGGCGGCGTCATCATGTCTTCCCGTCCGAGTAACAACATCACCGGGCAGGTAACCGATTTGGCACGCTCCAGGCCACTCCGATAGTCGTTGCAGGCCTTCAGGTCGGTGTACAACACATCCGGCGCCGCCCGTTCCAGCAGTCGTATGCCAGCCCCGGCCATCCACAATCCAGGTACCGGGTGACCACCAAAATGGGCACGGGCTCCGTGGCCCCACACGTTCACCATGTCCAGCGCGAGATGGTCGTTGGCCTTGGCTGCCGAAAGCAGCGCGTCGCTTACGGCCATGGGCATGGCGGCACCCAGCAGGGCCAGATGGGTGACTCGCTCCGGCGCCCCCGCAGCCGCCTCGGTGGCGATCAACGATCCCATGCTGTGACCCACCAATGACACCGAATCAACGCCAACGGTATCCAGCAAGCGCCACAACCAGTCGGCGAGGACGTCGACCCGGGTCAGCAACGGCCCATCGGAGCGCCCGTGGCCGGGTAGATCAAGCGCCAGGACGTTGTATCCATGGTAGGCAAAGTAACGGCTCTGAAGTATCCACACCGAATGATCCATGGCCGCACCGTGGATAAACACAACGGTGGGCTGCCCGGGCTTCAGGTCTCGGCCCGCCGTATAGGCATAGGCGGCGTCGCCGTTTAGTTGGATCTGCATGGCGCCTTTATCCCCGTTGCGAGGACTTGAGCGCGCGCCCCAGATCCTCAATCAAATCGTCGGCATCCTCCAGGCCCACCGAAAGACGGATCAATCCCTCGTCGATACCCGCGGCCGCCAAGGCCGCTGCATCCATCCGGTGATGGGTGGTGCTGGCGGGGTGTATGACCAGAGACTTTGCGTCGCCGACATTGGCCAGGTGTGAAAACACGTTGAGGCGTTCGATGAACCGTTTGCCCGCCGCACGCCCACCGTGCAAACCAAAACTGAACACAGCGCCGCAGCCCTTGGGCAACAGCTGCTTGGACAGTTCGTGATCCGGGTGATCCTCGAGCTCGGGGTAGCTGACCCATTCCACCGCCTCATGGTCGTTGAGATACGCAACGATTCGACGGGTGTTGTCCACGTGGCGCTGCATTCGCAGCGGTAGCGTTTCGACTCCCTGCAGAATGTGGAACGCCGTAGTGGGACTCATGCAGGCGCCAAAATCGCGCAGACCCTCTTTGCGTGCACGCAGGATGAACGCTGCGGGCCCGTACTCCTCGGTGAAATCCATGCCGTGAAACCCTGCATAGGGCTCGGTCAGATCGGGATAACGGTCGCTGGACTCCCAGTCGAAACGGCCGCTGTCCACCAGCAGACCGCCGATTGCGACGCCGTGCCCGCCCAGAAATTTGGTGGCGGAATGGAACACCAGATCGGCACCCAGGTCGAAAGGGCGCATGAGAAAAGGCGTGGTAAAGGTCGAGTCTATCAGTAGTGGGATACCCGCTTCATGGGCGACGGCGGAAACCGCGGGAATGTCGAGCACATCCAATCCCGGATTGCCCAGGGTCTCACCGAACAGCAGGCGTGTTTCCGGGCGAATCGCAGCGCGAAAGGCATCCGGGTCCCGTGGATCGACGAAGCTTGTCTCGATGCCGAATCGGGGCAGTGTGTAGCTCAGCAGGTTGTGTGATCCGCCGTATAGTGAGCGGGACGCAACGATGTGGCCGCCGGCGCCCATGAGCGTGGCCACTGCCAGGTGAAATGCGGCTTGACCGCTGGCCGTGGCGATAGCGCCGACTCCGCCCTCCAGGGCCGAGATGCGTTCTTCGAGCACCGCGTTAGTGGGGTTCGTGATACGCGAATAAACGTGTCCACCACGCTCCGCATTGAACAGCGACGCAGCCTGATCGGAGTCGCGGAACACAAAAGAGGTGGTTTGGTAGATAGGCGTGGCCCGGGCGCCGGTGGCAGAATCAGGCTGCTGCCCCGCATGCAGGGAGAGCGTGGCGAAACGAGGGTATTTTGGGCCGGTCATGGCATACCTGTCCTGTAGCTATGCCGTTACCTTACACAGCACGGGCGACCGTGGGCAACGATCAACCCACGCCGTTTGAACAGGAATCCAATGCTTGGAATGCAAATGCGAGATGAGGCGGCTCGACCGCAATCTGAGGAATATCCGGAGTGTGCCTGCGCGCTGTGCGGCCGTCGGGGGCTGCCCCTGACCCGGCATCACCTCATACCCCGTATGCGTCACCGCAACAAACGGGTCCGTCGCAACCATGGCCGTGCGAATCTGGTGGCACAGATCATCCGGCTGTGCCGACCTTGCCATGACCACGTCCACCTGACGCTGAGCGAAAAAGCCCTTGCCGAGGACTATTACACTCGCGAAGCGCTGTTACAGCACCCGGACATCAAGCGATTCTGTGCCTGGATAGCAAGCCGACCGTCAGGGTTTAGGCCCAAGGGGTGTGTGAAGCGCCGTTACCAGCGGTAGCGGGCACCGAAGGAAAAAACCGGAACCCGATCCAACTCGCCCAAGCCGTAATCGGCATCTGCGCCGCCAGAGAGTCCGCTGTCCAAGCCGGCGCCAAGACGCGGCCGATCGGCGGTCTCGCCAGCCCAAGGGGCAACATCCGAGTACTCGGGGAACAACATGCCCACATCGACATTGAATCCCCAGCCGCCCTCGGCCTTATCGAAGCTGTTCCAGCCAAGCCCGAGATAGGGCACGGACGGCATCGAGTCGAACGGATTGCTGGAAACGGCGTTGCCCGAACCGTACAAAGCGTCTGACGGGTCCGAGCCGTATTGGAACTGAAGCTCTGTCGGAGTGGTGTTGAGCAGTCCGCCGCTGAAGCGGAACCCACCCCCGATCGGATGCCAGTCCAACACCGCCGACGGGCCACCCAAATCCAAGCCTTGACCAGAGTACGCGCCCGAGGTCGAGGTCGGATCTCGATAGAACTGATCCGTGCTGAATCGCGCGTTCCAACGTTCGCTGATCTGGAGCGAATGTTCCGGCGAAAGGCCAAAGTAACCGCCGCTGGCCGTCGGCTCGTCCGCATTGGCTGCCGTGCCAATGATCATCAGCAGTGAGACCGCTGCGGTCAGTCCATGTCCTTTCGAAATCCTAGCCATACTCGTGGTCACATACCGATGGTCTGGGTTTCATCGACGAAGCGCTACAGAATGCGTTAGCAGCAAATATTACGCCAAAAAGGCGCAGCGAATCTCCGATGACCGCCGGTGAAGTTGCTCCCCTCGCGGAAACTCCACCTCTCTGTGTCATCGATGGTACACCAAAATCAATTGTATCGGAATGGATACTGGATCCCGCTTCAGTACAATCCGGGTCGATTCCTGCTCAACTGCGACCGGATACTGGCTGAAACCGCTAAAGCGCGCCCCAGCATCCGCTCAAACGCTCTTGAAACGCCACCGCAACCCGCTGAACCGGGCCCGAACACAGGATGTTATTGGCCGACCACCGGGGTGCGACGTGTTGTTTCCAAACAACAGCCTGTGGACCAAGCACTCAACCCGAATCCGATTGCAGCAGGCTCTCAGCCAGGTCAAGCAATATCCCACCTTCGCCCAGGTCATCGACGATGGTGAAATGATTCCGACCTGGCAGATTCAGGTAATCCACCGTCAGGCCCGCATCGCCCCAGACAGTTTCGATCAGAGCGCTTTGCCTGTGAAACTCGGCGCTCTCGTCCACACCCACTGCGAGGACCAATGGCGACAGATTCAATGGTTCCAACAATGCCGGGCTGAGCGCTTGAGCCGTAGCGCGATCTAATCGCAGGGCGGCATTCTGCGACAATCCGAGCAGCGGTTCGAGTTGAAACAAGCCGCTCAGGCTGAGGGCACTGTGGAACAGGGTCGAGGGCAGTTTGCGACCATAGTCACGCCATCGGGTCGCCAGCAGCATGGTCGCCAGGTGTCCACCGGCGGAATGTCCGGAAAGCTGAATTCGGTTGCGGTCTACGCCTAAACGTGTGGCTTGACGACGCAGGGCCAGGCACCCCTGACGGACGTCCTCAACGAGGTCACCCAGCGTCACCGTCGGACAAAGACGGTAACCCAAGGCGGCGAACGCAATACCCCGCCGCAAAAAGGCCGGGGCCAGCAGACTGAAGTAGGACTTGTCGAGGCTTTGCCAATACTAGTGAGTCCCACAGAAGACGCTA
>CAWAOU010000007.1:0-381313 GCA_963783675.1 uncultured Gammaproteobacteria bacterium
AGCAATACGTGGTGCTGTCGCGTACCACTGGTTCCAGTTCGCGTATTGGCTACGCGGATGGGTTCGATGGCGGAGGTGAACGCCATCATGGCGAAGCCGGGGACCAGCAGGAACCCGATGTGTCGAATGCGGTCGTCGGTGTCGATGCTCAAGTCTTGGGTCCGACGGAGGCGAGCCGTGACGATATGACAAGCGACCTGTTGTCGCAATGACCGTATCTGCCAACGCTCTCACCGAACTGAATCGGGATACCGTTCTCTGCTACGCTCATCGGATGGCAGGGCGGCGTTTAGGTGGTGCATGACAAGCGGATTCGCAACCCACGTTGCTGGTGACAGGGGGCGGGCGCGGGATCGGCGCAGCCACCGCCCGGCTTGCCGCAGCCCGGGGGTACGCGGTGTGCGTGAACTACCTGAGCGACGAGGACGCCGCCCGGTCGGTGGTTGATGGGATTAGAGGCGCTGGAGGCAACGCCATGGCCGTGCGTGCCGACATATCCTCGGAAACTGAGGTCGTGACGCTGTTCGATACGGCGGAGCGTGCGCTGGGGCCGTTACGTGGACTGGTCAACAACGCCGGTATTCTCTCCCAACAAATGTGTCTTGCCGACATGGAGGTCGAACGGCTGGAGCGTGTTTTCGCTGTCAATGTTATCGGTGCCCTTGTCTGCGCCCGGGAAGCAGTGCGGCGGATGGCAATCACCCGGGGCGGCGCGGGAGGCGGGATTGTCAACGTGTCTTCGGCCGCTGCCCGCCTGGGTGGGGCGGGCGAGTATGTGGATTACGCTGCGTCGAAGGGGGCAATGGATACCTTGACCATCGGCCTGGCCAAGGAAGTGGCGGCCGAGGGCATCCGCGTCAACGCCGTGCGCCCGGGTCTGATCCATACCGACATCCATGCCAGCGGCGGTGAGGCCGGTCGGGTTCAGCGGTTGCAGGGGCAGGTTCCCATGCGGCGCGGCGGGCTGCCGGAAGAGGTCGCCCAGGCCATTGTCTGGTTGCTGTCCGACGATGCGTCCTACTGTACCGGGAGCCTGGTGGATGTGGCCGGCGGGCGCTGAGGGACGCACCTCGGAACCAAGCCTCCGGAACCCGATTCAGGGTTGGCGGATGACATACTCGAGTATCTCCACCACCTGCTCGGGGCGCTCCGTCACGGCTAAGGCGGCGGCGTCCACTTCCTTGAGCGCATGGGTCAGCTCCGGGTCGTGCAATATGATCAGGGATTTTCCCAGGGCCGCGGCGTAGCCGGCATCGAAGGCGGCATTCCATTGCCGGTACTTGTCTCCGAAGCGTACCACCACCACGTCGGCCTGCTCGATGCAGGTGCGGGTCCTTATGGCGTTGATCATGGCGCCCTTGTGATCCCGCCAATAGGCCGACTCGGCTTTGCCCAGGATACGTTCGCCCACATCGTCGCTGGCCTCATGCTGGGTGACCGGCGCAAGTATTCGCACCGGCAACTCGGCCTGGCGCACACCGGTGGCGATTCGATCGCGCCAATCTGAGTGGATTTCGCCGGACAGGTAAACATTCCATTCCATTTGCGGGTTCCTTTGCGGGGGGTGAGCGCTGGTTCTCTGGCGGGCGCATTATGGCAGAAAATCCGTCAACCCGGCGCGCTGCCACTGAGCGCTCAGCAATCGATAATACTCGCCGGATCGCTGCAGCATGAGTTCCAGCCGAAGCAGATCGACCCGGAGTCGTTCGAGTTCCGCCAGGTCGGCTATGGGTTGTCCGGCCAACGCCACGAGTACCGTGGCAGTTGCACGCCCTGACTCGGTGATCTCAACCGATTCGACGCGGGTCAGCAGGTGGACCGATCGGTTACGCAGGAAGTGAAACCGAAGCAGGGCGTCCATCGCCCGACGGTCGCGGCCGGCAGGGTCGGCGTAGTCGGCGTCAACCATGTCCATAAGTTCCGCCCGATCCCGTTGACGCGCGAACTGTTCGGCACGCTCAAGTGTCAGGCGAACCTGTTGTTCCGGTTCCAGCGTTTCTGAACACGCCCCCAGCGTCAGCACAAGGGCTACCAGAACGACCCCAAAACCCGGGTTGGCGAAACGGACTGCAGTCATTTTCATTGCGCCAGTGTAGCCGTGTGAGATCATATCCGGCCGAATCCGGCTTTACCCGCCTCGTGCACCCCGGCTACTTTACGGCCCGTGCTGGATGTTCCCGTTGATCTGTTGCTGGACGATTTTGGCTGTCTCAAACTCAGTGCAGCGGATCGTGCGCTTGCGCCGGCAGATGAAGCTTGAGCTGGCCCGGCGTCGCATCATCAGCAGACAGGCATCGCCCCAAGACCTTGATTCGCCCCAATACCGCCCCCATTGTGTGGGCATAGTCAATTTTTTCGAACTCTCGAACGGGGGCATTTTTCATGAGAATGGACAAGCTGACCAGCAAGTTCCAGATGGCGCTGGCGGAGGCCCAAAGCCTGGCCGTCGGTCGGGATCATCAATTTATCGAACCGGTACACCTGATGGCCGCGTTGCTCGATCAGGAGGGTGGCACCGTTCGGCCCCTGTTGGCCCAGTCAGAAGTCAACGTCAATATGCTGCGCTCTCAGGTCGGAGAGGCGCTGGACCGTCTGTCCTCCGTCAGCGGCGGCGCGGCCGGTGAAGTCCATGTCTCTAACGACCTGGCCCGGTTGCTGAACGTTACCGACAAACTGGCCCAGAAGCGCGATGATGCCTACATCTCCTCCGAGCTGTTTCTGCTTGCGGCAGTCGATGACAAAGGTCAGCTCGGCGATTTGCTGCGGGTCGCCGGGGCTACCAAAGGCATGATCGAGCAGGCCATCGAAAATCTGCGCGGCGGCCAGCAGGTCAACGATCCCAATGCCGAGGAGCAGCGCCAGGCACTGGAGAAGTACACCATTGATCTCACGGAGCGGGCCGAGCAGGGCAAGCTGGATCCGGTGATAGGGCGTGATGACGAAATTCGTCGCTCGATCCAGGTTTTGCAGCGCCGAACCAAGAACAACCCGGTACTGATTGGCGAACCCGGCGTGGGCAAGACCGCCATCGTGGAGGGTCTTGCACAACGCATCGTCGATGGTGAAGTGCCTGAGGGTCTGAAACACCGGCGCCTCCTGTCCCTGGATATGGCGGCTCTGATCGCCGGGGCAAAGTTCCGCGGTGAATTCGAGGAACGCCTCAAGGCGGTGCTGAACGATGTGGCCAAACAGGAAGGCAACATCATTCTGTTCATCGATGAGATGCACACCATGGTCGGCGCCGGCAAGGCCGAAGGGGCGATGGATGCAGGCAATATGCTCAAGCCGGCCCTTGCCCGGGGTGAACTGCACTGCATCGGCGCCACCACCCTGGACGAGTACCGCAAGTACGTTGAAAAGGACGCGGCACTTGAGCGCCGGTTCCAGAAGGTGCTGGTGGAGGAGCCCTCGGAAGAGGACACCATAGCCATACTGCGGGGCCTCAAGGACCGCTATCAGGTGCACCATGGCGTCGATATCACCGACCCGGCCATAGTGGCCGCGGCCACCCTGTCAAATCGCTACATCACCGACCGCCAGCTGCCGGACAAGGCCATCGACCTGATTGACGAAGCGGCTTCACGCATCCGCATGGAACTGGATTCCAAGCCGGAGCAGATGGATCGTCTCGACCGGCGTTTGATTCAGCTCAAGATCGAACGCGAGGCGATGAAGAAAGAGACCGACGAAGCCTCCCGCAAGCGATTGGACGCGCTGGAAGGCGAGATCGGCGATCTGGAGCGGGAATACGCCGATCTGGAGGAAATCTGGAAGGCGGAGAAATCCGCCGTCGAGGGGTCGGCCCACATCCGTGAAGCGCTGGAACAGACCCGGCAGGAACTGGAGACCGCACGCCGTGCCGGTGATCTCGGTCGCATGTCGGAATTGCAGTACGGCAAGTTGCCCGAGCTGGAGCGCCAGCTGGAGGCCGCCGACCAGGCGGAGCAGCGCGAGCATACCCTGTTGCGCAACAAGGTGACCGACGAGGAAATCGCAGAGGTGGTTTCCAAATGGACCGGAATTCCGGTGTCCAAGATGCTTGAAGGCGAGCGCGACAAGCTGCTGCGCATGGAAGAGTCTCTGCGTACCCGTGTGGTCGGTCAGGAAGAGGCCGTGGTGGCGGTGTCCAACGCAATCCGTCGATCCCGTGCGGGTTTGTCCGATCCGAATCGGCCCAACGGGTCGTTCCTGTTCCTGGGTCCCACCGGCGTCGGCAAGACCGAATTGACCAAGGCTCTGGCCGAGTTCCTGTTCGATACCCAGGAGGCCATGGTTCGCATCGACATGTCCGAGTTCATGGAAAAACACTCGGTTGCCCGTTTGATCGGGGCGCCCCCGGGCTATGTGGGTTACGAAGAGGGGGGGTATCTGACCGAGGCGGTGCGCCGCAAGCCCTATTCGGTGATCCTGCTGGACGAGATCGAAAAAGCACACCCCGATGTGTTCAATATCCTGCTGCAGGTGCTGGATGACGGACGACTGACCGACGGACACGGCCGCACCGTTGATTTTCGTAATACGGTCATTGTGATGACATCGAATCTGGGGTCGGAAGTGATCCAGGAGTTGGCGGGTGAAGAAAACTACGATCGAATGAAATCCGCCGTGATGGAGATCGTTGGCACGCATTTCCGGCCGGAGTTCATTAACCGGGTCGACGAGGCTGTGGTGTTCCATCCTCTGGACAAGGAGCAGATTCGCGCCATTGCCGGGATACAGGTTGATTTTCTGCGACACCGCCTGGCCGAGCGGGATATGGATCTGGATATCACGGCAGCCGCTCTGGATCGGCTGGGCGAGGCGGGATTCGACCCTGTTTATGGTGCCCGTCCGCTGAAGCGGGCGATCCAGCAGCAATTGGAAAATCCGCTGGCGCAGGACATTCTGGCCGGCAACTTTGGTCCCGGCGACACCATTCGGGTGGATGCCGGTGACACGGGCCTCAGTTTTGCCAAAGGCGCACAACGGGCCGACGCCGCCTGAGCGGCGTCCATGCACACACTCTGTGACGGGTGGCTCTGCCCGTCACAGAGTTCTGGTGGGTGATCCGCCGTCCCGGACCGACCGCCTCGAAGATCGGATCGGTCTACTTGATTTTCATGCCCGGTTCGGCGCCCGTGTCCGGGCTCAACAGGAAAATATCCGCCCCACCGGGGCCGGCGGCCAGGACCATGCCTTCCGAAACGCCGAAGCGCATCTTTCGCGGCGCAAGATTCGCCACCACCACGGTCAGGCGGCCCTCCAGATCGGCGGGGTCATAGGCCGCCTTGATGCCGGCGAACACGGTGCGCTGCTCCTCCCCCAGATCCAGGCTGAGGCGCAGCAGTTTGTCGGCGCCTTCCACCGGCTCCGCCCGGCTGATTCGCGCCACTCGCAGGTCCACCCTGGCAAACGCGTCAAAGTCGATCTGTTCGGCGATGGGTTGTTCAGCGATGGCTTGTTCCGGGGCCGGTTTCTGGGCTGATGGCTGAGCGGTCGGACTCAGGTTCTGTTTCGAGTCCGCCACCATGGCCTGGATGGCGGACTCGTCAACCCGCTGCATCAGTGGCTTGAAGGTTTCGATGCCATGGCTGAGTAAGGGTTGGTCGATATCGGCCCAGCGCAACTGGGCCACACGCAGAAATCGGGCGGACTCTGACGCAACCGTCGGCAGAACCGGTGCCAGATAGGTGATCAGCACCCGGTAGAGGTTGAGGCCCAGGGTGCAGACGCCCTGGACCTCGGCGGTGTGCTCCGGATCCTTGATCAGCAACCAGGGCTTGGCCTCGTCGATGTACTGGTTGGCCTGGTCTGCGAGCTGCATAATGTCACGCATGGCGCGTGCATACTCGCGGCCCTCGTATGCCTGGGCGATGTTTTCGCCGGCGGACACGAATTCTCGATACAACTCAGGCTCCGGCAGCGCGCTGGCCAGCTGGCCGTCGAACTGCTTGTGGATGAACCCTGCGCAGCGACTGGCAATATTGACCACCTTGCCCACGAGATCGCTGTTCACCCGCTGCCGGAAATCCTCCAGGTTCAGGTCGATGTCGTCGATTCCGCTGCCGAGCTTGGCGGCGAAGTAGTAGCGCAGATACTCGGGCCGGAGATGATCGAGATAGCTGCGGGCCATGATAAAGGTGCCCCGGCTCTTGGACATCTTCTGTCCGTCCACGGTCAGAAAGCCGTGGCAATGGACACCGGTGGGTTTTCGAAAACCCGCGCCCTCGAGGATTGCCGGCCAGAACAGAGTATGGAAGTAGGCGATGTCCTTGCCGATGAAATGGTGCAGCTCCGTCGGGCTGTCCGGTCGCCAGTAGTGATCGAAATCCGCGCCGTGCCGATCCGCCCAGTTGCGGAAACTGGCCATGTAGCCGATGGGGGCGTCCAGCCAGACATAGAAATACTTGCCCGGCGCATCGGGTATCTCGAATCCCCAGTAGGGCGCATCCCGGGATATGTCCCATTGCTGCAGGCCGGAGTCGAACCACTCGGCCAGCTTATGCGCCATCTGTTGCTGTATTGAACCGCTGTGTATCCATGCCCTGAGCATCGGCTCGAAGTCGGCCAGATTGAAAAAATAGTGCAGGGACTCGCGCTCCACCGGGGTTGCGCCGGTGATGACCGAACGCGGATTGCCCAGGTCGGTGGGTGCATAGGTGGCGCCGCAGACCTCGCAACTGTCCCCGTACTGATCGGCGCTGCCACAGCGGGGACAGTCCCCCTTGACGAAACGGTCGGGGAGGAACATCTCCTTTTCCGGATCATATGCCTGGGTAATGGTACGGGCGGAGATGTGGCCGGCGTCTTTGAGCCGCTGGTAGATCAGGGTGGCGTAGTGCCGGTTTTCGTCCGAATGGGTGGTGTAGTAATTGTCGAACCCGATCAGAAAATCGGCAAAATCGGCCCGGTGTTCGGTTCCCACACGATCGATCAGGGCCTCGGGCTCTATCCCGTCCTGCTCAGCCCGCAGCATGATGGGGGTGCCATGGGCATCATCCGCACATACATAGGTGCAAAGGTTGCCGCGCAGCCTCTGAAAGCGCACCCAGATGTCGGTCTGGATGTACTCCACCAGATGGCCGAGGTGTATCGGGCCGTTGGCATAGGGTAGGGCGCTGGTGACCAGAAGTGTGCGCTGGGATTTGAGCATCGGATTGGCCGTGGGAATCAGACTGGGTGACAAGGCGCGACATACTAGCATAAGCCTCGCCGGGCCAGCCCGTGTCGGGCGCCGATGTTGCCCCTGCGCTGGGGGTCTGCCCATCCGCGGTGGGGTGTTCTACACTACGCGGTCCGCAGCCAGGATGAAAATGCTGGGCTGAGCAGGGCGGGCGGGGTGAATTCCGAGCTCAAACGCGCTGCGGCGACCTGCTCCTGGGCCGGATGTCCGGGGTAGAACCCAAACACACTTGAATGGTCACAGATGCCTGGGGCGGGATGATGGAGGATCTTCGATCACAATTGTTGAAAGCCGGTCTTGTATCCGAGGATCAGATCAAGAAAGCGGAGAAGACCCGGGGCAAGCAGCGCAAACAGAAAAAGAGCAAGCAGGCCAGGGCGGTGCCGGATCCTGAGCAGGCACGACGCCAGCAGGAATTGGATGAGGCTCGGGCGCGCGACAGGGAAGCCCAACGCCAGCGTCACCAGGCGAGGGAGCGCCAGCGGCTTGAGAAGGAGGCCCGTGAGCGCGCGGCTCGTGAGCGAGCCGAGCAGGCCCGGGGCATCATCAGCGGTCACGGTATCGCATTGCCCGAGACGCCGGAGGTCAGCTACAACTTCCAGGAGTCCGGTGCTCAGGTGCGCAGCATCGGCGTTACCCGCGCCCAGCAGCAGCGGCTCAGCCAGGGCGATATGGGTATCGCCCGGCCCCACGCCAACCTTGAACAATATGTGCTGCTGGAGCGCAAGCCGGCGCTCGATCTGCAGGCTGTACACCCGGAAAAACTGGTGCTGTTGCACGAGCCGGGTGACGAAGACGATGAGTTTGGCGGATTGATGTGGTGATGCGCACCCGGCTACGCCTGTTGCATTGGATTACACAGAGGACACGAACAGCATGACAGAGATCACCCGTGACCAGGTTGAGAACGCCCTGCGTTCCTATATCGATCCGTACCTGGATGAAGACCTGGTCTCCACGCGTTGCCTGCGCGATGTGGCCATCGACGGGGGTAAAGTCACCCTGACGGTGGAAATGGGGTTTCCCATCGAGGGCTATCGCAGGCAGTTGTCCGAGGCGATTCGCGGACCCGTGAGCGCCCTGGAGGGGGTCCAGGAGGTGGGTTTGAAGCTGGGTTGGAAGGCCACCAGCCATGCGGTGCAGAAAGGTTTGAAGCCGTTCGAGAAGGTGCGAAACATCATCGCCGTCGCCTCCGGCAAGGGTGGGGTCGGCAAATCCACCACAGCGGTAAATCTCGCCCTGGCCCTGGCCGCCGAGGGGGCCAGCGTCGGCCTGCTGGATGCGGATATCTACGGCCCCAGTCAGCCACGCATGTTGGGCGTCGCCGCTAACCGGCCTGAGTCCAAGGACGGGCGCAGCCTGGAGCCGGTGCTGGCCCACGGCATCCAGTCCATGTCCATCGGCTACTTGATCGAGGAGGACACGCCAATGATCTGGCGCGGCCCCATGGTCACCCAGGCTTTGGAACAGCTGCTGAACGACACCAATTGGCGCGATCTGGATTACCTTATCGTTGACATGCCGCCCGGTACCGGCGACACCCAACTGACCTTGTCACAGAAAGTCCCGGTCAGCGGCGCGGTCATCGTCACCACGCCCCAGGACATTGCTTTGCTGGATGCACGCAAAGGTTTAAAAATGTTCGAGAAGGTCGAAGTCCCTGTGCTGGGCATCATCGAGAACATGAGCATTCACATCTGCACCCAATGTGGCCATGAGGAGCACATTTTCGGAGAGGGCGGGGGACAGCGCATGGCCGAAGAGTACGGGGCGGATTTTCTCGGCGCCCTGCCCCTGGACATCCGCATACGCCGTGAGACTGACGACGGCGCGCCCACCGTGGCGGCGGAACCGGAGAGTCGAATCAGCGAGATTTATCGGGAGATCGCGCGGCGGGTGGCGGCGAGCCTGGCCAAAAAATCCAAGAGCTACGCCCACAAGTTTCCGAACATCGTCATCCAGAACAGCTGATCGGCTGCGTCCGGGCCTGCGCCCAAACAGGCGCGGGTTCGGGGCAGCCTTGGCCTGACGACACGAGAGAGGCTTGCACCATGGGCATCAAATCAGACGGCTGGATTCGACGCAGGGCCGCAACTGGCATGATCGAGCCATTTGAGCTTGGCCAGGTGAGATACGCCGAAAACGGGGAGCGACTCGTCTCCTACGGCACGTCCAGTTACGGCTACGATGTGCGCTGCGCCGACGAGTTCAAGATCTTTACCAACATCAATTCGGCGGTGGTAGACCCCAAGAATTTTGACGACAGCAGCTTCGTCGATGTACGGGCCGACGTGTGCATTATCCCGCCCAACTCCTTTGCGCTGGCCCGGACGGTGGAGTACTTCCGCATACCGCGCGATGTGCTGGTGATCTGCCTTGGCAAGTCCACCTACGCCCGTTGCGGCATCATCGTCAACGTGACGCCGCTGGAACCGGAATGGGAGGGCCATGTCACCCTGGAGTTCTCTAACACCACCACCCTGCCGGCCAAGATTTACGCCAACGAAGGCGTAGCCCAGATGCTTTTCCTTGGCGCCGATGAGGTGTGTGAAACCTCCTATCTGGATCGGGGCGGTAAATACCAGGGCCAACGCGGGGTGACGTTGCCCCGCGCCTGATGTTGACGGGTCCGATCCGGGTTTCAGTTCCCGGTCCCCAGCCCCTTCACGCTCAGCACCGTAAGGCGCAGGATTTCCTGGCCGCGCTTGGTCTTGATAACCTTCACCGGCAAATAAGCCAGCGCCGGTGCGCACCAGAAAGACGATATCCGTTTGTCGCCTTCCACTCCGCGTTGAACCCGGACTGTGTCGAGCCGCCCCACCGCGGTGTCCAATTCTTCCCCGGGATGCAGCGCCAAGGCGTAGGTTTTGACGCGTTTCCCGTCGAATAGCTGGACCTGTTCCGGCAGGCTGTCGGCCTCCAAAGCGGCCATCAGCGCCGGGTATACGCTGGCCCGGTCCTGAATCGGCCCGGATGGTAGCGGAATAGCACGGTGCCCTTTTGCATCGGTGACGGACACCTCGCGCCGCACCCAGTCGAAACCCGCATCCAATTGCGTCTGCTGATCCTTGCCCTCGGACTGGGTGTAGCGGATTGGTCGGGCCTGGGCGTCGCTGAGCTCGAGCTCACTGCGGTCGGTGGTGCGTGCCGCCAAAAGTGCAGCCAAGCCCTCCGGGTGAGTTTCAACGGTAAACAGCCAGCCGCCATCCCGGCTCGGTTTCAAGCTCAGAATGCCCTGGCCGGCATAAAGACCGGCCACATGGACCGCGTAGCGCGCCTCAAACGCTGGCGGCAGCGCGCTGGCCTGGACGGGACCCACGGCGGCCAGCAGGCTGGCCAGGCACAGCATTGCCAGCCAAACGGCTTTGGTGCCGATCGGGGTTGCGGCGCCGCTGAGCCGATTTTTCAGCGTCGGCGTGGCCAGTCTGTGTTTCATTCCGATTCCTTTGGAGCCTCTGATTTATTCTGGACGAAGCAGATTGGAGGGTGAAATGTGCAGATTAAAGGGGCGGATCGCGGGGCAGATCGCGGGTAATAGTTGTTCTATTGCCAAGATTTGCAGCGATGAAGCTGTGCATTTCAGTCCCAAGAGGCACGTTCGCGAATAGATCAGAGGCTCCCTTTGTTACGCCGGTATGGTCGATTGGTATGAGCGCTGGATAGGTGCCGAAAGGGGCGCGTCATCGAAGCGGATGCCGCCCGTGCCGAACTGCAATCGACCCTCGCAAAACCAGCCCACGACCTCCGGATACAATCGATGTTCTTCGGACAGCACCCGGTCGGCCAGGGTTTCAGCGGTATCATTTGCCAGCACCGGAACGCGGCACTGGGCGATCACCGGGCCTCCATCCAATTCCGCCGTCACAAAATGCACGCTGACCCCGTGAGTATTGTCGCCCGCGTCCAGCGCCCGCTGATGGGTGCTCAGTCCCGGGTAACGGGGTAACAGCGACGGGTGGATGTTGAGCATCCGGCCCAGATATTGGTCGACGAAGGCCGGTGTCAGAATCCGCATGAATCCGGCCAACACGATCAGTCCGGGACGATGACGGTCGATCGCCACAGACAGATCTTTTTCGAACGCGGTCCGGTCGGGGTAGAGTCTGTGATCGATGACATCGGTCGGGATGCCCTGCTCACGCGCATAGTGCAGGCCCTGGGCGTTGGGACGGTTGCTGATCACAGCCGCTACGCGACCCCGAATCCGCTGCCCGGCCATCGCCTCCACGATAGAGCGCATGTTGCTGCCACGACCGGATATCAGCGTCACCACCGATACAGGTGCCTGACTCATGGGCGGATCTCGATCCGTTTATCCCCCGACTCGGCCTCGATACGGCCGATTACACTTGCAATTTCCCCGGCGCCGGTCAGGATCGCGACGGCCTCATCGGCCCGATCCCCGGGTACCACCGCCACCATGCCGATGCCGCAGTTAAAGGTTCTAAGCAGTTCCTCGTCCTCGATGTTGCCCTGGTCCTGAAGCCAGTGGAACACCGCCGGTTGGGCCCAACTCCGCCGTTCGATCAGCGCCCGGCAGCCCTTTGGCAGCACCCGGGGCAGGTTTTCGGGCAGCCCGCCCCCGGTGACGTGACACAGGGCGTGAACCGGCAAGGCCTCGATTAGACTCAGAATGGTCTTTACATATATGCGGGTGGGCTGCAGCAACACCTCACCCAGGGTGCGGCCGTCGAAGGGTGAATCCGCCCGGGTACCGCTCATCTCCAGCACCTTTCGAATCAGCGAGTAGCCATTGGAGTGTGGACCCGAAGAGCCAAGCCCGATCAGTCTGTCACCCGGCCCAACCCGCTGACCGTCAATGATGTGCGCTTTTTCCACCACCCCCACGCAAAAACCCGCCAGGTCATAGTCCTTGTTCAGGTACATGCCGGGCATTTCCGCGGTTTCACCACCTACTAGAGCGGCGCCAGCCTGGCGACAGCCCTCTGCGATACCGGCTACCACGCTGGCGGCGGTTTCGACGTCCAGCTGTCCGCTGGCGTAGTAGTCCAGAAAGAACAGCGGTTCGGCGCCGGTCACCACGATGTCGTTGGCGCACATAGCCACCAGATCGATGCCCACTGTGTCGTGGCTTTCCAGTTCCATGGCCAGCCGCAGTTTGGTGCCCACGCCGTCGGTTCCGGATACCAATACGGGATTGCGGAAGCGGTCCAGTGGCAGCTCGTACAGGGCGCCGAAACCGCCGAGCCCGCTGAGTACGCCGGGACCGTGGGTCGCCCGGGCGAGCGGGGCGATGCGCTGTACCAGTGCGTTTCCGGCGTCGATGTCGACACCTGCATCACGGTAGGAAAGCGGCGCCGGTGACCGCTTGGGAGAGTCCGTGCTCACGCGTACTCCTTGAAGGAAGGTCTGAACAATTGCTGCGAATCGCGTTTCGGTCCACAAGGGCGCAGATGCGAGGCTCCCGGCGCAGCGCCAAAGTCATTCTATGGCCAAGCCGGGAAACGCGGCAGATGTGCCCTTGTGGGCGAAACCCCAGAGGGGCCGGACATACCCGGTATTCATGCTATGTTACACGTTGACGTGCGGTGTCCGAAGTGTGCGACCCGGCTGAGGGATTCCGGGACATGTGCAAAGGTACGCCGGCGCTTGATTTGGTTTGGTAAGGTTCCCAAACTGACCCCAATTCGACACCCGATGGCGTGGGCACATGCAGGCCAGGCATATTCCCAATCTGATCTCCGGGTTGCGCATTATATTGGTCGCGCCCCTGGCTTGGCTCATCATCGGGCATCGCTACGACTCAGCGCTGCTGGTGTTTGCGGTGGCGGGTTTGAGCGACGCCGTGGATGGTTTTCTGGCCCGACGATTCGAGTGGCGTTCCCGTTTGGGCGGAATGCTGGATCCGGTGGCCGACAAACTGCTTTTGATAGCGTGTTTCGTCTGTCTTGGCTGGGTCGGCTTGTTGCCTGCCTGGCTGGTGGGATTGGTCATTTTGCGCGACCTGATCATCGTCGGTGGTGCTTTGTGCTATCACTGTCTGATCGCATCTTTTGATGCAGCACCGACGCCCATGAGCAAACTCAATACCTTCACGCAACTCCTGCTGGTGTTGGTGGTCCTCGTCAACCAGGGGCTGTGGTCAGTACACCAATCCCTTGTCCCTCTGCTGGTCTTGATGACTGCGATCACGACGGTATTGAGCGGCCTTGGCTACGTTGGAGTCTGGGGGCGACGGGCGTTGGGTGTGCGCCCCCGCCCCCGTTCGGACGACAGACCCTAAACCGCCTCGGGATGTTGCTGGGCCTGAGTGCTAAGGAGCCATCTGATCTATTCGTGAACGTGCATCTTGGGACTGAAATGTACAGCTTCATCGTTGCAAATCTTGGCAATAGAACAACTATTACCCGCGATCTGCCGCTCGCTTGAATCTGCACATTTCACCCTCCAATCTGCTTCGCCCAGAATGAATCAGAGGCTCCCTAACGCGCCTACAGTGAGGAATCATGCGCACTGATCGTACCTGTCTTTGGATCATCCTGGTGCTGGCCGCAGGCTACGGAACCTATCTGCTCACGCCGGTGTTGACGCCTTTCGTGATGGGCGCACTGTTGGCCTACCTGGGCGATCCGGTCGCCGATCGCATGGAGGCCAGGGGCATGCCCCGGACGGTCGCCGTGTCGGTGGTGTTCGGTTTTCTGTTTGCTCTATTGGCTTCGGTACTGTTGCTGCTGGTGCCGCTGATACAACGCCAGCTCATCGCTCTGGCGCAAAAACTCCCGGGGTACATCGAATGGATCCAGGCCAATTTGCTGCCGGAGCTGTTCGAAGCATTGGGCATTGACGGGTCCACGCTGGACCTCGGGGCCATTGGGCAAGGCCTGTCGGGTCATTGGGGCCAGGCCGGCGGGCTGCTCAAGGTGATTCTGGCGTATGCGGGCCAGTCCGGGGGGCTACTGCTGACCTGGATCGCCGATCTGGTTCTGATACCCGTGGTCACTTTTTACTTGATGCGGGACTGGGATGTGGTGATGGCCCGAATCCGCGATCTGTTGCCCCGCCGTTTGGAACCCGTGGTTTCCTCTCTGGCGGCGGAATCCGATCAGGTCTTGGGTGCCTTCCTGCGGGGTCAATTGATGGTCATGATCGCGCAGGGGACGATTTACAGCATTGGTCTATGGTTGGTGGGGCTGGATTTTGCGCTGCTGATCGGCATGCTCGCGGGTCTGATAAGTTTCGTGCCGTACCTGGGTGCCATCGTGGGTATTCTGGTGGCCAGCGTGGCGGCTTTCCTCCAGTTTCAGGACATTTTTCACGTGCTGCCGGTTTTGCTGGTGTTCGGCGTTGGGCAGACGATCGAGGGGATGTTGCTGACACCCCTGCTGGTGGGTGACCGGATCGGGCTGCATCCAGTGGCGGTGATTTTCGCCATTCTGGTGGGGGGGCATTTGTTCGGTTTCTTTGGCGTCTTGGTGGCGTTGCCGGTGGCTGCCGTCGTCATGGTGCTGCTGCGTCACACTCACGATGAGTATTTGCGCAGCGCATTCTACGGCGTCGACGCGGCGCCGCCCGATGAGCAGGCACCATCGTGAGCGGTCAGCTGCCACTGGGCTTGCAGGCTGCTGATCACGCTGATTTCGAGAGCTACTACGCGGGGCCGAACCGACCCACCGTGGATCGGTTGCGCCGCTGGCTGGACGATCCGCGGGGTGGCCTGGGGTTGCTGCTGGGGGAGCTTGGCAGCGGCCGTAGCCACCTGCTTCAGGCGGCTTGTACCGAGGTCAGCCGTCGGGATGGCACCTGCGTTTATTTGCCCCTGGACGTGGTGCTGGGACAGTTTTCGCCGGACGCGCTGCTGGGCCTGGAGTCCGTCCACCTTATTGCGGTCGATGATTTGCCGCTGCTGGCCGCGGCGCCCGCCTGGCAGGATGCGCTCAACGGCCTGATTTCCCGTGTGATCGAAGGAGGCGGTCGCATTCTGGTTTCCGGCCGCCCCGACATGGCGTTGAGCAACCCCGGTCTCAATTTTCGACTCGGCATGGCCACCGTGTGGCCCCTTCAGATGCTCGCGGATGATGACAAACTGGGGCTTTTGCAGGAGCGTGCGCGGATCAAGGGCATGAAAATGCCCCGAGATGTCGCGCGTTATCTGCTTCGACATCATCCGGGCGATCTGCCGCATCTGATGCGCCTGCTGGATGCCCTGGACTATGCGTCGCTGGCCGCCAAACGCCGCTTGACCGTCCCGTTTGTCAGCACTGTCTTGCGTCGGAAGGGGCGCCGTGCGGGATAACAACCGGGTCGGTCCGCTGAATCCGACCAGACCGGCCAAACTGCGCTGGATCGTCGCCGAGTTCCGCTACCAGATGATCCTGACTTCCTTGATGGCCCTGGGCGTGCCGCGGTGGACTGTGAAGGTGATGCTCCGATACTTGATCGAATCGCCAACCTGGGGCACTTCTTGCGCCTTGTCCAGGAGGAACCCCGAAAGGCTTGCGTAGGTCTCTTTTGGCAGCTCGATTCCGAGCTCGTCCGCCAGATCGTCCAACGGCATCCTGGCCGCCACAATGTACTCGCGATCATCCAGTTTTCGGACCCATTCGGTGACTTTCTCATGGGTGTCGTACTCGTCCTGGATATCCTCCACAACCTCCTCAAGGATATCCTCGATGCTGACGATGCCTTCCGCACCACCGAATTCATCGACAACGACACTCACCTGTGCTCGAGCCTGGCGCAGGTCCAGCAGCAGATCCTGTATTCCCTTTGACCCGGGAACGTAGGTAACCGGTTTGATATATGGCTGGATCGGTAAGCCGGGGTCCAGGCCCAGCAGTTCCAGGGTATCCAGAATGCCGACGATGCGATCGATTCTGTCCGCGTACACCGGCATTACACTGTGCGCTTTGTCGGTGGCCAGTTGCATTGCTTGGGCGCAGGTTGCCTGCTGATCGATGGCGACCACGTCGATGAGCGGCATCATGACCTCGCGCGCGGTGGTTTCACCAAAGTTGAACAACCGCCGAATCATGGTTTGTTCCATCGGCTCGATGTCAACCTCCTCGCCGGGCATCTGCATCATGCTCAATATTTCCTCGCGCAAGGTGAACGGGCTCGCGCTGGTCGAGCCGGCGCCCACCATGCGAGAAAGCAGTCGCGCCAGCGAACTGAAAACCATAAGGATGGGATAGAAGATGAAGGAACAGCCTTTCAGAATGAAAATGGCCCGGGGAGTGATCACGTCAGCCCGTTGCTGAAACACGCTTTTGGGCACGATCTCTCCGAACACCCAGATCAGCGGCGCCGCGATGACTACGGCGAGCCAGCTTGAACCCGGTCCGAACAGATCGATCATCAGGGCCGTGGCCATGGTGGTATTGGTCACCACTGCGATGTT
Source organism: uncultured Gammaproteobacteria bacterium (assembly GCA_963783675.1). Taxonomy (GTDB): domain Bacteria; phylum Pseudomonadota; class Gammaproteobacteria; order Competibacterales; family JAHEDQ01; genus JAHEDQ01. The sequence continues at coordinate 16,521 of CAWAOU010000007.1, forward strand.
GGTACCCACCAGGGTGGTGGATAACAGCCATTCGGGTTTTTCCAACATCTCGAGGGCCAGCTTCGCGCCCCGTGACCCCTTTGCCGCCGCGTGCCGCAGTTTGATCCGATCTGCGCTGACGATGCCGATTTCGGAGCCGGAGAAAAATGCCTCCGCGATCAGGCAGATCAGCATCACCAGCAGGGTCAGGCTTATGTCCATGCAGTTCAGTCCTTGACCGAATGATGGTCTGGCTTCGGGGGCTGGGTTTCAGCGGACGTCGCGACGTCCGCATCAGGCGACGCCATTGCTGCGGGTCGTTCCTGTGTGCCCTCGGAGACCGGCGTCACTGACAATCGGTTTTTCACCGACAGCGCCGCGATGCGATTGCTCTCCACACTGAGTACGGTGAATTCAAAACCATGGATTAGAACCCGTCTTCCGGTTTCAGGCAGTTCCCCAAGTTCGTGCAACACCAGACCCCCAACGGTCTCGAATTCGGCGCTCTCGGACTGCCCTCCAAACGTCTCATTGAACTGGCCTATCGACATGGCGCCGTCGATGCGGATTGATCCGTCGTCCAGGACCTCGGCTCCGACCGCGGCAAGTCGATCCGAAGGACTTGGGATGTCGCCGAAGATGCATTCCAGCAGGTCTTCCATGCACACCATCCCGGTCACACCGCCGTACTCGTCGACCGCCAGCGCGACCGACAGTTTGCGCTGGCGGAAGCTGTGGAACAGGTCGCAGACCGGTTTGGTTTCCGGTACAAAATGCGGTTCGCGCAGGATCCTGGTCAGCCGTTCCGGCTTGCTTCGCAGCGCGTCCAGATCGGCCCCCAACAGATCGCGGGCGTGCAGAATGCCGACGATCTCGTCCCGATGGTTCTGATACACCGGCACCTTGGTGTGCTTCGCGTCTCTCAGCGCATGGAGCAACTGGTCAACCGGTAGGTCTATGGGGAGAAAAAACACGTTGGAACGCGGTGTCATGACCTGCTTCACCGTCGCGTTCCCGAAACTGAAGATTTGTTCGATGTAGCGTGCCTCGTGGGACCCGAGTACGCCATCGCCAACAGCTTCGTTGGCCAGGGTGCGGACCATGTCCTGGGTAACGATGCTGCCAGGGGTGAGCGCCTTGCCCACGATCAAGGTTGTGAACCACTCGGCGATAAGCCGAATGACCCAGCGCAAGGGTGTGATCAATCGGGAAAAAAGATCGATGGGTCGGGATTGGGCACTGGCGAATGCAGTATTGTTTCTGATTGCCAGCGTCTTGGGTGTGATTTCCCCAAACAGCAGCAGAATGGGCACCATGATGAAGAGGTTGAAGAGCTTGTGCTCCGCGCCCATTAACTTGATTACGATGGCGGCGGAGATGACCGACGCTGCGACGTTTACAAACTCGTTCCCGATGAGAATCGTGACGATGAGGCGGCGGGGTTCGCTCAGCAGTTTTTCGATTAAACCGACATTCGGATCGTCGTCCCGCCGCATTTGTTCCATTTGTAGCTTGCTCAGGGAGAACAGGCTGGTTTCCGAACTTGAAAAGAATGCTGAGAATCCCAGCAGTATGACGAAAAGGATCAGCTCGACCCAGAGTGTGATATCCAATGGCGACCTTCGCTCGTCTCACCGATCCAGACACGGCGTGAAAGCCCAATATTACAATAATGTTACAGCTCGCGCCCAACCGGGTGTCAGCGCAGGGCGTCCGTCTCATTCCGTAGTAGGCGAACATAGAAAATGCATCCTAGAAACAAGACTATGCTCAGGGCGATTTCCAGGAGGGGTAGCCACGACTTACCTTCACCGCCCGCGTACACGAACACGCCGGCGGTGAAGTAGAACAGCGCCAGAAATGAGGTCCAGGCGTGGGTGTAGGGGCGGCCGTGCAGCAATCCCATCAGGGGAAACAGAAGGGGTCCGACCATGCCCACCAGCGGGACCAGCACCGGAAACCTTGGAGACGGCTCAATCAGCGTAAACCAGGCCGTCAGCAGAATCAGCAGTCCGAAGTATCCCGCCAGTGTCGCCGCGCGAGCCAGACGGATCAGCGTCGGCACAGCGTGACGGCGGTCGCGGCCAGGCGTCGGCCCAAAGCCTGGCACAGCGTTTTCTCATGGTCCGACAGCGCCCGACTGTTGTCGATGCCGGCATGGTGGCTGGGTCCATAGGGTGTGCCACCCTGTTGCGTGTCGACCAAAGCCGTCTCGGTATAGGGCAGCCCCATCAGCAGCATGCCGTGGTGTAATAACGGCAGCATCATGGTCAGTAGCGTCGTTTCCTGACCCCCGTGCAGAGTGCCGGTGGAGGTGAAGACGCCGGCCGGTTTCCCGGCCAGACTGCCGGACAGCCAAAGGTCACTGGTGCCATCTATGAAAGACTTCATGGGTGCGGCCATATTGCCGAAGCGAGTGGGGCTCCCCAGCGCCAGACCGTCGCATTGCCGCAGGTCTTCCGTGGTCGCGTAGGGGGCGCCGGAGGCGGGAATGTCGTCCTCCACCGCCTCGCATACTGCCGATACCCGCGGCACCGTTCGCAGCCGTGCGCTCATGCCCGCAACCTCCTCGACGCCCCGTGCGACGTGACGGGCCATGTCGGCGGTGGCGCCGTGGGCGCTGTAGTAGAGCACGAGAATCTCACCCATCTACAGGATCTCCAGAACCGCTTCCGGGGGGCGGCCGATGGCAGCCTTACCCTGGGCGACCAGAATCGGGCGCTCCATGAGCTTGGGTCGCTGCACCAAAGAAATAATCAATGTGTCCTCGGTCAGGCCCGGGTCTCCGAGACCGGCCTCGGCGTACTCAGCTTCGTTTTTGCGCATCAAGTCACGGGCGCTCAGCTCGAGCCGCCGGAGGATTTCGGTCAGTTCCGCCCGGCTGGGCGGCGTCTTGAGATATTCGACGACTTGAGGTTCGACACCGCGCTGTCGCAGCAGTTCGAGAGTCGCCCGCGACTTCGAGCAGCGTGGATTGTGATACAGAATGACTTGGTCGTCCGGGAACATGATTGGCCTCTGAGTGACCGCCTTGACGCTCTAGTGAGGCGGTGCTAGCTTGACTCTACGATACCCGTGCTGACCCCGTTCCGGGGCGGCAAGATCATAGCAGAACATCAGGCAACCGTGCGTCGGATACTCATAACTGCTGTTGTGTATGTTCTGGTGCTGGCGTCCTGCGCGTCCGCGCCGGTCCAGGAGATGAGCGATGCCCGGCAAGCGCTGCGAGCAGCCGAAAATGCCGGGGCGCCGGTCTACTCGACCGAAGACTATGAGTCCGCCAAAGCGCTGCTGGATTCGGCCGAACAGAGTCTCGAATCCCACGACTATGACAGCGCCCGCCAGCAGGCCACGGATGCCCGGGAACTTGCCATCCGAGCACGAGAGAACGCCAGCATCCGACGCGGTGGCTAGGTACCTGCGTTTGCCGGCGCCGGATATCCAATGACTCCGGCGCTTTGGCTGCGGTGGGCGTACCGATCCAGACTGGTTACTCTGCCGCGCTGCGTGTTCCACAACTTCCTTGGCGATCACGGCCTGCAATTGGCTGCCGGCCTCGCCTATACCTCATTGCTCTCCCTCGTGCCCCTGATGGCTGTCATGATCGGTCTTTTTTCGGTGTTCCCAGCATTTGACCGCGTCACCACCGATATTCAGGACTTCATCTTTCAGAACTTTGTGCCTGCCTCGGGTGAGGTGGTCCAGTCCTATCTTCAGGCGTTTGCGTCCAAGGCCCGGGGCCTGACCGCCATCGGCACGGTAGTGTTAGTGGTGACTTCGGTGATGTTGATTTCATCCATCAACGCGGCCATGAACCGGATCTGGAAGGTACAGCACCACCGCAGCCTGATCGGGCGTGTGTTGGTTTACTGGGCGCTACTGACCTTGGGGCCGCTTTTGATCGGCGCCAGCCTGGTCGCCACATCGTATTTGGTGTCGCTGCCGCTGTTTCGGGGTGTCAGTCCCGATGGAACACGGGGTCTCGTTCTCACCTTACTGCCCTGGCTATCCGCAGCGGTTGGTTTCACGCTGATGTACACCATCGTGCCGGATACCCGGGTTCGAATTCGGGACGCTTTGCTGGGTGGCGTGGTGGCGGCGGTGCTGTTTGAAATTGCCAAGGGCGGGTTTGCTTTTTACGTCACCCGCTTTCCCACCTATCAAACCATATACGGCGCTTTGGCGGCGGTGCCACTGTTCCTGGTCTGGATCTATGTCACCTGGGTGATCATCCTGCTCGGCGCCGAATGCAGCTGTTGTGCCGGCCGGCCCAATTGGACGCGCGACCAGCCAAAGTCGATGGGATTCGTGAGCACTCTCGACTTGTTGCGGCGGCTGCGTGAACGGCAGCGGGAAGGGCGCACTCTCGATTTGAGGGGGCGGGATGGATGGTCCTTGGGCTTGCCTCAGGCCGAGTTGGAAACCATATTGCTGTCATTGAGGCGGGCCAGGATCATCCATCGCACCGAGGATCAGACCTGGGCTTTGAGCCGGGATCTGGACGATCTGACTTTGCAGGAACTGCAGCGCATAACGCCGTTCAAACTTCCGACGGTCGCCGAGCTGAGCGAGGCGCCAAGCTGGGTGGCGCCGTTCGTAGCGGTTCTGGCCGATGCCGAGTCGCGTTTGAGCCCGGTGCTGGACCGCACCATCGCCGATGTCCTGGAGACTTAAGTAAGGTCTGATCAATTGATGCGAATCGCGTTTCGGTCCACAAGGGCGCAGATGCGAGGCTCCCGGCGCAGCGCCATAGTTATTCTATGGCCAAGCCGGGAAACGCGGCAGATGTGCCCTTGCGGGCGAAACCCCAGCGGAGCCGGGCCTTTGCGCCCCTGGTACCGCGTTGCACCTCGCTCATTGGCAGCTCACTTATTTTCCTCGGGCCAACTTCGCTCGGTGCGCCTTGTACGAGGGAGCGCAAAGACGCTGGCGTGTTCGTATCAATTGTTCAGACCTTCCCTAGGAGTCGATGTGCACGTTGCAAGTTGCAGATTCACCGGGCTGATTCTGGCCCTGTTGTTGAGCCCCAATTTCGCGGCATCCGCCGCCACGCCTGAATTTGAATTGCCTGATCTGCACGGCACGATCCACCGGCTTGCGGATTACCGGGGCGATTGGGTCGTGGTCAACTACTGGGCGACCTGGTGCCCCCCTTGTCTGGCCGAGATGCCGGAGCTTGCTTGGTTTTCTGAACAATACGCGGATCAGGGCGTTACGGTACTGGGACTGGATATCGAGGATATCGAGGTGGCGGAACTCCAGGCGTTTGTCGAGGATCTGGGCGTGAACTATCCCATTCTGCTGGCGGGCATCACGCCGCCGGAAGGCATGCCTGCGATCCTCGGCCTGCCCATGACTTTTGTTGTCTCGCCGGACGGTGAGATCGCCAATCGCCATCTGGGGCCGCTGACCGCGGCCATGCTGGAGAGCATGTTGCAGGAATCGGGGGCCGACCTCGATCTGGTTCCATGAACAGCGGGTCTGATATCGAGCCCGAGATCTGCGTAAAGTGCCTGATCTCCGGTCTGGTGCAGGGCGTTTGGTACCGTGCCTCGGCCCAGGCCGAGGCTGAGCAGCTCAAGCTCAGGGGTTACGCCCGAAATCTCGAAGATGGCCGAGTGGAAGTCATCGCCTGCGGTTCACCGGCTGCGGTGCAAGGCTTGATCGACTGGCTGCATCGGGGGCCGCCAAACGCCAGGGTAAGCGATGTCTCGACCGAGCCTCTGGCGATCGAACAAGGCGGTCGCTACACGGCCTTTGAAATTGGCTGATCACTTCCGGGGATGATGCGGTGCTGTGCTTTGTTTACCGGAGTCGTCGCAAGCCTGACACCTATTTGTACCTGTCGTCCCGGGACGGCTTTCAGGCGCTGCCGGATGCGCTGCTCGGCGCCATTGGCGAAGCCGAATTTGTCATGGATCTGGTGCTGTGGCCGCAACGCACCCTGGCCCAGGAGGACGCGGTTCAGGTGTTGAAAAACCTTCTGCAGCGGGGGTTTCATGTCCAACTGCCTCCGCCGGATGCCCGCCTGCCGTTTCCCACCGCCCACTGACGGAAATGCCGTCAGTGGGTAATGCGCTGTTGCAGGAAGGCGATGATGTCTGCTTGCGGCACCAGGGTCGGCTCTGCGTCCCGCCGTCCCTTGTACTCGAACACGCCCTGATCCAGGCCCCGCTCGCCCACCACCAGCCGGTGAGGGATCCCGATTAATTCCATATCCGCGAACATCACGCCCGGTCGCAGGCCCCGGTCGTCGATCAGGGTATCAATGCCGGCCGCGCTGAGGGTGGAGTACACCGATTCGGCCGCCTCACGCACCCGCTCTGATCGAGCGGCGTTCAGTGGCAGCACCGCAACCTGAAACGGGGCCATGGCCGCTGGCCAGGCGATGCCGTGATCATCGTGATTCTGTTCGATGGCTGCGGCGATGACCCGGGTCACGCCGATTCCATAGCAGCCCATGGTGACCAGGCAGCTCTTTCCGTCCTCGTCAAGCACGGTGGCTTCCATGGCCTCACTGTACTTGGTGCCGAGCTGAAAGATGTGGCCCACTTCAATACCCCTGCGGATTGCGATGTGGCCATCACCATTGGGACTGAGATCGCCTTCGACCACGTTGCGCAGATCTTCGACCCGGGGCTCGGCCATATCTCGGCCCCAGTTCACCCCGCTCAGATGGCGATCGTCCTGGTTCGCCCCGCATACGAAATCCGCGAGTACCGCCGCAGCCCGGTCGGTGATGACAGGGATCTCCAACCCCACCGGTCCCACCGAGCCGATACCCGCACCGGTGGCGGATCGGATATCCGCGTCCTCCGCCAGGGTGAGGGGGGACAGCACGCCGCTCAGCTTCTCCGCTTTGATCTCGTTGAGATGATGATCGCCGCGCAGGCACAGGGCGATCAGCCCGCCGGCTTCGCCCTTGACCATGAGGGTCTTCAGGCAGCGGCTGGTGGAAACGCCCATGAAGCTGGCAAGGGCCTCCATCGTGTGTTGCCCGGGGGTGTCCACGGTTTTCATCGGCTCCGTGGGCGCAGGGCGTGGTTCGACCGGCGCCACCGCCTCGGCCAGTTCCACGTTGGCGGCATAGTCACCGGAATCCGAAAAAGCAATAGCGTCTTCGCCGGAATCGGCCAGCACATGGAACTCGTGGGACGTGTGGCCCCCGATGCTGCCGCCATCGGCCAGAACGGCTCGGAAATCCAGACCCAGACGGGTAAACACCCGCACGTACGCCTGGTACATGCGATCATAGGTTTCCTGCAGCGATGCCGGGTTGGTGTGAAAGGAATAGGCGTCCTTCATGATGAATTCCCGCGCCCGCATGATGCCGAAGCGGGGCCGGATTTCGTCTCGAAACTTGGTTTGGATCTGGTAGTAGGTCAATGGCAGTTGGCGATAGCTCTTGATTTCGCCTCGGACCAGATCGGTGATCACTTCCTCATGGGTCGGTCCAAAGCAGAATTCCCGCTCATGGCGGTCCTTGAACCGCAACAGCTCCGGGCCGTATTGATCCCAGCGCTGGGATTCCCGCCACAGTTCCGCTGGTTGAACCGCAGGCAGGAAAACCTCGGCGGCGTCGATTCGATCCATTTCCTGGCGCACCACCCGTTCCACGTTGCGTAGAACCCGCACCCCGAGGGGCAGCCAGGAGTAAAGACCGGAGGCCAGTTTCCGGATCATGCCCGCGCGCAGCATCAACTGATGACTGACAATTTCGGCGTCGGCGGGGGTTTCTTTCAGCGTCGGAATTGGGAAACGTGTAACGCGCATGGCTGATTATGCTGTCCGGCAGGCCTGGCCCCGGTCGCCCTTGGCCTGCTGTAAGTCGCCGTGACCGGGCGAAACTGAAGTATCCGGTTGAAGTCGGTCCAGTCCAATGTATCGATGCCGTCCAACGAGCCGTTGGACGGCGCCCGGGCGCCGTACATGCCACGAATCTTCTGCGCCGCCAGCGGATCTGGCGCTAACGCGTCGGCCAGTGGCGTGTTCGGAGCGATCGATCAGATCTGGCAACACTACTCTGTGCAGTAGTAGTCGATGTCCTTTTGGGATTGTGTAATCTGCGCTTGGCGTTCTTCCTCGTCCAATCGCCGGGTCTCACCGGTATCCGGATCGGTGAACTCCACCAACTCGTTCTCATTCAACACCTCAAGGTTTGCCCGTGCCTGGTTGCAGTTGGCCTCGATCTTCGATCGCTGCTGGTCCGGATTGGCCTCCGACGATCCGTCCGCCGGAGGGGTTTCCGATCCGCCATCGGTTTCGGCCCCGGACAAACTGGGTGGCGGAGGCGGCTCCTTGACATTTTCGTAGGGGCGATCCGTCGGCGGTGTGCCGGAATACTGCACATTGCCGTCGTCGTCGGTCCATTTATAGGCTGCGGCGTGTGCAGTGCAGCACAGTGCCAGCAGTGCAATCATGCAAAGCGCTTTCAACATTTGTGTCGATCTCCGTGGGGCGCCGGAATGTCCCTGTTCGGTCCATGATAAGCGCAAGCGCGCGGCGTGTGCCATGGGCTATCAAATGGCAGGCCGGATTGCTGGGCTGATGGCCGTACCCGGGTGGTCCCAGGACCCGGGCGAGCACCGCGTGATTGCCGGTCGATCTCAAGATCATACCGGCGCCGTTTCGGGGCTAGTGGGCCATGCGGGACTTTCGGTTATTCACAGAGCGCCGCTGATGAGCCAATGTTGACCGCGTTACACTCGCTGGAATTGGTGACGGCCAGTCCTGCGCTCGCGTGCCTTGCCAGCACGGCTTTTGGACTGGCTGTGGGCTACCGAACTGCCTGCATGGCCCTGGCGCTTGCAGAGCCCAATGGCCTGCCTGAGGCCGTTCTGGATCGCACACGGCCCACCTGCGATCCCTGCGTCGAAGGCAGGCCGTGCGCGGAAGCCAGATTGGACCGGTTCCCGTTTGTTGATTTTTGGGCGCGCAGCCTATAGTGTCGGAACGCTTTTTTGAGCGCTTAAATGCCCGCATCTGCGGGCCGTTTCGTCTTAGAAAGGCCCGGATTGGGGATCGGCCGATCGGATGAAGGCTCGAACCTTGAGTGGGGCGCTCAACGCACTGGACAGCGGGTTTGAACGGCAGTGCTGGCCCGGACGCCGAGCGAGCGGGTGCCGCGTGCCCGCTCTTCGTTCTTTGTGAGGAGATCAATACAGTGGAACTGACCGGTGCTGAGATCACCGTGCGTTGTCTGCAGGAAGAGGGCGTCGAGTTCCTTTTCGGCTATCCGGGCGGCGCCGTGCTTCATATATATGACGCGATCTTTCAACAGGATTCCGTCCTTCATGTGCTGGTTCGTCACGAGCAGGCCGCCACCCACGCGGCCGACGGTTACGCCCGGGCAACGGGCAAGCCGGGGGTTGTCTTGGTCACCTCGGGTCCCGGGCTCACCAACGCCGTGACCGGCATCGCCACGGCCTACATGGATTCGATCCCGATGGTGATTCTTTCCGGACAGGTCCCCACCAAACTGATCGGCAACGACGCTTTCCAGGAGGTGGACTCGGTTGGCATTACCCGTCCCTGCGTGAAGCATAATTTCCTGGTGAAATCGACCGAGGATCTGGCCGAAACCATCAAAAAAGCGTTCTACATCGCCAGCACCGGTCGGCCGGGTCCGGTGCTGGTCGACATTCCCAAGGACGTTACCGTGAACACGGCGGAGTTCATCTACCCCAAGAAAATCAAGATGCGCTCCTACAACCCGACCCTGAAGGGCCACACCGGGCAGATCAAGAAGGCGGTGGACCTGATGCTGGGCGCCAAGCGGCCGATGATGTATACCGGCGGCGGGGTGATCCTGGGCGATGCGTCGCAGGAACTGGTGACCCTCTGCAAGGCGCTGGGCTACCCGGTCACCAACACACTGATGGGTCTCGGCGCCTACCCGGCCACGGATGCTCAGTTTGTCGGTATGCTCGGCATGCACGGTACCTACGAAGCCAATATGGCCATGCACAACAGCGACGTGCTGGTCGCCATCGGCGCACGATTTGATGATCGCGTAACCGGTGATTTGCAGAAATTTTGTCCGGTGGCAAAGATCGTCCATGTAGACATCGACCCTTCTTCCATCGCCAAGAACGTCAAGGTCGACGTGCCCATCGTGGGCGATGTCAAGGGCGTTTTGAAGTCCATGGCAGAGATGGTCAAGGACGGTGACCGGAAACCGGACGCGGACGCGCTGGCCGCCTGGTGGGCTCAGATAGACGAGTGGCGCAAGATCGATTCCCTGGGTTTTAAGCCCAGCGACACCATCATCAAGCCACAGTATGTAGTTCAGAAACTCTACGAGGTCACCGAAGGCAAGGCCATCGTCACCTCGGACGTGGGCCAGCATCAGATGTGGGCGGCTCAGTATTATCACTTTGACCAGCCCCGGCGCTGGATCAATTCCGGCGGGCTGGGCACCATGGGTTTTGGTTTGCCCGCCGCCATGGGCGCGAAGCTGGGCTGTCCAGATCTGGATGTCGCCTGCGTTACCGGAGAAGGCAGCATTCAGATGATGCTGCAGGAACTCTCCACGATGCTGCAGTACCAGACGCCGGTCAAGGTGGTCAACCTGAACAACAAGTACCTGGGGATGGTGAGGCAGTGGCAGGAGTTCTTCTACCAGAAGCGCTACAGCATGTCCTACATGGACGCATTGCCGGATTTTGTGAAGCTGGCCGAGAGTTATGGACACGTCGGCATGCTGATCGACAAGCCGGGTGACGTCGAGGGCGCTCTGCGAGAAGCCTTCGGGTTGAAGGACAGGACCGTGTTCCTGGATTTCCTGACCGATCCGGAAGAGAACGTGTTTCCCATGATTCCCTCGGGTGGTGGCCACAACGAAATGATTCTCGGTGGCCGTGACGCGATGGTGTCCACTAGCGAAGAAGGCATGGTGTTGGTGTAAGCATGCGGCACATCATATCGATATTGTTGGAAAACGAGCCCGGCGCCCTCTCCCGGGTGGCCGGATTGTTCAGCGCCCGCGGATACAACATCGAGTCGCTGGCGGTTGCGCCCACGGAGGACGAATCACTGTCCCGGTTGACGCTGGTTACGACCGGTACCGAGGAGATTGTCGAGCAGATTATCAAACAGTTGAACAAGCTGGTTGACGTGGTCAAGCTGGTCGATCTAACCGAAGGCGCCCACATCGAACGTGAACTGATGCTTGCCAAGATTCGCGCAAGCGTGGGGGAGAAGCGATCCGAAGTCATGCGTCTGGCTGAGATTTTTCGCGGACGCATCATCGATGTCACCGACAGCAACTACACCGTGGAACTGACCGGAACCGGACACAAGCTCGATGCGTTTCTGCAGTCCCTGGAACCGGGCGATCTTCTGGAAGTCGTGCGGTCAGGAGTCTCAGGGATCGCCCGTGGTCAAAAGGGTCTGCGGGTCTGAACCGCGGGCCGTCATTCTTGAGGGGGGAAACACGCTTTGATGAACATCTACTACGATAAGGACGCCGACCTGTCCTTGATCAAAGGCCGAACCGTGGCGATCATCGGTTATGGTTCACAGGGACATGCACACGCGAACAATCTGAAGGACTCGGGGGTCGACGTTGTTGTCGGCCTGCGACCGGGTTCCGCCTCGGTCGGTAAAGCCAAGGCGGCCGGCCTGTCGGTGAAATCCGTCGAACAGGCGGTGGCCAGCGCCGACTTGGTGATGATTCTGGCGCCGGACGAACATCAGGCCAAGCTCTACCGGGATGAGATCGAGCCCAACATCAAGCAGGGGGCGGCTCTGGCTTTCGCCCATGGTTTCAATATTCACTTCGGGCAGATCGAACCGCGCCCCGATCTGGATGTGATCATGATCGCTCCTAAGGGGCCAGGGCATCTGGTGCGGTCCACCTATACCGAGGGAGGCGGGGTGCCAAGCCTGATTGCCGTATTTCAGGATGCCAGTGGCCAGGCCAAAGACATCGCTTTGGCCTATGCATCCGCAAACGGCGGTGGCCGTGCCGGCGTCATTGAGACCAGCTTTCGTGAGGAGACCGAGACCGACCTGTTTGGCGAGCAGGCGGTATTGTGCGGCGGCGCCACCGCGCTGGTCGAGGCCGGCTTCGATACCCTGGTTGAAGCCGGTTATGCGCCGGAGATGGCCTACTTCGAGTGTCTGCACGAGTTGAAGCTCATCGTCGACCTCATGTACGAAGGCGGCATTGCCAACATGCGGTACTCGATTTCCAACACTGCGGAGTACGGAGACCTGACCCGCGGGCCGCGTATCATCACCGACGACACCCGCGACGAGATGCGCCGCATTCTCAAAGAGATTCAAACCGGGGAGTTCGCCCGGGAGTTCATCCTGGAAAATCAGGCCGGCGCCGCTACCCTGAAAGCCAAACGCCGCTTGGGGCGTGAGCACGCGATTGAGCAAGTCGGTGAGCGACTGCGGGGGATGATGCCTTGGATCAAGGAAAACCGTCTGGTGGACACGAGCAAGAACTGACAATCATCTGAGACGATCAAAAAGGGGCGGCTTTGGCCGCCCCTTTTTGTTTGTTCGCGGGGAGCGCATTCAATGGTCGAGCCACTGATTTTCGGACGCCGAGCGGATATGGGACGGAACGTTACTTCACGTTTCGATGGTGCAGGTTTGGAAGATGGGCTTGTAACTATTGGAATTGAGTGTCTACACTTAAACAGCGGGGTCAAGAATGAACAGCAAGGCTCGCTGGGCGAGTTGGTGTCCTGAGCCAGGCTGTTAGCGCACGATCATCGAACGGAGTTCGAAGCCCTCAGTTAGGGGTAATCAGAAACAGGGACGGTGCGGCCCCGGGGTCTCGCGCTGCCAGGCGGGGTGAGCGATATGACAAATGACTAAGAGTGATGGTGCTCAATGCCTGGCGAAAACAACGCCTACGTAAGATTCGATAAGGTACAGAAGAGCTATGACGGCGAGATTCTGGTCGTAAAGGATCTGAATCTGGACATCGCCCAAGGCGAATTTCTGACCATGCTTGGCCCGTCTGGGTCCGGAAAGACCACCTGCCTGATGATGCTGGCCGGTTTCGAGACCGCCACCCATGGCGAAATCTACCTGGACGGCAACCCGATCAACAACGTCGCACCCCACAAACGCGACATTGGCATGGTTTTCCAGAACTATGCTTTGTTCCCCCACATGTCCATCTCCGAGAATCTCGCATTCCCGCTGGCGGTGCGAAAAACGCCGAAAAGCGAGATCGACCAGCGGGTGCGCACGGCATTGGACATGGTCGAACTCGGTGCGTTTGGCGCCCGTCGGCCTGCTCAGCTGTCGGGTGGGCAGCAGCAGCGGGTGGCCGTGGCCCGGGCGCTCGTATTCGAGCCGAAGCTGGTGCTCATGGATGAACCCCTGGGTGCTTTGGACAAGCAGCTGCGGGAGCAGATGCAATACGAGATCAAGCACATCCACGAAACCCTGGGTGTCACGGTGGTCTATGTCACGCACGACCAGAGCGAAGCGCTGACCATGTCCAATCGCATCGCGGTGTTCAACGACGGAATCATCCAGCAACTCGCACCGCCCGAACAGCTGTATGAACTGCCCGACAACGCGTTCGTGGCGCAATTCATCGGTGAAAACAACCGCCTGGTGGGCACCATCCGCGAAAGCGGCGATAGCATCTGTCTGGTAGAAGCAGAGAGTGGGGACATGATCCATGCCCTGCCTGTGAACATCGGTCCGACGGGCAGCGCAACCACGCTCTCGCTGCGACCTGAGCGGGTCACCATCGCCCCTGAGAGCGGCAGCCTGCCGAATATTTTCGATGCTGAGGTTCTGGAGTTGATCTACCTGGGCGATCACATGCGCAGCCGCGTTCGGGTTTGCGGGCATGACGACTTCGTGATCAAGGTCCCGAACGCGGCGGGGCATCAGCACCTGCGCGTTGGCGAGACTGTGCCCGTCGGTTGGCACGCTGAAGATTGTCGGGCCTTGGATGCGCTCTGAACGCCATCATCCTGATACGGTCTGACATTGGTGTCCGTCCGACCACTTCGGCTTCGCACCGGTTGGGCGGCGGATACGCATCGTAAAACAGCATTGATGAAGCAACGGAGAGAGATGACTATGAATCGGTTAGAGAAAATCAGACCCTTGGCCCTTGCCATTCTAACGGCGCTTGGCGTCAGCGCCACCGCACAGGCCCAAGATACCCTGACGGTTGTTTCCTGGGGCGGCGCCTACACCCAGAGCCAGTTGAAGGCGTATCACGAGCCCTACATGGCCGCCAATCCCGATGTCAAACTGAATTCCGACGACTACAGTGGCGGTCTGGCCGAAGTCCGGGCGCAGAACGAGGCGGGCAATGTCACCTGGGATGTTGTTGACGTGGTGATGTCCGACGCCATCACCGGATGCGACGAGGGCTTGTTCGAGGAGATCGATCACAATGCCGTGCTGGTCAAGGGCAGCGACGGCTCACTGCCGCTCGACGACTTTATCGAGGGCTCGGTATCGGACTGCTTCATTCCGCAGATCGTGTACTCGACCATGTTTGGCTACAACATGAATGACTTCCCGGACGCAAAACCAGAGACCATCGCGGACGTGTTCGACCTGGAGAAGTTCCCAGGAAAGCGTGGCCTGCAAAAATCGCCGGTCTACAATCTGGAATGGGCGCTCATGGCCGACGGTGTCCCGGTGGACCAGGTCTACGAGGTGCTCGGGACTGAAGAAGGGGTGGACCGGGCGTTTGCCAAGCTCGACACATTAAAGGATCAGGCCGTGTGGTGGACCGCCGGTGCCCAACCCCCGCAGCTCCTGGCCGACGGTGAGGTCAGCATTGCTTCGGGCTACAACGGTCGCCTTTTCAGCGCGATCGTCGAGGAGAATCAACCCATTGGCATGATTTGGAACGGCCAGGCCCTGGACCTGGACGGTTGGGCGATCCCGATCGGTGGCAAGAACAAGGAAGCGGTCTACGAGTTCGTCGCCTTCGCGACCGATACCCAGCGTCTGGCGGATCAGGCCAAGTACATCTCCTACGGCCCCGCACGCAAATCCTCAGCGCCCATGGTCGGTAAGCATGCCGAACTCGGTGTGGATATGGGGCCTCACATGCCCACGAATCCAGACAACATGACCGACGCCTTCATGACCAACTTCGAGTTCTGGGCGGATAACAAGGACGCGCTCACCGAGCGTTTCAACGCTTGGCTCTCAAAGTAGCAGCAGGCGCTTACGCAGCCCCCGGTTCGCCGGGGGCTGATGATCCAATAGATTGCTCGAAGGTGGAGCCGCATGGCTGAAACACTGACAGGCGCGTCGGACGGGATGGTCATTGACGGGGCCAGCCTCAAGACCCGTCTGCGCCGGGCAGAACGGCGCAACCGGGTAATGGCGTTCCTGCTCGTGCTGCCGCTTTTGGCCTTTATCGTCTTCAGCTTCGTCATCCCCATCCTCGACATGCTGATGCGCAGTGTGAACGATCCCACGGTGTCCACGGTGGTCCCCAAAACCGCCACCCTGCTCGAGCAATGGAATGGAGACGACCTGCCGGACGAGGCGATTTACGCCTCGATGGTCGAAGAGCTGAAAGCCGCCTTCGAAAATAAAACCCTCGGACAGTTGGGCAAGCGACTCAACTACGAAAAAAGCGGGTTGCGGGGCGTCTTCAACAAAACTGGACGCCGTGTTCGGAAGTTAGAAGAGCCCCCGTACAAAGACGCCCTGATCAAGATAGACAAGGCATGGGGTGACATCGACACATGGCGGATGATCAAGCTGTTCAGCCCAACCGTCACCGCTTCTTACTATTTGGCGGCGGTTGATCTCAAGTACGACGCTCAGGGCAATATAGAGCGACAGCCTGATTTCAAGCAGATTTATGTCAATCTGTTCTGGCGGACCCTGTGGCTGAGCTTGCTCATCACGCTGCTGTGCATTCTGCTGGGCTTTCCGGTTTCTTACCTGATGGCCAATCTGCCGATGCGGTATTCCAATTTGCTGATGATCATGGTGCTGCTTCCATTCTGGACCTCTCTTTTGGTTCGAACCAGCGCCTGGATCGCGATTCTCCAGTCGGAAGGCATCCTCAACGATATCCTGGTCTGGGTCGGTGTAATCGGCGATGACAACCGCATCCAGATGATTTACAACCAAACCGGCACCATCGTGGCCATGACGCACATTCTGCTGCCTTTCATGGTTTTGCCCCTGTTTTCGGTCATGAAAACCATCTCGCCTACATACGTGCGTGCGGCGCGCTCGCTCGGCGCCAACCCGTTCACTGCATTCTGGAAGGTTTATTTCCCACAGACACTCCCAGGAATCGGCGCTGGCGTCATTCTGGTGTTCATTCTCTCCATTGGTTACTACATCACGCCGGCGTTGGTTGGCGGGCAGTCCGGTCAGTTGATCAGCAACATCATTGCCTACCATATGCAGAGCTCACTCAACTGGGGCCTGGCCGCGGCGCTTGGCTCGATTCTGCTCGCACTGGTGGTGGCGCTGTACCTCACGTACAACAAAATCGTGGGCATCGACAACATGAAACTGGGGTAAAAAAGATGGCGTTGCCACCCTATGCGGGTCTGTTGGAGCGAACCTGGTATTACGGTTTCCGGTTTCTATGCGCGCTGATTCTGCTGTTTCTGGTGCTCCCGATCCTGATCATCATCCCCCTGTCGTTTAACGTAGAGCCGTATTTTTCGTTTACGCCGGGCATGCTGTCCTTGGATCCGGACGCCTATTCGTTGCGCTGGTACCAGGACATCATCGACAACGAGCAATGGCTGCACTCGATCAAGAACAGCATCATTATCGGCATTGCCGCCACTATCCTGGCAACGGGGCTGGGCACGGTGGCGGCATTGGGGCTGTCGCGGGCGACTATGCCGTTCAAGACCGTGATAATGAGCCTGCTGATCTCGCCGATGATCGTGCCGCTCATCATTTCCGCCGCCGGCATGTACTTCTTTTACTCCAAGATTGGCTTGGCGCAGACCTATCTGGGTATTGTCCTGGCCCATGCGGCGCTGGGTACGCCGTTCGTCGTGATTACGGTGACCGCCACACTGGTGGGCTTTGATCAGAGCCTGATTCGTGCGGCCCACAACCTGGGCGCTGATCCCACCACCACCTTCTTCAAGATCACCATGCCTTTGATCGCACCGGGCGTGATCTCCGGCGCCCTTTTCGCATTTATCACTTCGTTCGATGAGGTGGTGGCCGTACTGTTTCTTGCGGGATTTGAACAGCGCACGGTACCGCGGCAGATGTGGGCCGGCATCCGAGAACAAATCAGCCCCACCATACTGGCGGTTGCTACGTTGCTGATTGTCTTGTCCATCATGCTGCTGACGACCCTGGAGTTGTTGCGCCGACGCAGCGAGCGCCTGCGCGGCCTGTCTCCCGGGTAGAGTCCAGGCCACGGCCCGGGTTCGCTGCCCCGCATTCAGCCGGCTATGCTGGCGGAGGGGCAGATCTGAACGAACCGGCTTGCCGACAACTACAGGGCACCTCTTGGGGGCGCTATGTGGCGTTGGACGCTGAGTTTTACACTGATTGTGGGTGTGGCGACGGTCGCATGGTATGCGCTACAGCCGTCCGCTGCGCCCCCTCCCTCCGATGCATCCGCAGTGGGACCTCCAGATCATACGATGCCCTCGCACGTTGGCCATGGCGGGGGGGAGAGGTTACCCGCTGTGCCAACCGTTCCCGCCGTGGGTGGGGCAGACAGAGCGTACTCGAAGTCGTCGTCGCCGCCGACACCAGAGGCCATCCGTAACGCCCAGGGTCGCGATGAGACGCAGGCCGAGGAGCATCTCCGTGCCGCGATCAAGGGTAACTCGCTGGCTGAGCTGAGGGCATATCTTGACAGCCGCCGTGACGTCAATATGCTGCTGCCGTCCGGCGAGTCTGCCCTGCATCTGGCGGTGGCGTTTGATCGGCCGCGGATGGTCGAGATGCTGATCGCAAGTGGGGCGAATCCGGAGTTGCGCAACCGGCGCGAACAGACGCCTGTCCACATGGCGCGTGGTAACACGCTTGATGTTCTGCTGCGTTTTGGGGTTGACACAGGCGTTCACGACGGTCTCGGCGCCACCCCGCTGCACCATGCACGCCGCGAGACTGCGTTGATGCTGATAGACCAGGGAGTCGACATCGAGGCGCGGGACCGGGCCGGGGGTACGCCGTTGCTGCGTGCCGTGGAGCGGGGAGATCATGAGCTGGTGTCACTGCTGGTGGACTATGGCGCCGATGTGAACGCCTCGGATGTTCGGCGTGGCGCCACGGCTGTGCATCGTGCGGTGGCGCGTCGTGACTTGGATCTGATTCGGTATCTTCTCAGCCATGGCGCCTACATCAATGCTCGCGATCGTTACGGGAGTACGCCCCTGGATTGGACCGATTCACCCCTCACCGGGGGCGGGCGCCCAGATACTTTGTCGGTGGTGCATCTGTTGATGGAGAATGGCGCTCATTGAAGCGTCGCTGCTCCGTGACCGACGACTTCGGTTTCTCGTTGGACATGCGCGGATGCAGGGCCGGTCTCATGCGCGTCATCAGCGTTTACGAAGGCATCGCCGTAGAGCATGCTGGCATGCTCTAATATGCTGATTGAAATACTGAAAATGGAGCGGGTGTGGTTTTTGCTCGCCGCCAGTGCAGGTGCCGGTTCGTTAGATGCGCTACGCTTAGACGTATGCGGATACTCAAAATCGAGAGTGATGTGACATGGTCAGGTCGAGATTGGGATTGAGTGCTGCGGGTGAGCCTGTGCTTGTCCTGCTGATGGTGATCGCTGTCGTTGTGCTGGCCCGAAGCCCAATGGTCGAGCGATTCTCCAGTCTGGTGGTATTGGGCGGCAACCCCACAGCTGTTGCCGAACCGGGCCCCGCTTCCTATTCAGGGCGAGGCCAAGCCTCTGTCTGGTTGCATCACCTGGCGAAGCACCTTGACCTGTCTAAGCCTTCTTCCACCCCGCTGACGTCGTTGGCGGACGATTTGCCGGGCGGTCTTTCCGCCCACATCACAGATCAAGCAAGGAATTCCAGCGGATTGTTCGTGATATGGCCCAGTGTGTCCGGACATCAGCGATCCTTGCGGGCAGACGATGGTCCTGGACCAGCGACGGTGGCCGTGACTCAACAGCTGCGGCAACGCGTTCGCTCACTGGTAGACCAAGGCGCCAAGCACGTCCTGGTGGCGAATATGTCGATTGAGCAAGCACTGGAGCTTGCATCTTATGAAGATGGTCGCGCGTCTTACTCGAAGCGTGTAGTAGAACGAAACGATCGTTTTCGCCGTATGTTGGCTGTGATGGAGCATCGACATGGAATTCGTCTGTACTTTCTCGATGTCTATGGATACATGCTGCGATTTGGGTTGAAGACCGCGTTAAAAGAGTCTCTGGTTGAAGCAGTCCATGGCAATGACAATCTGCGCCCTACACCGCGGACTGTATGGAATCCAGAGTTTGATGATAAGACGGTGCGGCGCCTGCATCGAGGCTTGGCCGCGCTGGCGGCGGAACAGACCAATCGGGTGCCCGGTATGATCTTGTTGGTTATGATCGCGGGAATCGGTTTGTTGCTCTATCGTGTTTTGAGTCGTGCCGAGCGGGTTGCCTCGGGACGGGTTCTGATGTCTTGCCGAACGGCGCATTGACACCAACACCCGTCAGAACGGATGCAGTTTTCCGTTTAGCTGTCCCCATCGTATTTGCGCGAGCGAGGCGGGCGGTGTTTCCCAATGCCCGCCTGCCTCGCCGAGTTTCCGGTGGCTTGGTTGCGTAGTCGAAGCCCCTACAAAGGCGGCACCGTGACAAAGTTGTTCGGGCCTACAATGCGATTGCCGGTCAACAGATTGAAGTACCGGTACTCGAAGATTTTTGCCCCAGTGACGGTTCTCTTCCGGAATACGACGCGCGCTTCGTCGATCAGGTCCCCATTCAAGAAATCCCCGACCGCCGAAAGTGGACGGGAAAGCTCCATCCCTGACGGGTCTTTTGCTTCAAACTGTTGTGTCCAGGTGAGCTGCAGGGTGGGCACCGTCTGATAGGCGGAAACACTGTAGCGACCGGTGTTGACCACGGGCCCGGCACCCACCTGATAGCTCGAAAGTACCGAAGTGGCGAGTACGATGACCGAGCCTTGTCCCTGGGTCCCGGCGCCAACTCCCATGGGCCCGTCAAACACGTGTGGATTCGCAAACACAGGCGAACCGCCGGTTCCGATCAGGGTGCCGTCGCCATTGTAGAAACGGACGTCAGGCGACGCGGTGCGGGGGTCAGGCATGGGCGGGCTGGTCGCGGCGACGGTAAATCGGCCGATCAAGACGCCCGTGGTGGTTGTGAACTCGGCTCGGGTCTGTTGTTGGATCTGAACCAGCCCCGAACCCACAGGCAGGTAATTGGTTTTCCGGAGAAACGCCGGGGTCTCTATGCCTGGAAAGCTGATACTGGCTTGGATGCCCGAAACCTGTTGGGCGATGGCGTCGTTGCCAATATCCCAGAGTCCAAAGACGGTGCTTTGATTCACTGCGCCTGAGGTGTAGGAAAGACCGAGTAAGAGTGCACCCGTGAGTGGGGCAAGCGCTTTTCTGTAAACCGTCATGGTTTATCTCCTGTTCTGTTTGCTTGCTATTGGAGCCCTCTCACTATACCCGACTCCCACGGTTTTGCAGATTCGCGCCCGCAATTCAGAATTGGCTTACACCGGCACATCGTGTGTTGGCACGCACCCTGCAATACGCCTGGTGAGACCCATGTCCAGCAGGAGAACAAGAAATGATTCTGGAAGAGCAACATCTTGAATCTGATAGTGAATGGGCCGTTGATATGGCCGACTACGAGCCCCTGGAAGCAGAGTCCGATCGTTGCAGCAACAGCGAAATCGGGCTGGTGATGGGCGATTTCGCGGACTGCGACAACTGGGCCTTGGAGGACTTTTCTGATCTTCTTCACGGCATGTCCTGAATTGCGTGTCTGCACCCCACCCCGGTGGGGCTGAGGACGGAATCTGAAGATCGACTTCCTCATGCCTCGCCGGGCTCAGCCCGAGTCGTTGAGCCATCCGCTCGGTCCGATCTCTTCTGCAGAATGGTCTCTGCACCTATCGGACCCCGCTTGATCGGGTGCCGGTTTCCGGCCACCCTCGCAACTGTTTGATTTTCTCTCTTCAAACTGATTTTTTGCAATCTCATTGCAGTGCCCCCACCTACAGAGGTTTACACGGTCGCCTATGGCGTACGACACCCGGCCAACATGTGGCACGGGCCGACCGTCTCTGTCGTGTCGGGCAATTCTTATCTTGTCGAGTAATTTTACGCAGCCCGAACAGGCCAAGATTCAAAAAACCATCAAATTATTGAAAAATAGAAAGTTTTATATTTCGGCCCGGCGATTGCTGAGGGGCCTGGCAGGTACTGCATGCCTGACATGGACCGATTGCGGCTGCAGGTGCAACGACCTCGCCCTGGTCCCCGCAACCCGCTTGGTGAAGAGACTTCATGCGTATTTTACTTGCGTCTATTTTGCTTTCGATCTGGCTTTCCCCAGTGGTTCCGGCGTTTGCCGCCCCTTACAGCCGCGTTGTGGTTTTTGGAGACAGCCTGTCCGATACCGGCAACATGTATGCGTTGACCAAAGGACGGTTTCCGGCTGATCCGCCCTACGACGAAGGGCGCTTCTCAAACGGTCGCGTATGGCCGGAGTACGTTGCACAGACGCTGGGTGTGCCGCTGGAAAGCTATGCCCATGGCAGCGCCCAGAGCGGCTACACAAACCTGGAGGGTGCATATCCTGGTCTCCGCACCCAGGTGGACGCCTATGTTATCAACCACCCGTTTGGCGCTGACCCGGAGGGCCTGTATCTGATCTGGGCGGGGGCCAATGACATATTCGGGCTGAATGGGTCGTCGTCCATCGCCGAAACCATTGCCGCAGCGGTGGCGAACATCACCGTAGTGACCAGCCAACTCGCTCTCATCGGCGCACGCCACATTGTGGTTGGGCTCATGCCGGATCTGGGACTGATACCGTATGCATCCAGTTCGTATGCGTTGGCGTCCGGCACGGCACTGACTGCCCTTAGCCGCGATTTCAATACGCGTCTGCGGGCAGAGATCGGCAAGCTGGGCGTTCCGGTGCGGTTTATGGACAGTTTTGCGCTGTTGCGTGATGTGGTGGCCAACCCGAGCGCGTTCGGGCTCAGGGAAGTTGAAGAGGGTTGCCTGAGCCCATCGGGCAAGACCTGTCGTCGGGCCTCGCGTTATTTATTCTGGGACGATCGCCACCCCACCACCGATGGTCACCAGGTGCTGGCTGATCATGTTGTTGAGATCGCCGGTGCCAAAGACGAAACTGCGTCGTCGCCGGGCCTGTTTAACCCCTACAGTGCCTTATTCCAACTCTTCGACCAGGCATCCGTTGAAGCCGACACCTTGGAATTCAGATTTGGGCAGGCGCAATGGATTCCGCTGGTGGGGGACTGGAACGCTGATGGCCGGGAGACTGTAGGGCTCTACAATCCGTACACCAGCCGATTCTTTCTGCGCGACGACAATTCTTCGGGTCCTTCTACCGTGGTGTTTCAGTTCGGCCAGGCCAACTGGATACCGGTCCAGGGCGATTGGAATGGCGATGGAATCGACAGCGTAGGGATATACAATCCGAAGAAAGGACGTTTTTTTCTGCGGAACACTAACGCACGGGGAGCGGCGGACGCTATTTTGGTGTTTGGTGGCGCAAACCGCATTCCAATCTCTGGCGATTGGGACGGAGACGGGCTGGATTCGGTCGGGGTTTACAACCCTGCCTCCAGCACTTTCCTGCTGAGCAGTTCCAACATGGAAGGTGCGGTCCTCTACCGATTCCAGTTTGGTCAGGCCAACTGGGTCCCGATCGTTGGTGACTGGGATCAGAATGGCACAGACACCGTGGGGGTCTACAACCCCGTCACGGGCAGGTTTTTCCTGAGCAATGTCAATCGAGCCGGTGCAGCGGACAAGAACGTCAAGCTGGGTAAACCCGGTCAGTTGCCGATTGCCGGTGATTGGGACGGGCCCGAACGCTGACCCAGCGAACGGCTGTCAGCCGCAGTGTCGACTATTTGATCTCGAAGCCATTGTTGCGCATGCAGACGCCTATCATCGTGTCCAATACCAGCACCGTGTCGAAGCCCTCTCTGGTAATGGCGTCCCGGCACGCGATGAGCATCTGGTCGACGGAGACGCCATCCTGGTTCTTAGCCGGATGCCAGGTGCCGGGTTGCTTGGACGATGTGTTCGCGGGTACGGAAACGCAACCGCTGATTGAGGCGCCGAGGGCTAGAGCCAGTATCAACCGAGCCAACGGCTGCCCCCGGATTGACCCGCCGGGTGCACCTTGCTCAGGTTTGACCATCGCGTTGTCTCCTGCGTGCAGGGACGTGTTCCAAGATGCTCCCCTCGACTGACTTGCGTACGCGTATCGCGCGTCTTTCTGCGCTGTCGTTTGATCGATCGGGCCAGCTTCAACCGGACGATTTATCACGTGAGTTTCAGCATCGTATCATCCACTAGGAGGCTCTGAGTTGCGCCCCATCTGTGGGGCACTAGCTGCGCAGCCGCTTGACGAACTCGGCCACCGCATGACCGATTTGATCCGGGCTGTCCTCCTGCACAAAATGCAGTCCCGGTACCGTGACCTCAGTTTGATTCGGCCATGCCCGGCACCGCTCGCGCTGGCGGCCCACCAGAATCGATCCCGGATTCGCGTTGATGAACAGCTTTGGTGTGTCGCTCTGCGCAAGCCAGGTGGCATATCGATCGACAATCTCAACCATCTCGGCTGGTTCGCCTTCGATCGGGATCTCCCTCGGCCAGGACAAGGTCGGTCGGCGGTCTTCGCCGGGGCGCAGAAACGGCTGTCTGTAAACCGCCATCTCTCGTTCTGTCAGATCGCGATCAATGGCGCTGGGTAAGACCCGCTCTACGAAAAGGTTTTTCTCCAACACCATGGTTGCACCTGCGTCGGAGCGAAACCCCTGGAACGCACCGCGTGCATTCTCCGGCCAATCCGCCCATGTGAGCGGACATACGATGGCCTCCATGTATGCGATGCCCTGGACCTGCTGAGGATGCTGGCTGGCCCAGTCGAACCCCAAGGCGGAACCCCAGTCGTGCAGCACGAAAACCACATTGTTTCCAAGCCCGATCTGATCCCACAGTGCGAACAGGTACTCACGTTGGCGGGCGTAGCTGTATCGGTCAGGGTCCGTACCGTCCAGCTTGTCCGAATCGCCCATTCCGATAAGATCGCAGGCGATCAGGCGTCCGATACCCTCGCAGTGCGGCATGATGTTGCGCCAAAGATAGGAGCAGGTCGGGTTGCCATGCTGGAATACGATGGCATCACCCTCGCCGGCTTCTATGTAAGCCATTCGGCTGCCGAATATCTCGGCGTAGCGCTTGCGTCCGTACGGCTGATCAGAACGTGGCATGGGCCGAGCTATGTTCGACTATTGTGGCACCACACGAGCGCCTTCGCCGTAGCCGTCGATATATACGTTCTGTCCTTTGCGAAGGGCCGCATTTGTGGGTTGTGTGATCGACACCAGCACACCGCTGCTGGTGCGCACGGTCACCTGCTGACCTTGAATCGGTGTCTCGTACTTTTTCTGCACTTCGTTGCCGGCCAGCGCTCCGCCGATGGCGCCCAAACCATGGCCACGTCGCGGCCGGTTCCGCTGCCGATCAAACTGCCAACGCCAACACCCGTAGCACCACCCACCACGGCCCCGACCCCCGGATGATGGTTGCTTTCCAACTGCACCTGTCTGATCTCCTCCACAACACCCCGGCGTACCTCTGTTTCGCCCATCGGAGTGCCCGGGGTTGTGCAGGCGGCGAGCAACAAGACCAGGCCAACGGCAGTCAAACCTGACGAAAAGCGTCTGATTTTAATCACCAAAATGTCCTCATTCATGGATTTGCACAGGGGCTATGGAGATTGACACTTTCCTGCCCTCACATGTTGATTGAAGTCTAGCAGCGGGTTGGAACAGCCTCTCTTGACCGAGACTTTTGCAACAGGTTGCTAGTGTCCCGTCCCACAAGTTCGTTGCATATCAGCAAGGCGAGAAGCGCCCAGGCGCTAGGCGGGCGGGCGCAGGACTAGCCTGCGCTCATTCAAGCGCGCCCAACACCGCGGATGGGCGCTTATCGCCTTGCCCGTCGGGAGCGCCCCAGATACGCCACTGCGGCGTTGCAGCTGCTTAACAGAGCTGGCTATGCCTTCGCACCTGCGCCTTGCATTGGCGTATCTGGGGCGCTCTGAAACGCTACCAACTTATGGGACGGGACACTAGGGAACCTCTGAACTATTCGTGAACGTGCATCTCGGGACTGAAATGCGCAGCTTCATCGTTGCAGATCTTGGCAATAGAACAACTATATACTCGCGCTCTGCCCCGCGTTCCGCGCCTTGAATCTGCACATTTCACCCTCCAATCTGCTTCATCCAGAATAGTTCAGAGGCTCCCTCGTCCGGAGTTTTGCTTGTTTGTGGCGAGGGCAGTCCAATCCTTCGTCAGCCCAGCTGTGGGATGCTGCCACAAATCAGTCTACGCTGCGCTCCACTCTGACGCTGGTCCAACAGGCTCAGCTGGCCTCTTCGCTGGCTTCCGGTTCGACATCTTCAACGCGCACGGCATCGCCCCGGCACTCGATCGATTGAAAGCAAAAACGAGGGCCAGCGCCCCTGCCGAAGGTTTCACAGGTCACCGCCATCACCGAATTTCCGCCCGCACGGATGGTTGCCCGTTTGAGTTCCAACAAAGCACTCCCCTCAGATATCCTGTACGGATCTCCCTGATCGATCTGGCAGGACAATCCGCTCGCCGGTCCCACCAGCTCATAGGATCCTTCCGGTAAGGCGTCGTAGTGGACCGGCAGCGCTTCAGCCATGGCGCGCTGCTCTCCCGACAGGCCGGTGACGAAACGTGTCGACATCGAATTGCAGCCCAGCAGCAAGAGGCTCGACATCGCAATAACCCCCCAGCGCCCTGCGGCCGGGGTACTCGCAGTAAAGTTACCCGTGTCTTTTGGTATCAGCATGTCCGTGTTCCGTTTGCCGGTCGAATAGACGGTAAGCGTACCGGGTACCAGGCGTGTTGTCTTGCGCCCGTCGGTCTTGCGTTTCAGTTGGGTCTAAGCGATGTCATACCCAGCCACAGTCAGCTGATGCGCCAGTTCCTTGATATGGTTTGGCCCTACTTCACAGCAACCGCCGACGATTGTGGCGCCTTGCCCTACCCAGGCTATTGCAAACTCCGCATAGGCCGCAGGATCCAGGTCGTTCCGCGCCTCGAGCGCGTCCACCGTGGGGCTCTCTTCTAGAAATGCCTCTGTGATCTGGGTGAAGCCATTGGCATATGCGCCAAAGGGTTTGCCGAATGACTTGATGATCTCCAGTCCGTCCGCCACGACCTCCGGTCTGGAGCAATTCACCAGAACCGCCTGTGGTCGATACCGGTCGACCAGTCGCGCCAGTCCCACGACCTCTTCACCGGATCGCAGCCGGCTGCCGTCGTCATCCATAACCGAGACGCTCAGCCACACGGGCTTTGTGCCGTGAGCCGCGCCGCGCAATGCACCTTCCGCTTGAGACACGGACGAGGCGGTTTCGATAAGGAACAGATCGACGCGTTTGTCCATGATTTGGACGATTTCGGAGTATGCGGCTTCAGCTTGCTCTGGAGGCGGGCAGATGTCGGGTCTGTACGAAGCCCCCATGGGCCCAAGAGCCCCGGCAATTCGCCCCGAACCAAAGGTCGAACGGGCCGTCATCGGCTTCGCTCAGGGCAGTGTCCAACAATTCAGTCAACCGGTCCGCAAGTCCGTGCTTTTCCAATCGATCCCGGTGCACAGCATAGGTGTTGGTCGTCGCAATCGTCGCGCCGGACTCGAAATAGAGCGCGTGCACCTGGCGCACGATCTCGGGCCTGTCGATCATCACTGATGTGGACCAGAGCGGCGTCGGCCGCTTGCCGGCACGATGCACAATCTCCTGTCCGATTGCGCCATCCAATAGTGTCACTGTGCTCATGGTCGCTTCTTGTGTTGGGATTCGCGATCCCATGGGTTGATTCGGTCGTACGCGGGTCGCAATCATGCGCGTTGCGTACGTTGCCCGGTGAGCGACAGTCGATCAGCAACGCCCACCGTGCCGCTGCCCCCCCCGGATCGGTTTACAACGGCTCACTATCGGCCGTGGATGGCGCCAAGCGTAGTGCTTGACAAGCCGATCGGCAATATGGTGCTAGTGTTCCGTCCCATAAGTTCGTAGCGTTTCAGAGCGGCCCAGATCCGCCAATGCAAGGCGCAGGTGCGAAGGCATAGCGAGCTCTGTTAAGCAGCTGCAACGCGGCAGTGGCGGATCTGGGGCGCTCCCGACGGGCAAGGCGATAAGCGCCCATTGGCGGTGTTGGGCGCGCTTGAATGAGCGCAGGCTAGTCCTGCGCCCGCCCGCCTAGCGACTGGGTGAGGTGGTCTAGGGCGCTTCTCGTCTTGCTGATATGCAACGAGCTTGTGGGACGGGACACTAGGTGTTGGCGTTCAGATCTCCTCAGGGGGGACTGGCCCACGTGGGGTATTTCTGATTCTTGACTCTTCACCGGCTCTCTGGGTTTTTCCCCCGCGCCCGATTGACAATGCCAAGCGACAGCGTCAATATACAAATTGTATACGTAATGAGTGCGCGGAGAAGCTATGAAGGCAAATCGCAAGCTGGACTGCCTCGAAGATCTCCGGTCGCGGATTCTGACGATGGCGATTGCACCCGGCGCGGACCTGGATGAAGCGGTGCTCTCGGAGACTTATGGCGTATCGCGTACGCCACTTCGCGAGGTGCTCCAGCGTCTCGCCGGGGAGGGTTATGTGACGTTGACGAAGAACCGCGGCGCAAAGGTCGCCTCTATGGATCTGCCCGTGGTTCGAGCCTTTTTCCAGACCGCACCCCTTGTGTACTCCAGCATCGCACGCCTCGCCGCGGAGAACCGAACCGTGGCGCAGGTCGATGAGTTAAAGGCAATCCAGACGCGTTTCGTGCGCTCGGTGTGCGCCGGTCGGGCCGGGGAGATTGCGCTTGAGAATCATCGCTTTCACGGGATGATTGGCGTGATGGCCGTCAATGACTATCTGACTCCGAGCCTCCGGCGACTTCTGATCGATCACACCAGGCTCGGCCAGATCTTCTACCGCCCCGCATCACCTGCTGAGTCCCTGGCAGTCCGCATATCCTCGGACCAGCACGATGCGATGATCGCCGCCATCGAGACAGGGGATTCCGATGGGGTCGTGGACCTCACATTGCAGCACTGGGCGCTATCGCGTGATCGTCTTGAACGCTTCGTGCATCCGGACCCGATGCCGCTCGACATTGCGGATCTGAAGGAGTGGCAGCATGCGATTTGAAGGCATTTACACGCCTGTGGTAACGCCCCATCGCGCGGACTTTTCGATCGATCACGACCGGTTCGCGGAGGTGGTGGAATTTCTCATCAGCGCAGGCGTCCACGGCCTGATCGTGGCAGGGACGACGGGAGAGTACTACGCCCAGACAGCCACGGAGCGGATCGGTCTCATGGGATTGGCAAGAGAACTGGTCAAGGACCGGCTCCCGCTGATCATTGGCACCGGTGCTATCCGGACCGAGGACAGTGTTGCCTACGCCGAGGCCGCAAAGGCCGTGCGAGCGGATGCGATTCTCGTCGCGACGCCCCCCTACGCTTATCCGACGGGTCGCGAGATTGCCCTTCACGCCTTGGCGGTGGACCGCGCCGCGAACTGTCCCGTCATGCTCTACAACTATCCGGGCCGGATGAGCGTGAACATGGATGAGGCGACGCTGGACGGCCTCGCTGGGAGCCCGAATTTTTGCGCTATAAAGGAATCCTCCGGCGACCCGAATCGGCTCCACATGCTTGCGTGCGACTATCCGCACATCCAGATTTCCTGCGGCATGGACGACCAGGCGCTCGAGTTCTTCGCCTGGGGTGCGCGGAGCTGGGTCTGCGCCGGCTCGAATTTTGCGCCGGAGGCGCATCTCGCCATGTGGCGCGCCTGCGTGGTCGAAAAGGATTTCGACAAGGGGCGCCGGATCATGACAGCGATGCTGCCGTTGATGCGGGTGCTTGAGCAAGGCGGGAAGTTTGTCCAGTGCATCAAGCACGGTCTGACGATGCGGGGGATCGATTGCGGTCCACCGCGCCGGCCGCTTCAACCATTGGACGAGGACGACGAGCGCGAGCTCGCGGATGTTGTTCGCACCATGAACGCCGCCGTTGCGGCCATCGGGGAGGGCGCCTGATGGATCCTGTGAGGCGCGACGAATACGCCACCATTGTCCCGGGTTTGGGGCGATCCGCAGGCCGCGTTCGTTGGCTGCCAGGTCTCGTCGACGATCCACCAGGTGAAGGCTGACGAGGGGCTGAAGAGGGAGGAGGTCTCCGGGTCCAGGTTATTCCATGTTCCAGGTGTCCTCTGACACGATACCAGCTCAAAAACCATTCGGGTCGACCTCTACGACCCCGCTTCGGGAGATGATGTGGGATGAGCCTCGCAGTCGAGAACAAAACTGCCCGGCGCGGCGGGCGTGGCTCACGCCGCGAGCTGCGCTCCGTCATCAGCGATGCGATGCTGCCAGCCCTGGAGCGACGGTTGCCGCTTACGGAGCCAATGACCGAAGCGGAAGTTGCCCGGATAGATGCCGCCTCAATGGCGATCCTCGAGGAGGTTGGCGTCGTCTTCCGCGATCCGGTCGCGATCGCGGACTGGAAGCGCGCCGGCGCCGACGTGCGCAAGGGCGACCGCGTCCATCTCGATCGCGAAATGGTCCGTGAGCTGATCTCGACAATCCCCGAGACGTTCACCTACCACGCGCGCAACCCGGCCAAGTCACTGCCCTTCGGTTTGGACCATTCCATCTTCGTGCCGATGACCGGCGCGCCGTATATGCGCGACCTCGACGACGTCCGCCGCGGCCCGACGCTTGAGGATCTCTCGAGTTTCCACAAACTCGCGCACATGTTGCCGGCGCTCCACTCAACAGCCCATCACATCGTCGAGCCGATGGACTTGAAGGTGTCCCACCGGCATCTCCACATCACCTATTCCGCGATGAAACATTCCGACAAAACGTTCATGGGCATGACAACGAGCCCGAAGAACGCCGAGGACGTGCTCGAGATGTGCGCCCTCCTTTTCGGGACCGAGTTCATGGAAAGCCATCCGGTGGTCACCGGCAACTGCAACGGTAACTCCCCGCTGGTATGGGACGAGGTGATGCTTGGTGCGATGCGCGCTTTTTGCCGCAGGAACCAGCCGGTGCTCTGCTCGCCCTTTGTTCTCGGCGGTGCAAACACACCGGCCTCGACGGCGCCGGCCGTGGCCCAGCTCAACGCGGAGGCGCTCTCGGCACTTGCCTACACGCAAGTGGTTCGCCAAGGCTGTCCGGCAATTTATGGGCACTATCTTTCCACGGTCTCGATGAGATCCGGCGCGCCGATGGCGGGAACGCCGGAGATCAGCCTGATGAATTTCATGATCGGCCAGATGGCGCGCTTCTATCGTGTTCCCTGGCGCACCTCGAGCGCCCTCGGTGGCGCCAAGACGTTCGATGCCCAGGCGGGCTACGAAAGCGCGACGACGCTGATGGCCGTCATGATGGCCGGCGCCAACTACATTTGGCACGCCGCGGGCTGGAACGAGGCCGGCATGCATTGCTCCATGGCGAAATTCATCGTCGACGCAGAGCAGTGCGCCATGGCCTACCGCATGGCCGAGGGCATCCGATGGGAGGATTTTGACGAGGCACTTATGGCGGTTCGGGATGTCGGGCCGGGTGGCCACTACCTCGGTCATCCGCATACGCAGGACAATTTCCAGCGCGCGTTTTTCATGCCGGAGATGTTCGATAACAACTCGGTTGAACAATGGGCGGCCGACGGATCTGTTGAAATCACCGCACGAGCCCTGAGCAGGGCGAATGTACTCCTCGCGGCCTACGAAGAGCCCAAGATGGACCCGGGCGTTGATGAGAGCCTGCGCGATTACATAGCCCGTCGAGAACGGGAGATACCTGCTGTAGACGCGCTCAATGACACCTTCTGATCCAACTATCCGTGTCACGCGACTGCCAAGAGACCCAGGTCCGGCCGCCTGGAATGAGATCCTGCCGCCGGTCGGTCCGGTGCAGCCGCTGGAAGGGACGATCACGGCCGACTGGTTGGTGATCGGTGCTGGTTTCGCGGGACTTGCTGCGGCGCGGCGGCTGCGTATGACGCAGCCCGGAGATCGGATCGTCGTACTTGACGCGGTGCGGATCGGCGAGGGACCGGCGGGTCGCAATTCCGGTTTCATGATCGACCTTCCGCACGATCTAACCTCATCAAACTATGGCGGGGCGCTGGAGCGGGACCGCGGGCAGATCGAGGCGAACCGCGCAGCCATTGAATTCGCGATCGAGGCCGCGGCGGACTACAGCCTTCCGGAAGAGGCGATCCGTTCGGTCGGTAAGATCAATGCTGCGGCGACTGCGAAGGGTCTGAAGCACAACGCAGACTACGCCGCCCATCTCGCCGCCCTCGGCGAAGCGCACGAGCATCTCGACGCGCAGGCGATGCGGGAGTTGACCGGGTCTGACTACTACCACGGTGGCCTATACACGCCAGGCGCGACCATGATTCAGCCGGCGCTGTTCGTGCGCGGGGTCGCCGCGGGGCTTCGCGCCAACCAGGTCAGAATCCACGAGCGCTCGCCGGTGACGGCACTTGCCCGCGCCGATGGCGTCTGGCGGGTGACAACCACCGGCGGGTGCGTCGAGGCGCCCCGCGTCATCTTGGCCGTGAACGGTCACGCGGAAAGCTTTGGTTTTTTCAGCCGACGATTGATGCATGTCTTCACCTACGCTTCGATGACCCGCGGGCTGACCAGCGAGGAGACGCGGGTGCTCGGTGGCGCGCCAAACTGGGGTGTCACCCCGGCGGATCCGTCGGGGACGACTGTGCGGCGAATCTCCGGAATGGGCGGGGACCGGATCGTGATTCGCAACCGCTTCACCTATGATCCGTCAATGGAGATCTCCAACTCCCGCCTTACTGCCGTCGCCCGCGACCATGATCGTGCTTTTGCCGCCCGTTTCCCGAAGCTCATTGGAGTCGACATGAGCTATCGCTGGGGTGGCCGGCTGTGCCTCGCACGGAACGGTGCGCCGGCATTTGGCGAGGTGGCGGACGGGCTCTATTCAGCCTGCTGTCAGAACGGACTCGGCACCGTCCGCGGGACCTTTTCCGGCATAGCCGCCGCCGATCTCGCGACCGGCCTGGACAGCGCGTTCGTCGAGCGGTTATCCGCCGCGCCGATGCCCTCGCGCCTGCCGCCCGCGCCAATCGCCGAGATCGGCGCAGCCGCGGTTCTGCGATGGGGCGAATGGCGATCGGGCGCCGAACTTTGAGGCCAGCTGTTTTGGAGCATGTTCGCCGAGACGGGAGAAGATCGTCGGGTTTGTCATTCCGGACAACCATGGCAAGGACGTCTTCGCCCCCAGCCTGTCCGATCGATACACAGGCGCCGTACGATCAGACCGAGTGTCAAACCATAAAGCGCGTATCGAGGGCCGTCAGCGATGCCCGCCGTCGCCGGAAACGCCCGATGCAGTGTGCTATTCCGATAATCCCCAGACCCGTGTGTTAAGCTTGCCCGAATTCACCACTGCTTAGTGGGGACTACTCGTTGACAAACGGCCAATTTCGGTCGTAACGATCCCGTCGCCTCCTCTGAGTCATCATGAGGAGTGACTATGTCCCTGATTCCGCTCGCCGCGGCGTCGCCCGCGTCTGTCCCCGATCTCCGCCTGACCACCGGAATCAATACGAGCATGCCTGTTCCCACGCGATTGCGTCGCGTCCAGAAACAGGCCGCAACCGCAATCGTTTATTGCGAAGCGAACTTCGGCTCCATCGACGGCAAGACAGCCAACGGTCTCGTCCGTCACTCGGAGAAATACCGGATCCTATCCGTCATTGACAGCGAGAAGACGGGGCTCGATACGGGTTTCTTGCTCGGCGAGAAACCGAATTCCATCCCCGTTTGCCGCGACCTTGCCGACGCACTGGTGCACGCCGGAGGCATCCCGGACTTCTTCATCTTCGGGATGGCGCCGGCGAGCGGCAGGTTGTCGGAGACCGAACGCGAGCTGATGCTCGAGGTCATCGATCTTGGAATGAACATCGTGAACGGTCTCCATGAGTTTCTGAATGACGACCCGGTCTTCGCTGCCGCGAGCAAGGCGATGAACGTGAAGATCATTGACGTTCGCCGGCCCCGTGCGAAGGCACACCTGCGAACCTTCAGCGGGCGCATCGCCGAAGTTACCTGCCCGCGGATCGCCGTGCTCGGCACCGACTGTGCGATCGGGAAACGCACTACGGCCACCATCTTGACCCGCGCTCTCAACGACTATGGCGTCAGAGCGGTCATGATCGGTACCGGTCAGACAGGGCTGATTCAGGGCGCCAAGTACGGCATCGCGCTTGATGCCGTTCCATCGCAGTTCTGTTCGGGTGAGATGGAATCCGTCATCGTCGAGGCGTTCGAGAACGAGAATCCTGACGTCATCGTCATCGAAGGCCAGGGCGCCCTGGGCCACCCCGCCTATTCGACCTCGTCGTTCATCCTCCGAGGTAGTTGTCCCCACGGCGTCGTGCTTCAGCATGCACCGGGGCGGGTCAACCGCTGCGACTTCCCGCAGATGGCGATGCCCGGACCCGCCGCCGAGATCAATCTCATTCAGACCTTCTCGGACACGAAGGTCATCGGCCTCACGATCAATCACGAAAACATGACGGACCCAGAGATTGACGTGGCGATCGCGCGGTATGAATCGGAGCTCGGCATTCCTGCCACCGATGCGCTGGCCCGGTCACCGGATCGTTTGGTCGAGATGGCCCTTCTGGCATTCCCAGAACTCGAGAGGGAGCTGCTCAGGAGCGCGCAATGAACGCACCGCGACTGGAGATCGACC
Source organism: uncultured Gammaproteobacteria bacterium (assembly GCA_963783675.1). Taxonomy (GTDB): domain Bacteria; phylum Pseudomonadota; class Gammaproteobacteria; order Competibacterales; family JAHEDQ01; genus JAHEDQ01. The sequence continues at coordinate 50,503 of CAWAOU010000007.1, forward strand.
TGGACAGGATCTACCACAACGCACATACACTTGTCGAAAGGCTGGCCGTGCGCGGCGTCTCGGTCACGGGGGTGACAAAGGCGACCCTGGGCTCTCCCGAAATCGCCCGCGTATTGCTCCGGGCAGGCGTGACGGAGCTTGGCGATTCTCGAATCGAGAACATCGAAACGATGCGCCGCGCGGGGATACCCGCTTCGATGGTGCTCATCCGCTCTCCGATGCAGAGCCAAGCGGACCGCGTCGTAGATCACGCCGACGTGAGCTTCAACACCGAGCTCGACGTCATCAGGAAACTCTCGCGCGCCGCGCAGAGAACCAAACGTACACACGGAATCGTGTTGATGGTCGAGCTCGGTGATCTCCGCGAAGGCATCATGCCGGGCGACCTGGAAAGCGTCGTGCGTAAGACCCTTCGCTTCCCGAACATCGTGCTCAGAGGCATCGGCGCCAATCTCGCGTGCCGCAGCGGCGCCTCGCCCGACAGCACGAACATGTCTGAACTCTCGGCCCTCGCTGACTCGCTCGAGGCGAAGTTCGACGTGTCCTTCGACATCGTTTCGGGTGGGAACTCCGCCAACCTCAACTGGATCGAAAGCGGCGCGGACACCGGCCGGATCAACGCTCTCCGTCTGGGCGAGTCCATCCTGCTCGGTCGAGAGCCGCTCCATCGCCAGCCGATCGTCGGGCTGTATACCGACGCCATCACGCTGGTCGGCGAGGTGATCGAGTCGAAGGTGAAGCCGTCGCAGCCTTGGGGCGAGATCGCACAGCCCGCGTTCGGTGAAACGCCACCCACCTTGGATCGAGGCGACGTATTGCAGGCGATATTCGCCGTCGGGCACCAGGACACTGATCCGCTGGGGCTTATCCCACCGCCCGGCAACGAGATCGTCGGGTCCAGCGGCGACCACCTGATCGTGGAGTCCGATCGCCCCCTCTCCATCGGCGCCGAAATGACATTCCAGGTCGACTACAGCGCACTTGTACGTGCGATGACCTCGCCCTTCGTCGCCAAGGTTTTGAAGCCCCAAAGCGACCACGTTGCCCGGCCCGCTTATCCGTATGACCTGGCGAGCTAGTGTCCCGTCCCATAAGTTCGTAGCGTTTCAGAGCGCCTCAGATACGCCAATGCAAGGCGCAGGTGCTTGAAGAGCATGGCTATGCTCTGTCAAGCAGCTGCGCCTTGCATTGGCGTATCTGGGGTGCTCCCGACGGGCAAGGCGATAAGCGCCCATCCGCGGTGTTGGGCGCGCTTGAATGAGCGCAGGCTAGTCCTGCGCCCGCCCGCCTATCGCCTGGGCGCTTCTCGCCTTGCTGATATGCAACGAACTTGTGGGACGGGACACTAGGGAAGGTCTGAACGATTGCTGCGATCGCGGTGTGCCACGAACGCCAGGACGGCGGTGTTCTGAGAGAGATGAGAGTGTGGCCTCTCGGATTCTGGTTGCAGGACCTGGGTCCAAACTACGTCGAGCTGCTGAGGTAAAGAGCTTCGGTAGTGAGCGTCGACGAAAAAGGCGTCCAAAAGACGTCAAGTGTGAGATAGAAAGACGAACGCAAGTGAACCACTGATGACGCGTCGAGAAGCAATCCACCTGACATCAAAACTGGGCAGCGCTGTTGGCCCAGGACAAGTCCAGACGATACCTGCTTACGGTCTGGTCGGTGTCCGGCGTGGAGGTGGCGTGATTCTATCTCAGGCTCTCTCAGGGAACGTGGGAACCTGTCGCCTTGATGTTAAGGGAGACCCCCGAGGAAGCAGCACTTCCAAGGGTAAGAGTACCGAGGCAAGGCACAGGGGCGGATCAGCTCGTAGTAGCGACGATGCGGTCGAAAGGCCGTGGAGCAAAGGGGCTGAGTCATTCGGCCGATTTGGCAGGTCAACCCGCTTGGGGGAGGAGCTTGTGAAATCGGCAAAGTCTTACGAAACAAGGCTGGATGACAAGAGCCGTATGAGGCGAGAGTTTCACGTACGGTTCTGTGAGCACCTCGGGGGGCAGTTCCCCGGGGTGACTCGACCCGGCGTCTTTGCGCTCCCTCTTACCGCGTTGCACCTCGCACATTGGCAGCAAGCCAACTTCGGTCGGGACACTCAGTCGAGGTCGCGACGAACCGTCCAAAGTCAGGGCCCGGCCCCGCACGGCCAGAGATTGGGGTCTGGCCAAGATAAGCCGATTGCGCATTGATTGTTTTTGGCTGCCCAAACAAATTTCCCCGATTTCTCGTTACGCACGCCCCATGCGCCTACTGCGACACGGGGATCGTCAAGACCGGCGTTCCTTTTGCGTGGTCCGCAGAATCCGCAATTCGCACCGATATGAGCGTTTCCACGACCCGGAACGCCAGCTTGCTTTCTGCGTCAGCGCCGTCGATGGAGTACCACCAGTCGTGGTGGCGGACCGCCGCCATCGCCTCGTCGGGACGTTCTTTGGAAACCCGGACGCGAATACCCTGGCCGGCAGGGCCCACTGGGGGCAGGGGCCCTGCGGTTCCGGTCGTCAGGTGCTCCTCCGGGACTTGTACGGATGCCGCGACAATGTTGAAAAGATCGAAGAGTGATCGCGTCTCGATGCTGATCCCGGGCTGACTCGGTCTTCCGACGCCCAGTCGCACAGGCAGCGTGATCACGCCGTTAAGATCAGGCGGTGGTTCGAAGCCGAGCAGTCCGTACAACTCTTGAATCTGCGACGCGAAGGTTTCTCCTTTACCCCTGAACGCCAACATGTAGGACGGCGGCGCCTCCGAAGCCTGCACCCAGTTGGTGCGGCCCTGACGGGCGAGCTCGGCCAGCAACTCTGCCAGGCGGGTGAATCGGGGGTCCACCTCGATCGATGGGTCGGCCAGGAAGTCCGGGTTCCAAATCCCGTTGATGCTCCGAAGCAGCAGAGTTGCTCCTTCCGGGGTGTTCTGCAGCGCACGGAGCAGCAGCACCGTCAGATCGAGGGGCAACGGCGAGAGAAGTTGGCGCATGTACTTCTCGCCTTCGACAGGTGTGTACGAGATCGTCGGATTTTCCTCGTAGGCGAGGCCGGCCGTCAGCGGAACCAGGTTTCCCTCGTAGTTGCTGGTCGGTCCGAAACCCAACTGCGCGCCGGCGCTGGCCTGGATGCTCATGCTGGCCGTGACGCTGGAGACGGCCAGGAGCTTGGCCGGCTCGCCGTAACGCATCCGGACGATCATCGCCAGCACCTGCTGGTTGTTTGTGGCCACGATCGCATCGTTGTAGGCCGAGCGGCTGCCCCGCAAGGCTGTCGGTCCGACGATCGCGCAGCCCGTGCTGGACAGTACTACGAGCAGCGCGCATGCACGTGCTAACAAAATCCGTTTCTCTACCATCCCCACACCTCATCAACAAGTCACCCCGGCGAGCTGCAACTATACACTCGGTCATCACACATCAGATCGGACTATTCGCTGAGGAAGCCGGCGCTGGACTTTCCTGGATTTGGTGGACACCTCAGATAGGGCGACGATGCCCTGGAGAAGTGAATCATGGAAAGGAAGAGACGTTCATTCACACCGGAGTACAAGGCTGAAGTTGTTGGCTTGATTCGAGACGGTGGAAAAGCGGCATCGACGGTTGCCCGTGACTTGGGTCTAACCGAGTCAGCCGTGCGCAGATGGGTGGTGCAGAGCGAGACCGATGCAGGACGTGGCGACGGAAAGATTTTGACGACAGCCGAGCGTAAGGAGCTTTCGCAACTGCGTCGAGAGATTCGTCAGCTACGAATGGAGCGCGAAATATTGAAAAAAAGCGACGGCCTTCTTCGCCAAGGAATCGACGTGAGGCATCGATTCATAGCGGCGGAGAAGGCCGAGTATCCGGTAACGCTGATGAGCCGGATATTGCAAGTTGGCAATGCAGTTACAAGCGTACGGTCTTCGTTTGTAGACGAGACGCCCCCTCGGTGAGGAATTCGATCCCACCTTGGCTCACCAAGGATGTCGGGGGGCGTCTACAGGGTCATCAATGTCGGAAATCTACTTGCGCAGTTCGGTCCAGATCGCGGTGTAGTATTCCAGCGCCTTGGCCGAACAGGTCGGCAGGAAGTGGCCTGCGGCCTGAAGTTCCTCCGGGATCAGGATCTCTGGCGCGTCCGCCATATCCGCCGGCATAAATGGATCGGACCCGGTGATGCCATTGGCGTAGCGCGCGAAGGCTGAAATCAGCCCCGCATTCTCGGGCTCCATGATGAAGTTCAGGAACTGGTGAGCCTCGTCCACGTTCTTGGCATCCGACAGAAGGGCGACGCTGTCCATCCATAGCGGATAGCCTTCTTTGGGGTAGCCGTACTTGATCTTGTCGTTCTGCAGGCGCGCGCGGAAGATTGCTCCGTTCCAGTAGGTTGACGCCATCACATCGTTGGACGCGAGTTTGGTGGTCATCCCGTAGTCCATCGACTGCCACTTCGGCTTTGCCGCCATCAGCGCATCGCGCGCTTTTTTGAGGACCTCGGTGTCTTCGGTACAGGCCTCTCCGCCGACATACATCAACGCCAGCGACAGGACATCGTTCATCTCCGGCGCCACGTTGATCTTGCCCACCAGTTCGGCGGGAGGATCGAGGAAGATCGCCGAGGTGTTGATGTCGCCGTCGTAGGCGTCGGAATTCACGCCCATCCCGACAGACCCCCATTGCCACGGGATGGTATAGAGGCGGCCCGGATCCCACGGCACATCCAACCATTCCGGGGCGATGTTGGCGTGGTTGGGAAGCTTGCTGAGGTCCAGTTCCTGAATCAGACCCTTCTCGACATAGATCTGTACATAGTTTGCCGACGGCACCACCAGGTCATAGCCGCCGCCGCCCGCCTCGACCTTTGCCAGCGCAGTGTCGTTGCTGTCGTAATCGGTGACCGTGACCTTGATTCCGGTTTCCGCCTGGAACTTCTCGAGCAGTTCCGGGCTGGTGTAGTCGCCCCAGTTGAATAGCTGCAGTTCGCCTTCGGCGCTGGCAATAGCCGTGCTCGCCAGCAGAACGGCGACAGTGGATAGTAGCCTTTTCATGTCTGTCTCCTTGTTGGTTGTGCGTGTCTTCTTGGGTCGTCAGTCTTTCTTACGGGTGAGAACGAAGAAACCCGACAGCATGATCACCGTCAGGCCCAGCAACAGCGTGGATATCGCGTTGACCTCGACCGTCACGTTGCGGCGAATCTGGCCAAGCATGTAGGTGGGCAGCGTATCCTGACCGGCGGATTTCACAAACAGAGAGATCACCACATCATCCAGCGAGGTGATGAACGCAAGCATCAGTCCCGCGACCATGCCCGGCATCAGAATGGGCAGCGTCACATGGCGGAAGGTGCGCCACGGCGTGGCGTAGAGGTCGGCCGCGGCGGTTTCCAGAGTCAGGTCCATGCCCTCCAGCCGGGCGCGGATCGGCAGATACGCAAACGGAATGCAGAACGCCGAATGTGCCGCGATCAGGTAGCCGAGGCCCTGGTAGCCGGTGGCAACCTTGATCGAGGCAAAAAAGATCAGCAGCGCCACCGCCGTGACGATCTCCGGCACCATGAGCGGCTGGTTGATCAGCAGATAGATGAACGACTGGCCCTTCGTCCGCGCTCTGCGGGTGGTGCCCAACGCCGCCATTGTCGCGACCGTGGTCGAGATCACCGCCGCCACCGACGCGATGATCAGCGAGCGCAGGGTTGCATCCTTGACCAGTTCGTTGCTCCAGGCGCGGGGATACCATTGCAGCGAAAATCCCTCCCAGATCGCCGGTGAGGAGCCGGCGTTGAAGGAGAACATCACCAACAGCACGATTGGCAGATAGAGCATCACGAAGACCGCGACGGCGATCGTCGAGAAGCCGGGGAGGCGCGCTATCGAAAAGGTGCGATCAGCCATGTCTACTTTCCCGATTGGCAAAGCGGACGTAGAACACCAGCGCGACGGCCACGATCAGAAGCAACGTCATCGACAGCGACGCCCCCAGAGGCCAGTTGCGGCCGGCGCCGAATTGCAGGTCGATGAAGTTGCCGATCATCATGTTTCGGCCACCGCCCAGGATACGGGGCGTCACATAGGCGCCCAGCGACGGGATGAAGACCAGGATCGACCCCGCGATGATCCCCGGTTTGACCACCGGCACCACGATACGGCGCAGCACCTGCCAGCGACTGGCGTAGAGATCGTACCCTGCCTCCAGCAGCCGCATGTCGAAGCGGTCGATCGAGGCAAACAGCGGCAGTACCATCAGCGGCAGGTAGACGTAGGTCATACCCAGGAACACCGCAAAATCGGTGTAGATGATCGCCAGCGGCGTATCGATCACACCCAGCCAAAGCAGCAACGTGTTCAGCACGCCCTCGTTGCGGATGATCTGATTGATCGCGAACGTGCGGACCAGCAGGTTGGTCCAGAAGGGAATGGTGATCAGAAACAGAAGCGCCGTCGCGTGCGCGTGGGCCTCGGGTTGCGATGTACCAGGCGGTCGGGAACCCCGCAATAAAGGCGAAAAGGGTGGTGTAGAGCGACAATTTCACCGAACGCCAGAAGATCGTCAGATGTGCGTCCGCCAGTTTCCAGGTGCCGTCAAATATGTCGCGGGAATAGAGAATCCCGACCCAGGCTTTGGTCGAGAACGCCCATTCGACGTTGCCATATTCACCTGGGGTGAGGAAGGAGTAGACCAGCACGATCAACAGTGGCCCCGAGGCCGCGAGTATCAGCAGAACCAGCGCGGGGGCGGACAGCAGCCAGACGGTTCGGGCGTTCCTGGCGCTCGCCTTGTCCTCGGCGGTGGGCATTGTTCAGTCTCCCAGAACTTGCACGGCGTCTGGCTCGAAGCGGAGGCCCACGGCGGCACCTTGAACGAGCCCGACATCGCCCGAGGGTGGGCTTTGCAGTCGCGCGACAATTTCGGTGCCGTCATTCAGCGCAACGTGACAATGGGTATCCGTGCCGAAGTACACCGTATCGGCGATGGTGGCGCGCAGGCTGCCCGGTTCACCGCTCGCACAAAGGCGGATCTGCTCGGGCCTGACGGCCAGGGTGATCTCCCCGTGGCGGCCATTCAATGGCGCCAAAACAAGATCGCCGGACGTCAATCGCACCTGCGCACCTTCGGCGGTTCCGCTCAGGAAATTGGTCTCGCCAATGAAGTCCGCAACGAAGCGGTCGACGGGGTGGTTGTAGATGTCGCGCGGGCTGCCGACCTGCAGGATTCTTCCGGAGCGCATGACCGCAATCCGGTCTGACATGGTCAGCGCCTCTTCCTGGTCGTGGGTCACAAAGATGAAGGTGATGCCGGTTTCTGTCTGCAGCCGTTTGAGTTCGCGTTGCATCTCCTTGCGCAACTTCAGATCGAGCGCCGAAAGCGGCTCGTCCAGCAGCAAGACCTCGGGTTCTGGGGCCAGCGCGCGGGCAAGGGCCACGCGTTGTTGCTGGCCGCCGGACAATTGTTGTGGCTTTCGTGAGGCAAATTCCTCCAGTTGCACCAGCGTGAGCATCTTTTCGGTGGCTCTTTTGACGTCGGCACGAGCTCGCCCCAGCATCTCCAACCCGAAACCGATGTTTCGCGCGACGCTCAGATGTGGGAACAGCGCGTAACTTTGGAACACCGTGTTGACCGGGCGCCTGTTCGGCGGGTCCTCGGTAATGTCACGGCCTTCGAGCAGGATCTGACCGGCGGTCGGCGTCTCGAAGCCGGCGATCAGGCGCAGGAGCGTGGTCTTTCCGCAGCCGGAGGGGCCCAGCAACGTGAAGAACTCTCCCTTTTCGATCCGGACCGATACATCATCAAGCGCCCGCACTCCCTCGTCGCCCGTCCCATAATCCTTGCGGGCCGAGCGGGCTTCCACCGATACAGGCGTTGTCAAATGGCGTCTCCCCTGCGCTATCCGTGACAGTTCAGCCTATCGTCTCGCAACATGCAAGAACGGGCTGACGATCATGCCGGGCGACGATCAAACCATGGCAGCGCACGCTCAAGATCTGCGCACAGTGACATCAACAGCGCATCCTCCCCATAGGCGGCCGCGAGGTGGATACCACAGGGCAAACCGTCAGCGGTCCAATACAGCGGAACCGACGCTGCCGGCTGCCCCGAGGCGTTGAAGGCCGCTGCGAATGGGGAATAAGCAAATACGCCATCCGGCCCAGTTCGATAGGCTTCATAATCGGTGCGGTCATGGCTGAACCGGCCGATCTTTGCCGGCGGTTCCGCCATGGTCGGTGTCAGCAGGATGTCATGGTCCTGAAAGAACGCCGCCATCTGCCGGCCATAGCGATGAATCTGGCCAACACATTCCAGATACCGTTCGCCGGAGATCGTTTTGGCGAATTCGATCGCGCCCAGTGTGACACCCTCGAGTTCGCCCTCCTGCAACGGTCGCCCGCGTGCCGTGACTGTCTTGCGAACGCCCAGCGCCGCGCCGCATCCGACGATGACTGTCCAGGCGTGCATCATGGATTCCGTGTCCGCCGTCGGGCGGGCCAGGCTCACGTCATGCCCCATGTCCGCAAGCTGTTTGCCGGCAGCGTGGACGGCGTTTTGACACTCCGTGTGAACTGGCTTGCCGGTCAGCGACGTGTCGCACAGGGCGATTCTCAATCTGCCCGGACGGGCGTCCAGGGCCTGGCGAAATGTCATGGCGAGCGGCGGAGCGACATAGGGTGCACCCAGGTCAGCGCCTTCTGTGACGTCCAGCAGCAATGCCGTATCGCGAACAGACCGTGTCAGAAACCCGTCGATGGCCATCCCGGCCCAGCCTTCCCCGTAGTAGGGCCCGTCGGGCAGCCGGGCGCGGGTTGCCTTGAAGCCAAAAAGCCCGCAGTTCGAGGCCGGTATCCGCACCGATCCGCCGCCATCGGATCCATGCGCGGCCGGCACAATGCCGGCGGCCACGGCGGCCCCAGAGCCACCCGACGATCCGCCGGGCGTGCGGGACAGATCCCACGGGTTGCGCGTTGCGCCACCGTAAACGGCAGCCTCCGTGACAGGGCCGATGCCGCCTTCGGGCGAGGCGGTTCGGCCAAAAGTCACAAGGCCTGCGGCGGCCAGCCGTTCATAGATCGCCGAGTCCCGACCATAGCGGGTGTTCAAATGAAGCCGCGAGCCATTGTGCGAGGGATAGTCGATCGCTTCCGCCCCAAGGTCCTTCAGCAGGAATGGCACACCGCACAGCGGGCCCGGCGGCAAGCCCTCGGCGATTTTCCGGCGCGCCACATCGTCCGAGATCACAACCACGGCATTCAGTCGGTCGTTCATCTCTTCCATTCGCGCCAGCGCCATATCAAGCAGTTCGGACGCCGTCACTTCCTTCGTGGCAACGGCCTGTGCCAGAGCGGTTGCATCGCAATCGGAATACTCATCCATAGAGGTTGGTGTAGATTTGCATGCCAAACTGACCCAGCTTTTGTACTGAAAATTTACCCGCCTGGAACGTTTCAAAGCATTGCGTTACCAAATATTTCTTTTGCGGAGTGCGGGTCAACCCAGCATGCAAATACTGACCATCATTGGCGCAGTATTTGGTGCAATTCAACAAGGTATAGGGGTCGACTTGATGCAGCTGGCAGGTGCTCAACAGGCTCTGCATGATGCCGACATGTTTTGACCCCAATTCACTCCAGCAGAACAGCCAGTTCTTGCGACCCATCGGGATCACCCGCAAGGCCTGCTCCAGATGGCTGGTGTCGATCAGCAGCGCATGGCGGCTCCGGAAATCGAGCTTGGCCCGACCTTCCAGTTTCCGCTCGCGGATCCCCGCCTCCAGCCGATAGAGCACCGCGATCAGCTCGAGCCCCTCGTTGGCGGCCCGATCGCGTTACACGATTAACCCCCGGGGTGCACTACCCGGCGGCTGCCAACAGCAGCGGCAGCCCCAGGTCCGTGATCCCTTTGACTCGATGACTAAAGCAGCAACGAAGCCTTTATACCCACATTCCTGTGTCGCATGCTTGCCTTGGTTAAAGCGCGGCAGTCATGTGGCGCCTACGGACTCACACTCAGATGCCACGCCGCATTTGCGCTGGGCGCTGCCAAGGTGCACTCCTCTCCCACGCCCTCGATGCAAGGGCACTCGGGCGCTGCGTTTTTTTCGCCGTTGGCCCGATTCTCCAGCCACGCGTTTTTATTCTCGCAGCGGTATACGCCCGCGAGCCCATCGTACTGTTCAGCGTTTTCATCCAAAAGGTTGCGGTTTCTCAGCGCCGCAACGGCTTCTCCCAAAGTTTTCGGGATGAATCCGATGCACTTTATCCATACAACCGAGTCATCGCCGTTTACGCGTTCTTCAGGAGGAACCCAGCAGCCACGGTTGTTGTGCGCCGAATTTTCGAACATCAGATTCGGCATGGGTTCGTCTGCATCCATGCCCGTGATATCCAACCCGGCATAGAACCAGGGTCTGAAGTTTATGCCAAATAGATAATCATTTATTCCGTTGTCGTCCCTGTCCCTGTCCCCCTCCGGACAGGCGTGGGGGTTGCTACCGTTCCCTCTTGACAGATTGCCAATGACAACGTTGCCTTCGGCGTTATCGATCTCGATCCCGTCACGACAGTTGCGCTGAGCAGTATTGTTGACCACCGTGTTACTGTCACCCTCGTCCATGATGATGCCTTGCTCGCCGTTGCTCACAGCCACGTTTTTCAGCAATGTGTTGCCAGCAGCGCTCTTGACCAGAAACCCACTGCCTTGGTTGCGAACGGCCTTGTTGTAGCCAATTCCGTTATAGGAACTCCTTATCTCGAAGCCATCACCAATATTCTTCTTGCTGACCAGCTTCGTGAGCACGTGGCGGCCATATTCATCACCTTCGCCCTCAGTCTCGGCCACATGCACGCCGTCATCGCAATCGCGAATGGTGCCATTCGAGAGCGCTGCGTGAGCGCCCTTCACTAAGATGCCGTGGTCCTTGTCATCTTCGGAATCGCATGCACGGCAGGATACGGTTTTACCCCCCAGATCGAGCCTGGCGGGTCCTACCAGGGTAATGGCTGGCGCTCCGCACCCACAGTTCAAGTTCTTCGTCAACGTATACTCGCGGTCGCCGTCGAGCGTGCCTCCGCATTCGATGATATCCCCCGCTGCCGATGCACTGAAACCCACCGTAATGAAACCCAGCACCGCGGCTACTGTGATGCTACGCGTCTGCCTCATGTCTCCACCCTCCCGGGCCGATTGACCCGAAATAATATCCACATACTCACTTTGAAATTTGGCTGGCTGAGATGCATTGATGGTTGTCAATGGCCGTATTGAACGTCGTCGGCACCATATTGGCTGTTGCAAAGAGCTGCTTCGCGAATTAGGAGGTCGGTTCCGGGAGCCCTGTTACACGGAGGATTGACGGTCCTGCCAGCCATCGTGGCCTAACGCTCGACTCCTGCGATCACCTTGGCGAAGGTCGGACTGCGAAACGATGAAGGGCCGCCTGAAATGACGCCGATTAGGGGCCACTTACTCCGTAGGGGTGGTATCGGCGTGCAGAGCCCGTTGGACGATTTGTAGCCATCGGCTGTGCGTTGCGCCAAAGCAGTCGTTCATCACGGCGCGATGAGGGGAGTGAGCGGTGTGCGCACCTGGCACCAGAGAATGTCCGGGCCGCGGTCGCGGCATTGGACGCCGGTGAGTCCCGATTTGGTAACGCCGGGAATTGGTAAACGCAGACTGGAACAGCGTAAGTTGCTGTTTAAATTGGCTCTCCATCGTGGACGCATATCGAACTTTTTGCATTGTCCCGTCGCCGGCGGTGGGGGAGATTTTCGGCGCCGTAGTCAACAAGCGGGCGGTCGAAGGGGTCGGACCAAGCCAATCGGTACCCTCTTGTGCAGATTTGCATGCCAAACTGTTCCAGCTTTTGTACTGAAAATCTATCCGCCTGGAACGTTTCAAAGCATTGCGTTACAAAATATTTCTGGTGCGGAGTGTGGGTCAACCCATCATGCAAATATTGGCGCTAATTGGCGCAGTATTTGGCGCAATTCAACAATGTGACAGACTTACGGGTCACGACACCAAGTTGGAGACAGCCCCGCACCTAGAGGTCACGCCCGGAAGCGCTGTCACCTTCACCGCTCACGCGGCACACTGAGCCGATGAGCGAGCATGAGGCGAACAGCCACGGGCAACGATTCTCTGCTCACATTTTCGGTCATGCAGTAAGGCGGATAACGCGACGACACCCGAACTGGGCGTTACCGGGGGTGAGGCCGTTTGAAACATTAAGAGACTCGCGGGAGACGAGATGAGGACCATGAAGACGATACAGAGCCCCTGGCGCCTGCTCATCGCGGGGGGCGTTCTTTGTGCCGTGTGGGTACTGATCGCAGGTGCCGATCCGGCCAGCTGGGTACTCGGCGCACCTGCGGTCGGGCTCGCTCTCGCCGGCATTGCCATCCTGCCGCCCGCTGCCGGCCCGGCGCCCCATTGGGCCGCTCTTGCACGACTGGTCGGTTTTTTCCTACTGGAAACCGTGCGCGGCGCCGTCGACGTCGGCGCACGAACGCTCTCACGTGAGCCCGTGACTCGGGCGCGCGTGGAGAACTGGCGTACCGGACTGCGCACGCCCACCGCGCGCCTGATCCTTGTGCACGCAATCAGTCTTATCCCCGGCACCCTGACCGCCCACGCGGCCGGCGACGCTCTGAAGGTGCACGTCCTCGACGAGCGCATGCCCTGGAGTGAGGCTCTCACCGCGCTGGAGTCACGCATCGCGGCGGCCTTTGAGCCCGATCGGGTCCGAGACGTGTGAGCGCCTTTCTCCTAGGCTGTGCCGCAGTGCTTGCCGTGAGCCTGGCGTTGGGCCTCGTCCGGCTCTCACGTGGACCCGACGTCATGGACCGCCTCGCAGCCGCACAGCTTGTTGGGACGGTCGGCGTCGCCATTCTCCTCATCCTTGCCGAGGTCACGGGCGATGCGTCGCTGCGTCTCGTCGCATTGTTATTCGCGCTGCTCGGCGCGGTGACGGTGGCTACATTCTTGCGCGTGACACTCGTCGAAACCGGAACCGCATCCAAATGAACTCCATACCTGACGTACTCGGCGCGCTTCTTGTGTTTGCGGGGACGGCCTTTGCGGTCCTTGGCACCGTGGGGCTGCTTCGCTTCCCCGACCCCATGAGCAGGCTTCATGCACTGACCAAAGCAGACGGGACCGGTCTTGGACTGTGCGTCGCAGGCCTCTCCTTGATCGCCCGCGACGTCAGCGCGGCAATGCTGATGATTTTGCTCTGGCTCGGCGTGATGCTGTCGGGTGCCACCGCTGCGCATCTCGTCGCACGCCGCTTGCTGGCGCGCCAGGAGAGCGCGGGTGGGAATTGACGCCGCAGCGCTCCTCCTCGACGTTACCCTCGCCGCGACCGTCGTGGCGCTTGGGTGGCGATGCGTGATCACCGCGGACCGATTCGAGACGGTGGCGGTGTTCATCGGCATCAGCCTCGTGATGGCAATCGCCTGGACCCGACTCGAGGCCCCGGATCTGGCGCTGGCGGAGGCGGCGCTCGGCGCAGGGCTGAACGGCGCGCTGCTGCTCGCCGCGTGGGCGGAGACGCGCGGGATCGAGGACGGGCCGGCCGAGCGCCGCATTGCAGGACCGGCGCTGCTCGCCGCGACCACCATGGCCGTGGCCGGCGCCGGGCTCGCACCCCTCGTCGGGGCCGAGGCCGGACTTGCCGCTGAGATCGCGGCTCGGTTGGATCAAACGGGCGTTTCGTATCCCGTGACTGCGGTCCTCGTCGACTTTCGCGCTTTGGATACGTTGCTCGAACTGTGCGTGCTGCTTGCCGCGCTCGCCGCAACCTGGCAGCTTGGCGCCGCGCGGCCGCTGCTACGCGGCAAGCTTTATGGCCCGGTGTTCGTGGCCTACGTGCGCATCGCTTTGCCGTTGCTGGTAGTCCTTGCAGCCGCGCTCCTGTGGCGCGGCGCCACCTCGCCGGGCGGCGCCTTCCAGGCCGGTGCCACCTTGGCAGCGGCGGGGGTGCTGCTGTTGCTTGTGAATCCGGCAGGCCGCGTACCCGCGCTTAGCTGGGCCTACCGTATCTGTGCGTCACTCGGCGTCCTTGCTTTCCTTGGCCTTGGTACGGGCGTCACGGCCGTAACCGGCCGCTTCCTCGACTGGCCCTTGTCCCACGCCGGTGCCCTGGTTCTCGTGGCAGAGACCGCCGCGACGGTCGCGATTGCAACAACCCTTGCGCTGCTGGTGGTCGGAGGTCGCCCGGTGGCTCAGCGTGGCCGGGTGGGGAAGCGGCATTGACCTCGGCCGGTTTCGTGATCTACGCGACGGCCGGCGTCGCACTGATCGGCGCTGGCGCCTTCGGTCTGGCGCGAGCACGAGACGCGCTGCGCCGTATCGTTGCGATCAACGTCGCTGCGCTGGGAGTGCTCACGACGATGGTCGCGCTCGCCGCTCGTGGCGGTGGCGAAGCGGACCCGGTCACGCACGCCATGGTACTCACTGGTCTCGTGGTCTCGGCGAGCGCCACGGCGCTTGCTCTCGCGCTCGTGCGCCGCATGGCGCATCTGCGGGGCGAGGAGGACGCCGATGGGCACGACGGCTGAAACGCTGCTCGCACATCTTCCGATCGCCATCATTGTCATTCCCCTTGCCGGCGCAGTCGCCTGCTTCGTCTTGCCTCGTGCGGCACGCGCGCTGATGGCCGTGCTGGGTATCGCAGGCACGGTGGCGAGTGGTTGGCTGGCCGCCGACGTGCTCGAGCACGGTGCCCGGGGCTACGTCGTCGGAGGCTGGGCGCCGCCGCTGGGGATTGCGCTGCACGCTGACGGGCTCGCAGCGGCGCTCGTCGCGCTCACCGCCGTCCTGATGACGGTTTGCGGGTCGTTGGCACGTCCGCGACGTTCTGGCGACGCGTTCTTCACCAGTTGGCTGTTCGCCTGGGCGGCTCTAGCGGTGGTGTTTCTGTCCGACGACGCGTTCAACGTCTACGTTGGCCTGGAACTGCTCGGCATTGCCTCCGTTGCGCTGGTCGCTTCGCCGGGAACCCGCCCGGCGCTCCACGCCGCGCTGCGTTATCTTGCCGCTGGCTTGACCGGCTCGCTGTTGTACCTGCTCGGTGCGGCGTTGCTGTACGCCTCGGAGGGGACGCTTTCCTTTGCCGGCCTGGAAGACGCGGGCGGCGCGCCGGCGGCCGCCGCGCTCGCCTTTATGACTGTAGGGCTGTTGCTCAAGTGTGCCGTGTTTCCTCTGCACGGTTGGCTGCCCGGTGCCCATGGTTGCGCCCCTGCGCCGGCGAGCGCGGTTCTCTCGGGGGTGGTCGTTAAGTCCGGGATCTATCTCATCTGGCGTCTGTGGTCGGATACGCTGTTCGGTGTGCCCGCCGATGCCGCTGCGAACCTGCTGGGCGCGCTCGGCGTCGGGGCTCTGTTGTGGGGAGCGGCCATGGCCTGGCGCGCCGAGCGCCTCAAGATAGTCATAGCCTACTCGACTGTATCGCAGCTCGGTTACCTCGTGATGGCTGTGCCGCTTTTACGTACTGCGGGCGTGGAGGCGCTCGCCGGGGTGATGCTGTTGGCGGCGGCACATGCGTTTGCCAAGGCGGGCTGCTTCCTCGCTGCGGGTGCGGTGCTCGCGCGCCGTCGTAGCGATCGTCTGGAGACCCTGGCCGGCCTGGTCTCGCAAATGCCGATCGCAGCTTTCGCGTTGGGCGTCGGTACGGTGTCTCTCGTAGGTTTGCCGCCGAGCGGCGGCTTCGCGGGTAAATGGCTGCTGATCCAGGCGTCTTTTGCCGTGCACGCCTGGTGGTGGGCCGCGGTCTTCATCGCGGGTAGTCTTCTCTCGGCCGCCGTGCTGATACGGGCCCTCGCTCCGGCCTTCGAGGCGGCGCCGGCGGATTGCGCCAGTCGCGCGGAGAGGGCGGGAGCGTCCGAGTGGACCGCGCTGGCGATCGCGCTCGGCGCGCTCGCGCTGGGACCACTAGCCGGTCCCTGGACTTCGCTGGTTACCGAAGGCTCAATTCCATGACCGGGCTCGAGGCGATGCTGCCCTTGTGGATCGTCCTAACCTCTCTGCTCTGTGGTGTGGTGATCTTTTTCCTTCCGGAGGAGCGAGCCGGGCTGCGTACGGCCATCAACCTGTTCGGGGCGACCTTCAAGCTGCTGCTGGTGCTGGTAATGCTGGCCGGCGTCGAGGACGGCCAGCGCTACGCGTTCGAGGTGCCGGTGGTCGCCGGTCTCGTCTTCGCGCTGCGAGCGGATGCGCTGTCGATGCTTTTCCTCACACTCTCGGCGGTCCTTTGGCTCCTCACCACCGTTTATGCCGTCGGCTACCTCGAGCACAGTCAGGGACGCAGCCGTTTTTTCGGCTTCTTTAGCCTATGTGTAAGTGCGACCGCCGGCGTCTCGATGGCGGGCAATCTCTTCACGTTGTTGCTGTTCTACGAAGTTTTGACGCTGGTGACGTTTCCTCTGGTGGTACACCGGGGGACCCCCGAATCCGTAGCCGCGGGCCGAATCTATCTCGCCTACACCCTTGGCGGTGGCGCCGCGGTGCTCCTTGCGACAGCTTGGCTGCACGCGCTGCTCGGTCCGGTCGATTTTTTCGAGCGTGGGCTACCGGCGCTGCGGACACTCCCCGAGCCGGTACTCATCGGCGCTTTCTGGCTGCTGATCGCGGGCTTCGGTGTCAAGGCAGCGCTGATTCCACTGCACGGCTGGCTGCCGCGATCCATGGTAGCGCCGGCGCCGGTGAGTGCGCTCCTGCACGCGGTGGCGGTCGTCAAGGCGGGTGCATTTGCCATCGCGCGAGTAATTTACGACCTATACGGCATCGAGTTCGCCGAGTTCCTCGGCGTGCTCAAGCCGCTCGCCGTCATTGCGGGGATGACGATTGTTTATGGCTCTGCGCGGGCGCTTTCCCAGAGCGAGCTCAAGCCTAGGCTTGCCTGGTCGACGGTGAGCCAGGTGTCCTACATCGCACTCGGCATCGCCACCTTCGGTCCGGTGGCAAGCGTCGGCGGCATCGCTCACCTCGTGCACCAGGGACTCATGAAGATCACCCTGTTTTTCTGCGTCGGCAATCTCGCAGAGCGGCTTGGCATCCACCGGGTCGATCAGCTCGCGGGCTGTGGGCGGCGCATGCCTTGGACCATGGGCGCGTTCACCCTGGCAGCACTTGGCATGATCGGCGTGCCACCGTTCGCGGGCTTCGTGAGTAAGTGGTATCTCGCGACTGGCGCCCTCGCCGTCGGCGAAGCCTGGGTAATAGGCGTGATCCTCGCGAGCACGATTCTCAATGCGATGTACTTCCTGCCGCTGCTGCATGCCGCTTGGTTCCTCGAGCCGCCCGAGCCCTCGACGCCCGAGTCGGCCGAGGCGCCGGCAATGCTGCTCGGGCCACCGCTCGTGACCGCCGCCCTCGCGCTCGCGGCGGGCCTTTTTGCGGCCACGTCGTTGAGCCCGCTGAGTTGGGCCGAAGCCATAACCGCTGAGGAGTACGGGCCGTGATCCAGCCAGCATGGGCGACGCCCGATGAACTCGTCGTGCTGGCCCTCGCATTGCCGCCATTGGCGGTGGTCGCGGCCGCACTGACGCGAGGCCGCGCACTCGCCCTGCTCGGTTTCGTGGCCGCTGCGCCGACCGCACTGCTCGGCATCCTCCCCCCCCGACCGGGACCGTGGTCGAAGCCGAATGGTTGCTGTTGGGTGCGCGCTTCGGCATAGATGAACACACTGCGCCGTTTGCGCTGCTGACCGGCACGCTCTGGGCCGCGGCGAGTCTTGCCGGCGCGGGCTACTTCGATACCCGGGCGAGCCGGCGCATTGCGCCCTGGTGGCTGCTGTCGCTAGCGGGCAGCGTCGGGCTCGTCTTCGCGCTCGATGCGTTGACCTATTTTCTGTGTTTTGCGGTGATGAGCCTGGCCGCTTACGGCCTGGTGGTGCAGCGCGGCGACTTGGAGGCCTTCCGAGCCGGTCGCGTCTACATGGTCTTCGTGGTGATCGGCGAGCTGGCGTTGTTTTCGGGGCTGGCCCTCGCTGTCACCCACCCGCTAGTCGCCGCCACCCTGGTGCTGGTGGGATTTGGCATCAAGGCCGGGGTGCTGGGCCTGCACGTCTGGCTACCGCTCGCGCACGCGGCCGCGCCGGCACCGGCCAGTGCCGTCCTGAGCGGTGCGATGCTCAAGGCTGGTTTGCTCGGCTGGCTTCGCTTTGTCGACGCCGGCGCGCCCTGGACGCCGGACGCAGGTCTCCTGTTGATCGTGCTCGGCCTGGCTGGGGCCTATGGCGGAGCGCTCTGCGGTATCACCCAGGACCGTCCAAAGACGGTTCTCGCCTATTCGAGCATCAGTCAGATGGGAATCGCGATCGCCGCGTTCGGCATGCTGCTCACAGGCGTCGTCCCCGACGCCACGGCCGCTGCGGCGGTGGCGCTTTTCGCGGTACACCATGCTTTCGCCAAGGCTTCACTGTTTATCGGCGTCGGCGCCGTCGAGCGGGCGCATGGCAAGGCGCGTGCCGCCTGTATTGCGATGATGGCCGTCCCCGCGCTGGCATTGATCGGTGTACCGCTCAGCAGCGGTGCGCTTGCAAAGGGGGCGATCAAAGCGGTGGCGGCGGGATTGCCCGAGCCCTGGGCCGAAGCGGTCGGCTGGGCTCTACCCGGGGCCGCCATCGGCACGTCGCTGCTCATGCTGCGCCTGCTCGACACCCTTCCGCTGCCGCCGTCCGGACGTTGTCCGCCTGCCCTGTGGCTGCCCGCCGTTGCTCTCGCCGCCGCCGGCGTGACCTTAGTCGTGGCAGCACCCGGTGTTCAGGCCCTGCCCACGCTCGCCAGTGCCGCGCTCGCCGTCGCGCCACTGCTCATCGCTCTCCTGCTTCGTGGCCTTTGGCGAGCTCTCCGACGCCTCGGCGTCGTTCCTATTGTGGTACCGCCCGGCGATCTGGTGGTGGCGCTGGAGCTCCTCGTGACGGTGCCGCGGCGTCTATGGGCAAGCGGGGTTTGGTCACGTCCCGCAAGCGTTGCGCCCGAGCCCGGCCCCTGCGTCTGGCCCCCGGCGCGTCTCGAACGGGTATTTGCCGGGCCTGCCGCAGGCGCTATCCTCACGCTGACGCTACTCGCCGTGTTCGGCGCCGCGCTATTGCTTTCGGGTGTTCTTTAGACGGCGGCCATACGCATCAGGCAGGACTCTTCTCGCGCGCCCACATCGACCGCCACTGACGGCGTCCACTCGTTTCGATCAAGCCGCTCGCAGGTATTGACCGCCAGAGGCCCGCGGAAGTCCGGGTTGCCGTCCGATATGGCCCGGCGGCGGTGCCAACCCGCGTGTTTGGCTTGTCGCTGCACCGCCTTGCGCGGGTTTTCGCGGCACCGCCGCGGGGTATGCTCGATGGCGCGTTTCGCTTAACCCGAAGGCTGTTCCTTGGTGACCTCGCACGTTATGGGCTGAGCAGCCATCCGGACGGTGGAAGCACGGAACGTGCCGGTGCACGGGCCGCCGCGTTACAGGCGGCGATCATCCACTACCCTTTGCCTTCCCCAGGCACCATCCACTTTGGTTAACGCGTACGCCGGATCCGGCTGGTGTAGGCTAGGTCCTGGATGCTGGCCGGAACGCCTTCGGACGAAGCCACGCAGAAGATGTCTGCGTCAACCGTCGTCCAGCGTAGGGTCGGAACGCGAGACGTATCTGTATCGTTGACGGTTTCTACCTGGGATACGAGATTGTTGGACGTTGGGGAGCGGGTCTGGTGGGCGGAACGGATTTATAATCGGTCCCACGGACGTCATGTTTGAGCGGTGGGATTTCATCACCCGGCCGGTGACTTTGGTGTCGAGGGTGAGGTTTACCTTGGGCCGATTGCCTGGTGTATTCGCGCCCAACAGTGATCACTCGGCTGACGCGCAACAGCGGCCGCGCGTGCGGTCCAGCTTAACCCCGAGACTTAAGTATCATTGGGGGCCACAGCCGCCTCTTGTTGTCTCTAGCGCGTTCATTTCAGAATTTCTAAATCGGAGGCCAGTGCTTTGCGCGGCCGTTGTTTCGCGCGCTTGCGAACAGGCTCCAAGAGTGAGGGCCTGCATCTCCGCAGGCCCCTCATTTAGTGGCTCCCCGGGACGGGCTCGAACCGCCGACCTAGTGATTAACAGTCACCCGCTCTACCGACTGAGCTACCGGGGAATTGAGGCGCAGGATGGTACTCGCGCCCTCCGGGCGGGTCAAGCTCCGCCAGGAGGGCGAATTTGCTTTTAAACTGCGTTGCAGATCCTGGCCAGCGCTTTCTCGAGGTTTTCCATGCTGGTCGCGAACGAAATGCGCATGGATCCTTCCATCCCAAAGGCCGAACCCGGTACCACCGCGACGCCGGCTTCGTTCAGCAGGTACTCGGCGAACTGCACGTCGTTGTCGATGCCGTCCATACGATCGATAACCGGTTGCACACTCGGGAACGTGTAAAAGGTGCCGTCGCTTTCGATGGTTTCCACGCCGTCCATGGCATTGAGCTCGCGCACGACGAAATCGTGTCGCTGTTTGAATGCTTTGAGCATGGTCTGGACGCAGGTTTGGTCGCCTTCCAGTGCCGCCTGCGCGGCGGCCTGGGAAATGGAGGCGGGGTTGGATGTGCTCTGCGACTGCACTTTCTTCATGGCCTTGATCAAATCCGCAGGGCCGCCTGCGTATCCGATGCGCCATCCGGTCATGGAGTACGCTTTGGACACGCCGTTCAACACAATGGTGCGGGGGTACAGGTCCGGGCAGGCCATGACGATGTTGGAGAACGGCTCGTCGCACCAGAGGATGTGCTCGTACATGTCGTCGGTGGCGATCAGCACCTGGGGATGACGGCGCAGAACCTCGCCCAGCTCCGCCAGCTCAGCGCCGGTGTAGGCAACGCCGGTGGGGTTTGAGGGGCTGTTCAGAACCAGCAGTTTGGTCTTGGCGGTGATTGCGGCTTCAAGTTGCTGCGGGAGAATCTTGTAGTTCTGGTCGATGCCAGCCTGGACCACGACCGGCTTGGCGTCGGCGAGCAGCACCATGTCCGGATACGATACCCAGTAGGGGGCGGGGATGATGACTTCGTCACCCTCGCCGAGCAGCGCCTGGGCCAGATTGAAAAAGCTTTGCTTGCCGCCACAGGACACCAGGATCTGATCGGGCGCGTAGCTGAGGCCGTTGTCCCGCTCGAACTTGTCGATCACCGCCTTCTTCAGGGCAGGTGTGCCGTCGACCGCGGTATACTTGGTCATTCCGTTTCGGATTGCCGTGATCGCTGCATCCTTGATGTGATCCGGCGTGTCGAAATCCGGTTCACCCGCGCCGAGGCCGATGACGTCTTTGCCGGCGGCTCTGAGCTCGGCGGCCCGGGCGGTGACGGCGAGGGTGGGTGAGGGTTTCACGCGTTGAACGCGATCCGAAAGCTTGATGTCCAAACTGGGGCTCCTGTTCCGAGTATTTTTGGGGCCGACCACGTGGTGACTTGTTGCCACGCCGTTCGCACCCAGCCGGCGGCCCTCGGATACAACACACAGTGGCCGGGCCGGCTTGGCCGGGAAAGTATAGTGTCTTCAGCGCAGTAGCAGAATCCCCAATGGACCGCCGATTCGAACTCACCGCACCATTTGAACCCGCCGGCGACCAGCCCGTCGCCATCGACCAGTTGATTGAGGGTCTAGAAGACGGACTTGGGGCTCAGACCCTGTTGGGTGTCACCGGCTCCGGCAAGACCTTCACCATGGCCAGTGTGATCGAAAAAGTGCAGCGGCCGGCGCTGGTGCTGGCCCCCAACAAGACCCTGGCGGCGCAATTGTACGGTGAGATGCGGGAGTTTTTCCCCAACAACGCGGTGGAGTACTTTGTCTCTTACTACGATTACTACCAGCCCGAAGCCTATGTTCCCAGCAGCGACACCTATATAGAGAAGGACGCGTCGATAAACGATCACATCGAGCAAATGCGTCTTTCCGCGACCAAGGCGATTCTTGAACGTCCCGACACCATCATCGTGGCAACGGTTTCCTCGATCTACGGTTTGGGGGATCCGGATGAGTACCTGAAAATGGTATTGCACCTGAAACGGGGCGACGTCATTGATCAGCGCGACATTCTTCGGCGCCTGGCGACCTTGCAGTACACCCGCAACGAGATGGAGTTGTCGCGAGGCACCTACCGGGTGCGGGGGGAGGTGATCGATATTCATCCGGCGGATTCCGAGCGTGAAGCGGTGCGGATTGAGTTGTTCGACGATGAGGTGGAGTCTCTGAGCTATTTCGATCCGCTGACGGGCGAGGCGTTGCGTCGGGTTCAGCGGCTGACCGTTTACCCCAAGAGCCACTATGTGACCGGGCGGGAAAAGGTGCTGCATGCGGTCGATACCATCCGCGAGGAGCTAAAGCTTCGGCTTGAACAGCTGCGCAGCGTCAACAAGCTGGTGGAAGCGCAAAGACTGGAGCAGCGCACCATCTTCGATCTCGAGATGATGGTCGAACTCGGCTACTGCACGGGAATCGAGAACTACTCCCGGCATCTCACCGGGCGTGTACCCGGTCAGCCACCGCCCACACTGGTGGACTATCTGCCGAGCAACGCATTGATGATCATAGATGAAAGTCATGTGACGATTCCCCAGCTCGGCGCCATGTACAAGGGCGATCGCTCGCGCAAGGAGAATCTGGTTGAGTATGGCTTTCGTTTGCCCTCGGCCCTGGACAATCGGCCCCTGCGCTTTGATGAATTCGAGGCGCTGATGCCGCAGGCCGTTTTTGTGTCCGCTACACCCAGCCGCTACGAGAGCCAGCATGCGGGTCAGGTGGTTGAACAGGTGGTGCGCCCGACCGGGCTTATCGACCCGGAGGTGGAAGTGCGACCGGCTTCCAGCCAGGTGGATGACCTTCTCTCCGAGATCACTCTCAGAGTGGGTCAGGGCGAGCGGGTGCTGGTGACGACCCTGACCAAGCGCATGTCCGAGAATCTGACCGATTATCTGGGCGAACACGGTGTGCGCGTGCGCTATTTGCATTCCGATATCGACACGGTGGAGCGGGTGGAGATCATCCGCGACCTGCGCATGGGGGTGTTCGATGTCCTGGTGGGCATCAATCTGCTGCGCGAAGGCCTGGACATGCCCGAGGTTTCTCTGGTGGCAATACTGGATGCAGATAAGGAGGGTTTTCTCCGGTCCGACACCTCTTTAATCCAGACCATCGGTCGTGCCGCGAGAAATCTGCACGGCAAGGCCATCCTGTACGGTGATTCCATCACCGGTTCCATGTCCCGGGCTATTGGCGAGACCGATCGCCGTCGTGCCCGGCAGCGCGCCCACAATGAAGCTCATGGCATCTCCCCCAGGTCGGTTGAGAAAGCGGTGTCGGACATCATGGAGATGGATCGACCGGGAACCCCCGGATCCATCGGGCAGCTTAAACGGGTTGCCGAGGAAATGGCCGAGTACGCCAGCCTGAATCCCGCCCAGGTCGCCAAGAAAATCAAAACGCTGGAACACCAGATGTATCGCCACGCCCAGGATCTGGAATTCGAGTCGGCGGCCCGGGTGCGCGACGAGATCAAGCGCTTAAAGCACTATGGCCTTGGTGTGCCCGAAGGCGCAGACGCTTGACCGGAATCGCCTGGTTTTGCGGGGTTGCATGTCGGCCCGCTGCGAAGTAGTATCCCCGCCCTCAGCGACAGGCGCGTAGCTCAGCTGGTTAGAGCACCACCTTGACATGGTGGGGGTCGTTGGTTCGAGTCCAATCGCGCCTACCAGAACTCCTAAGGGCGGTCCGTGCCTTCCAAAAGAAGAGCAATGCGGGCCGCCCTTGCTTTTTGCGAGGCGCGTGCAGGTAAACGTGATGGTTGAGATTACGCTTCCCGATGGGAGTCGGCGTACTTACGAATCCGCTGTGTCCGTTGCGGACGTGGCCGCCGATATTGGCCCTGGTCTGGCCAAGGCCGCGCTTGCGGGCAAGATTGACGGGCGTCTGGTGGACACCGGTATCGTGATCGAGCAGGACGCACGTGTCGCCATTGTGACCGGACGCGACGCGGAAGGTCTCGAGGTCATTCGCCACTCCACTGCCCATCTCCTCGCCCAGGCGGTCAAGCAGTTGTTCCCCAGCGCCCAGGTCACCATCGGCCCGGTGATAGAAGACGGTTTCTACTACGATTTCGCCTTCGAGCGCCCGTTTACGCCCGAGGATCTCGAAGCGATCGAGGCCAGAATGTCGGAGCTGGCGGATCGGGGCCTGAGTGTGGTGCGTGAAGTATGGGATCGGGACGAGGCAGTGGGCTTCTTTCAGGAGCAGGGTGAAGTCTACAAGGCCGAGATCATCCGCGATCTGCCGCAAAACGAGGTGATATCGCTGTATCGCCAGGGCGACTTCGTCGATCTCTGCCGTGGGCCGCACGTGCCCTCGACCGCGCATTTAAAGGCGTTCAAGCTGACCAAACTGGCCGGTGCCTACTGGCGCGGTAAATCAGACAACGAGATGCTGCAGCGCATCTACGGTACGGCTTGGCCGGACAAGAAGCAGCTCAAGGCTTACTTGAAGCGACTGGAAGAGGCTGAGCGAAGAGATCATCGCAAGATCGGACGCGAGCTGGATTTGTTCAGCGTGCAGGAAGACGCGGGCGGTGGTCTGGTTTTCTGGCATCCCAAGGGCGCGCGCATCCGCCGGGCGATGGAGGATTATTGGCGCGATCGGCACGTGGCTGGCGGCTACGAGTTGCTCTACACACCCCACATTGCGCTGCTGGATCTGTGGAACACGTCGGGGCACACGGACTTCTACAGCGAGTCCATGTACAAACCGATGGAAGAGGACAATCAGCTTTACCAGCTGAAGCCCATGAATTGTCCTTTTCATGTGCTGATTTACAAGGACCGACTGCGCTCATACCGGGAACTGCCCATGCGCTGGGCCGAGCTCGGCACCGTCTACCGGCACGAGATGTCCGGTGCGCTACACGGTTTGATGCGGGTGCGTGGATTCACCCAGGACGATGCCCACGTGTTCTGCCGTGAAGACCAGATCGAGGACGAGATTCTAAAAATACTCGACCTGACACTGAGCATGCTCGGAGATTTCGGGTTCAGTCAGTTTGACATCAATCTGTCGACCCGGCCGGACAAATCGGTTGGATCCGACCAGATATGGGATCGGGCCACCGAGGCCCTGCGCGGCGCGTTGGCGCGGAAGGACCTGGCGTACAGCCTGGATGAGGGTGGCGGCGCTTTCTATGGGCCAAAAATCGATGTCAAAATCGAAGACGCGATAGGCCGCAAGTGGCAATGCTCGACCATTCAGTTGGACTTCAATCTGCCCGAACGCTTCGACATGGAGTACGTGGCGGAAGACGGCCAGCGCCACCGACCCATCATGATCCATCGGGCCTTGCTCGGTTCCATCGAACGGTTTTTCGGGGTATTGATCGAGCATTTCGAGGGCAGGTTCCCGGCCTGGTTGGCGCCGGTACAGGCGGTGGTGCTCAATATTACGGACAAGCAGGCCGAATATGCCCGGATTGTTGCCCAGGACCTGCAGAATCAGGGCTATCGGGCAGAAGCCGACTTGAGGAACGAGAAGATCGGCTTTAAAATCCGCGAGCACACTTTGCAACGCATCCCTTACCTTCTGGTCGTAGGCGATCGGGAGGTGGACTCTGGCACCGTGGCGGTTCGGTCGCGTACAGGCGAAGATCTCGGCAGCATGTCTCCGGACCAGTTTGTCGAGCGCTTGGGCGCGGATATCGAAAGCCGCGGTTAATTTGTTTTCGGAGGATTGAGTCATAGCAGGCAGAAGACCGCAGCGGCAACCACAACAGGAAGAGCCGAAGCACCGGATCAATGATCAGATCCGGATACCCGAAGTGCGAGTGATCGATGAGAACGGCGATCAGCTCGGCATCTTGCCCACTGAGGAGGCCCTGGAGCGGGCTCTCGGCGTGGACCTGGATCTGGTGGAGATTTCTCCGACCGCGGAGCCGCCGGTATGCCGGGTTATGGATTACGGCAAGTTCAAATTCGAGGAAAGCAAGAAGGCGCACGACGCGCGAAAACGCCAGACTCGGATTCAGGTCAAGGAAGTTAAGTTTCGTCCCGGGACGGACGAGGGAGACTATCAGGTAAAGCTTCGCAACCTGACGCGTTTCCTGGATGAAGGTAACAAGGCAAAAGTGACCCTGCGTTTCCGAGGTCGCGAAATGGCCCATAGAGATTTGGGCTACAAGCTACTCAAGCGCGTGGAAGACGATCTGTCGGACTATGGCACCGTAGAGCAGCATCCGCTGATGGAAGGTCGCCAGATGGTCATGGTGATGGCGCCTGTCAAGAAAAAGGTGTCCTGACTCATCCGGTCGGATTGTTTTTTGCGACACCTCGTCGCACGGCGCCTTGTTGTAAACATGCAATGCGAGGCGGAGAGTAATTATGTCCAAGATGAAGACGAACCGCGGCGCTGCCAAGCGGTTCCGTCGGACCAGTTCGGGTGGTTTTAAACGCTACCAGTCCCATGCCCGACATATTCTGACCAAGAAAAGCGCCAAGCGTAAGCGTCACCTTCGCGGTGGCACCGAAGTGGCCGAGGCGGACGTGCGGTCGGTCGACCGTATGTTGCCCTACAGCTAAGGAGGTCAGAACATGGCACGTGTAAAACGGGGCGTTGTCGCCCGCGAGCGCCATAAGAAGGTGCTGAAAAAGGCCAAGGGCTACTACGGTGCCCGCAGCCGAACCTACAAAGTCGCCAAACAGGCCGTGACCAAGGCGGGGCAATATGCCTACCGTGATCGCCGTCAACGCAAGCGCCAGTTTCGCGCGCTTTGGATTGTGCGCATCAACGCGGGTGCGCGTCAGTACGGCCTGTCCTACAGCCGTATGATCGACGGCCTGAAAAAGGCTGAGGTCGAAGTGGATCGAAAGGTTCTGGCGGATTTGGCGGTGCATGATCAGGTCGCTTTTGCGGCCCTGGCTGAAACAGCCAAGGCTGCCCTGGAGGCCTGACGGAACGATGCGGGCGGGGATTTCCACCCTGCCCTGGATCGCACAAAAGGGGAAGGGTGGTTCGTGGCCAATGGCGCGATGCTCTTTCCCTTTTTCGTGTCCGCCATCCGAGCGTGACGGTGGCCCGGGGCCCATTCGGGAGATTTGAGTCGTGGAAGAGCTGGATATTCTGGTTCGCGGAGCGGAACAGGCGATCGATGAGGCTGCGGATCTCGCCGGTCTGGACCAGATTCGGGTGCAGTACCTGGGTAAGAAAGGTGTGCTCACCGATCGCCTCAAGGCGTTGGGTCAATTGGCGGCAGATGACCGGCGTGCGGCAGGGCAGGCCATCAACCAAGCCAAGGGTGCCGTACAGGCTGCATTGCAGGCCCGTAAGGCAGTGCTGCAAGCAGTCGAGACCGACGCCCGCCTGTCCTCCGAGGCCATAGATGTAACCTTGCCGGGGCGCGGCCAGCCCATTGGCGGGCTTCATCCGATAACCCGAACTATTCAGCGGATCGAGGCCTTCTTCTCCCAAATCGGTTTTCGAGTCGAAGAAGGGCCTGAGATAGAGGACGATTTTCACAATTTTGAAGCCCTCAACATACCTGAATCACATCCGGCTCGGGCGATGCACGACACCTTCTATTTTGATGCCGGAACGGTGTTGCGTACCCATACTTCACCGGTCCAGATCAGGGTCATGCAGAATCAGCCGCCGCCATTGCGTGTAATCGCACCCGGGCGTGTCTATCGCTGCGACTCGGACGTCACACACACTCCGATGTTCCATCAGGTGGAAGGATTGCTGGTGGATGAGCAGGTGAGTTTTGCGGATCTCAAAGGTGTTCTGGAGGATTTCGCTCGCTACTTTTTCGAGCGCGATTTGAACGTGCGCTTTCGCCCGTCCTACTTCCCGTTTACCGAGCCATCCGCCGAAGTGGATATCGCCTGTGTCATCTGTGGCGGTGAGGGGTGCCGGGTGTGCTCCGGCACCGGGTGGTTGGAAGTGCTGGGATGCGGCATGGTCCACCCGTCGGTGTTCGGTCATGTGGGGATCGATCCCGAGGCCTATACCGGCTATGCCTTCGGAATGGGTGTCGAAAGACTCGCCATGTTGCGATATGGAGTGAATGACCTGCGCCTGTTCTTCGAGAACGATTTGCGTTTTCTGCACCAGTTTCGCTGACATACGCCACACTCAAACGCCTCCGACATGAGACTTCGAAATGAAATTCAGTGAAAGCTGGCTCCGAGAATGGGTCAATCCCCCGATCTCAACACAGGAACTGGCCGACCAGCTCACCATGGCCGGGCTGGAGGTGGACGCCATAGAGCCGGCCGCCGCCGAATTCACCCAGGTGGTGGTGGGTCATGTCGTCGAGATTGCCCCGCATCCCAATGCCGACAAGCTCCGGGTCTGTACTGTCGATGTGGGTGCCGACGCACCTGTGCAGATCGTCTGTGGTGCACCCAATGTGCATGTCGGCATGAAAAGCCCCACTGCGCTGGTGGGGGCGATCCTGCCTGGCGGACTCAAGATCAAGCGCGCCAATCTCAGGGGCGTGGAGTCCATGGGTATGTTGTGCTCGTCGAGAGAGTTGCAACTGGCCGATGACGCTGACGGACTGATGCCATTGCCGCTATCCAGCATTCCCGGAATGCCGTTGAAGCAAGCCCTCGAGTTGGACGATCAGGTGTTCGATGTTGATCTCACACCGAATCGGGGGGATTGTCTGTGCATTGCGGGCATTGCCCGTGAAGTTGGGGTGCTGAACCGACTGAATCCATCATCGCTGCCGGTGGCGCCGGTTGATGCCCAGTGCGACGTCACTTTCCCGGTCGAAATCGTGGCGCCGGAAGGCTGCCCACGATACGCCGGACGGGTGATCCGTGGTGTCGATCCCACTGCCGCAACGCCCACCTGGATGACCGAACGGCTGCGCCGTGCCGGCATTCGCAGCCTGGGACCGCTGGTGGATGTCACCAACTATGTCATGTTGGAACTCGGCCAACCCATGCATGCATTCGATCTCGCCAGACTGAGCGGCGGGATCGTTGTCCGTTGGGCCAGGGCGGGTGAATCGCTCACGTTGCTCGACGGTAACAAGCTCGATTTGCAGCCGGACGTTTTGATCATCGCCGATCACGCCGGGCCCCTGGCTATGGCCGGTATCATGGGTGGTGCGGCGAGCGGGTGTGACGACACGACCCGTGACGTGTTTCTGGAAAGCGCTTTTTTTGCCCCCGCGGCCATCATAGGCAAGGCCCGGCGCCATGGTTTACATACCGAATCGTCCCATCGCTTCGAGCGTGGCGTGGATTCAGAGCAGCAGGTTCGCGCCCTGGAGCGAGCCACCGAACTGTTGGTCAACATGGCCGGAGGCGAACCAGGCCCGGTGACTGTGGCGGAGGTGCGGGGGCAGTTGCCCGCACATCAACCGATCCGGCTTCGTGCGTCCCGGGTCGAGCGGCTACTGGGTTTTCGGATTGATGATGGCGTGGTGGGTGACATCCTGCGGCGCCTCGATTTGGCAGTTGAGCCCGGGGTGGGGGAATGGCGGGTGACCGCCCCCAGCTTCCGTTTCGACATCAGCATGGAAGATGATCTGATCGAGGAGGTGGGTCGCGTCTACGGCTATGAAGCAATGCCGAGTCACCGGCCCTTGCTCGATCTGGGTACAGGCAAACGGACGGAAGCGGATCTTCCGTCCCATCGGGTAAAGTCGCTGTTAGTGGACAGAGGCTTCCATGAGGCAATCAGCTACAGTTTCGTTTCCCCCGAGCTCCAGGCGGCGCTGGATCCGGATCAGCCTCCCATTCCGCTGGCCAATCCCATTTCCTCGGATATGTCCGTAATGCGAACCAGCATGTTGCCTGGACTGGTGGCTGCCCTGCAGCACAATCTGGCCCGCCAGCAAAACCGGGTGCGAATGTTCGAGACGGGTCTCGTGTTTCGCAGTACGAATGACGGCCTGTCTCAGACCGCCAAACTGGGGGCGCTGGCGTGCGGTGACGCCAACGGGGAGCAGTGGGGTCTGGATGCGCGGCCGGTGGATTTCTACGACCTCAAGGGCGATCTGCAGGTCCTACTGGATCTTGCGGGATGTCGAGACGCCTTTGCCTTCGAGCCCGCCCGCCATCCGGCGCTGCACCCGGGGCGTTCGGCGCGCATATTGTTCAAAGGCGATCCTGTCGGCTGGATAGGCGCGTTGCACCCGAATGTGGAGCGAAGCCTTGATCTGGGTCGAAGTGTTTACGTTTTCGAGGTCGACTTGAGCGCAGTGACGCAGGGCCGGGTTCCGTCGTTCTCGGAACTTTCGCGCTTCCCGGCCATTCGGCGCGACCTGGCGCTCGTGGTGGATGAGTCGGTGTCCAGCCAGGAGGTGCTGAACTGCATCCGCGAAATCGATTCAGATCTTGTTCGGGACGCGCGGATCTTCGACGTTTACCGTGGCCCCGGGGTCGATGCAGGTCTCAAAAGTCTCGCTATGGGCTTGATTGTGCAGGCAGATTCCCGCACTCTCACCGACGAGGAGGTCGAAAGACTCATCCAGCGGGTGGTTGAACACTTGGGGGCCCGACTGGGGGCAACGTTAAGGAAATAGAATCGATGGCACTTACGAAGGCCGACATTTCCGAAAGGCTGTTTGAAGAAGTGGGGTTGAACAAGCGCGAAGCCAAGGAATTGGTGGACCTGCTGTTCGAAGAGATCCGTGGGGCCCTTGCCGACGGAGAGCAGGTGAAGCTGTCCGGGTTTGGCAATTTCGATCTGCGGGACAAGAATCAACGGCCTGGACGCAATCCGAAGACTGGGGAGGAGATCCCCATCAGCGCACGACGGGTGGTGACCTTTCGGCCGGGGCAAAAGCTAAAGGCGCGGGTTGAGGCATATGCCGGGAAGCGCGACTGAAGAGCATGATGAACTCCCCGCAGTTCCCGGAAAGCGCTACTTCACCATTGGCGAAGTAAGCCAGCTGTGCGGTGTAAAACCGCACGTCCTACGCTACTGGGAGCAGGAGTTCACGCAGCTGAAACCCGTCAAACGGCGGGGCAATCGGCGTTATTATCAACGCCACGAAGTTCTGTTGATACGACGTATTCGAAGCCTGTTGTATGAGCAGGGATTCACCATCAGCGGCGCGCGTCAAAAGCTGGCCGGAGCGGAGGCCGGGGAGGATGCCTCCCAGAGTCGCCAAATCGTCCATCAGATTCGGGTCGAATTGGAAGAGATCCTTCAGCTGCTGAAACGCTGAGTTTAACCCGTCTTGCTACGCCGCTTTCACGGGTCGCAGCCTTGCGCCGATACCCCAATCCTGTATGATTCTGCCTCTCGGTGAATCGGACATTCCACACCGAGCCTTCGGGGCGTGGCGCAGTCTGGTAGCGCACCTGCATGGGGTGCAGGGGGTCGCAAGTTCGAATCTTGCCGTCCCGACCAAACGTATCAAGGGCTTATCGTGAACGCGATAAGCCCTCTTTCGTTGGGATACGCCGTTCACGATTCGGGCCGTTCTGTCCGGCTATGTGTCGACACGCGTTACCTCCGGTCATCATCAGCATGCACTGGCATTGTGTTCCCATCACACCCCCTGCGGGCTAGTGTCCCGTCCCATAAGCTCGTAGCGTTTAAGAGCGCCCAAGATCCGCCGATGCGAAGCGCAGGTGCGAAGGCATAACAAGCTCTGTCGAGCAGTGGTAACGCGGCAGTGGCGAATCTTGGGCGCTTATCGCCTTGCTGACACACAACGAACTTATCGGACGGGACTCTCGGTGAGGCGATTCAGGGATCTTCGCGTTCCTGGTGCCCGCCTTGTTCGTGCCTGTGCTGTGCCAAACGTAGGCCACGCGGCATATAGGTTGCTTCGATAATCGTTCCCAACACCAGAAAAAGAAATGGGGACACCGTTATGCTGAGAGTGTGTTTGGTCTGCGCTGCGCTGGCTGCAATCGTGGTCGGATCGACCGGTTGTACAGCGGCAGTAGTCGGTGCCGCGGCGGCTGGGGGTTACCTGGCTCACGAAAACGGATACCGGGTCCGGAACCCGATCACCCACAGCGGGGGGCAGGCCAGTGAAAATGCCAGCGAATAGGCGAAACTCGGGGACAGTGAGGTCGTCGCTCCGTGTGATCTGCGCAGCCATTTTGTCGCTGTCGTGCACAAGCACCTTGGCGGGAGAGATCGACGCGGACGCGGTGATCGGCGGAGCGGTGGGTGGTGGCCTGGGGGCCGCGGCCGGCTCTTACCTCGGTGGACGCGAAGGCGCCATCCTGGGCAGTGCCGTAGGGGCAGCGGCCGGGACTGCAATTGCCACCGAGGGCAATGATCACGGATCCGATGCCGATGCCAACCGGGCCCGACCTGAGATGGTCTACGTGACAAAGAGCAAATCGGGCAAGAAGAACAAGGGCTGTCCACCCGGTCTCAAAATGCAGGGGCGCTGTTGATCTGTCCTCGACAACTGGCTTCGGCAGGGTCGAGATATCCGCGAATGCCCAAGTCTTTATGCATTGCGGCGATGTTGATCTGTCCTCGACAACTGGCTTCGGCAGGGTCGAGATATCCGCGAATGCCCAAGTCTTTATGCATTGCGGCGATGCCGGCCCTAGAGTCTGTCGGATTGAACCGTTCGAAGCGAAAATTCATCGGGGGCGAATCAAATCAGTTTATCGGGCGAGGCGAATAGCAGGGCTATTTAACGAGCGCGATAAGGTGAGTTGATCGCCATCCGTGGATTTGCAGCCGAACAGCGTTAAATCCGACAGACTTTCTAGCAGCGTGTTGAAAAAGTCTCGGTCGAGATCGAGGCAAGGCGAAAACGATCGAGAAAGCGCAGTTTACACCCAGTAAATGAGCATTTTGAGGGCGTTTTCAGCGCCGTATCGTGCCGAGTGAGGCCTTTTCAGCACGCTGCTGGTCTCCTCAATCCGATTTGTCGGTCCCATCGGTCGTGAGGTTGGTTGGAGACGGGGTCTTTTCGGGTATGACCATGGACTTGCGCCAATCCCTCGGTATACTCCCGCCGACCACGCAAAAGCAATCGAGGACTACCACATGAAACCCTTCAAGACCCTCATCGTTTCCACGGTATTGAGTGCTGTTCTTGCAGCCCCCGCCGTCGCCGACAGCCACCAGCCCATGCCAGGCATGGCCGCCGGTGAGGCAGTCGTCGTAACCGCGACTGTCGAAGCCATCAACATGGACACCCGTGAGGTCACCCTCAAGGGTGAGAACGGCGAGTCCGTCAATCTTACGGTGTCCGAGGAGGCGCGCAACCTGGATCAAGTGGAGATCGGCGATGTTGTGACTTTCGAGTACTACCAGGTTCTCGCCCTGGCTCTGACACCGGTCGATGGGGTCACACGCCAGAAGACGGAGAATGTTGAGGTGGCGCGTTCTGAGTTGGGCGCCAAGCCTGCAGGTGAAGTGGTGCGAACGGTTGAGGCGATTGGCGTCGTCAAGTCCATCGACAAGGAGACCCGTCTGGTCGTCCTGCAGGGTGCGGAACAGACTCTGGAGGTCACCGCAGACGATGACGTGGATTTGGACGCAATTGCGGTTGGGCAGAACGTGGCCGCAACCTATGTCGAGGCTTTCGCCGTTTCAGTTGCATCACCCAAGGCCGAGTAGTAGCCGCAGTCGGCTACCCAGTTCTATGAATGGGCGCCTCTAGCTTGTATAGAAAACCCCCGCATTACAGCGGGGGTTTTTGTGTAGGAACCGATCCAAAGTGACAGTCATTGGTACCGTCTTAGCGTCTTCTCAGGCGATGAAACGCTCCAACTGTTCGCTACCGCCGACATGCTTGCCATCTATGAAGATCTGCGGGACGGTGCTCTGACCGGAAATCGCCTTGAGACTCACACTGGTGGCATCCTGTCCAAGAACCACCTCCTCGAATCGAATCCCCTTGTCGATCAGCAGCTGCTTTGCGCGGGCGCAAAACGGGCATCCTGGCTTCGCAATTACGGTAACCGAAGATGGGCTTTTCGCATTGGGATTGATGTAGTGCAACATCGTGTCCGCATCTGAAACCTCAAAAGGATCGCCGGGCTCTTCGGGTTCGATAAACATCTTCTCAATGACCCCATCCTTGACCAGCATGGAGTATCTCCACGAACGCTGCCCGAAACCCAGATCGGCCTTGTCCACCAGCATGCCCATGCCCTTGGTGAACTCTCCATTACCGTCCGGTATTACGGTGATGTTTTCCGCTTCCTGATCCGCCAGCCAGGCATTCATCACGAACGTGTCGTTGACGCTCAGACAGACGATCTCATCGACGCCATTTTCGAAAAACGCAGGGGCCAGTTCGTTATAGCGGGGGAGGTGGCTGGAGGAACAGGTCGGCGTGAATGCGCCGGGAAGCGCGAACAGGATCACGGTCTTGTTGGAGAACAGTGCGTCTGATGAGATGTCCACCCATTGATCTTCTTTACGAGCGTGAAATGTGACTTCGGGAACGTGCTGACCTTCTCTGCTTACAAGTGCCATGATGGCCTCCATTGAATTTAACTGCCATTACGAGAGTGAATGGCGCGCAGTATGTCGTTCACCGAGTAATAGCTGAAATTGTTCTTTTAGATTTATTCGATTGTTTTGGCCGATGAGAAGATCGTGTCAGGAACGCGACGCGAACGCGTGCGACGGGATCGGCGATTTGGGCTCAACGACAGAAGGGACGCGTACGCGTCCCTTCTGTCATCCTGGTTGCGCTACGTTAGATGGTCGTACATACGCTCCCTGAATAACCCGAAGTCCGGCTGTCACGGTAGGCTCGTACTCTGAAGCAGCCCTTTTGTCCTGTGGACATGCCGAGGTCCTTTTCGACGTTGTAGTCAACCAACGGTGCTTTTGCCTCGATGTCGCCCCGTTGAATGTTGAGATCCGACAACTCGAGAATGGCCGTTGCCGAGCTGGGTCCAAAATAGACGCGATAGCCGTCCACCACTTCAGGGTTGGGGCGCCATTGCAGGCGCAATGGCTTTGAGCCACCACAACTCGGGCATTCGACCTTCACGGAAACGGATGCAATGGCCGTATCTCCGTCGGCGTCCGTGACCCGATAGGTCAGGGAGATGGTGCCCTCAAACCCGGCTTGCGCCGTATATCGGATTGTACCACCGGATCTGACCTGGGCGGTCCCCTTGCTAGGCGGCTGCACGATGCTCACGAACACCGGCCCATCGGCAAGACCGCTGTCGTTCTTCAGAACCGGCACGTCAATCTGGGCACCGGCCTCCACCACGGCAGCATCTGCTTTGGCCACCGGTTGATGATCCACAGGTGGTTGTGGTGTGGGAACGGGCTGGACTGGATCAGGCTGGACCGGATCGGGTTGGACCGGATCGGGCTGGAGATCGGGCTGGACCGGATCGGGTTTCACCGGGCCAGACGGCTTGAAGTCGACATCCTGTGTAAGCACGATCTGATCGATCATGACCCCGTCTTCCCGTATCCAAACTGAAAGCAGGTGGGGGCCAGCCGTCTCCACGGTTACTCGGGCGCGAACGCCGTCCATGCGCCGGCTGGACCAGGTCCAATCAGACTGAAACCCGGACAGATCGAAGGCGTCGTCCGATTTACGCCCGTCGAGGGAGACATGCAGAGAATCGTCTTTATTGGAGCTGGCTTGTCCGCGCACCCAAACGTAGAAGCGACCGCTTGTGGGGAAATTGGCTTCAAACTCGATGCGCGCGCTTTCCGTGAGATAGTTATCCCCGAAGTTCTGCTCTTTATTGGGTAGCGCCTTGATCGCTACACCAGCCGATGCCCCTTTCGCCGCCACTTTGGCCCACCGATGCTGACGTACGGGCAGACTGGCATGAAACGACTCTGCTTCCAGTTCAAGCCGGCCACCCGAGCCGGCATTCGGAATCGCCGGGTTTTGGTACTCAGAAGCGCGGATCGGTACGGTCCGGGGTAGCAGTTTGAACGGCGTAGTGTTGCTTTGTTCACCTGTCTGCTTTATCAGCGAAACCAAGTGCGTCTTTCGGTCGAAGACGCCGAACCCGGGTCCGTCAGCTGCATCCGCCCACTTGCCGACGAACGGGTACGGTGTGTTCCCCGGTGTTTTAAGACGGATGAACTTTTCTGTTCTAGTGCCAACCGCATTCGAGTTCCGCAAGAAAACCCGTTGGGTCACGGGATTGTAGACTGCGAGTGTATCGATCCCATCGCCGTCCCAATCGGCCACCAGGGGGCGCCAACCCAGCTGACCGTAGCGGGTCCTGGAGCTTGTTGTGCCGTCACTGAGGCTGTGGCCCAGGTCAGCAATCGCCGTGTTGGGGTGGTATAGGCCGACGGTGTCAGCACCATCTCCGTCCCAGTCTCCGGAAATTGGAACGCCCGGTCGGCCTGGAAAACGAAAGGTTCGGTCGTTGGGGCCGCGGGAGTTGATCTCTCGCAGGAAAAAGCGGTTGTTCCTGGGGTTGTAGACACCAATCGTGTCGGTGCCGTCGCCATTCCAGTCACCGACGACCGGCAGCCAACCGGATCGGCCGAACCGCACGATGGTATCGAACCCGTCTGTAGCGTTTTTGCTTCGCAGGAAAAATGTGCTCGTGATGGAGTTGTAGAGCCCCGGTGTGGTGATGCCATCGCCGTTCCAGTCTCCGCTTAGAACGGTCCAGTTGTCGGCCGCCGCCTGGGTGGCGGCTGCCGACGTACATAGCAGCAGGCTTGCCAGCAGTCTGGTCCCGACGGCAATGCCAGGGAGTTTTTTGCTTTGGTTGGTGTTGAGTGATCGACGCGACGCGAACATTTGGCAGTCTCCATCTCAGGCTCGGAGAGGGAGTGCCGAAAAAGGCGGTCGTTGGGAACGTCGTATACTTGGCGCCAGGCGCGGAAGCAGCTACGAGTCGCTGAGTCCGCGTCCAGTTTCGAGTTTTCGGCAATCCCGCTGTCCTAGGGCCGAGGGCCCCTTAGACCGGTAACTTTGCGCCCCAAGGCTTTCGCCAAGGGTTGCCTTTTTCGGTACTCAGTTTCTCTTTGTAGCCTGGTCTCCTGATCCCTTCAGGGATTCGGTTTAGGTCAAATCCGCTATGGCTGCGGCTCAGTTACAAACAAGCACTATATGTGCCGTTCGACAGCACCATTAGAGTTGTGCGCAAGCGCTGTCCGAATACTCCGATACACCGTAAATATTGTAAGCCCGTACTCGAAAACAGCCCTGTTCGCCTGCTTTGAGTCCCAGGTCCTCTTCGACCCGATAGCGCTTGGAGGGCGCCAGCAGATCCAGGTCTCCGCTGGCCTGGTTGAGATCCGATATCTCCAGTATCGAGGTCTCGGGCGTCGGACCGTAGTAGACGCGATACCCCTCAACCTGTCCTGAGCTGGGATCCCAGCTCAGGGTCAGATTAGACTGTGCCGGAGGACAGGCGGTGCATTTGACATCTACGCTGACCGTGCTCACCGCAGAATCGCCGTCTTTGTCCATGACTCGGTAGCTCAGCGTGTCTCCACCGACAAATCCGCCGCTGGGTTGATAAACGATGGCGCCGCCCGATGTGATACTGGCGCTGCCGGAACTCGGCGGTTGGACCAGCGAAACGGAGATTGGGCCATCCGCAAGACCGGTGTCGTTGGCCAGTACTGATATGGTGACTGCGACGTCCCGCTCGGTCGTTGCGGAATCGGGATTGGCGCTTGGTTTGGCGTCGGGGGCTGGGGTCGCGGTCACCGTGACCGCTGCTGTGGCCGTACTGCGCGCGCCGGCCAGATCTGCCACCGTGTAAGTGATGGTGGTGCCGCCGGAAAACCCAGCGCTTGGGGTGTAGCTCAGTTGCGAACCGCTGATCGATACAGAGCCCTGGTCGGCGGTGGCTTCGACCAATTTAAGTGAATCTCCCGCGTCAGGATCGGTATCGTTGGCGAGCACCGCCAGGAGGTTCCCGCTGCTGTCCTGGCTGACCGTGAAGCTGTCATTTTTCGCGGTTGGCGGTCGGTTGGCCAAGGGCGTGGTGGCGCATTGGGTATTGCTGAAAGCAGAGGCGCCGGCGCTGTTGCGGGCGCGTACCCGATAGCAGAACTGCATACCCTCGCTAACGCTAGTATCCGCGTAGGCTTGAGCATTTGCGCCCAAGGTGGCAATGGTTCCGAACGCTCCATTGTTGGTAGAGATCGAACGCTGCAGTTCAAAAGCGGTTTCGTTGCCTGATTGATCCGACCAGGCGACTTGTACCCGATTGGACGCGCTGGCCGAGGCGATCAGGCTCGACGGCGCAGCAGGAATGATGAAATCCGGAGACGGACCCGTCCCTGAGCCCAGGCTCACACTTTGGAACTCAGCGGTCGCGATCGTCCCGTCGCTGTGGCTGGTTAAGGCGAGGCCGATCTGCACGGTATCACCCATGGGAATGGTGGCACTGCCGACCAAGACCCAGCTGGCGCCATCGTCGGATGTGTATCCGCTGAGCAGGTCCCCCGAGCGTACCAGGCGGACCCATGCCGGCGCCGCGAAAGCGGGTCCCGCAATGTGCGAAGTCGCGCTACCCGCGCTTGGACGCCACTGGAACGCGGCGCCGTTGCCTCCCGTCAGAACCATCATGGCATGAGCTGAATCCGGGCTGAGAGCATCCCGAACCATGACACCCGCCTTGGCCCATTCGTTGGTGTTGGTGAAGCTGTTGACCTTGGCAACGATTTCTCCGTTGCCCGTCAAGTTCTGAGAGGCGTAATAGAATTCATCGGCTGCAGACCATATGTCGGCGCCCGACCCTTTGAGGGTGATCGTACCGCCGGTCTCGCTGTGGGAACCTGCGGCCGAGACCGCGCCGATGTCACCACTGGCCCATGTGGGTGCTTCTACAGTTTGTGCACTAACCGGTGAAGTGCGAGCCGATTCACTGGGCGGTGTCGCCGAATCCAGGGTGGTCACCTCGTAACGATAGAGTGTGCCGGGTATCAAACCGCTGTCCGTGAATCGAGTCTCAGTAGTGGTTGCGATCGAGGTGGGGTTTCCGTTCCGGTAGATCCGGAACCCGGCAACTGGACCGCTACTCGGGGCGACCCAGTCCAGCCGCACAGCGGTCTCACCCATGGCCGCTGCCGTCACCTGTGTCGGGGGTGAGGGTTGTTCAGCCGGTGGCGGTGGTGGAGCGGTGGGTTTCGCCAGTTCGGTCGACAGCTCAAAAGTCGCGTCAGCGGCGCCGGAACTGAGAGCCGAGCGGATGGATACTCGAAGACCGTCGGCCTGAAAGATCCCGATGCCATCCCCCCCGGCCTGATCCGTGCCGTCCCATCTTCCCACCAAGGGCCATGATCCCTCCGTCGTTGGATTGATGAGGGGCTGAAAATCCGATGGCCCGGTACTGTGAGCGTTGCGTAAGAAAAAGCGCCCCGTGGTCGGATTCACGACACCCAGACTGTCTACGCCGTTTCCATCCCAGTCGCCGCTGATCGGAAGCCAGCCCGCCTGACCAAACCGAAACTTGGCACTGGCCTGGCCCTTGCCGAGCGTGGCCTGAAGTTCCGCGACAGCGACATAACGATTGTACACGCCTACTGTATCGACCCCGTCGCCGTCCCAGTCACCGCTGATCGGGTGACTCTTGCGTGTGCCGAAGCGGAAGTTTATTTGGCCCAAGGTCGAGGCGTTCTCCATGCGCAGGAAGAAGCGTCCCTTGTCTGGGTTATAAACGCCGATGGTATCGATACCATCGCCGTTCCAATCACCGGTAACAGGCCACCAACGGGCTTGGCCAAATTGAATGATGCTTGAAGCGCCCCCGGCCGCGTTGGCAGCGTAGAGGAAAAAGGTGCTGGTCGCACGGTTGTACAGCCCAGGAGTCTG
Organism: uncultured Gammaproteobacteria bacterium; assembly: GCA_963783675.1. Taxonomy (GTDB): domain Bacteria; phylum Pseudomonadota; class Gammaproteobacteria; order Competibacterales; family JAHEDQ01; genus JAHEDQ01. The sequence continues at coordinate 90,167 of CAWAOU010000007.1, forward strand.
GATGCCGTCTCCGTCCCAATCACCGCTGAAGCTCACCCAGGTCTTCCCCGCTGGCGCGGCGTTGACGGATTGGCCAAGCAAGAGGGATCCGGTGATCCAGATGCCAATCACCAATGCCCTTGCGATGTTGCTGTTCCGAGTCCTGCGCCCGAGATTGCAGCTTGCGTTGGCGGATGTGGGGGTCTTCGGCTCGTTGTGAAAACGCATACGTGATGCTCCATGCAACCGTTTTGGATGCACGAGCCCGATCGAGGCATGCGCTTGGGTCTGAACGACTAACGTCTGAGGTGAAAAACGAGGGGTGCGAAAGCCCACGCCCATACGAGTTCGATCTCGCACTGGCGTGTTGAGTTTTCGGCAATCCCGCTGTCGTAGGACCTCAGTCCCTTAGACCGGTGACTTTGCGCCCCCAAACTTTCGTGAGGGGTAGCCATTGTCGGTACTCGTCTATTGCCAAATCGATGAAGCAGGTTCCGAGCCAGCAGTGGTCAGTGTCCCCCGCCAGAGACGCGTTCAGCCGACGCCGGGTTGCGGCCGGGCCTATTTAGATTGCACACGAGTAATGCTGTGTAAGAAATTGAATGCGCATTGCTAAATTGATCTAGAAGCACATGCCGTCTGTTGTGCTGCCCAGTGCTGCGTTGGAGCTAGCCGAGGGATGTCGCTTTCATCGGGACGACGTTCTGGGGTGTTGGCTTCCGTCGAGGGGTTGACGTCTATTGGGCGTAGGGTGACGCTCCGAGTCATGTGCCATATGAGGTCACCTGGAGCTCGCAGTTACCGTCGCGTCCTATGCGAGCCATCATGCCGTCGTCCGCCAGCCAAACTGGCGCACCAATGCTCCGCATTGTCAATATCCCTGACACCTCTGAGTGGTTCTAAGTCATTGCATAACCAGATAAACTGGACGGCCGAACTGGGTCTTGGTGGCATCGTGTTTCACCCTTTGGCCCTGCTTGGCACGCTTTGAAATGGAATGGTGGCCTGGGGACCGCGCCTCAGCCAATCCGCGGCGATGGATTCGGAGTGAAAGCAATTACGGTGGAGATGCGAACTTCACGAGCAAGTGTAAATCGTTTGAGACGAACGATCGGCTTTGCTGTGTCATCTGCCCTCAGGGTAGCGGTTCTGATCGCTGCTCTTGGCGCTGCGGATGCGAACGCCAATACTTGGGCTGTCTTGTCCGGCGACTGGAACGGAGACGGAGTCGACACGGCGGGGCTTTACAATCGAACCAGCAGCCGTTTTTTTCTGACTAACAGCCATTCAGGTGGTGGAAGTGATCGCATATTCACGTTTGGGCAGACCGGCTGGTTGCCGGTGGCAGGAGATTGGGATGGCGACGGCATCGATACGATTGGTGTTTACAACCCGTCCACCGGACGCTTTTTTCTACGCAACGCCAATAGCAGCGGTCCGTCTGATCTGACATTTGTTCTCAACACCCTGATTGGTGTTCCCCTGGCGGGTGACTGGAATGGCAATGGCGTTGACGGCGTCGGCGTGTATCATCCTCCCAGTGCCATGTTCGGGCTTAGGAACGGATTGTCAGACGGCCCCCCTTCATTAAGATTTCAGTATGGTCAGGCAAACTGGCTTCCCGTGGTCGGTGATTGGAACGGAAACGGGGTCGATTCCATCGGTGTCTACAATGGGCAGAGTGGCCGCTTTTTCCTGCGCAACAGCAACAGCTCCGGCCCATCCGACCATCACTTCCTGACCGACGACGCCGGGCCTGGCCGCTATCCGATGAGCGGCGATTGGAACGGCGCCAGCGGTGGATTCCAATCGGGCGTTGGTAACTTCGCGCCCACCACGTTTGTGGTGCGGCTACAGTCCGGCCTGGAAGGGGCGCCTACAGATTACATGTACCGGTTCAAGCTCGGCTCGGCACCAGGCGGAGTGCTTTATCAAAGCGATTTCTCGAAACCGGACATCAGTGACTGGGTCTTGGTGGATGCGTCCGGAGACCCGACCGACTGGCTGGTGCTCAACGAAGAGTTGTATCAGCTCAATCCGACTTCACGGACTGTCCATGGTGACGAGATTTATGTAACCGGGAACTACGCTTACCTTTCGCCAGGTCTCGGTTTCACAGACTATCGGGTGCGAATCGATGTCAGGCCGCGAACCACTGATCCGGAGCAGGTTGGCAGCGATCTCGGTTTGTTGTTTCGCTACAAGGATACCGACAACTATTATCGTGTGGCCCTCAACTCGAAGTTCGGCTACACCGAGTTGATAAAACGCCAGAACGGCCGTTTCACCACGCTGTCTGTCGATAACCGCGGTTATGAGTCGAATCGCCCAATGACTTTGGGGGTTGAGGTTATTGGCAACATCATTAAAGTCTACCTTGCAGACGCATCCAGTTCGGTGGACGTATTCGATCAGCCCCCCTTGTTCGGCGTACGCGATACCACCCACGCACAGGGCAGCATCGCACTGTATACCCAGTCCAAAGCGAGTTTCGACAATGTTCAGGTCGAAACGCCTTCGATTGCGCCAAAGATCGCCATCGCGGATCCCGTGTCGTTTGGAGTGACCAGCGGGAACGCTCTGCCGGTGAGCGCGGTGGTGACGAATCCGCCGGTGAACGCGATGGTTCAGTTCGAAATGGATGATGTGGCCTGTGACGACGCGGTGGAATCGGCGCCGGGGCTGTTCTCGTCCAGATGCGGGCTTGCGACAACTGGAGAGCATGAGGTACGAGCGCGGTTGCTGCAAAATGGAACGGTGCCCCTTGCGCTTGATCGAAATGCGCCGGTCGGCACCCGTGGCGCTGTCATGCTTGCAGTGGGTGACAGCATTACAAATGGGGTTGGGGATCGCTACAGCACCGATAATGTCTCGGCGGATATCGCGTTGGCCGGTATCAGTGAGGGACCCAGAATGATCGGCTTACGCAGTTATGCCAGCAATCTGCACGACCTTTTGACGGAAAGTCCGATGTTCACTGCGCCCAATGTCGTGATCAATTCTGGCCGTCCCGGCGATCGATCGGATCAGACGGAGACGCGTCTGGATTCGGTTCTGAAGCGCCATCCGGAGGCGACCCACGTTCTGTTGTTGATTGGCATAAACGACGCTTTGAGTTCGCTTGCTCCGGCACCCGGTTTTGGTTGTACTGGTATCGACTGTGAGGGCACCTTTAAGGGTTATATCCAGTCCATAATCGATCAGTCCAAAGCGGCTGGAAAATTGCCGGTGCTGGGTAAAATCACCGGTGCCTTTGGCAGTTTCAAAGGTTCCGTTTATTCAAGCCCACGGACGGCAAAGGTCAACGTGATTTCGCGCAACTACAATGCAGTGCTGAGCGAATTGGCCACCCAGAACGGACTACCGACCGGCCCGGATTTTTATCAGTTCTTCCTCGAATCAGGGCCCAGCCGAATAAGCTTGTCCGCAGACAATTTGCACCCGAACGCGCTCGGACATGTGGCTATGGCGCGATTGTGGTTCAACTCTCTAACCGGGGGCGCCGGCACGCCGTTCATACTGCGCAATCTTTGTCTGCGCGTGGATAATGCAGGCTGCTCGTATCCGAGCAGCTACACGGATGTTAAATTCTATCGCCAAAACATGCTTGAGCAAGGCGACCGGTACTACATCGACCTGGGCTTTGTGCTCACCGACGTGCCGTCCACGTTGGACCAAGGGATCTGGATCCAAACCGCAAATGCCCATCGTGGCAACACCCGGTCTAACTATCTTAGCTTCGATGTGGATCGAGCGGTCGATGTATATGTGGCTTACGACCCCGGACCTTCTGCATTGCCCAACTGGCTGCGGGGATATGAAGATACACGGACAACCCTTGGGGTTAGTGCTCCAGGCGGACGATTGCGCCTGTATCGTCGCAGCTATGCGGCTGGCAGTACGATCCAACTGGGCGGTGCCAGCGCACCTGGGGTGGTCGGAACCGTGTCCCGAAATTACGTTGCTGTTGTACGTCCGCGTTGACACAGCGAACTTCGTCCTACCATCGCCGGTTTCCGGGATGGCGCTGCTCACGCTAAACAGCCAGTTGCGCGGATTCCTCCGAGACGGCCGGGTGATCGGTGCCTCGCGGCCGTGTAATCCGGGACCATGAAATGGTGAGAGTGCACTGGCCTACATAGGGGCGGCTGTTGTTCCGTCAGGCTTTTCGTGTAACGGTCCCAAACGACTCCGCGAAAGTTCCGTGCGCCATGGGGCCCTGTTGATGTTTCGGGGGCTCCGGGTAGGTCGCTGGCACAGCGATTGCGTTTCCGCTCGCAGGCCGCCGAACATTATCCAAAATCGGGAGTCTCTGAGTGATGGGCCGCCGATCATGATTTTTCCGGGAAGACCGTTACATGCTGACACGCAGGCAATTTATCGCATTGGGCGTCGCCGCCCTCATGCTGGGTGGGATGGGCGCCAGTCTGCCCAAGCTGCGTCGATACCGTACGCAAATGCTCAAAGCGCGACATCAGGTCGGGCCCAGGGATGAGACCCCAATTGATCCGGGCATCATGCAGACCCTGGTGGCTTTTACGGGTGCTCTCTATGGAGTCACGCTCGACGAAGCCGATCGGGAGGAACTGGAGCGGCGAGTTGAGTACTCGGCAGTCGAGGACAGTGGCTGGCGCCCCGAGTTTGCATGGCTGGCAAACTATGTAGACGACCAGGCCGATGCATTGGTTGGCAAACGCTTTTCGGATACCTCGCCGGAAGACCAGGATCACCTGATTCAGAGCATGATGTCAGAGCCCATCCGCGGTCGACGTCACCAAATGCTGGCCCTGGTTTCGGAGCAGGAAAGGCAGCGCCGTAGGTTTCGCATTTCAACCCTTCGTCAGGTCCGACGGATTTACCAGACCTCGGGTGTGCCGTGGCGCCGACGCGGCTATCACAGTTGGCCTGGCGTGCCGGGCGACCCCAGGGCATACACTCGGCCAGGACCAGATTACGCATGATGAAATCCAGTTCCTACGATCTTTGCGTCGTTGGCGCGGGCATGGCGGGTGGCATGCTGTCTGCGGTGGCGGCCCGGCGTGGCTTAAAGGTCCTCCTGGTCGAGGCCGGGCCGCGATTCGATTTCAGCCAGAGACTGGATCAACTCAAACGATCACAATTGCTGGGCGCCCCGCTATGGCCTTGGGAAGATCAGGGACGAGATGTTTACGTCGATACGTCCCGAGACGACTTGGGTTATGTCTACACCCTTAACGATTCGCGGGTGAAAGGCGTGGGGGGCTCGACACTGCATTGGGGCGGGATGGCCCAGCGGCTGCAGGTTTCCGATTTTGAAACCGCAACCAGGTATGGGATGAGTGTGGACTGGCCCATCGGGTATGGCGATCTAGAACCATATTATGCCTGGGCGGAGAGAGAGATTGGCGTATCGGGAGATTTCAGCCCCGCCGATCCACCTCGCAGCACCCCGTTTCCCATGCCCGGTTTCCCGATGAAATACTCGGAGGCAGGGTGGGAGCCGGTCGCGCAAAAGCTTGGGATTCGATTGGACACCGTTTCCCACGCACGCAATTCACAGCCCTACCGGGGCCGATCACCCTGTGTTGCGTATTCAGTCTGTAATTTATGCCCCAGCGGTGCGCGTTACAGCGCCCATTTCCATGTTGAAGAAGCGGAGCGGACGGGCAATTGTGAGCTGCTGACCGAAACTGTGGCTCGTCGGATCGAAACCGATTCGGGTGGTCGCGTCGTAGCCATTCATGCCAGCGGCTTGCATGGTGAAGAATTTGAGATTCGCGCCCGACACTACGCCATTACGGCGCACGCGGTGGAATCGGCGCGGCTGCTGTTACTTTCGGATGTGGGCAATCACTCCGATCAGGTCGGGCGCAACCTCATGGAGCACTGGTACGTCGCAGCGGGCGGATGGCATGCGGAACGCAATTATCCAGATCGTATAGGCTTTACGACCCTGGAGACCCACTCTTTTTATGACGGTCCTGACCGGCGCGACCGGGGTGCGATCAAGGTTGAATTCGGTGGGCGCAGAGACCCGCTGACTTCTGCGGCTAGAAGAAATGTCTGGGGGCGGAAACTCGCTGAGCTGGATCGGGCTGAATTTGGTCATTGGCTCAGTGTTGGGGCCGAAACCGAACATCAGCCCAACCCGGACAGCAGGGTTACGCTCGACCCAGAGCAGCGAGACCAGTTCGGGGACCCGGCACCTCATTTGCGTTTCGCGCTCTCCGACGTGGACAGGCGGACGCATGAACGTGCGAACGAGATAGTCAGCACCCTGCTCGAGACGCGTGGGGCTCGCGAAATCATGACCACCGTCCGGTATGCCCGCGGGCATCACCACATGGGAACCTGCCGCATGAGCGCGGCACCCGAAGACGGCGTGGTTGACAGGAACTGCCGCGTGCACGGCAGCGAAAACCTCTATGTTGTGGGCAGCAGCGTCTATCCCTCGACTGGTGCACGTCAACCCACCCTGACCATTGCCGCATTGGCATTGCGCCTCGCCGATCAACTCACTTCGCCGCCCGGCTGACGAATCCACTGGGTTATCGCGCGTATCGCCTTTCGGTTCGCAGGGTCGCCGATGCCAGGTGCCGTGTCTCAGACATTGGGGGGGTGCTGCGCAACACACAACCAAATTTTCATTCGCCTCGCTGGGCGGGCGGTCTCAGGGCTTTGTCAGCAATCTATTCGGATGGGCGCTTCTATTCTCTCGATCGCATTCGCGTCACCGATGGTGAGCGAGCCTGAGAGCGAGTATCGATCCGCTGGATTGTCAACTTAATTTACAGCCCCATCGATTCTGCGGCGCAATTGCCTAATAAATATAATTTTTTTTCATGGGCATGTTTCCTGTATTGAGGGTAATATTGCACTCATTCGTCTGACTTTTGCCATCTGGCTCGTCAGCTTCGCCGAAAGCAGGTTTTTTTGTGAAAAGCCCTCTCATCAGTCTTGCGTCCCGTTTCGATTTGGCGGCGCGCGCCCTAAGCGCTTTGTTGCTTTCAGCGCTGGCTATCGGTGGCGCCTTCGGGGCTGAGCCGTTTGTCCAGGATTCCGGGGCCGCGGGCCTGATATCAATTGAGGTTGAAAACCACGATGCGAGTTACCCCTACTCGCAGCTTGTGATATTCGGCGACAGCATGTCCGACACCGGCAATCTGTTTGGCTTGACGGGGGGCGCGCTACCCTCTGACCCGCCCTATGCTCAGGGACATTACTCCAACGGGCAGGTGTGGCCCGAGTACGCCGCCTCCGCAATGGGTGTGCCGCTGCGCAATTATGCCTACGGCAGTGCGTTGACCGGCTATCAAAATCTTGATGGACCGTACCCTGGCATGCGAACCGGGCTGGACGACTATGTTGCCAGCAACTCTGGCGGGGTCGACCCGAATGGTCTGTATGTGGTTTGGGCCGGTGCCAATGACTTTTTCAATCTTTCCAGTTTCTCCAGCGGCGCTATCAGTGCAACCATTGATCAAGCCGTAAGCAACATCATCACCGCTGTCAGTCAACTCGCGGCTTTAGACGCACAGCACATTGTGGTTGGAACCCTGCCGGATTTGGGTCTCATTCCATACGCGACCGGCGGCGAGTCTTTGGGAAGCCCAGCTCAGTTGTCCAGCGCCAGCGCTCAGTTCAATACGCAACTGCGCAACGCCTTGGCCTCCACCGGGCTATCGCCTTTGGTGCTAGACAGCTACGAAATTCTGAACCGGGTCGTCTCTTCAGGCTCAACCTATGGTCTGACGAACGTCAGCGACCGTTGTGTACAGGCGTCGGGCGCGGTCTGTAGCTCACCATCCGACTATCTGTTCTGGGATGACCGTCATCCCTCGACGGAGGGACATAGGGTGCTGGCGGAGCAGTTTCTCGGCCTTGTGGGAGGATCTGCTGCCCCTCCACACGCCTGGACCGGTGCGTTCCCTTCAGGCGCCTCTGGCGGAAAGGCTATGGAAGCCAGCCCAAACACAAATGGCAACATCGATTCAGGCTATGTGGCGAGCAGCCCGCAGTTGCGATACCAGGTGGATTTTGTCAATGCCGGGGTGCACTACGTGTGGATCCGCGGCAAGGGGCCGACCTCCCGGGATGATTCCTTGCATGTGGGTCTGAACGGCGCGGCCGTATCTACGGCAGACCGTATAACGGATTTTACGGCGGCCTGGACCTGGTCGAAGGACACAATGGACGGGGCGGTTGCCCAGATCAACATTCCCAGTGCCGGTGTGCACACGATCAACGTGTGGATGCGTGAAGATGGTATCCTGCTCGACAAGCTGGTGTTGACCCGCAGCACGAGCTACGCCCCGACCGGCGCTGGCCCGGCCGAGAGTCCACGGGGCCAGGCTGCCCCGGTGGCGCAAACCCCGTTGATCACACCCGCCGGCGGCAGCTATACGGACTCGGTGACAGTCACCCTGTCCACCGGTAATGGCGCCGACACCATTCACTACACCACCAACGGCAGCACCCCGACAGCGGCATCGCCGGTCTATGGGGGTGACTTCGCCTTGACCGCCAGCGCGACGGTCAAGGCCATCGGCCTGCGATCGGGCTACGCCGACAGTGCCGTAGCCAGCGCCAGTTTCACGATCACGCCCGCGACGGAGGGCGGTAGCGGCTCGGGCGAGTACCAGCAGGCGGCGGACGGTCTTGTGTCCATCGAGTTGGAGAACCACGACAACACCACTTCGGCCAGCGGGCACAGCTGGAATACCGTGTCACGCACCGGCGCCTCGGGTACGGCGGTGCAGTCGCTGCCCAATAACAGCACCAATATCAACAGCGGCTACGCCAGCAGCAGCCCGCGCATGGACTATGCGGTGAATTTCACCCGTAGCGGGGTGCACTATGTTTGGATTCGTGGTCAAGGGCCGAGCAACAAGGACGACTCGCTGCACGTGGGTCTGAACGGCGCCGCCGTATCCACGGCGGACCGGATCACGAATTTTTCGGCGGCCTGGACCTGGTCGAAGGGCACAATGGACGGGGCGGTTGCCCAGATCAACATTCCCAGTGCCGGTGTGCACACGATCAACGTGTGGATGCGCGAAGACGGCATGATCGGCGACAAACTGGTGCTGACCCCCAGCGCCAGCTACACCCCGGCCGGCAGCGGCCCGGCCGAGAGTTCACGAGGCCAGGCTGCCCCGGTGGTGCAAACTCCGGTGATCACACCGGCGGGAGGCACCCACACCGAATCGGTAACGGTGACCCTATCCACCGGCAGCGGCGCCGATACGATTCACTACACTACCGACGGCAGCACGCCGACAGCGGCATCGCCGGTCTATGGGGGTGGTTTCACCCTGACCGGGAGCGCAACGGTCAAAGCCGTCGGCCTGCGATCCGGCTACGCGGCCAGTGCCGTGGCCAGCGCCAGTTTCACGGTCACACCCGTTACGGGAGGCGGTGGCGGCTCGGGCGAGTACCAGCAGGCGTCGGACGGTCTTGTGTCCATCGAGTTGGAGAACCACGACAACACCACTTCGGCCAGCGGGCACAGCTGGAATACCGTGTCACGCACCGGCGCCTCGGGTACGGCGGTGCAGTCGCTGCCCAATAACAGCACCAATATCAACAGCGGCTACGCCAGCAGCAGCCCGCGCATGGACTATGCGGTGAATTTCACCCGTAGCGGGGTGCACTACGTTTGGATTCGTGGTCAAGGGCCGAGCAACAAGGACGACTCGCTGCACGTGGGCCTGAACGGCGCCGCCGTATCCACGGCGGACCGGATCACGAATTTTTCCGCGGCCTGGACCTGGTCGAAGGGCACAATGGACGGGGCGGTTGCCCAGATCAACATTCCCAGTGCCGGTGTGCACACGATCAACGTGTGGATGCGCGAAGACGGCATGATCGGCGATAAACTGGTGCTGACTCCCAGCGCAGGCTACACCCCGACCGGCGCCGGTCCTGCCGAGAGTATCCGCGGCACCGCTGCGAGCGGTTCGCTGGTATTTGACAAGACCGTTTTGGAGTTCGCCGTTGTATCTGGCGGCGGTAATCCTGCGGTCATGGGCGTCACGCTGCGCGCCGCCGATGGTTCCAATGTGCCGGTGACGTTAAGCACAAGCGATTCGTGGCTCAGCGTCACGCCGGCTTCGGGCTCGACTCCCGTGGGGACGGCGAGCGTATCCGTCGATCCAAGCTCTTTGGCGGCTGGTGTCTACTCGGCTTCAGTGACAGCCTCCGCAACGGGGTTTAATGCGGCAACCTTGGACGTAGTGGTCACCGCATCCCCGTCTCTGCCATTCGAGCAGGATTTCAGCGGTGGTGGTACGGCGGATTGGACGGTGGTGGAGTCCTCTGGAGATGCCAGCAACTGGCGTATCAGCGGTGGCGCGTATCAACAGCTGAACACCACCAGTCGAACGGTACATGGCCCCGATATCTATGTGGACGGAAGTTTCAGTTACCTGAACACCGGTCTTGGGCTGGCGGACTATCGTTTCAGTGTGGACGTGACCTCGACGGCCAACGATCCCGAGCAGATCGGCAGCGACCTTGGGATTTTGTTCCGTGTGCAGGACAAGGAGAATTACTACCGTTTTGCGCTGAACTCAAAGTTCGGCTACAGCGAACTGGTTAAACGCAAGGCTGAGGTTGGCAAGCCTGGGGTTTACAGCACGCTCGCGGTGGACAGTCGCGGTTACCGTCCGGGCAAGACCCTGCGTTTGGGGGTCGAGGTTGTGGGCCCGACCATGCGTGTATACGTCGCCGAAGCCGGAACGGTCGCCAGCGTGTTTGATACCGATCCGCTGTTCGCTGCGCGGGATTCGGACCACACCAGCGGAAGTATTGCGCTTTACACTCAGGCCAAGGCGCGTTTTGACAATCTGCGGGTCGATCCGCCCACCAGCGCGGCACGCATTGGCATTGCCAAAGCCGTTTCTTTTGGCGTTGAGACCGGCGCGGCTGTCCCGGTGGGGGCGGTGGTGAGCAACATGCCGAGTGGTGGGCGTGTTGAGTTTTCAATTGACGGTGCGGCTTGCGGCTCGGTCAGTCAAACCGCGCCGGGTTACTTTCAGTCCAGCTGCAGTGCGCCGTCCCAAGGCGAACACGAACTGGTGGCGCGCCTGCTCAACAGCTCCGGTGGTGAGTTGGATCGAGATACCAATTTGCCTGTAGGCAGTGAGGGAGAGGCCCTGCTGGTGATCGGAGACAGCATCAGCAATGGTGTAGGGGATCGTTACGGCACAGACAATATCTCACGGGATATAGCGCTCAATGGTGCACAGGTTGGGCCGCGAATGATCTCGATCAGGGGATACGACACTCCACTGCATGATCTTCTGACAGCGAGCACGTTGTGGACGGCACCCAATGGCATCGCCAATGCGGGTGTTCCAGGGGATCGCTCCGATCAGGCGCTGGATCGAATTGGTTCGGTGCTGGCACGCCACCCTGGAGCCAATCGGGCGTTGTTTCTCTTGGGCACCAATGATGTGCTCAGTTCGATCAGCCCATCGCCAGGCGCGTTCAAGGATATTTTGCAGGATCTGATCGATCAGTCAGAGGCGGCGGGCGTTGCGCCCATGTTCGCCAAGATCCCGCCGATTTTTGGGGTGTTCAAGGGCACTGTTTACACTAACCCGGCGAGCAGAAGCCACAATGTGCTGGTGCGTCAATACAACGCAGTCATCGACGAGCTGAATGACGAAAACCTGCTCAAGCCCGGACCTGACCTTTACAGTGCTCTGATGCCGGCGAGTGGCCCGCTGATAAGCCTGTCCCGGGATAACCTGCACCCGAATGCGTTGGGCCATTCGATGATGGCGCGATTGTGGTTCAATGCGCTCACCGGGGCCAACACCCAACCGTTTGTCCTGCGGGACCTGTGTCTCAGGCTGAACAGCGCGAGTTGCGAGTACCCAGGCAGCTACACCGACCCGGTTTACTATCAGCAGACGCTTCTGGAGCTGGGCAGTCCCTACTCGGTGGATCTGGGCAGCACGCTGACCCGGATTCCGACGCAGTTGGAGGGCGGCATCTGGGTGACCACGGCGACAGCACACCGGACCAATACCCGGGCGGACTACCTGAGCTTTACGGTGGATCGGGCGGTGGAGGTTTATGTGGCCTACGATGGTGCGGCGAGCACGTTGCCCACGTGGCTGCGAGGCTTTTCAGCGACCGGTGAGACGGTGGGAGTGAGCGGTGCGGCGGGGACATTGGATGTGTATCGACGCAGCTATGTGGCGGACTCCAATGTAACGCTGGGCGGCGCCAGCGCCGACGGCAAGAGCGGGACCATCAGTGAGAACTACCTGGTGGTGGTTCAGGAACAGTAGGCAAAATGAACAGGCCGGGCAGATTGAATATGTTCAGGATCGTGGCTGCTTTGGGGGCATTGCTGCTGTCCCTGGCGGTGTATTCCGCGGGGCTGGATGAAGAGGAGAAGCTCTCGCTGGCACGGGATGCGGTGGAGAGTTATTTCGAGGCCTTGTCCGCGGGCGATGTCGAGCAGCTGGGTGAGCTGCTGGTGGGCCGCTATGGTGACAGCCGCAAGCGCATTATGGGTCATGCGGGCTACGATGAACGTCTGCGCGAGGCGTACTCGGGTGCGCGTTTTGACATTAATGAACTGGAGCTGTCGACCTCCACGGAGGCGGTGGCGCTGACCACGATGGATCTGTCGGGTGAGGAGCAATCCCAGGTACGTCTGTTTTTGAGACTGACGGAGGCCGCTGAAGGGCCCCAGTACAGAATCTATGATGAGGCGGTTGTCGGCACGGTCTATTGACCCCGGGCGTTTGACCGACGTTCAGTTCTTTTCTTTGGCTTGAATTCCGCCGATACGGGCTGTTTTGACCACCTTGCCCGATGTCTTGACGATTTCAACCGAATGCCCTGCGATCCGCAGACTGCTTCCGGGTTCCGGGATCGATTCCAGACACTCCATGATCAGTCCGTTCAAGGTCCGTGGACCGTCTATCGGCAGCGACCAATGCAGTGCACGATTCAGTGTGCGTATCGCGATGCTCCCGTCCACCAGATAGCTCCCGTCGGCCTGAGCCTGGATACCGTTTTGAATGGCAGACGGATCGGTGGTGAACTCTCCAACGATCTCCTCCAGGATATCTTCCAATGTAACCAGCCCCAAGAGGTCGCCGTATTCATCCACCACCAGGCCGATGCGCCGACGTTGCTGCTGGAAATTGAGTAACTGGGTATTGAGCGGCGTATTCTCGGGTATGAAATACGGCTCTCGTATCAGGCGTTCCAGATCGTCCTTGGACAGGCTTTCTCTCTGATTGAGCAGGTTCACCACCTTTCTCAGGTGCAGGAAACCCACAGCATTGTCGACTGTGTCCCTATACACCAAGAGTTTGGTGTATTGGCTGTTGGTAAGCTGATTTCGGATGGTCTCCCAGTCGCTGTCCAGATCGAGTCCGACCACATCATTGCGTGGGACCATGATGTCCTCCACGGTGGCTTCCTGGAGATCCAGTATGCTCAGCAGCATTGCCCGGTGCCGTTTCGGAATCATGGCCCCAGCCTCCAGTACCACCGTTCTGAGTTCCTCGGGACTCAGTCGATCGTCGGAGTCACCGGAGGTGGACACACCCAGAGGCCGAAGCAGCAGGTTGGTCAGGCCATTGACCAGCCAGACCACAGGATAGAGCAACCGGAGCATCGGACCGAGAATCCAAGAGGCCGGAAATGCGATGCGTTCAGGGTGCAACGCGGCCAGCGTCTTTGGCGTAACCTCGGAAAAGATCAGAATCACTAGAGTCAGAATGCCCGCACCGATTGCGATGGCACCCTCACCGCCGATTCGAAGTGCGATCACGGTTACCAGTGATGATGCCAGGACATTGACAAAATTGTTTCCCAGCAAAATAAGGCCGATGAGTTGATCAGGGCGTTCCAGCAGTCGCGCCGCCCGCCGGGCGCTGCGGTGTCCCAAGCGTGACAGGTGACGCAGTCGATACCGATTCAGGGACATGAGACCGGTTTCTGAGCCAGAAAAGAAACCCGAGAGAGCGAGCAACAGAACCAGGACCCCGAACAGGGCCCATAAGGGGATAACGTCCAAGTTTGAGTGGGCCTCGCGTGCTCCGACGTGTCCTTCCTAGGTTCTCGCGTCGGTGACTGTCAAGGGCCGATGGCCGAGGGCCGCCGGCACAAAAATTAACGATTCAGGATCAATTCCAGAACAACCTTGCTGCCGAAGTAGGCCAGGACCAGTGCGGTGAAGCCGCTCAGGGTCCATCGGATCGCTGTGCGTCCCCGCCATCCGTAGCGCCATCGGCCCCACAACAGAATGCCAAACACCGCCCACGCGGCAATCGACAGAACTGTCTTGTGGACCATTTGTTGAGCAAATATGTTGTCAAGAAATACAAAGCCGGATACCAAGGCGAGGCTTAGGAGAGCGAAGCCTCCGCCGATCATCTGAAATAGCAATGCCTCCATGGTGACAAGAGGTGGAAGACTCTTGATAAAACCACCGGGCTGACGGTTATGAAGATGACGGTTCTGAATCGCCAACAGCACCGCTTGCGCCGCCGCCAGCGCGAGCAATGAGTAGGCCATGATCGACAATAGAATATGGGATTCCAGTCCCCGCTGCGTATGCGGTATCACGTGCTCTGACGGAAACAGCAGCGCCAACACGATGGTCACGGCTGCGATCGGTAGAAGGGCTATGCCGAGGTTCTCTACCGGTTCCACCATGGAGGATACGACCAGCCACAGCGCGGCGAGCAAGGCGGCCAGGGACAGCGCATTGAACAACCCGAGGTTCATACCCTGGGGCACAAGGATCGCCTGATACAACAGAGTCGAGTGCAGCACGATGGCCGCAACAGCGATGGTCAGCAGGGCCGGCTTGAATGCGGCCAAGCCGCTACCCTCCCTGGACAAGCGCAAAGCGAGCAACCCACCTGTAAGCGTGTAGAGTAGGGCGGATACGCCCCCAATGATAACGTTATGCATGGATAGACTGCGGTCCCGGATGCCTCTCCGTGCCCAATAATCCGAGCTGCGACAGCTCGGAACTCCGACAGCACACGATCATGCGAGCGTTCGCGGGCGCCATCAACCCGTCGCCGGCCGCTGTCCGTGACAGAGGGATCATGGCATAAAGGCGAATGGGGTTGAAGCAAGTCAATCAAGTATAATCCGCGGTGCCAAGCACCAGAACCAGAGGGATGCCCCGTATGTTCGAGAGTCTCAGCGATCGCCTGATGGGCACTGTGAAGTCGCTGCGCGGCCAGGGCCGGATTACCGAAGACAACGTAAAGGATACCCTGCGGGAGGTGCGCATGGCCCTGCTGGAGGCCGACGTAGCTCTGCCGGTGGTGCGGGAGTTTACCCGCAAAGTTCAGGCACGGGCAGTGGGCCAGGAGGTCATGCAAAGCCTGTCACCTGGTCAGGTGCTGGTCAAAATCGTCAAGGACGAACTGGTGGAGGTGATGGGTTCGGCCAATGAGGATCTCGATCTGCGGGCCCAGCCGCCTGCGATCGTTTTGATGGCCGGCCTGCAAGGCTCGGGCAAAACCACCAGCACCGGCAAACTCGGCCGCCTACTGAAGGAGCGCCGCAACAAGCGGGTTTTGGTGACCAGCTGTGACGTGTATCGCCCCGCGGCAATCCAGCAATTGGAAACGCTGGCCAGCCAGATTGGCATTGAATTTTTCCCATCCAGTCCGAATGAGCAGCCGCGGGATATTGCACTGCGCGCGATGGATTATGCCCGCAAGCACGGCGTGGAGGTTCTGTTGGTGGATACCGCCGGGCGACTGCATGTCGACCAGGAGATGATGGGCGAGATCCGCGAACTGCACAGTATCTTGTCGCCGGTGGAGACCCTGTTTGTGGTGGATGCCATGACCGGGCAGGACGCGGCCAACACGGCCAAGGCGTTCCACGACGCATTGCCGCTGACCGGGGTGATTCTGACCAAGACAGATGGCGATGCTCGCGGCGGCGCTGCTCTGTCCATCCGACATATCACCGGCAAACCAATCAAGTTTCTCGGTGTGGGCGAGAAGTCGGATGCATTGGAGCCGTTCCATCCCGATCGCGTCGCTTCCCGCATTCTGGGTATGGGAGATGTGCTCAGTCTGGTGGAGGAGGTCGAGCGCAAGGTCGACAAGGATAAGGCTCAGAAACTCGCGCACAAAGTGCATAAGGGAAAGCGCTTTGACTTGGCCGACTTCCGCGACCAGTTGGACCAGATGATGAACATGGGGGGGTTGAGCGGGATGCTCGACAAGCTGCCTGGCATGTCAGCCATTCCGGACAACATGAAAAGCCAGGTGGATGATCGGGAAATTCGCAGGCTGATCGCCATAATCAATTCGATGACGATCAAAGAGCGCCGTTACCCCGACATTATAAAGGGGTCGCGCAAACGGCGAATCGCTTCCGGAGCGGGGGTTCAGGTACAGGAAGTGAATCGGCTTCTCAAACAGTTCGCCCAGATGCAAAAGATGATGAAAAAGATGCAGAAGGGCGGCATGGCGAAACTCATGCGAGGACTGAAGGGCCGCGTACCTGCCGGTGGGTTCGGCGGTGGCATGCCGCCCATGCGCTGAAGGAGGGCATGTTCAGGGGCGAATTCCCAGTCATGCACCGCTTCCCCTTCACATTCGGCGCAAAATCGGTACAATCCGCCGTCTATCCGAGGCAGGTCGCCCAAGTGGCGGCCTTTTCGTCATTGAGTCAGCGAGGAATAGAGACAGCCATGGTATCGATCCGACTGTCACGTGGCGGCGCAAAGAAGCGCCCTTTCTACCAGATTGTGGTTGCCGACAGCCGGTCGTCCCGCGATGGTCGGTTCATCGAGCGCATCGGTTTCTTTGATCCGATGGCGAGCGGGACCGGCGAGCGGGTTCGTCTCGATCGTGCGCGATTCGATTACTGGATCGGCACCGGCGCGCAACCGAGCAATCGGGTCAATAGCCTGGTCAAGGAAGCCGCTAAACTCGCGGTTGCAAGCGAGAGCGCTGCCGGCGTCTGACCGAGGCTGAAATGCCGGCTCGTTTGATCACTCTGGGCCATATTAACGGGGTGATGGGGGTCAAAGGCTGGGTGAAAGTGTTTTCCCATACCCGCCCCCGTGAAGGCATCTTCGACTACGGGGTTTGGCACCTGACTCGAGACGGCGTACCTATTCAGGTCGTCAAGCTGGAACAGGGTCGATCTCAGGGCAAGGGTCTTGTTGCAAAACTGGAGGGTGTTCCAGATCGGAACGCGGCTCTGGCGCTGGTGGGCTTGGAGATACAGATCACCCGGGACGTTCTGCCCGTAGCGCGGGCAGGTGAGTACTACTGGGCCGACTTGATTGGGCTGAACGTGGTCAATCTCGCCGGGGATGATCTGGGTCGGGTCGATTACCTCATCGATACCGGGGCCAACGACGTGCTGGTCACCCAGGGCCAGCGGGAGCGATTGATCCCCTTGGTGTTCGACCGAGTGATAAAGGACGTCGATCTAGCAGCCGGCACGCTGCGCGTGGATTGGGATTCGGAGTTCTGACGGAACGGGCGCTGCCCATGCGGATCGACGTGGTGACCCTGTTTCCGGAATTGGTCGCAGGGCTACTGCGAAGTGGAATTGTCGGCCGTGCGGTGCGGCGAGGTCTGGTCGAGGTCCTGCTCTGGAACCCGCGGGACTACACCGCAGACGTCCATCGTACTGTAGACGATCGACCTTACGGCGGCGGTCCGGGAATGTTGATGAAGGTGGGGCCGCTCCGCACGGCGATGAGCGCGGCGCGAACCCACGCCGGACGCCGGTCACGGACTATTTATCTGAGCCCGCAAGGTCGTCGCTTGGAACAGTCCATGATTGGGGGTCTGTCCACCGAACCCGGCGTTTTATTGTTGGCCGGCCGATACGAGGGCATAGACGAGCGTCTGATCGATACCGAGATCGATGAGGAATGGTCGATCGGCGACTACGTGCTGAGCGGCGGTGAATTGGCGGCGATGGTTGTAGTCGATGCCGTTGTGCGTCTGCTGCCCGGAGTGTTGGGTCATGGCGAGTCGGCCGCCCAGGACTCGTTCGCAAAAGGGCTGCTCGATTGTCCTCACTACACGCGGCCAGAGACCATAGGGGACCTTAAAGTTCCGCCGGTCCTTCTGAGTGGTGACCATGAGGCAATTCGCCGCTGGCGCCTCAAGCAGGCCTTGGGCCGAACCTGGGCTCGGCGAAAGGATTTGATTGATGAGGCCGATTTGACTGCAGAGCAGCAAGAACTGCTGGCGGAATATCTGCGGGAATCGGTCCCCGAATAGACAGCCCGTGGTTGAGCACGGACAAGATGCGAATCAGGAGCATGCGCGATGAGTAACATCATTCAACAACTGGAAAGCGAGCAGATGGGGAGGGAAGTGCCCAAGTTCGATCCCGGTGACACGGTGGTGGTGCAGGTCAAAGTGAAAGAAGGCAACCGTGAGCGACTCCAGGCCTTCGAGGGCGTCGTTATCGGCAAGCGCAATCGAGGCCTGAATTCTTCGTTCACAGTGCGGAAGATTTCCCATGGTGAAGGCGTCGAGCGGGTATTTCAGACATACAGTCCGTCGGTGGCGGAGATAAAGGTGAAACGCCGCGGCGACGTGCGTCGGGCCAAGCTCTACTATTTGCGCGGCCGTGAGGGTAAGTCGGCCCGGATCAAGGAAAAGGTCTAGCGGGCGCCCCGGCCCGCGAATTGCTTGCAGCGAAGGGCGGTCCCGGCGGACCGCCTTTTTGTTTGTGATTGATGCCGTTGAGGGATTAGAAATGAGCTTGGATCTGCCCGAGTTGCTGCTGCCGGTACGGGACATCGCCGTGGCCGCGGGGGAACGGATACTCGAAGTCTATGGCCGGGATTTTCAGGTTGAGTCAAAGGACGATAAGAGTCCCCTCACCGAAGCCGACCTGGCGGCCCATCGCCACATCGTGGCCGCACTCGGCGCACTGACGCCGGACATTCCGATTCTGTCCGAGGAGTCCGCTGCCGAGGTGCCGACGTCGGTCCGCCTTGGGTGGGATCGTTTCTGGCTGGTGGACCCGTTGGACGGCACCAAGGAGTTCATCAAGCGGAATGGAGAATTCACGGTCAACATTGCCTTGGTCGAAGGCCACACACCGGTTTTGGGTGTGGTGCACGTGCCGGTCAAAGGTGTGACCTACTCCGGCGCACAGGGCGTCGGCGCTTTTCGATCCGAGCCTGGACAGACTGAGCGACCGATTCGGGTTGCGGCCATGGGGGATCGGCCGGCGCGGGTGGTGGGCAGCAGATCCCACGCCGGTGAATACCTTGAGGCCTACGTATCGTCCCTGGGCGCGCACGAGTTTCTGGCTCGGGGCAGCTCATTGAAGCTCTGCCTGGTGGCGGAGGGTGCGGCGGATGTTTATCCCAGGTTCGGACCCACCTCCGAATGGGATACTGCGGCAGCCCAGGCGGTGGTGGTTGCCGCTGGCGGTAGCGTGGTGGATTTGCAGGGGCAGCCTCTGGGCTGCAACCGCGGTGACTCGATCCTGAACCCGTACTTCATGGTGATCGGCGATTCGGGGTTCGACTGGTTTTCGGGTATTCCGGCCGCCTTATTGGAGACGGCGGACGCCTGAGTCAGCTACGGCGCCCGGATACGACCCGATTGTGGCCAGCCAAATCCCGGTGGCTGGTCACACTCACGAATCCGGCCAATTGAAACAGATCAATGACCGCTGCCGACTGATCCCACCCATGTTCCACCAGTAGCCACCCATCCTGGTTCAGATAATGGGGTGCCCGCTCGGTAATGGTGCGCAACGCAGTCAGGCCGTCCGGGCCAGAGGTCAGCGCACGTTGCGGGTCGAATCGGGGGTCCCCCTGGCTTAGATGGGGGTCATCCAACGCCAGATACGGTGGATTGGAGACGATCATGTGGAAGCCTTCATCAGGGGGCAGGGCCGCAAACCAATCACTTTGATAAAACGACACTCGATCCAGTCCCACGCTTAGCGCATTTCTCGCCGCCACCTCGAGCGCCGGGCCGCTGAGGTCAGTGGCGATCAGACGCCACTGGGGCCGTTCGCTGGCAATGGCCAGTGCAATGGCGCCGCTTCCGGTACCCAAATCCAGCACTCGTGCGGACGGCGGCAGATGTGGGCAATTCAGAGCGCACTCCACCAAGAGTTCGGTTTCAGGACGGGGTATCAAGGTATCCGGTGTCACCTCGATGGACAGTGACCAGAATTCCCGCCGTCCGGTCAGGTGCGCGATGGGGTGCCCATGCCGCCGGCGTTCCACCAGATCGACAAACAAGGCGTGCTCGTCCGATGAGAGTATGGCGTCCGGCCAGGCGTACAGATAAGCTCGATCACGCTGCAATACCTTACAGAGCAGCACCTCGGCGTCGAGTCTAGGGCTTTCGCCGACGGTCGCCAGCGCAGTGGTGGCCGTTCTCAAGGCCTGGTGGATTGAGTGCTCTGACATTCGCGTTACCGCGGCAGGCGGTACTGCCGCGGCTATCCGTCAGCGAGCGCCGCAAGCTGATCGGCCTGGTGTTCCTGAATCAGCAAATCGATTACCGGGTCCATGCTGCCCATCAGTATCTCGTCCAGCTTGTACAGGGTCAGGTTGATGCGATGGTCCGTGATCCGGCCCTGCGGGAAGTTGTAAGTACGGATCCGTTCGGAACGGTCCCCGCTGCCAACCAAAGTGCGTCGTGTCTGCGCCTCAGCCGCCTCGCGTTTGCTGCGTTCTGCCTCGATCAGCTTTGCACTGAGCAGAGACATGGCGCGCGCCCTGTTCTTGTGCTGAGAGCGCTCGTCCTGGCACTCAACCACGATTCCGGTGGGTAGATGGGTCAATCGCACCGCCGAATCCGTCTTGTTGACATGCTGTCCCCCCGCTCCGGACGCGCGGTAGGTGTCAACCCGGAGATCGGCCGTACTGATTTCCACTTCGTCGTTTGCCTCCACTTCCGGAAGTATCGCCACCGTTGCCGCCGATGTGTGAATCCGGCCTTGGGATTCGGTCTCCGGCACCCGCTGTACGCGATGCGCACCCGACTCGAACTTCATGCGTGAATAAGCTCCGCGACCGATGATGCGGGCAATAATCTCTTTGTAGCCCCCATGCTCACCCGGGCTTTCGTTCAACAACTCGATCTGCCAGCCCCGATGCTCGGCGTAGCGACAGTACATCCGAAAAAGATCGCCCGCGAACAGCGCGGCCTCGTCGCCACCCGTTCCGGCCCGAATCTCCAGGAAGACGTTGCGCTCATCGTTGGGATCGGTGGGCAACAGCAGCACCTGCAGCGTCTTCTCCAGGGTCACTGCGCGGTTGCGGGCGTCTTGCATTTCCGACTCGGCCAGTGAGCGCATCTCCGAATCGGGCTCCTGCGTAAGCACTTGTGCTTCAGCCAGGTCGGCCTGGGTTCGCTGCCACGCACTGAATTGTTCGGCGATCGGGGTAAGCTGAGCGTACTCCTGGGATAAACCCCGGAACCGGGCCTGGTCGCCAATGACCTCGGAGTCGCTCAACAGTGCGCTCACCTCCTCATGACGCGCAGTCAGTTGCTCCAGTTTTGTGACAATGGACGCGTTCATCCCCGCTTGTTCTTCCGGTCGTTGAACACGGCGCTGAGTGTTTCCACCAGATCCAGACGACCGCCAGTGCTCAGTTCCCTGAGTGCCTTGCAGGGTCCGTGAATCATGCGATTGCTCAACTGTCGTGCAAGCTGTTCCACCACTGCATCGGCGGGGCGGCCGTTGTCCAATTGGCGAAGCGCTTTAGACGCGCAGTCGAGGCTCACCTCCTCTGCCCATTGACGCAATTCGCGAATGGCGTCCACCGCGCTCAGCGAACGCTGCCAGTCCTGATAACGACTTACCTCCGCCTCAACGATTTCTTCAGCCTGACTCGCTGCCTCCTGCCTGGAGCGCATGTTCTCGTTGATGATGTCGCTCAGGTTATCGACGGTGTAGAGATAGATGTCGTCCAGATCGGCCACCGACGGGTCTATGTCCCGCGGTACCGCGATATCGACCATGAGAATTGGCCGATGCTTACGCCGTTTAATTGCAGATTTGACTTGGCGACGGCTCAGAAGCGGTTCCTGACTGCCGGTGGACGAGATCACGATGTCCACCTCCGGCAGGTGTGCCGGAATCTCGGACAGCGTCACACCGACGCCGTCGAACTGTGCCGCCAGATGGTGCGCGCGCTCCAGGGTGCGGTTGGCTACGATCAGCCCGTGCATTCCCTGTTGATGCAGATGCCGTGCGGCCAGCTCGATGGTTTCGCCGGCACCGATCAGCAGGCATCGCCGTCGTTTGAGATCGCCAAAAATCTGTTTGGCCAGGCTCACCGCGGCAAATGCCACGGACACAGGGCTTGCACCAATCGCCGTGTCGGTTCGAACTTGTTTCGCCACCGCGAAGGTGTGCTGAAATAGGTGCTCAAGTATCGAGCCCAGCGTCCCGGCAGAACTGGCGTCCTGATATGCTGTCTTAACCTGGCCCAGTATTTGCGGCTCGCCCAGAACCATTGAGTCCAGTCCGGCGGCTACCCTGAGCAAATGCCGAACGGCGTCCGAACCGGGATGTCGATACAAGTGAGGTTCGAGGCCCTCGTGTTTCAGCGCATGGCGTGTGCCCAGCCAGGTCACAACGGAATGATCGGCATGGGGCTCAGCGACGCAGTACAGTTCCGTTCGGTTGCAGGTCGAGAGTATCGCTGCCTCGTGCACGCCGTCGACGCGGCTCAAGTCGCTGAGCGCGTCGGCAAGCGTATTGGGCGAGAATGCAACTCGCTCCCGAATTTCGACCGGTGCCGTTTTGTGGTTGATTCCTACCGTAAGCAGTCGCATTGACGGATGTGTACCCTGAGCCAAGCCGCCAGATTCTGATGGATGATTTTACTGAATACAAGCTGTTACGGGTGACATGGTTGCTCACCCCTCGATCTTAGGTATAGTGCGCTCATGACCGATAAACTGCTATTTCGGAGTTCCCCCGGACTACGCCGCGCCGTAACCATGCTGACGTTCGCGCTTTTGCTAAGTTCCGGTTGCGCGTCCAATGGGACCGAGCGGCCTGCCACAAGTGGTATGGGCGAAATCGATCGCTTCGCCGAAAGCTTCAGCGACGACCGTTCGGAGTATGTTTTCCGCATTCTTCTGGGCGAATTGGCGGGTCGCCGTGGCATGGCGGATGTTGCCTTTGAGCAATACCTGGTCCTGTCGCAGGCCCTTGATGACCCGCTGGTCAGTGAGCGCGCCGTTCGCATCGGACTCTTTACCCGTCGCTATCGCGACCTGTTGCCGGCGGCCGAGCGCTGGGTCGAATTGGACCCGGAGAACGTGGGTGCGCAGAGGGCGCTCGCACTGGTTCTGGTGGAGCTTCGGGAAACCTCCCGGGCAGCCGAGTTATTCGCTGAGTGGCTTGGAGACGCTCCGGATGATCCGGATCGGTTTTCAGCAGTGACAGGTGTGTTGCAGCGGGCTGAGGACAACGCGGTGGTGCTCGCCGTACTCGCGCAGCTTGCTGACCGCTACGGCGATTCGGCGCTTATCCAGCATGCTTATGCTCTGAGCGCGTTGCGCAGTGGAGACACCGCCACCTCCATGAAAGCCGTGGATCGGGCGCTGGCGATACGCGATGACTGGCCGGAGGCCTGGCTGTTGAAGAGTCAGGTGTTGATGGATCAGGGCAGGACGGACGAGGCCTCCCGGTTACTTCGGCAGGTCAGTGAACAGCGACCCGACGACGTTCGCCTCGGTTTGGCCTATGTGCGTCTGTTACTCGAGCAAGAACGGCTGGATGAAGCCAGAGTGGAATTGCGGCAGGTGGTGGAGCGCATTCCAGACGATAGCGACGTGCTGTACTCCGCCGGGCTGCTGGCCGCTCAGGCAGATGACATGGCCGAGGCTGAGGCGTACCTGACCCGTGCATTGGAGGGTAAACGGCGCCTGGATGCCTACTTCGAGCTGGGCCGAATCGCCGAGCAGAGCGAGCAGTATGGCAAAGCAATGGAACGCTACAGCCAGGTGACGGAAGGGGAGCGTGTCATGGACGCCCGAGTGCGGACTGGGCATGTAATGGTCCTGATGGGGCGCTATGAATCGGCCCGCGCGCACTTCGTCGCTCTGCGAAGAGACAATCCCGGCACTGCGATTTCGCTTTATCTGGCAGAGTCTGAGTCGCTCCGCGAAGCGGAGCAGATTCAACGCAGCTATGACGTTCTAGACGTGGCACTGGACGCGTATCCGGGCAACCACGACCTGCTGTATGCGCGGGCGCTTATGGCGGAGCGCCTGGGGCGACTCACGGTTCTGGAACGCGATCTTTCCGCGATTCTGGAGACCGACCCGGACAATGCGCACGCGCTGAACGCACTTGGCTACACGCTCGCGGACCGGACTGAACGCTACGACGAAGCCCTGAAGTACATTCAAAGGGCGCACAAACTCATGCCCGATGACGCGGCCATTTTAGACAGCATGGGCTGGGTCCTCTATCGGTTGAAACGTTTCGACGAAGCGTTGAGCTATCTGCAGCGCGCCTATGATGCCAATCCCGATGAGGAGATTGCGGCTCACCTGGGCGAGGTGCTTTGGGTGTCGGGTAATCGCCAGCGGGCGATGGATGTTTGGAACAGCGAGTTGGAACGGGTCGGGCAGGCGCCCAACGTCCTCCGGGCCATGCAGCGGTTCGGAATCTGACCGCAGTCGCAACCGGTAAACATCCCCCCTGCGCCAGTCGGCGACCGCAGTGTCGGGGCAAAGGCATTTCCAGCATGCAGCACAGCAGACTCAAGCGTACACGCGCGCTCTCGGCGCTCATCGTGATGTTGCTGCTTTGGGGGTGTGCGTCAACCCCCGAACCGGCTGACCTTGAAGTCGTCGACGATACCTGGACCTTGCGCCGGGATACCCTTCTGCAACTCCAGAACTGGGAACTGGATGGTCGGATCGGCATCACCGTCGAACATCAGGCGTGGCAGGCCAGCCTCGTCTGGGTCCAGCGGGGTGAGAATTTCTTGCTGGATGTAGCCGGTCCGCTGGGTCAAGGGCGGTTGATGGTGTCCGGCGGGCCTAACGGGGTGCGTGCCGAACGACACGACGGACGCGTGGTGAATGCCACCGACGTCGAGTCGCTGCTCCGGTCAGAGTTGGGATGGACCCTGCCAGTTGAGGGATTGCGCTATTGGGTCAAGGGCGTTCCCAACCCAAGGGAGTCAACCCAGAGCATCGCGCTGGATGAACTGGGTCGACTTGCTGAGCTGAATCAAGGCGGTTGGCGCATTCGCTACCCCAGTTACATTGAGTCGGACGATGTGGATTTGCCCCACAAGATCCGATTGGACAGCGGGGACGTCTCGGTACGTATGGTGGTGGACCAATGGGCGCATGGCGTCTGATTCCGGCATCTCGTCCGGATGGCCCGCGCCTGCCAAACTAAACCTTTTCCTGCACATCGTCGGCCGCCGGCCTGACGGATATCATTGTTTGCAAAGCGTTTTCCAGTTTATCGATTTTGGCGACGAACTGAGTTTTCGCGTGCTGGCTGGGCCCGAGGTGAGGCGCGTGCGCGCCTTGCCTGGGGTGCCCGCCGAGTTCGACTTGTCCGTTCGTGCGGCGCGTCTGCTGCAGGCCTACGCGGGTGTGGGGCAGGGCGTGGAGATCGCTATCGAGAAGCAGCTGCCCATGGGTGGCGGTTTGGGCGGAGGCAGTTCTGATGCCGCGACAACTCTGCTGGCCCTTAATTGGCTTTGGCGGCTTGATATACCACGGCGTGATCTTGGCCAGCTGGCTCTGGAGCTGGGCGCGGACGTGCCGGTGTTCGTGCACGGCGCCGCCGCCTGGGCAGAGGGTATCGGGGAAATTCTGACGCCGGTATCGCTGCCGGAGCCCTGGTTTGTGGTCGTGGTGCCCAGGGTCGCCGTGTCCACCCCAAGGGTGTTCAAGGATCCTGATTTGACACGGGATAGCCCGCTGAAGACAATGTCCGACTTCTTGAGCGGGGGGTGCGGAAACGACTGCCAGCCCGTGGTGTTTCGGCAGTACCCGGAAGTGGCCAAGGCGGCAGGCGCCCTGGGGCGATTTGGCCAAGCCAGATTGACCGGAACGGGCGGTTGCGTTTTCGCCGATTTCCCCTCGATAGGTGAGGCGCGACGGGCGCAAGATGGACTCCGGGCGGCGGGTTTTCGATGTTTTACGGCGCGCGGCTGTAATACCTCGCCGTTGATGTCGCGCCTGTCTCGGGAGTCGGGTGATCAGCAAGACGCTTCGGATGGGCCGTAGCCAAGTGGTTAAGGCACCGGGTTTTGATCCCGGCATGCGTAGGTTCGAATCCTACCGGCCCAGCCAACTCGATCCGTGCGTGCAGCGTTGTGCAAGCGGGACATTCAGCTTCGGTTTGCGGGTGACGGCTCGGTGACTGACAAGAATTTAATGGTCTTCGCAGGCAACGCCCATCCGCAGTTGGCCCTGGATGTGGTTGGTCATCTGGGGTTGCCGCTGGGCAAGGCCAACGTCGGCCGATTCAGCGACGGTGAGGTGCTGATCGAGGTGCAGGAGAACGTCCGGGGTGAGGACGTGTTTATACTGCAGCCCACCTGCGCGCCCACCAACGACAACATCATGGAATTGCTGGTTCTGGTGGATGCGTTGCGGCGCTCTTCAGCGTTTCGCATCACCGCGGTGGTGCCGTATTTCGGTTACTCGCGCCAGGATCGGCGCCCGCGTTCGGCGCGGGTCGCCATATCCGCCAAGGTGGTGGCCAATATGATCGGCAGCGTCGGCGTTGATCGAGTGCTGACCCTCGATCTGCACGCTGATCAGATTCAGGGTTTTTTCGATCTTCCGGTTGACAACATTTACGCCACTCCGATCATGATCGGCGACATCTGGAAGCAGGACTACGGTGATTTGGTGGTGGTTTCGCCCGACGTGGGCGGTGTGGTGCGTGCCCGCGCTCTGGCCAAGTTGCTGAATGACTCGGACCTGGCAATCATCGACAAGCGCCGCCCACGGCCAAATGAAGCCAAGGTCATGAACATCATCGGTGATGTGGCTGGCCGTACCTGCGTTCTGGTGGACGACATGGTGGATACCGCCGGAACATTGTGCCAGGCTGCCGGCGCGCTCAAGGATATTGGTGCCAGCCGGGTCATTGCGTACTGTACGCACCCCGTTCTCTCGGGTGCGGCGATCAGCAACATCGAAGCTTCGGGTTTAGACGAGTTGATCGTAACAGACACGATCCCGTTGCGGGGTGCCGCCCTGGAGTGCAATCGCATCCGCGTGCTGAGCGTGGCGGGGATGCTGGCGGAGTCCATCCGCAGAATTCATTTGGAAGAATCGGTCAGTTCACTGTTCATGGTGGACTGACACCCGGGAATCGAGCCCCGGGTATGGGTGATCCGGTACATCTGGTCGCGGGTGTGCCGGATTTTTAGTTCAATCCGTAATACGCGGAGATTAGACCATGAGTGATTTGTTCAACCTTGAAGCCGAAGTTCGCGGCGACATGGGGAAAGGTGCGAGCCGCCGCCTGCGTCGCGAGGGCAAAGTCCCGGCCATTTTGTACGGCGGTGGCCGTGATTCCGTAGCCATCACCCTGAAGCACAATCAAGTGGTGCGACAGCTACAGGAAGAGGCTTTCTATTCACACATCCTGACCATCAAGGCTGGAGACAAGACGCAGCAGGCCATTTTGCGGGATGTGCAGCGTCATCCGTTCAAGCCCACGATTCTTCATATGGATTTCATGCGTGTCACCGCTGACTCGGCAATTCGAGTCAATGTGCCGTTGCATTTCATCAATGAAGAGGCGTGCGCCGGTGTGAAGACCGGTGGAACGATCAACCATTCCGCCACCGAGGTCGAGGTTTCCTGCCTGCCCAGGTACCTGCCCGAGTACATTGAAATTGATCTGATAGACGTCGAATTGGGGCAAACCGTTCACCTGTCTGACCTGAAGCTTCCGGAAGGCGTCGAACTCACGGCGTTTATGCATGGTGGGGACCAGGAGGAGCACGATCAGGCGGTGCTGTCGGTCAATATTCTGCGTGCCGCACCCGCGGAGGATGAAGAAGGCGACATCGAGGCTGAGCCCGGAGTTGAAGATCAAGATCAGGATCAAGAGCCGGACTGAACGCAGTCCCCAACCGTCGCAGGATGGTAACCACCCGTGTCGGAGCATCCGATCCAGTTGCTGGTGGGGCTGGGAAATCCAGGGCCCCGATATGTGCAGACTCGTCACAATGTCGGATTCTGGATGGTCAATGAAATTGCCCGCCGATACGGCGGGCAATTTCGAAGCGAACCCCGATTCCATGGGGATGCCTGCCGAGTGGGGATCGACGGTGCGCAGGTCTGGCTGTTCAAGCCCCTCACCTTTATGAATCGCAGCGGCCAGGCGGTGCAGGCGCTGGCCCATTTTTACAAGCTGCAGCCCCAGGGCATTCTGGTCATCCACGACGATCTGGATCTGCCTCCGGGTACCGTGCGTTATAAGCGAGACGGTGGACACGGCGGTCACAATGGCTTGCGGGATCTGCATGCCCAGTTGGGCACCAACCAGTATCAGCGCCTGCGCCTCGGTATCGGCCATCCCGGGCAGGCCGCCCAGGTGGTGGACTATGTGCTCGGCAAGCCAGACGCCCAAGACCGTGTCGCCATCGAACTGGCGATCGACAGGGCGGTCGATGTGGTTCCCGAACTTGTGGCGGGTGAGGCTGGCGCGGTTATGAACGCCTTACACAGTCGTTGATCGAACGCGGTCGGCGCAGGAGCGGGTTATGGGTTTCAAGTGTGGCATCGTAGGGCTGCCGAACGTAGGCAAGTCGACCTTGTTCAATGCGCTCACCAAGGCGGGCATCCAGGCCGAGAACTATCCTTTCTGTACCATTGAGCCCAACGTTGGTGTTGTGCCGGTGCCGGATCCACGCCTGGACCGGCTGGCCATGATCGTTCGGCCCCAGCGGGTGGTGCCCACCACCATTGAGTTCGTGGACATCGCCGGGCTGGTGGCAGGTGCGTCCAAGGGGGAGGGCTTGGGCAACCAGTTCCTGGCCAATATTCGCGAAACCGACGCAATCGCCCATGTGGTGCGCTGCTTCAATGATGATGACGTCACCCATGTGGCGGGCAAGGTCGATCCCCTGTCCGACATCGAGGTGATCAACACGGAACTGGCTCTGGCCGACCTGGCCACCGCCGAGAAGGCGCTTGATAGAGCGGTGCGGGTGGCAAAGTCCGGCGACAAGGCGGCGGTTGCCCGCAAGTCAGTTCTGGAGCGTGTGTTGCCGCACCTGAACGCGGCCAGACCGGTGCGGTCTTTGCGCCTGGCGGACGAAGACCTGGCCCAGATATACGATCTGCACCTGTTGACGCTCAAGCCGACGCTCTATATCGCCAATGTGGATGAGGATGGTTTCGAATCCAACCCCCGGCTGGACGCGGTAGCGCAGCTCGCCCGTCAGGAGGGCGCCCAAACGGTCGCCGTATGCGCACGCATCGAAGCCGAGCTGGCGGAATTGGATGATGAGGAGAAAGGCGAGTTTTTGGCCGAGATGGGGCTGGATGAACCCGGTCTCAACCGGGTCATCCGAGCGGGTTACAGTTTGCTGGGACTGGACACCTACTTTACCGCCGGCGAGAAGGAGGTCAGGGCCTGGACGTTTGAGTCCGGCATTTCCGCGCCCAAGGCCGCGGCAGTAATCCACACGGATTTTGAACGCGGTTTCATCCGGGCCGAGGTCATCGCCTATGATGACTATATCCTTGGCAACGGCGAAGCCGGTGCCAAGGAAGCCGGTAAATGGCGCTTGGAGGGGAAGGAGTATCTGGTCCGTGACGGCGACGTGGTACATTTCCGGTTCAACGTCTAATCGTGCCGTCAACCTTGACAGCAGGCGGTCACGCTCCTGATAATTCGCCGCCTTCACCTCAATGGCTATGTAGCTCAGTTGGTTAGAGCACAGCACTCATAATGCTGGGGTCGTTGGTTCGAATCCAACCATAGCCACCATCTCTCAGAGAACTGTCCCGCGACGCTGCCAAACTGACGTTCGGCTTGGCACAAGTGCCTTGAGCAAGGCTTGTGCCCATGGGCCGACCTTGGATCGCAAGCGCCGCCACTGTCCGTGCATGGACACAATGTAATCAAGGGTTTGGCCACACACCCAGCCAATCGCGGCAGGGTGCCCACAAGCCCGTCGCACCGATACATTGCAATCGACTGAGCGCCAGGGGCGTCTGCTGAGCCAGACCAACCGGCGCGGCAGCGGCATGCTTCTATCCAGAATGCCGCTGCCAGGGGAAGGCTCGCACGTGCAGGGATAGTGAATTGGCGTAACGGGATACACGCCGCGACTGATTCTCCATCTAGACTCGCTGGCCTCGTCGAGCGGGATCCGCCGATCCCCGGATCGAAGGCATGGATATGGCAAGCGGGAGTGGAGTCATGGACGCTGGACAACCTGCAACTGACTCGGACAGGCGCAAAGCCGGGCAACGGGGGCTGTGTGACCCCGCTCCGGTGCAGCGCCTGGAAATGGTGCTGAACGCACGCCTCGAACACGGTCGATTCGGACTTGACGACGCGGATGTTGACGGTTTTGTGTCGCGCTTGGACGCGCGCCTGCATGCAGCTGCACGGCGTTGGATCATTTTGTACATCGCTTGGCTGCTACGTGAAGAACTGGGTTCCAAGGCCGTTAAAACCGCATGGTTCCAGATCGTGTCGACCTTGGGTCGTGCATTGCGAAGCACCACTTCGGAATGTCCGATTGAAGGCATGGAGGCGGATGATGCCGATGCCTGGCTTGCGCGGCTTGACCGATGGTTGGTGCAGGATGCCCAAGACGTCTGGGACGCTTTGCCCGTGGAAGTGCATACGGCCGGTATGTTGCTGGCCTTGGATGCCCGTGGGGTGGCTGACGCCGGCGTGCATCTTATCGACGAGGAGTTCGCCGTCGCGGCGGTTCTGATCGAGGTTCGCCTGCGTACCAAGGACTGGATCGATGAGGCTGTGTCCGTCTGCCTGGTCGAACCGTACTGAAAGCAGCTATACCAACGGCCTGCGGATTCAGGCCGAGCGGCGTGAAACAGACGGGAGATCCCGGGCTGTCTATGTCGATCATTGGGGTGGTGGCTGTCGTATGCTCATGCGATAATTCGCGGTTCGCCCGCAGTTGAACCCGTAACCTATGGCCCGCAAACTTTTCATTCGCACCCACGGATGTCAGATGAATGAGTACGACTCGGCCAAAATGGCCGACGTGCTTGCCGATTCCCACGGCCTGGAGCTGACAGCCGATCTGGATCAGGCCGATGTGGTGTTGCTCAACACCTGTTCGATCCGGGAAAAAGCCCAGGAGAAAGTGTTCTCCGAATTGGGGCGCTTGAAGGAACGCAAGCAGCAGTGCCCCGATCTGGTGATTGGAGTAGGTGGTTGCGTGGCCAGCCAGGAAGGTCACGCGATACGCGATCGGGCACCCTATGTCGACCTCGTGTTCGGTCCCCAGACCCTGCATCGTCTGCCGGATATGTTGACCCGCCTGCGGAATGAGCGCCAGCCGGTGGTGGATGTCAGCTTTCCCGAAATCGAGAAGTTCGATTGTCTGCCCGAACCCCGCGCCCTTGGGCCTACGGCGTTTGTATCGGTCATGGAGGGGTGCAGCAAGTACTGCAGTTTTTGCGTGGTGCCCTATACCCGGGGCGAGGAGGTCAGTCGCCCGTTCGATGATGTGTTGGCCGAGGTTGCGAGTCTGGCCGCCCAGGGTGTGAGGGAGGTCAACCTGCTCGGGCAAAATGTCAACGCCTACCGTGGCCTCATGCACGACGGCGAAATCGCTGATCTGGCGCTGTTGATCGAATTCGTGGCGGCTGTGGACGGCATCGACCGGATTCGATTCACCACCTCGCATCCGCTCGAGTTCTCCGATGCCCTGATCGACGTTTACGGCAAGGTTCCGGAACTCGTGAGCCATGTTCACTTGCCCGTGCAGTCAGGTTCGGACCGGGTTTTGGCGGCCATGAAGCGCGGCCACACCGCCCTGGAGTACCGATCGAAGATCCGTAGGCTGCGGGCGGTTCGCCCGGACATTGCTTTGTCGTCGGATTTCATTGTCGGATTCCC
The DNA here is from genome assembly GCA_963783675.1 of uncultured Gammaproteobacteria bacterium. Classification (GTDB taxonomy): domain Bacteria; phylum Pseudomonadota; class Gammaproteobacteria; order Competibacterales; family JAHEDQ01; genus JAHEDQ01. The sequence goes on from CAWAOU010000007.1 coordinate 122,210, forward strand.
TGGCGAGACCGAGGCCGAGTTCGAAGCGACGATGGATCTGATCGAGCGTGTGGGCTTCGATCACAGTTTTAGTTTTATCTACAGCGCACGGCCCGGGACCCCCGCGGCGGGGTTGCCCGACATGACTTCTCTGGCAGTTAAGAAAGCCCGGCTGGCTCGGCTCCAGGCGCGGATTGCCGAGCTGGCGGATGGCCGATCGCGGGAGATGGTTGGCAGCGTACAGCGCATACTGGTCGAGCGACCTTCGCGCAAGGATGCTCGGCAAATGGCGGGCCGCACGCAGAATAACCGGGTGGTCAACTTCCCCGGCGGTGAGCGCTTGATCGGTCAGTTTGTGGATGTGCGCATCACCGAAGCCTTGCCTAACTCCCTGCGGGGCGTGCTGGCACCTCACTCGCAGGATGCAGATGCATCGTTTGCCCCGGTTGAGGCGCAGCACAGCGTTGGATGAATCCCTGCACACCAGCGACATAAGCCTTGAGCCGGTGGATAACGAACGACTTGCCGGTTTGTGTGGGCAGTTCAACGAGCACCTCCGGCTCATTGAGCAACGCATGGGCGTCGAGATCAGCAATCGCGGCAGTCGTTTCAGGGTTGTGGGCGCGGCCGATATGGTGCCACGTGTGACCGAGATGTTGGCCACCCTGTATCGGTCTACCGAGGCCCACGAACTGACGCCCGAGGGCGTCCACCTGGCTCTCCACGAGGCGGGCGCGGAGACTTCCTCGGATACGGCCGATGACGGTCTGGACGAGATTTCGATTCGCACCCGCCGCGGCGTGGTGCGTGGTCGCGGTCCGGCCCAGCATCGCTACATGCACAGTATCCTGACTCACGATCTGAATTTCGGCGTGGGGCCCGCCGGTACCGGCAAGACCTATCTGGCGGTGGCCTGCGCGGTGGACGCTCTAGAGCGTGATCAGGTTCGGCGCATTCTACTGGTCCGTCCGGCCGTCGAGGCCGGCGAGCGCTTGGGCTTTCTGCCTGGAGACATGGCCCAGAAGATTGATCCATATCTACGCCCACTGTATGACGCCTTGTATGAAATGCTGGGTTTCGAGCGCGTGGGGCGACTGTTGGAGCGCAATGTGATCGAAGTGGCGCCCCTTGCGTTTATGCGGGGGCGGACGCTGAACGAATCTTTTGTGATCTTGGATGAGGCTCAAAACACCACCCTGGAGCAGATGAAAATGTTCCTCACCCGGATTGGGTTTGGGTCCACCGCGGTGGTGACCGGCGATGTAACTCAGGTAGACCTGCCTCGAGGGCAGCGTTCCGGCTTGCGCCACGCCCTGGAGGTTCTCGCCGGCGTAGACGGGATAAGTTGCACCTTTTTCAGCACCCGCGATGTGGTACGGCATCCCCTGGTGCAACGTATTGTGGCCGCCTACGAACAGGCTGAGAATACGCCGTGAACCCCCCGATCGAGGTTCAGTACGCGACCGTCTTGACGGATATACCAACGTCCGCATGCTTCGACAGCTGGGTCAGGGCAATTGATACCGCGGTGACTCGCCATGGCGCCTTGACCATTCGGCTGGTGGACGAAGCTGAGGGCCTGGAACTGAACCGCCGATTCCGTGGGCGCGATGGCGCCACCAACGTACTTTCCTTTGCCTTCGAGCCGATGCCGGGGTTGCCCGAAGATCAGGCCGTGCTCGGTGATCTGGTTATCTGTGCCCCGGTCGTCGCCCGGGAAGCGGACCAGCAGGGCAAGTCTGTTCGGGCCCATCATGCCCACATGGCGATCCATGGGACGTTGCATCTGCTGGGTTACGACCATCTAACCGAGGATGATGCGGTGCGCATGGAGCGTATCGAATGTGAGATCCTGGCGGGTCTGGGTTTTTCCAACCCCTACGAACTGCATACGGAGCGGAATGGACGAGCAACAGGATAGTAGCGGCGCCCAGCGGTCCTGGCTGGAGCGGCTGGGTCAGGCGTTGCTTGGAGAGCCTAAGGATCAGGACGCACTGCTTGAGTTGCTGCGCGATGCCCAGCAACGGGATCTGCTTGATGCCGAAGCCCTGGGGATGATGGAGGGCGTAATGCAGGTATCGGAGATGCAGGTACGCGACGTTATGATCCCCCGCGCTCAGATGGTGGCACTGGAGCATGACTGGCCGCTTGATAAGATCCTGGAGGTGGTCATTGATTCCGGCCACTCGCGTCTGCCGGTGGTGGGGGAGAACCGGGACGAAGTACTGGGTGTATTGCTGGCCAAGGACATGTTGCGCTATTTCGCCGCGGGCGGCGATGCGCCGCTGCAGTTGACGGATTTCCTGCGCCCCGCGAAGTTCATTCCTGAAAGCAAACGGCTCAACGCACTGCTCAAGGAGTTCCGCTTATCACGGCTGCACATGGCGATTGTGCTGGATGAATATGGTGGCGTGGCCGGCTTGGTCACCATCGAAGATGTGCTTGAGCAAATCGTCGGCGAAATCGACGACGAGCACGATGCCGAAGAGGACGCCTACATTCGTGAGCAGCCCGATGGGCATCACCTGGTGCTTGCTCTGACCCCGATAGAGGATTTCAATGCCTACTTCGGATCCACATTCAGCGATGATGAGTTCGATACCATCGGTGGGCTGGTGATGAACACGATTGGACGGTTGCCCCGCCACGGCGAAACGGTGGATGTGAGTGGGTTCGAGTTCTCTGTGATGAGAGCCGACAACCGGCGCATCCATTTGTTGGGTCTCAATCGGCGGCCGGATGCAGGTATCTCCGAGCCCGACTGAGCCCCTCCTGATTTGAACCAGCGTCAATCCTCCCTGCCCGCTACGAACCGGACGAGCCGATTCGCAATCACCCGGTACGGTTCCGCCCTTTGTTTTCTCCTTGGGCTGTTCATGCCACTGGCGTTTGCCCCATTCGATGCCTATTGGGTGGCACCTCTGTGCATGGGGCTGGCGGCGTTGCTCTGGCGAGGCATCCCGCTATCCCGGGCCTTGTGGAGAGGCTGGCTGTTCGGTTTGGGCATGTTCGGTGGCGGTGTCCACTGGGTCTATTTCAGTCTCCATGACTATGGCCAGGCCAGCCCGGTGGTTGCCGGTCTGTTGACCCTGTTGCTGGTGGGCTATCTTGCGGTGTATCCAGCGCTGGTTGCCGCTGGGATGGCATCGGCCCGGGCGTTGACGGCCGCACCCAGCCTGCTTCTGCTGTTTCCCGCACTTTGGACCCTGAGCGAATGGCTACGCGAGTGGGTTTTGACCGGGTTTCCCTGGCTGGCGCTGGGTTACAGCCAGTCCGACTCGGTGCTTGCCGGGTGGGCGCCCGTGTTGGGTGTTCACGGTCTTTCCCTGTTCGCCGCGGTACTCGCCGGCGCGTTGGCCTTGATGGTCAATGGCACCATGGTGGCGCGTTCGGTGGCGCTGGGTCTTGCGGCGCTGCTTCTCTTCAGCGGACACCTGCTGCAAAGGCAAGAGTGGACCCGGGCTCTGCCCCAGGAGCTGAGCGTTACCCTGGTTCAGGGCAACATCGAACAGGATTTGAAGTGGCGACCGGAATGGCGGCGTAAGACGCTGGATCGCTACGTAGGCCTCACCTTTGACGCCGAATCGACTGACCTGGTCATCTGGCCGGAAACAGCATTGCCATTCTACATGGATCAGCTCGGTGCCTTCGGCCCTGAATTATCTGCGCGATTGCGGCGGCGCGGCAGCCTCCTGTTGACCGGGGCACCGACCCAGGTCGACGGGCAAACCTATAATAGCCTTGTGGCGCTTGGTTCGGCGGCGGGCGCATACAATAAACAGCATCTGGTTCCGTTCGGTGAGTTCATCCCGATGCGTGGCCTGCTGCACGTATTCGGTGACTATGTGCAGATCCCAATGTCGGATTTCGGCCGGGGTGACGCGCAACAGCCTGGCTTCGAGCTGGGGTCTGTTCGCATCGGCGCATCGATTTGCTACGAGATCATTTTTCCCGGTCTGATCCGCCGCTCATTGCCCGAGTCCAATGTTCTGGTCAATGTCAGCAACGATGCCTGGTTCGGCAATTCCTTAGCGCCCCATCAACACCTGCAGATTGCACGTCTGCGGGCTATGGAGTCGGAGCGGTATGTGCTGCGCGGCACCAACAACGGCATCAGCGCCATCATTGATGCGACCGGCACGGTGCTTGCGCGAACGCCGCAGTTCGAAGAACGTACTTTGATCGGGCAGTGGATTCCTCGAACCGGCGCCACACCGTATGCGCGATGGGGCGCGACGCCGAGTCTGCTGCTGGCGCTGGGCATGCTGCTTGCGGCGCTTCTGAGTAGACGCCGAAAACCCTCAGGGCGCGTCTGAGGCACTCGCGCTCACCCGTTCGAAGCGGCTGCCATGGCAGGCTGGGCACGGGGGAATATGTCCGGTTTGGTGAAAATGCAGCTCTTTCCCACAGTCCTGGCAGACCAGGGTGCCGGGCGCAGTCACCTGCCCGGTATGGTACTGGGACTCGGCCAGAACCCGGTTTTCGAACGCCAGAAACTCAAGCCGGCTGCGGTCGGTCGCCTGCCCGAACAGATCCAGTAGGCGGGCTTCGACCTGCTCAATGTCGAACCGGAACCAGTCCCGAAGTTCGCTGCCGGTGCTGGCCAGATAGTAGCCCGCATCCTCCAGGTCGCGTCTCAACCACTGGCCGATCTCATCTGCTTCCTCCCGGGTAAGCTCGCCCAGATCAATCGCCTTCGCCTTCGCCTGATCGATGCTTTTTTGCAGCGTCGGCAAGGTTTCGTGCTCGGCGTGTTCCAGCGCGCCCTTCACCCGTTCCATCATCTGGTTATACGCCCCCACCTGGTGGGTCGTGTCCGGCTTGCTCATGTCGTCCTCCCGTTTATTTCAGGCTTTGCGATAGTCTTGGCCCCCGCCAGGCGCCATGCAAGCTTTGCGTGCAGGTTGTTCGGGTTGCGCCGGTTGGGTATCGTGACCGATTGCTTGCCGAGACCGCCGACTCGCCGGCATTCGGCATTCCGCTCGCAGGAAAACGATGTGATCGACGACCAATACAAGCCGCAACAGATCGAGCTGGCAGCCCAGCTGTTCTGGGATCAAAACGGGACCTTTCAGGTGACCGAAGATCCCGATCGTGAAAAATTCTACTGCCTCTCTATGTTTCCATATCCGAGCGGCCGTCTGCACATGGGTCATGTGCGGAATTACACGATCGGCGACGTCATCAGCCGTTATCAACGCATGTTGGGCAAGAATGTGCTGCAGCCCATGGGTTGGGACGCATTCGGTTTGCCGGCGGAAAATGCGGCGATGGAACGCAACGTCCCACCCGCAGAATGGACCCGGCAGAACATCGACTACATGAAAGCGCAGCTGCGCAGGCTTGGCTTCGGTTACGACTGGTCTCGGGAGTTCGCCACCTGTGATCCCGACTACTATCGCTGGGAGCAGTGGTTTTTCACCCGCTTGTATCGCAAGGGCCTGGTCTACAAGCGCAACGCTGTCGTCAACTGGGACCCGGTGGATCAAACCGTGTTGGCCAACGAACAGGTCATCGATGGACGCGGGTGGCGTTCCGGCGCCCTGGTCGAACGGCGTGAGATTCCCCAGTGGTTTCTCAAGATCACGGACTATGCAGACGAACTTCTGGACAGCCTCGATACCATGGAGGGCTGGCCCGATTCGGTGCGCACCATGCAGCGTAACTGGATCGGCCGTTCGTTCGGGCTGGAGGTCGAGTTTCCCATCGAAGGCAGCACCCAGACACTTGCCATTTATACCACCCGGCCAGACACCATGCTGGGGGTCAGCTACATGGCGGTGGCACCCGAACATCCCCTGGCGACGCGCATGGCCGGAGAGAACCGCGAAGTTGCCGAGTTTGTGGCGCGTTGCAAGCAGACCGGTGTGTCGGAGGCTGTGATCGAGACCCTGGAAAAAACCGGTCACCCATTGGGTGTCAACGCACGCCATCCGCTCACCGGTGAGCCCATTCCGGTCTGGGTGGCGAATTTCGTGCTCATGGCCTACGGCACCGGTGCGGTCATGGCGGTACCGGGCCACGATCAGCGGGATTGGGAATTCGCCGGCAAGTACGACTTGCCCATCAAGCAAGTGATTGCCCCGTCGGACGAGTCCACCGTTTGCGATTTAGCGCAATGCGCATTCACCGAAAAAGGTGTGTTGGTCAATTCGGGCGGCTACAACGGTCTCGGCTTCCAACAGGCATTTGATGCCATTGCCGACGATGTTGAGAAAAAGGGGTTGGGACGACGGCGCACCAACTACCGTCTGCGCGATTGGCTGGTCAGTCGGCAACGCTACTGGGGGGCGCCGATTCCAATGATCAACGAGGGTGAAGGTGCCGTTCCCGTACCGGAATCGGATTTGCCCGTGGTGTTGCCTGAGCGGGTTGCGTTCGACGGCAGCGGCTCGCCGCTCAGGCAGATGCCCGAATTCCTGCAGACCGTCCACCCGGTCACCGGCGCACCGGCAGAGCGCGAAACCGATACCTTCGACACCTTTATGGAGTCTTCCTGGTACTACGCGCGATTCTGTTGCGCAGATAACGATCAGGCGATGTTGGATGAGCGCGCACGGTACTGGTTACCTGTTGATCAGTACGTCGGCGGTGTTGAACACGCAATCCTGCACCTGTTGTATGCCCGCTTCTTTCACAAACTGATGCGCGATGAGGGTTTGGTGGCCGGTGACGAGCCGTTTGCGAGCCTTTTGACCCAGGGCATGGTCAACGCGCCCACCTACTATCGCGACCAGGGGAACAAACGGCATTGGTACGCACCTCGGGAAGTCGAGGTTGAGCGTGACGACAAAGGTAAGGTGATCGGTGCCCGGCTGGTCTCCGACGGCGCGCCGGTCGTGGTGGGTGCCGTGGAGAAGATGTCCAAGTCCAAGAACAACGGAGTGGACCCTCAGGAAATGATCGACCGTTACGGGGCAGATACGGTTCGCCTGTATATGATGTTCGCATCCCCCCCGGATCAGGCGCTGGAATGGAACGACTCGGCGGTGGCCGGGGCCGAGCGATTTCTGCAACGATTGTGGGGCCTGACCGCACGGCACCTGGTCTCCGGCCCCGTTTTGGCAGAGGGGGCGGTGGCCATCACCGGCGAGCAGAAGTCGCTCCGGCGCAAGGTGCACGAGACCATTGCCAAGGTGACCGACGACGTTGATCGGCGACGCACCTTCAATACCGCCGTTGCGGCCGTGATGGAACTGCTGAACGCCTTGGCCCGCTTTAAGGATGAGACGGCTGCCGGACGCGCCATTGCACAGGAGACCCTGGAGACTGCGGTGCGACTTTTGGCCCCGATCACGCCCCATGTCTGCCATCTGCTCTGGCTCGAGCTGGGCCATTCAAGTCCGGTGGTGGATGCACCCTGGCCGGTGGTGGACGAGCGCGCCCTGGTTCGTGAGGAAGTGGAGATTGTGGTGCAGGTCAACGGCCGCCTGCGGGGACGGGTGATGGTGTCCGTGGACTCGGACACCGCCGCGGTGGAGCAGGCGGCACTCGCCGAACCCAATGTAGCCCGGTTTGTGGCGGCGCAAACCATTCGCAAGATCATTGTGGTGCCCGCCAAACTGGTCAATATCGTGTGCTGAGGACGGTGAACTGATGCGTCGCGCTCTGGTTTTTGTTCTGTCCACGCTCGTCATGCTGTCGACAGCAGGTTGCGGGTTCAAGTTGCGGGGCCTGACCGAGCTGCCGCCGGCAATGGAGCGGGTCGAGTTGCTGGGGGCCGAGACCTTCAGTGACATCGGTTTGATGCTGCGCCAACTGCTTAAGGTCAACGGCGCGACCCTGGTTGGTGAGAGTGACAATCCGACCATCCGCCTACTGATCCAGGACACAAGCCGTCGCCGGGAAGTGGTTGCATTGGGCAGCACCGGCAAGGCGGTTGAGTTTCAGCTGATCTATGAAGTGGCCTTCAGCGCCCAAACCGGCGCCGGTGAACCTCTGTTCGATCGACGAACCGTGTCGATGCGGCGCGATTATGCCTACAGTGAAACAGAGATCGTGAGTCGCACCGCGGCGGAGGAGCAGATCTATGTTGAACTGGTGCAGGAAGCGGCTTGGCAGATCATTGAACAACTCAGTGCCGCCGCCGGTTGATCCGCCATGCGGGTGAAGCCCGAGGGTCTCGATCGTCACCTGTGCAAGCCGCTCGCTCCAGTCTACGTAGTTACCGGTCCGGAGCCCCTGTTGGTTCAAGAAGTGGGAGACCGCTTGCGCAAAGCCGCGTTGGAACAGGGGTTTACCGAACGCGAGCGGCTGGAAGTCGATGCCCGTTTTGACTGGACCGCGCTCGCTTTCCTGGCCGACAGTCCGTCTCTATTTGCTACCCGCCGGCTGATCGAGTTGCGCATGGACGGGGCCAAGCCCGGTGACGAGGGTGGCCGTGCCCTGAGGCGGTACTGCGATGCACCTCCGCCGGATACCGTGCTGCTGGTGCTTCTGGGTCAGTTGGAGCGCAGCGCGCAGAACAGCAAATGGTTCCAGACCCTGGAGCGGGCCGGTGTCTGGATTCAAACGTGGTCGGTGGAAACCCACCAGCTGCCGGCGTGGATTGACGCCAGAATGCGTGCCCGGGGTCTTGTGCCGGACCGTGACGCGGTCGCGCTGCTGGCCGACCGGGTCGAGGGTAATCTGCTGGCGGCAGCGCAGGAAGTCGATCGACTTGCGCTGACCTTGGGTGGCGGTGAGGTGGACGCACCGACAGTGGTGGCGGCGGTGAGCGACAACGCACGCTATGACGTGTTCGATCTCACCGACGCGGCCCTTGCCGGCCTGGATGGGGCCCGTCTGCTGCGAATTCTGACCACTTTGCGCCGCGAGGGCGTGGAGCCGGTATTGGTGGTCTGGGCATTTGCACGCGAGATTCGGACCTTGTGCGCGCTCTCCAAAGACGCGGAACGCGGCATGGCGATAGAGGCCGTGTTGACCCGTAACCGGGTCTGGGAGCGGCGCAAACCGATTTTCCGAAAAGCCCTGAGGCGCGCCAATTCGGATCTCTGGCGCAGATTGCTGGTGCAATGTGCCGAGCTGGATCGCTTGGTCAAGGGACAACGCACGGGCTCCGTTTGGAATGAGTTGTTACAATTGAGTATGGACATGGCTGGACGGGCCGCTTTCGCGGATGCCGGGAACAGGTGAGTATCATGAGTGCAAACGCCCAGGAACTGGGGGTCACGGTAACCGATTACATGCGGCATCTCGGGCGCGAGGCGCGCGCTGCGTCGCGACTGCTGGGCGCGGTCGATACCGGCAGGAAGAATGCCGCGTTGCTTGCCATCGCCGATGCCATAGAGGGCGCGCGCGACGCCCTGCGCCGCGAGAACGAGCGGGACCTGGAAGCCGGGCGCAGCGGCGGGCTCAGTGGTGCATTGTTGGATCGCCTGGAACTCGGTGACGCGCGTATCGACGCCATGGCCGAAGGCCTGCGACAGATCGCGGCTCTGCCCGATCCGGTGGGTGAAATAACCGACCTCAACTACCGCCCATCCGGCATCCAGGTCGGGCGGATGCGGGTTCCCCTTGGCGTCGTGGGCATCATCTACGAGTCGCGACCCAACGTCACCGCGGACGCGGCCGGCCTATGCCTCAAGTCCGGCAACGCCGCCATCCTGCGTGGCGGTTCTGAGGCGATTCATTCCAACCGGGCCATCGCCGGATGCATTCAGGCCGGCCTGAACGCGTCCGGCCTGCCGTCTGCCGCGGTTCAGGTGGTGGACACGACGGATCGGGCGGCGGTGGGAGAGTTGATTCGCCTCAGCGCTTACGTGGATGTCATTGTGCCCCGTGGCGGCAAGGGTCTGATCCAACGGATCAGCGACGAAGCCAAGGTGCCGGTGATCAAACACCTGGACGGTGTTTGCCACACTTACATCGATGCCGACGCGGACGCAGAGATGGCGGTCAAGCTGTCGGTGAACGCCAAGACTCAGCGGTACGGCACCTGCAACACCATGGAGACGCTGCTGGTGGCCGAGGATATCGCCGCTACGGTGTTGCCCCGGCTACGCTGTGAATTCGACGCGGCCGGTGTTGAACTGCGTGGCTGCGTGCGAACCCAGTCCTTGCTGCCGGGCATTGGTCAGGCCCAGGAGAGTGACTGGAACGCGGAGTACCTCGCGCCGATTCTGGCCATTCGGGTGGTCGCGGACCTGGACGACGCCATGGACCACATTGCCCGTTACGGTTCCGGCCATACCGACGCCATTGTCACGCGCGATTACGGTCGCGCCCGCCGATTTCTGCGGGAGGTGGATTCGAGCTCAGTCATGGTCAACACGTCAACCCGGTTCGCCGATGGATTCGAGTATGGCTTGGGTGCCGAAATTGGCGTCAGCACCGACAAGCTGCATGCCCGCGGTCCGGTGGGAGTGCTTGGGCTGACCACGCAGAAATTTGTGGTCATGGGCGATGGGCAGGTCCGGAGCTGAGCGCGGACGGACGGTTCAGCGGCCTGACCATGAGGCCCATAGGCATTTTTGGGGGCACGTTCGATCCGGTGCATCTGGGCCATCTCAGGTCGGCCTTGGAGATGCATGAGGCGCTGCAGCTCGAACGGGTCCACTTTGTTCCCTGTGCCCAGCCGGCCCACCGGAGCGCACCCCTGGTGTCGGGTGAACAGCGCCTTGAGCTCCTGGAACTGGCCGTGGCCGGCCAGTCGGCATTCGCCTGTGACGATCGCGAACTGCGCCGCGCAGCAGGGCCGTCCTACATGTTTGACACATTGCTCAGCTTCCGCAGCGAGTATGGCATCAGGCCGCTGTGTCTGCTGCTGGGTCTCGACGCCTTTCTTGATTTCAGCCAGTGGCATCGTTGGGGCGAAATTCCCGATCTGGCGCACCTGGTGATCGCCCGCCGCCCCGGATCGGAACTGCCCGAGCGAGGTGACGAGCACGGCCTTTATCAGGCGAGGGGTGTCGATTCGGCGTCCGCGTTGCACCAGCGCGCCGCGGGATCTGTTCTCATGACCACGGTCACGCAGCTTGATATCTCGGCCACCGACATCCGCGCACGACTGGCTGCTGGACGCAGCATACGGTATCTGGTTCCGGACGCGGTGGCCGATCACATCGAAACCCAGCAGCTCTATCTTTCACGATCGGCGGTAGGCCTGTCCGATTGAACAACCCTGGGAGGAAACGACGGAACCCCATGCAGCCCGATAAACTGCGATCGCTCGTACTGGAAGCCCTGGACGAGCTCAAGGGTGTCGACATCATCTGCCTCGATGTCGGCGATGTATCAGGATTCACCGATTACATGGTGATTGCGAGCGGGACCTCGAGTCGCCACGTCAAGTCCTTGGCGGATAACGTAGTCAAGCGCAGCCGCGAAGCGGGTGTCAAAGCCCTTGGGGTAGAGGGTGAGACGACGGGAGACTGGATCCTGGTTGATTTGGGTGACGTGGTGACCCACATCATGCTGCCCGACACCCGTGCCTTCTACAACATCGAGAAACTTTGGAGCGTCGCCGGCAATGGCGAGAGCGGTGTCGTGTCCCACAAGTAAGTAGCGATTCAGAGCGTCCCAACTGCGTCAGCGCAAGGCGCGTGGTTGGCTTGTTGCTGGATGAATCGGAGTATTCCCCCCTTGTTCCGGGAGGCGCAATCGTGCGCATACGTCTGATCGCCGTTGGCACCCGGATGCCGGCCTGGGTGGAAACAGGGTATGAAACCTATGCCCGACGAATGCCACGTGAGTGCAGGCTTAGCTTATCCGAGGTGCCTTTGCCCAGGCGAAGCAAGTCTAACGATCCGGAACGCCTCAAAGCCCGGGAGGCGGATAGTTTGCTCGGGCTCGCCGGATCCGATCTGACTGTTGCGCTGGACCAGCGCGGCAACCAGATCGATACCCCGGGTCTGGCCCGGCGGCTTGGCCTTTGGCTTCAGGATGGGCGCAATATCTCGTTGCTGATCGGGGGGCCGGATGGGCTCCACCCACGCTGCCTGGAACGGGCGGACTGGGTCTGGTCACTGTCGGCACTCACCTTGCCGCATCCCCTGGTGCGCGTAGTGGTGGCGGAGCAGTGTTATCGGGCCTGGTGTGTATTGCGCGGTCACCCCTATCATCGGGACTGAAACCCGTCCCGTATCCAGGTGATAATGATGGTCGCTTTCATTTCGATTGAGGACTCGGGCCGGCCATGAACCTATCTGAATCTGCTTTTGATGTTTGCCTTGCCTCGTCCTCGCCCCGGCGTCGGGAATTGTTGCAACAGATTGGAATCCGGTTTCGGCAATTGCCGGTGGCGGTTGATGAAACCCCTCGACCGGACGAGGACGCCGGTGTCTACACGATGAGAATGGCGGTGGACAAAGCGGCCGCCGGGCGCAGGCAGGCCGGTTTCTCCCGCGACATTCCGGTTCTGGCAGCGGACACCGCCGTGGTGCTGGACCGGGAGATCCTGGGCAAGCCGCGGGACCGTGATCACGGCCTGAGCATGTTACGGGCCTTGAGTGGCCGGACCCATTCAGTGATGAGTGCGGTAGCGCTGGACATAGATGGCCGACAGCAGTCTCGACTGCAGCATAGTCGAGTGCGTTTTCGCGCCCTCGAGCAACACGAGATCGATGATTACTGGCGCACCGGTGAGCCGGTCGACAAGGCCGGTGGCTACGGAATCCAAGGTCGTGCAGCCGTGTTTGTTGAGCATCTGGAGGGCAGCTACTCCGGCGTAATGGGGCTTCCACTGTATGAGACCTGGGATCTGCTGCGAGACTTTGGCCTGACGCCGGCCGAATGGATGCAGAGGCCGCACGTCAGCTTTAGGGCGCCGCAGTGAGTCAGGAAATCCTCATCAATGTTACGCCCCGGGAGACCCGGGTTGCAGTCGTCGAGAACGGTGTGCTCCAGGAGGTGTTCATAGAACGCACCAGCAATCGGGGTCTGGTGGGTAACATCTATAAAGGGCGTGTCAGTCGGGTGCTGCCCGGCATGGAGGCGGCGTTTATCGACATCGGATTGGAACGGGCCGCATTTCTCCATGTTTCTGATATTTCCAAAGCCTATGACGACGAAGCCCGTGTTTCGGAACTGACCCGGCCTGCGGCGATCGCCGAGTTGCTCCGGGAAGGTCAGGAGATCCTGGTGCAGGTGATCAAGGATCCCCTGGGCAGCAAAGGCGCCAGATTGACAACCAACATCACGGTGCCCTCCCGATATCTTGTGCTGCTACCCCACAGCGACACGGTCGGGGTTTCCGTGAAGATAGATGAAGAGGCGGAGCGGCAGCGGCTCAAGGGCATCGTTTCTGACGCGCTGCAGGCGCAAGGTGATGTGGGCGGATACATCATTCGCACCGCGGCGGAGGGCGCCACCGCCGATGCTTTGCGCCGCGACATGGTTTTTTTGGAGAAACTCTGGTCCTCGGTTCGCGGTCGGACGGAATCCACCGGGTTCGGGCGCATGTTGCACGAAGACCTTCCCCTGGCCCAGCGCATACTGCGCGACATGGTTGGCGTAGAGGTGGAGAAAGTGCGTCTGGATTCCCGCGAAACCTATGATCGTGTGCTGCGCTTTGCCGCCACGTTCGTATCGGAAATGCTGCCTCGGATTGAGCACTATACCGGCGAGCGGCCGATCTTCGATCTCTACAGTGTGGAAGATGAGATCCAAAAGGCGCTGTCCACCAAGGTGCAGCTCAAGTCCGGCGGCTATCTGATCGTCGACCAGACCGAGGCCATGACCACCATCGATGTCAACACCGGTGCCTATGTGGGTCACCGGAATCTCGAAGAGACCATATTCAAGACCAACCTCGAGGCGGCCCAAGCCATCGCCCGTCAGCTCCGTCTGCGCAATTTGGGGGGCATTATCATTATCGACTTTATTGATATGTCCAGCGAAGAGCACAAGGCACAGGTGCTGCGGGCCCTTGAAAAGCATCTGGAACGCGACCATGCGAAAAATCACCTCAGCGAGGTATCGTCGCTCGGTTTGGTGCAAATGACCCGAAAGCGAACCCGGGAGAGCCTCGAGCATGTTCTGTGCGAGCCTTGCCCGGCTTGTCACGGACGCGGCTTCGTGAAAACGGCTGAGACCATCTGTTTTGAGATTTTCCGCGAGATCATGCGCGAGGCGCGGCAGTACGATGCGCGCCAGTTCCTGGTTCTTGGATCACAGGAAGTGGTTGATCTTCTGGTGGATGAGGAATCCACCAGTCTGGCTGAGCTGGAGGATTTCATCGGCATTCCGATCAAGTTCCAGGCCGAAGCGTTGTATACCCAGGAGCAGTACGACATCGTTCTGATGTAGCCTATGGATGCCCGCTTCAAACCCATGGTCTGCATTGCTTCGAGTGCCTGCAATTGGCGGTGTGCATGCGCCGGCTGAGTCGGCACATGGGGCGATGGACCGCGCTTTCGGTTATCGGCCTTGTCATCTTCATCGGGCTGCTGGTCGGGCTCGCGCGGGTTGCCCTGCCCATCCTCGGCGATGGGTTACGCCCGGCACTCGCACAGCGTTTGTCAGACCCGTTGCAGCGGCCCGTGCGGATATCAAGCCTGCGTCTGTCCTGGGAGGGGCGTGGTCCGGTCGCGCGCATCTCGGGACTGCAGGTGTTGGCGTCGCCAGACGGTATGCCGGTGGCCGAACTGGGCGATGCCACCGTGGGGTTCGACCTGGTCGGGTCGATCCTTCAGGGGCGTCTGATCACCGACCAGTTGTGGTTCCAGGCGCCCACGATTCATCTGTATGAGGATCTCGAGGGCCGCTTGAGAGTCGGCCCACCGGACAGACCGCCCTGGGAGGCGGATCTACCCACTGTGCTGTCGATTGCGACCGCCTTTCCGCGCTTCGATATCTACGGCGGCAATCTGTTTGTCCACCCCGCGGACCCCGACCAAGCGATTCTTCATTATCGGAAGGTTGATTTTTCGCTGCGCAATGCGAATCAACATCGCGAACTGGGGCTGAGCATCTCGAGCTCCGATGATGCGGAACCGAGCCTGACCGTCGTGGGGCATGTCCAGGGGCCGGCCCGGCAGCCCGAGAACTGGACGGCGGCGATGTATGCCCGGATAGATGCGGTGGACTTGGCGCAGACACCGTGGTCTGCCTTGTCCGAACACATCCGTTCGGGCCGTGTGACCGGCGAACTCTGGTTTGAGGGTTCGCTGCAAAGGCTCACGCGGCTGGGCGGCAGATTGGACGTGTCAGACCTGGAGGTGCCTCATCCGCTTGCCCAGGGTATGCCTCCCGAGGTGAGTACCAGCTTCCGTTGGTACGTCGATGATCAAGGGTGGACGCTGATACACGACTGGGTGCGTCTGAGCCGTGAAATGGATAGCTGGAGCATGCCGGGTTTCGCTGTCCGCGCCGTGGGCGAGGACTGGCTTCGGCCTGATGCAGTGGCCTTGGAGGCCAGTCGCGTCCCGCTGGTGGAGTTGACCCACTGGCGTGAGTTGATGCGTGCGCGTGGTGTACCGGAACAACTGGCGTCAATGACCTTGCGGGGCACGGCAAGTGATATTGCACTGAGCTGGGCTGCCAGCGCGCCCGGGGCTTCCGTTCGAGGCGGCGCCCGCCTGGACGGGGTCGGTTTCGACCCGGTTGGCAGCGTGCCAGGCATCGACGGAGCCGCCGCTGAATTGAGCGTCTCAGGCCGCCAGGTGGCAGTCCGTCTGGACAGTCGCGATACCACCTTGAACGCGCCCGAGCTATTCCCCCATCCACTGCCCATCAAGCGCCTTTCCGGCATCCTGGATATTGGCTTGGAGCAAGACGGATGGTCGCTTGCATCAAACGAGATAACCATTGATACAAGGGACCTTGCCAGCCTCTTGCGTCTGCGTTTGGATGGCGGGCAGCGGGAGGCAGCCCACTCAAATCGATCTGCAGGCGTATTTTCAGAACGGCAGGGTCGCGGCGGTGCCCCGATATCTCCCGGTGGGCATCATGCGGGCGCCACTGGTGGATTGGCTCAACCGATCTCTGGTCAATGGCCGAATGCCTTCCGGCGGGCTCATTGTCCGCGGACCGTTGAACAAAATCCCATACCGGGATCACGATGGCGTGCTGCTCGCCGAGTTGGGGGTGGAAGATGGGATTCTGGACTTTCATCCGGCTTGGCCACGGGTCGAGGAATTGGATGCGGAGTTGACGCTCCGGGGCGCCGGCTTTTCAGCCAAGGCGCGTCATGGACATATGCTGCAGCTGAGTCCCGGCGACACGTGGTTGGAGATCCCGGATCTCGCACAGCCCGTCCTCACCCTCGAGACCCAGGTCTCGGCGGATGCCGCGGATCTGGTGGACTATGTCAATGCGTCGGCTCCCCTGCAGTCGGTGCTCGGCCCCACCCTGGACCGGCTGTCCCTAGCGGGTCCGACGGCGCTCGAAGTTCGCTTTTCCCGCCCGTTGAAGCCAAAGGCGCCAGCCTCCGTGGCGGGCGCGCTGACATTCGATGGCACCGAACTCGCAATTCGTGACAGGGATATGGATTTTACCGGCCTGACCGGCGGAAGTCGTTTCACCGAGCGCAGTTTCAATGCCGAGGGTTTGCAGGCCACGCTATGGAACCGGGCGGTGTTGCTGGATCTATCGGCCGCCGACAAGAAACTGAACGCGACCCTGAGAGGCAAGCTCGAGACCGGCACGTTGCTTCGCCGCTACCTGCCTCAGCCCGACTGGGCCGAGCACGTCGTGGGCGAGAGTCCATGGCGCGCTGACCTGACGCTGCCGGGGGCGGACGGCGGCCTCCGGCTCCGGCTGAACTCCAGCCTTGTGGGGACCGGTATTCTGGCACCCGAACCGCTGGGAAAGCCGGAGTCCAGCGAGCGTCCCGTGAGTCTGGATTACAGCGTGGATTCGGCCGGGCGCGCACGTATCCAGACAGAGTACGGACCGGTGCGAGCCAGCCTCAATCTGGATCAGCGGGAACCCGGCTCCGGGGTTCAACGGGTCAGTGTTCGTTTGGGGCCCGGTGAGATCGAACCGGCGGCAGGTCCCGGGCTCACTTTGGTGGGCGACCTTGAGACTCTGGATCTAGACGCCTGGTCATCATTTGTCGGTAAGGGCTCGGCGGCATCGGATCTGAGTGGGCTTGACCGTTTGGACCTGCGGCTTGGGCATTTTCACGGCTTCGGCACCGATCTGGCTAACGTCAGGACGGAAGCCGACTCCGGCGAAATTCGTTTTACGGTTGACGATCCAATGATCATGGGAGCAGTGTCCTTGCCCCGCCCCTTGGGAAGCGGAACGATTGAGGCGCGTTTCCAGCGACTCAATCTCAAACCACCCGACACGGAGCCAGCCGCGCACTCCTGGCCTTCTCCCGATTCTTTGCCGGCCATACGGGTTCGTGTTGACGATCTCATGCTCGATGGTGACTCACTCGGATCCCTGGAGGCGGCTTCCCGACCCGGGAGCGGCGCGATGCTCCTGGATCGCGTCGCCCTGAGTGGGCGTCATTATACGCTGACGGGACAAGGAGACTGGACCCGTTCCGATGGCGCCGATCTGACCCATCTGATTCTGCAGTTCAACGCGGATGATGCCGGCGATGCTTTTGGGCAACTCGGGCTCGGCAAGGCCGCCCGCGGCGGGACAGCCACTGGGGACCTCGATTTGTCCTGGCCAAAGCCCCTGCCAGAACTCGATCTGGCGACTCTGGAGGGGCGCGTCAACCTGAACGTACTGGACGGTAAGATTGCCGAGGTGGAGGCGGGCGTCGGTCGGCTGGTGGGTTTGTTCAATCTAGGTGCGATCAGCCGACGGCTCAGGCTGGATTTCACCGATGTGTTCGAAGAGGGTTATCGGTTTGACTCTATTGAGGCCCAGTTGCGCTTTAGCGAAGGCAACATGTACCAGGAGCCCCTGGTGAGCAAAGGGCCGTCGGCCTTCCTGTCCATGACCGGTCGGGTCGGGATTCAGGCACGGGACTATGACTTGGATCTTTGGGTCAGCCCCCAGGTTGGCGGCTCTTTGCCGTTGGCCGGCTTGTTGGCTGGGGGACCGGCGGTGGGCGCGGCATTGTTTATTGCAGGAACTGTGTTCAAGCAGGGCCTCGATAAGGTGCTGCGCGTGCAGTATACGATCGACGGTGCATGGGACGCGCCGGTGATCGAACCGGTACGGGTGGTGCCGGCCCGGGAGGACGAGGCGGAAGGCCAAGAGGGTGGAAGCCGCTGATGGTGCTGGGTAACTTCGGTAAATCGTGCTTGAGGAGCGGAGAATGACACGTGTTGCGGCGGTGCAAATGGCCAGCGGTCCATCCATACACGGGAATCTGATCGAAGCCGAGCGGCATATCCGTTGGGCAGCCCAGGCAGGTGCGCGGCTGGTTGTCCTGCCGGAAAATTTCGCTCTGATGCCGATGCGCGAATCCGATATTCTGAGCGCCCGCGAGCGCGATGGTGACGGGTGTGTGCAAGCGTTTCTGGCGCAGCAGGCGCGTGCCCACGGCGTTTGGATCGTTGGCGGCACCCATCCCCTGATCGCCACGGATCCGGATCGTGTACGTGCGGCCAGCTTGTTGTTTTCCCCGGCGGGGGAGCGGGTGGCGCGCTATGACAAAATCCATTTGTTTGACGCCCAGGTAAACGATGCCCGGAGCTGCTACCGCGAGTCTGCCCAGGTGGAGCCGGGATCCGAACGGGTGGTGGTGGACACCGAGTTGGGCCGGATTGGTATGTCGGTGTGTTATGACCTGCGCTTTCCCGAGCTCTACCGGGAACTGGCCGGCCGTGGGGCCGAAATGCTTGTGGTGCCGGCGGCCTTTACAGCCGTGACAGGGCAGGCCCACTGGGAGGTCCTGCTGCGCGCCCGGGCGGTGGAAAATCTTTGCTACGTGATCGCGGCCGCGCAAGGCGGCTACCACGCCAATGGGCGGGAAACCCACGGCGACAGCCTGATATGCGATCCCTGGGGTACCGTTCTGGACCGCCTGCCACGGGGGTCGGGGGTGGTTCTGGCCAGTATCGATCAGGCCCAACAGGCTCAGATCCGGGCTCGCATGCCGGTGCTGGCACATCGCCGGCTCTAACCCACATCAGACGTCCGCCAACTTGCCACCCGGGCTTTCTCCCCGGTTCTTTATTCCAGTTTGATTCTGCCCAACTGCAGCCTTGCCTCAGCGCCTTGCAATGACCCGTTTGCAGGACTCTGCGGTACCATGAACGCCCGTTTCAAGGCAGCCACATCCGATTGGGGCAACGGAACAGGTCACTACGCCAACGGCGTATCCAGATCGACCCCGGCAAGGTATCGGGCGAGCGCCGCCCGGGCGGATACGGCAGCGCTGGGTGCAGTGTCATCGGGGGATCCTATACCTCGCTTTGCCTGTCGGATCAGCTGGCGGAGCCTGCCACGGTCCAATGTCCGATGCGCCGCGCACAGCGCATAAATCGCTTTCTCGTCGGCGTTCAGGACCCGTTCCACCAAGGCCTCCCGCGCTGCTCGAGTGTCTGGATTCCCCGCCGGTTTGGGACTCGGACTGTCCAGTGCCGCGATAATGGGCGCGCAGTCAATCTGCCGAAGCAGACGGGCGATAAATTGAATCTGCCGCTTTCGTGCGCCCCTGGCCCGCATTTCACGTGCGGCCCTCACCGCCTGCAACAGGTCCGTTTCCAGACCCAGTCGCTTGAGGCCGCGCTCCGGCAACTCCACCAACCTCACGCCGAGCTCATGGACGGCGTGCGCATCGCGTTTGCGTTGCGACTTGCTGGGTTGCGTGTCGTCCCGTTCAGGTATCTCGTCCGGCATGCTCAACTCGATTGGACCGGGCGGGGCGGGGCTGTGGCGTCGGACACACCGGTCCCAAACACCTGTTCCAGCAAGCCCCAGCGCGCGGCCAGCGTCTCGGTTGCGTTCAGCATTTCCTCCGCTCGGGTCGGGTGATTGTAGACCCCTTCCGCCAACCACCGCAGCGCGGATTCCCGATCCGGCGCCAACGACAACAGGTGAATCAGTTCGCCGGCGCCGTCGCCAACCACTTCGGCGCCCAGAAGCGCGCCGCTGTCCATATCGGCCAGCAGCCGGACAAAGCCCTGGGCGTCATCCTGGCCGAGGGCACAGGGATTGGTTTCGAAGGACGCAAAACCGACAGCCGGTTCATGGCCCTGATCCTCGGCGCTGTCGTCATCCAGCCCGATCCTGGCGATCTCCAGGGCGCTGTAGACCACAAGTGGTACCCGTTCCGGCGCCCGCCTGAGGTGCGCGCCGTTGACAATGTTCTCCACCGCGACCGTGGCATCGGCCAAGGCATGGTTTGCGGTCATTTCCACGCTTGCGCAATCGCCTATGGCGAAAATGTTAGATTGTTGAGTTTGCAAATGTTGGTTGCGTAGAACAAAACCTTGCGGGTCGCATTCGACGCCCGCTGCGTCGAGTCCCAAGCCATCGGAGTTGGGTGTTCGCCCTGTGGCCAGGCATATCCAATCCACCTCGAAAATCTCTTCGTCGGCCAGGTGAATTTCAAGTGGTTCCCGCTGGGCATCCACGCGCAGGGGAAAGGCGTCACTGCGCAGCACGATGTTCTGCTTCCGTAGGGCCTGTTCAAGGGCGGACATGGCATGGGCGCTGAAGTGCGCACGGCGCAGCATGGGGGATCGTGAAACCCAACTGACCGTTTTCCCCAGGGCGGACAGGATGAAGGCGAATTCCGTGGCGACTACGCCAGAGCCAATAAGCGCAACACGTTTGCCTGCTGGCGGCCCGTGATCGAACAGCATGTCGGAATTCAGTATTCGCCCCGGAACTGTTGGGATGAGCGGATGTGGATTGGGGCGGCTGCCGGTGGCGATGATGACATTGCGCGCCGTCAATGTGTCCGTACTGTCAGCCTGCGCAATGGCGACGCGATCCGGTGCCAGAAACCGGGCCTTACCTTGCAACGCATCAACGCCCAGACGCTGCAGATAATCCACATAGTTGTCCCGCACCCGGTGGACAATCCGTTTCTGATGCCGCCACGCCTGATCCAGGTCGCCCCGCAGCGTGCCCTCGATTCCCCGTTCTGCGTAGCGTGCTTGATTGCTGAGAATACGGGCGCTGTGGTGCCAGGCCTTTTTGGGAACACAGCCCCGGTTGAGGCAGCAGCCGCCCCACTGGTCGCGTTCGACGATGGCCACCTTGAGCCCGCGCAGGGCAGCCAAAACCGCGGCCCGATATCCGCCCGGACCGGAGCCGATCACCAACAGATCGAGCGGTTCTTTCGCGGTCAAAGCAGAAACACCGTGGCCAGACCCAGAAACGCCATGAAACCGACCACGTCGGTCACCGTGGTGAGGACCACGTTGCCGGCCAGCGCCGGGTCTACCCCCAGGCGCTTCAGCAACATCGGGATGCCGACGCCGGACACCGCCGCGCAAAGCAGGTTGATGAATATGGCCACCGCGATAATGGCCCCTATCCTAAGGTCACCAAACCAGACCACGGCGATCGCTGCGACCACGAAAGCCCAGAGCAAACCGTTGACCGCTCCGACCGCCAGTTCCTTGTTGAGCAGCCAGATGGCGTTGGCGCCGCTGACCTGACCCGTGGCCAGGCCTCGGACCATCAGGGTCAGGGTCTGGCTGCCGGCCACACCGCCCATGCTGGCCACCACCGGCATCAGCACCGCCAGCGCGACAACCTGCTCAATGGTGGCTTCGAACAAGCCGATCACCCAGGCGGCAGCAAAGGCGGTGATCAGATTGACGCCCAACCATACGGCACGGCGCCGGCTGCTCAGAATGACCGGCGCGAACATGTCATCCTCCTCATCCAGGCCGGCCATGGTCAGAATCTGGTGCTCGGCCTGTTCTCGGATGACGTCCACCACGTCGTCCACGGTGATGCGGCCCAGGAGGTTGCCGTCGGCGTCGATCACCGGGGCCGAGATCAGGTCGTGGGTTTCGAACAGCCTGGCGATTTCCTGTTGTTGCATATCCACCATAACCGTTTCCTGGTTCCGTTCCATTACTTCCGCTACGGTGTACTCGGGATCGTGGGTGAGCAGGTTGGTCAGGCTCAGGGTGCCCGCGAAGCGTTCGCTGCGGCTGAGCACGAATATGCGATCGGTGACTTCCGGTAAACTGCCGCGCATGCGCAAATAGCGCAGCACGACTTCCAGGGTGACGTCGGCGCGTACGGTCACCACGTCGGTGTTCATCAGGCCACCGGCGGAGTCCTCCGGGTAGGGAAGAACCGCCTCCACCCGTTGCCGGTTTTGGCGGTCCATCGCATTCAGGACTTCCCGCGTCAGGGCGGCGGGCAGATCCTGCAGCAGATCCGCCACATCGTCCACGTCCAGTCCTTCCACGGCGGCGAGGATTTCTTTTGAATCCATGCCGTCCATGAGGCCAGAGCGCACTTCGTCGTTGACGTGCACCAGCACGTCACCGTCCATGTCCGAGGGCACCAACTCCCACACCGCCTCCCGTTGGGCGGGCGGAAGAGACTCCAGAAGATCGGCTATCTCGGCTGGATGGAGGGCATTCACCAAACCCACCAGTTGATTCCGAGTGCCACTCTCGAGGACTTCCGTCAGCCGGCGCCTATGCAGGTCTGATTCGGTTGGAGGTGCGGGTTCGGCCATGGTTTCCTGGGGCGGTCTGAGGGCTTACATAGGCTGGGTCTTAGGATAGGTAAGACGCCGGCAGGGCTGCTCTGCCATCTATAAGCAGTCTATCTAAGTCGACAGGAGCCGGTCCACGTCCGCTTGCCCTGGGCCGACAGGAAAACCCGGCGGTATCAGTGGGCGAGCAACGACATCAGCTCCGGAAACTCATCCGGATCGGTGCAGTTCAGAACACGTCGGGCCAGGTCGCGCAGTTCACCCGCGTGGGAGTCGCGAATGATTTTCTTGATTTCCAGTATGGCCGAAGGGTGCATGCTGAATTCTGTCAGTTCCAGACCCAAAAGCAGTCGGGCGTAGCGGGGGTCCCCGGCCATTTCGCCGCACATCGATACTGGAATACCCTGCTGTTGTCCCGCTTGGATGGTGCTGAATATAAGCTGCAGTACCGCCGGGT
Organism: uncultured Gammaproteobacteria bacterium; assembly: GCA_963783675.1. GTDB lineage: Bacteria > Pseudomonadota > Gammaproteobacteria > Competibacterales > JAHEDQ01 > JAHEDQ01. The sequence continues at coordinate 145,132 of CAWAOU010000007.1, forward strand.
GCAGGGGGTCGTAGAGGTAATTCACCTGCTCGTCGATACGGTCGATGGCCAATGTGTATTGAATCAGGTCATTGGTTCCGATGGACAGGAATCCCAACAAACGGCTGAACAGTCGAGCCGACACCGCCGCAGCGGGCACTTCCACCATCCCACCCACCGGCATGCGTGGGTCGAACGCGTGGCCTTCGTCCCGCAGGGCCTGCTTGGTTTCCTCCACCAGCCGCAGCACCTGACGCACCTCGTGCAAACTGGACAGCATGGGAATCATCATCCGCACCGGGCCCAGGGCGGAGGCCCGCAGGATGGCGCGCAGTTGAGGTCTGAACAAAGCCAGGTCATGCAGGCAGAGTCGGATCGCACGCAGCCCCAGCGCGGGATTTGTGGCGATCGGCCCGCTTCCGCCGCCACCATCCACCTGCTTGTCCGCGCCCAGATCCAGAGTTCGAATGGTGACTGTGTGCCCGTCCAGCGCCCCCACCACCTGCCGATAGCTTTCCAGGTGCTCCTCTTCCTCTGGCGCATCGACGCGATTCATGTACAGAAACTCCGTGCGGTACAGACCCACTCCGGTGGCACCGCCCTCCAGTGCCAGTTGAGTCTCGCCGGGCAGCTCGATGTTCGCGTGCAGGGCGACTTTGACCCCATCGCGGGTCACCGCCGGCGCCGTTTTCAGTTTGCCCAGAAGAGCCCGCTCGCGCCTGCTCGCGCGTTGGCGGTGCCGGTAGTGGGCCACCACCAGATCGTCCTCGGCGCTTAACACGACGCCTTGCTCGCCATCGACGATCACGGTTTCGTCATCTCTCAGGGAACTGCGGGCGTGGCGAATACCCACGACCGCCGGGATGCGCAGGTTTCGCGCAAGGATCGCGGTATGCGAAAGCGGCCCTCCGTGCTCGGTGACGAATGCGGTGATGCCCTGGTGTTGCATCAGAATCGTATCCGCCGGGGTCAGGTCGTCGGCCACGATGACGCGTCCTTTCAGGCGGCCGTCGCCCTGGGCCGAGGCCGCCTCATCCTCGGCGCTGACCAGCACCCGAAGAATACGATCGACCACGTGATCCACGTCGTCCCGACGGGTCCGCAAATAGGGGTCGTTCATCGCGTCGAACACCCTGATCAGCCGATCTCGCTGGGTTTTCAGTGCCCACTCGGCATTGCATTGCCGTTCCCGGATGAGGGTCGCGGGTGCAACGGTCAAGGACGAGTCCTCGAGCATCAGCAGATGGGTGTCGATGAAGCTGGTGATGTCGGCAGGTACATTGTCCGGGATTCGGGCGCGCACCGCCTTGAGTTGCGCCTTGGCCTCGGCCACCGCATGTTCAAACCGCTCCACTTCCTCCGCCACATAGGGACGTGGAATAGCGTACTCAATGACTTCGGGCTTGCCACGGGTCAGAAGGTATACCCGGCCGAGTGCGAACCCGCGGGAGACGCCAATACCGTGTAACGCGAGCGTCATCCTGGGTTCCTATTCCTCCTCGCCGAATCGGTTTTTCACCAACTCGGCCAGTCTATCGACCGCCATTTCAGCGTCGGCGCCGTTGGCGACGATCTCAAGTTGGGTGCCTTTGCCCGCCGCCAGCATCATCACGCCCATGATGCTTTTGCCATTGATCTCTCGGTCCGCCCGCACAATCCGGATATCGCTTTCAAATCCGGATGCCAGGGTCACGAATTTGGCGGCGGCGCGGGCGTGTAAGCCCAAGCGGTTGATGATCGTCACCGGCCGGCTTGCCAGCATACTCAAACTCCTCCGGTCCGGGGCGGTGACACGACGATCCCCTCGATCCCCCCACTCACGGCCTTGTTGGTGAGTTCATTCAGCGACAGTCGCGCATAGTTCATAACCCGGATCAGCATCGGCAAGCTGACTCCGGAAACGATTCGGATGGTGTGGTTTTCCAGCAGACGATTGGCGATGTTGCTGGGTGTCGATCCGAAGCAGTCCGTGAGGACCAGCACGCCAACGCCACGGTCCAGTTCCAGCACGAAATGCCGGGCCTGGTCCAGAAGCTGATCCGGGTCGGTATCGGCACTCACCTCAATCGTGCGCACCTCCATCGGGCATCCCCCGAAGGTTACCATGGCGCTGCGCAGCAACTCAGCACCGATACGGTGATGGGTGATCAGCAGCAATCCGACGGTCACGCGATGTCCCGATGCCGGACCGTCACCTTGTCCCGAGTCTGCCCGATATCGTGGGCCAGCGCCTCGGCCAGGTAAACTGACCGGTGCTGGCCGCCGGTGCAGCCTATGGCCACGGTCAGATAGCTGCGATTTTCCGCCTCGAACTGCGGTATCCAGCGCTTCAGAAAGTCGCCGATGTCTTGGCGCATGTTGACCACCGCCGCCTGTTGATCGAGAAACTCGATCACGGGCTGCTCCAGCCCGGTGTGTCCCCGCAGCGTGGGAACCCAGTGGGGATTGGGTAGGCAGCGGACGTCGAACACAAAATCCGCGTCGCTGGGCACCCCGTGCTTGAACCCAAAGGATTCGAACAGAATGGACAGCGACTGCTTCAGCGTCGGATCGACCCGGCTGCGTATGATTTGACGCAGTTCGTGGATGTTGCTCCGGCTGGTGTCGATTACCAGATCCGCCATGGCGGCGATGGGTTCCAGCAGTCTGCGCTCGTCGCCGATTGCCTCGACCAGCGGCAGGTCGCCGTGGCTCAGCGGGTGGCGGCGCCGGGTTTCACTGTAGCGTTTGAGCAGGGTGTCGTCTGAAGCCTGCAGAAAAAGTATTTGCAGCGCCATGGATTCGCCCGGCAGGCTGGCGATGATGTCCTCAAAATGCTCGATGTTGCGCTGACTGTTGCGCGCGTCTATCCCTACCGCCATGCGTTCGGACAGTCTGGATCCGCTGGCGATCATGGATTCCACAAAGGCAGGCAACAGATCTATCGGCAGATTGTCGACGCAATAAAAGCCAACATCCTCAAGGGTTTGCAGGGCGATACTCTTGCCCGACCCGGACAGTCCGCTGACCACGATCAGACGCATACTGTGCCTTGGAGCAGTGCGTTCTGGCCTGGGTCCCGCGGCGGCGCAACTCGGTCCCGGACCTGGTGGTGTTGTCGCGCCGCGCATTCGACCAGTAGGGCGAGCGGTCGCGAGCGATTCGCGTTCATGGTGATGCACGGCAAGCTTACGTTCAGAAAACCGCGTTGACGTCGAGCGCCACTGAGCAATTGATCCGGATTGCCCGGTCCGGCCTCCTGGTCACTGCAGCTCAGGTCGACCCAAACATCCAAGACAACCCATGGGCACACTGCATGGCGTCCAAAGAGTCGTGTCAGGTCAATCACACCCAGGTCGCGAATGTGAATCATACCGAATTGAGCAGGGTCGGCCCTGGCTTCCAGGCGACCGTTCCGGCGACTGATCCACGCCACGTCATCGGCCACCAGCCGGTGCCCCCGATCGACCAGCGCCAGGCTCAGCTCACTTTTACCGATGCCCGATTGGCCGGTGATCCAGATACCGGTCCCCTCGACCAGCAGCACGTTTCCGTGCTCGAGCCGAGCGCTGTTCATGCGGCAGGGTCGCCGGTCGGATCCTGGGACAGCAACTCGATGATATGCGCACTGTCCGTGGCGTTCTGAAGCTTCTGGCAGAATGCGTCGTCGCGAAACATCTGCGCAAGCCGGGCAAGCACCTTGAGATGCTCGTCTGTGGACTCTTGGGGAACCAGCAGTCCGAACACCAGGGTGACGGGTTGATCGTCTATGGCGTCGAAGTCGATCCCGGACTGCAGCCGGATAAATGCGGCCACCGGCGCCGCCCCGTCGCCGAGTCGGGCGTGGGGCAAGGCCACACCATGTCCCAATCCGGTGCTGCCAAGACGTTCGCGGCCGATCAGGCCGTCAAAGATCTCACGAGCTGTCAGTGATTCTGTACCGGAGGCAAGAAGCGCGCTGATTTCCTCCAATGCGCGCTTCTTGCTCGAAACCTGCCCGTCACCGATCACCCGATCATGGGTTAGCAGGCTCGCGATCTCCATTTAATCGACCGTCTCCGGGTGGGTTACGAATAGCTCCGCTGCTTGTCGCTGCGATGATGATCCGTCACCTTTTCCTTGTGTTTCTTGACCTGGCGGTCAAGTTTATCTGTCAGGGCGTCGATCGCCGCGTACATATCCTCTTCCGTCGCATCCGCGTAGATGTCGTTGCCGGCCACATGCAGCCGGGCTTCGGCCTTCTGCCGCAGTTTCTCAACACTGAGAATCACCTGAACACTGGTCATCTGATCGAAGTGACGCATGATGCGATCCATCTTCGCATTGACGTAATCACGCATGGCAGCGGTGATCTCCACATGATGTCCGGAGAGGTTCAGTTGCATTGCTCGCTCCTTGTTCACGGATCCAGACTCGGCCCATGGCCGGTCGACATGAATTGAGGGCTTGTGCGGTTCGCCGCCCACTGCTGAGCCGGCCGACTAAAATCGAAGCTCGTCTGTTGCCGGGACTCGGCTGAGCGCCTTTCCCTCATCTGCAGTGTGCACGAACTCCCGTGCGTTTTACCAGACGGATGCTCAAATCAAGGTGGTGTTTCCGTCCCAGCCTGCGTGACGGGACCCATTGCGAGGCGATTGCCCTGGCACTTGAGTCGGGTCTAACCGGCAGCCTTGCTCCGACCCGGGCGATGCCGGGTCCAACGCGATGCTTACGACAGGCGTTTTCGCTCGGTGGAGGATGAAATTGACATGGATTCCCGATACTTGGCCACGGTGCGGCGGGCCACCTGTATGCCCTGGTCGTCCAATAATTGCGCGATCTTGCTGTCGCTTAAGGGCTTTCTCGGGGGCTCGTCAGCGATCAGTTTCTTGATCATCGCCCGGATTGCGGTAGAAGAACATTCGCCGCCGTCGGTGGTGCCCACATGGCTGGAGAAGAAGTACTTGAACTCGAAAATCCCTCGCGGCGTATGCATGTACTTTTGCGTCGTTACGCGGGAGACGGTCGATTCGTGCATTTCCACCGCCTCCGCAACGTCTCGCAGGACCAGAGGTTTCATCGCCTCCTCGCCGTAATCCAGAAAACCCCGCTGCCGCTCGACGATGGCAGTCGCTACTTTGAGCAGGGTTTCGTTGCGGTTTTGCAGACTTTTGAGGAACCAGCGCGCTTCCTGCAGGTGATTGCGCATGCACTGATTGTCGGTGCTGTTGTCAGCACGCCGCACCATGCCGGCATACTGCTGATTGATTCGAACCTTTGGGCTGGTGTCGCTGTTGAGGGAAACCATCCAGGCGCCGTTGCGCTTGCTCACATAGACGTCCGGCGTTACGTACTGCGGTTCCGGGCCGGGCATCATCGAGCCGGGTCGGGGGGTAAGCGTCTGGATCAGCGCCATCACCTCCATCAGCTGGTCTCGACTGATGCGCATGCGGCGCGTGATCTGGGTGAAATCCCGGGCCGCCAACAGCTCGGCGTGTTTCCCCAGCACGGTTTTCGCCTCGCTCAGCCAGGGCGTATCGGCTGCCAGCTGGCCCAGTTGGATCAGCAGACACTCACTGGGGTCGCGGGCCGCCACCCCGATCGGGTCGAAGTGCTGTATGCGGTGCAAAACCGCCATGACTTCATCCAGTTCGACACCAAGGTGTTCCAGGCCCTGATGCAGGTCTTCCACAGGCTGGGTCAGGTAGCCGTCCTCGTCGACGGCATCAACTATGGCAGCGCCGATCCCCCGATCCAGATCCGAGAAGGTGCCCATTTCCAGCTGCCAGGTGAGGTAGTCCCGCAAAGTCTCCGAGCCGCTGCTGCGATTCTCGAATATGTCCCTGCCGTTGAATTCCTCTGGCCGAGACAGTGCGGTTGAGCCGTCGTAATTGTCGTAGACCTCATCCCAGCCGCTGTCGACCGGTAGATCTTCCGACAGGGTGGTTTCCTCCACCGCCTGATCCACTTCGCGGTCGGATTCCGACGTCTTGGCCTCAAGACCGCCCAACTCATCCAAAGTTGGCTCTGCGGCGTCCGAATCTTCGCGCTCCGCATCCGTTTGGTCTTCGTCTACTTCCAGCATCAGGTTCGATTCCAGCGCGGTCTGGATTTCGAGCTGCAAGTCCAGGGTGGACAGTTGTAACAGGCGGATCGCCTGCTGCAACTGCGGCGTCATGGTCAGGCTCTGACCGAGCTTGAGTTGGAGTGACTGTCTCATTACGATGCGTTTCGCCTCGCGGTCTTAGCCGCTCTAGCACTTATCATGCCACTATATAAGCGCGTGTTGGACGCAAACACAAGTCGCAATTCGTAGGAGCGGGGGTAGGAGATTGCCTATGCCGCGTTTGCCCCGCCGTATTTCACCGAGCGAGACCCATTGGTCTGCACAGCCGGGTGCATCCCTGTGTCAAATTTTGAAATCCTTGCCCAGATAAACCTCGCGTACTTGATCATTGGCCAGAATGTCGTTGGCTTGTCCGTCGGCGATTACGAGTCCGGCGTTCAGAATATAGGCCCGGTCGCAGATTGCGAGGGTTTCCCGTACGTTGTGATCGGTGATCAGCACACCGATGTTGCGTTCGCACAGGTGTTGGATGATCTGGCGGATATCGAGTACCGAAATGGGGTCGACGCCGGCGAAGGGTTCGTCCAGCAGAATGAACCGAGGATTGGCGGCCAGGGCGCGGGCGATCTCGACCCGACGTCGCTCGCCACCCGACAGGCTGAGGCCGGGGTTGGAGGCCAGATGTTCGATGTGCAACTCCTGTAGCAGCGTATCGGCAGCCGGGCGCCGCTCCCCGCGGGGCAGATCCGATCGGGTCTCGAGAATGGCAAGCACGTTATCCAGCACCGACAGCTTGCGGAAGACCGATGGTTCCTGCGGTAGATATCCCACACCCAGGCGCGCACGGCTGTGCATGGGCAGGTTGGTGATATCCCGGCCGTCCAACAGAATGCGTCCCCGGTCGCACCCGATCAGTCCAACCATCATGTAAAAGCTGGTGGTCTTGCCCGCACCATTGGGTCCAAGCAGGCCGACCGCTTCGCCACTCTTGACCGAAATCGAGACCCCGTCCACCACCCGTCGGCCGCGATAGGACTTGGCGATACCTTTCGCGCTGAGTTCGGTCATCAGTTGTCTTTGTCTGACTTGCGTGGCTGCAGGGTTATACGTACGCGATCCGTCTCGCCGCTCCCCTTTTTTGCCTTGACCAGATCCTCGGTCAGCGAGTATTCGATTCGCGCCCCACGAATGATGTCCCCGGCCTGCTCCACCCAGGCATCTCCGGTCAGGATCACCATGGACTGGCCAGCCAGATAATCCATTTTGCTGGCGCCGCCGAGAACGTCGGCGTCTTTTCCGTCCGGCCGTTGCCTAAATCGTGCCGGTGCGCCGGTGGCCTCGATGCGATCGATTTCGCCGTCCTCCAGATGGACCACCATGCGATCCGACTCCACTTTCATTGATCCCTGAGTGACCACCACGTTACCGACGTAGGTGCTGACGCCTTCCGTCTGGTCCAATTCGGCTTCATCCGCTTCCAGGTTGATCGGTTGATCCCGATCGGTTGAAAGGGCAGAGACGCTCCCCGGCAGGGCCAATGCAAGTACGATAAACAAACTGAAATTACGGGTTCTGGTCATGGGTACCTCGCACTCGGCTGAGCAAATAGGTCTTCTCGGCCACCAGATCCACCCGCATGCCAATCGCATCTACTCTGCTTCCGGGCCGGGTGATGGTGACCGGTCGATCGGTGGTGGCGATCTTGCGCTTGGGCTCGTATTCCAGAAACTCGGTTTCCAATTGGGTTACCAGCCCATCCGCGCTGGATCGATGGGTCAATATCACGCTGTTCAGCATGCGCACCCGCTGTTGATCTTCTGACACCCATCCCGCCAGAGAGGTGCCCGTGGCGATCACCTCGCCGTCACGGAACTGAGTAAGTTCGGGCGCAACCAGATCCGTTCCACTGCCGGCGGGGCCTTGGAACACACCCGTGGCAACGATCCGGTGATCGATGGTCCCACTCGCGTTCAGAACGGTGACCCGCACATTCCGCCCTTTCAATCGGGGCGCCGTTGATTCGGTGGTCTTGGCTGCCTTGAGATTGGCCTCCAGCCGGGTCAGATACCAACCGCTGCCGACCGCTAGCAGTAACAGAATGAGGATGGGCAGCAGGGTGCGGATCAGATTCAAAGGTAACGGTCCAGTAGCGCCGCAAGACTGCCCTGCGCTTCCAGAATCAGCTCGCATGCGTCCCGCACCGCGCCCCGGCCGCCCGCGCTTGCCGTCTGCCAGTGGGCATGGCGTTTGACGAACTCGCTTGCGTCCTGTACCGCGATCCCCAGGCCGACCCTGCGCATCACCGGCAGGTCGATGACATCGTCTCCCACGTGGGCGACCTCATCCAGTTCGATATCCAGCGCTGAAACCAGCTCAGTGAGCGCGGTGAGTTTGTTGTCAATGCCCTGGTAGAGATGCTCAACGCCCAGTTCCGCCATGCGCAGCTCAACCGCCCGGGATCGCCGACCGGAAATCACCGCCACGTTTACGCCGCCCTCCCGCAGCAGCTTGATCCCGTGTCCATCCCGGGTATGGAAGGCCTTGCTTTCCACGCCGTCACTGGACAGGTACAGGCGCCCGTCCGTGAGAACGCCGTCCACGTCCAGAATCAACAGTCGAATACGTGCTGCGCGCTGCAGTATGTCCTGCATGCTCGTGTCCCGTCCCATAAGTTCGTTACGTTGCAGTGCGCCCCACATCCGCCAATGCAAGGCGCCGATGCGAAGGCATGGCAGGCTTTGTCGGGCAGCGGCAACGCCGCAGTGGTGGATCTGGGACGGGATACTGGTGTTCCTTCATTGGCTTTCGGAGCGCGCCCGCTGTTACGCCACGCCTGCCCGCAGCAGGTCATGCATGTTGAGGGCGCCGGCCAAGGTGCCGTCCTCGTGGACCACCGGCAAAGCGTTGATTCTTCGTGTATCCATCAGATTCAGCGCTTCGACCGCGAGCATGTCAGGCGGCACCGCGGCAAAGGTGGTGGTCATGACGCTATGCACCGCGCTGCCCTTGATGGAAAGGTCCGCGTCCAGGGTGCGGCGCAGGTCCCCATCCGTGAAAACACCCAAAACCCTGGACTCAGGGTTCAGCACCACGGTGAAGCCCATGCCTTTGCCCGACATCTCCATCAGCACCTCGGCCAGGCGGTCGTCGGGGGCACTGCGTGGGACCGCCTCGCCGGAGCGCATGACATCCGACACATGCAGCAGCAGGCGCCGCCCGAGTTTTCCGCCTGGATGCGAGCGGGCAAAGTCGTCCGCGGTAAAACCCCGGGACTCCAACAGCGAAACCGCCAGAGCGTCCCCCAGAGCCAGCGTTGCAGTGGTGCTTGCCGTCGGCGCCAAGCCCAGCGGGCAGGCTTCGTGGGCGACGCTGACATCGAGATTCACTGTGGCGCTGGTGGCGAGGGGTGAGTTCCCATCGCCGGTCATCGTGATCAGGGGCACACCCAGACGTTTGATGATGGGCAAGATGGTCAGAATCTCCTCCGTCTTACCCGAATTTGAGATGGCCAGCACCACATCCTGGGCGGTGATCATGCCCAGATCGCCGTGGCTTGCCTCGCCGGGGTGCACAAAAAACGCCGGGGTGCCGGTGCTGGCGAGGGTGGCAGCGATCTTGCCGCCAATGTGGCCGGACTTGCCCATGCCGATGACCACCACTCGGCCGCGGCATGCCAGCATCAGCCGATTGGCTTCAACAAAGCTTTGATCCATCCGCTCGATCAGGGTGTTCAAAGCCTGGGCCTCGGTGCGCAGCACGGCGATCCCAAGGCTCATGATTTTGTCGGGGTTCATTGAGTCTGACTCAGATATAGGACGTACTGGTAGCCAACAAAACACGACAGCAGAATAGCACCCTCGAAACGGTTGATCCGTCCAATACCGCGAAAACCGTAGCTCATTGCCAAAAAGGCCAGGGTGAGTCCGATCATGACCGGGAAATCGCGGTTCAACACCTCCGGGGCCAGCTCCGCTGGTGCAAAGGCAGCGGGGATGCCCATGACCGCGAGCAGGTTGAACATGTTGGAGCCGATGATATTGCCGACGGCCATATCGTCCTCGCCCTTGCGGGCGCTGGCGATGGTGGCCGCCAGCTCCGGCAGGCTGGTGCCGACGGCGACCACTGTCAAGCCGATCACCAGATCACTGACGCCCAGCAACGCCGCAATTTCTTCGGCGCCCCAGACCAACAGTCGCGAGCTCGCCACCAGCGTTAACAGACCCGCGACAGTCCATAGCAGGCTGGCACGCAGTCCGATCTCCTTCGGCATTTCCTGCTCAAACTCGGTGCTCAGGGGGTCGTCGTCGCGACCGGCCAGCCCCAAACGGACCACCCACAGCACCATGAGCAACAATCCCAGCAGCAACACGACGCCGTCGAAGCGCCCCAGGTGGCCATCCAGGCACAGCAGCAACGCCACCGCGCTGGCGCCCAGCAGAACTGGCAGTTCCCGGCGCAGCGTCTCGGAGCGCACCGTCAGTGGCGAAAGCAGCGCGGCCAGGCCGATAATCAGGGCGATATTGGCAATGTTCGAGCCCAGCGCATTGCCCACTGCCAGCCCGGGCCGGTCCTGCCAGGCGGCGATGCTGGAAATCAGTATTTCAGGTGCCGATGTGCCGAAACCGACGATGACCAGGCCGACCAGCAGAGGCGAAACCCCCAGATGGCGGGCGGTTGCCGAGGCGCCGAACACGAATCGGTCGGCACTCCAGGCCAGGACGGCAAGGCCGACGACCACCGCGGCGATGTAGAGCAACATGGTTTAATCCGCTTTTGTAGACGACATCCCTGTGCGACGCCAGCGGCGCGGTGAGGGTAGCATGCGCACGCAATCATACACGCTGTACTGGGGTTGCCAACCGAGTTCATCGGCCGCTTTGCCACAATCCACAGTGAGGGTTTTCCCCAGACCCTGCGCCCAGCCCGGGTCGCCCACCCGGGTGGTCAGCCACCAGCCCAATCGATGGCTCAGACGGATAGACCACAGGGGGACCGGAATGGGTCGAATCCCTCGCAGCCGAAGCATCTGCTCCAGGTTCAGCGGGGGGCCGGCGGCAATATTGAACGCGCCCCGGGCGGCGCCAAATACCGCCAGTTCCACAGCCTGTGCCACGTCCAGCTCTGCGACACACTGTATCTGCCCCCGTGCTGTCGACGTGCGCGGGCAAAAAGGCTGGGAGAGCAACTGCAGCAGCAGTGGCTGGGCATGAAGCCCCAGAATTACATGGGGGCGGAGGCGCACCAGGGCAAGTTCCGGGTGGGTCCCCTCAAACCCGTCGAGCCAGTGTTCCACCGCCACCTTGTCTTCCGCGTATGCAAAACCGGGCAGAGGCGACAGCGTTTGGTGCTCGAGGATAGGACAGTCCGATTCCGGCAGCCCGCTGTAGACGGCCACGCTGGATATATGCACCAGGCGCGTCAAGCCATTGTCGGCGGCTTGCCGGAAGACATTCTGACTCCCCGACACATTGACGTCGCGGACCCACGTACGGTGGCGCCGCTGACGCCCGAGATGAGCACCGATAACCACAAAACCGGCGTGGATCAGGCTGTCGCATCCTCGCATCAGTGCGCCCAGCTCGGGGTCTCGGATGTCACGCCGATGTTGCTCGAGTTTGGGGTGCTGGATTTCAGCCCGTTGCAGATCGATGCCGACGATGCCCCGAACCGCAGGGTTCGCAAGGAGTCTTGGCAGCAGCACCCGGGCCAGGCGCCCGCCTGAGCCGGTGAAGAAAATGCGCATCTGTTGTCCGTCTCCCGGTGCCCGGTTCAAAACATGGGATGGTCGCGAGCCGGTCGCGCCAGACACCTTGGAATCGGTGTCGGTCCGCAGGTTCGATTTCGCTCGGCATGTCGTGGAAAACTGGCCGTGCCAGGGCGCCTCTGATGTATTCTGAAAGAAGCAGATTGGTGGATGACATGCGCAGATTCAAGGGGCGGATCGAGGGTAACAGCTGTTCTACTGGCAGGGTTTGCAACGATCAAACAGTGCATTTGAGACCCAAGATGCATGTTCACGAGTAGACACGATTTCGGGTGCGGCCCGCGCTGGCGTGAATTTAGGCATTGTGGCGCCTGCGGTCTTGAATTTCCGCAAAGCGCGGGCAGGTGGCGGCTGTTTGCATCCCCGCATGGATCGTCGGTAATGATATGACGGGGCGCATCCTGATCGGCGCCGAGGGCTGGGACCACGACGCTTGGCAAGGCGTGTTGTACCCCGAGGACTTGCCGGCGGACTGGCGTTTAGCTTTTTACGCGCTTCATTACCCTATGGTTGTGCTTTCCTGGTCCCAGGTCCGGGCCGTGGACGTTTCGACCCTTGATGCCTGGGCGGCTGACACCAACGAGGCGTTCCGCTTCATCATCCGCTCCGGCCAGTCTGCCGTGCCGCAGGGCCTGGGTCAGGTCCATGAGGTACTCGGGTGCCGATTGGCCGGCGTCCTGCTGGACAAGGATCCAGATGCCGCCGGGGCGCAGGCACAACGTGGATACCCCTTGCGTAGCGTGGACGGCGCGCTCAAAACAGGTCGTGTCATCCTGGTGCCGCTCTTGGACATCCGGGCCCGGGCGAACTGGTTGACGGCTCAGCTTGCGCAGTGTCCGCGCGACGAGCCGGTTTACGGGCTTGTGCCGGGGCCGTCGCCAGCACTGCGAGCGTTGGACGAACTGGCCAATTTGATCGAGCTACTGGGACTTTGAACGCGTGTGGGGCACTATCGCGCAGTGAGGCGCCCGATCCGCAGGCGTAACATGGTGAAACCAAGCACGGTATGAATCAGCTCGACAGCACAATACTGATCCGCGTACGGGACCTGCACTTCACTCGGGGTGACCGGGTGATCTTCTCCGGCGTGGACCTGGATATACCGGCCGGGGGCGTAACCGCCATCCTGGGTCCGAGCGGTACCGGTAAAACCACTTTGCTGCGCCTGATTGGCGGTCAGCTGCTGCCCGACCGCGGCACCATCGAAGTGGATGGAATCAACGTCCATCAGCTGCGCACCGCCGGGCTCTATGCGCTGCGCAAACGCATGGGCATGCTGTTCCAAAGCGGCGCGCTGTTCACCGATTTGACGGTGTTCGAAAATGTGGCGTTTCCGCTGCATGAGCACACCGACCTGCCCGAGTCCGTGATCCACGCTCTGGTCCTGCTCAAGCTGCAGGCTGTTGGTCTGCGTGGCGCCAGGGAAATGATGCCCAGCGAACTGTCCGGCGGCATGGCGCGCCGCGTGGCCCTGGCCCGGGCGATCGCGCTGGATCCGGATATGGTGATGTATGATGAGCCTTTTGCCGGACAGGATCCCATCTCCATGGGGGTTCTGGTTTCACTGATTCGTCGGCTGAACGACGCCATGGGGTTGACCAGCATTATCGTCACGCACGACGTTCCCGAGGCCTGCGCCATCGCCGACAACATTTATCTGGTCTCCGGCGGCCGTGTGGTGGAGGGAGGTACGCCCACCGCGTTGGCGGCATCGGAGTCGGCCTGGGTGCGTCAGTTCATGGACGGTCTGGCCGACGGACCCGTGCCGTTTCACTATCCGGCGCGGGACTATCGGGCCGATATGCTCGGGATCGAGACCGGATGATAAACCCATTGCAGATGCTGGGGCAGCGGGCGCTGGACAGTTTGGCTCGCCTGGGTCGCTCGGCTTTGTTCAGTGTGCGCGTTGCCGCCAGTGTTGGCCCGGCGCTGATGCGGCCGGGCCTGATCCTGAGTCAGATTTATAGCGTAGGCGTGCTGTCCTTGCCCATCATCGTCGTTGCAGGCCTGTTCGTGGGCATGGTGCTTGGGCTGCAGGGATACACCACTCTGGTGGATTTCGGTGCCGAGGAATCTCTGGGCAGCGCCGTTGCCTTGACTCTGGTCCGGGAACTTGGGCCGGTGGTGACAGGACTGTTGTACGCGGGCCGCGCCGGCTCCGCCCTGACCGCCGAGATCGGTCTGATGAAGGCCACCGAACAGCTCAGCGGTATGGAGATGATGGCGGTGGATCCCCACCGGCGGGTGATGGCGCCGCGATTTCTGGCCGGTTGCTTGGCGATGCCCTTGCTGGCTTGCATATTTACTGCGGTGGGTATTCTCGGCGGCTATTTTATTGGTGTGGGTCTGCTGGGTGTGGACGACGGGGCATTCTGGTCGCAGATGCAGGCCTCGGTCGATCTGCGGGAGGATGTCATCAACGGTGTCCTGGTCAAGAGCATCGCGTTCGGCCTGGTGGCCAATGTCATCGCCATTTTTGAGGGCAATGATGCCGTGCCCACATCTGAGGGCGTGAGTCGGGCCACGACCCGCAGCGTCGTCAATACCTCGCTTGCGATCCTCGGACTGGACTTTGTTCTGACGGCGCTGATGTTTGGTGATCTTTGATGCGAAATTCAAGAGCTTTGGAAATTGCTGTGGGTGTCTTTGTGGCCCTGGCGGTAGCGGCTTTTCTACTGCTGGCACTGCAGGTCAGCGACCTCAGCAGCCTGGGTCAGACCGACGGCTACACGGTGAGCGCACGCTTTTCTAATGTGGGTGGTTTGAAAGTGCGATCGCCGGTGACCATGGCGGGCGTGCGCATCGGCCGGGTCAGCGCTATCCGCTTCGACGAGAGCGCGTTCGAAGGAGTGGTGGAAATGCGGATTGATCCCCGCTACACACAGTTGCCTGCGGACACGTCCGCCAGCATTCTGACCTCGGGCCTGCTGGGCGAGCAGTATGTCGGGCTGGAACCCGGCGGTTCCCTGGACAGTCTCGAGGCCGGCAGTCAGATCGAGTTCACCCAGTCGGCGTTTGTGCTGGAGAAGATCATCGGGCAGTTTCTGTTCAGTAAAGCCAGCGAGGGGGCCGAATGAGGATGAATCGACTTGCGATTGTTGCGTTCATGGCCAGCATTGCGGTGTTTGCTCATCTGGGTGCGCTGGCCGCCGACCCGCCCGCTACGCCCGAGGAAGTGATTCGCAGTTCAGGTGACCAGATGGTGAAGACCGTCGTCGAGCGGCGTTCCGAACTCGAGAGCCAGCCTGAACTGATCTATCAGTTGGTGGACGAGATTCTATTGCCCCACATGGATTTCGAAGCCATGGCCCAGCTGGCGCTGGGCCCAGTCTGGCGGGAGGCCACGCCTGAGCAGCGGCGCGAGTTCACCGCTGAGTTTCGGAATCTGCTGGTGCGCACCTACTCCACGGCATGGTTGGCCTACGACAACCAGACCATTGAGTATTTGCCGGCCCGACCTGCGTCTCGTCCGGATCGGGCCACGGTCACCGTTCGACTCCTGGAATCGGGCGGCCAGCGGACTATCCTGGCCTATTCGCTGCGCCTCAAGGATGGTGTCTGGAAAGTCTATGACCTGTCACTGGACGGTGTCAGTCTATTGACCAACTATCGATCTGAATTTCCGGCCCGGGTCCGGGCCGTTGGACTGGACGGTCTGATCGTCGAGATGCGCGGCATGAGTCGCGATGCGGTGGACGGATGAGCGCAGCGGATCTGATTCAGGTCGGGGAGGGCCACTTTGCCCTTCAAGGCCCATTGGACCAAGCCAGCGTGCCGCAGCTTTGGCGGTCGCACTCCGAACGCTTTAAACATGGACGTATCAGCCTTGACCTGGCGAAGGTGTCCAGATGCGACAGTGCCGGACTGGCCTTACTGCTGGATTGGCTGGCACTGGCGAAGCGCTCCGGTGGCGATGTTCGCTTTCTTGCCGCGCCTGAGCAGATGCTGGCGCTTTCCCGTGTGGCGGATGTGGACCAATTGCTGAACATGGGGCCCGCCGATCAGGGCGACGCTTGATCGTTCACGTTCCGCCGCCCAGGCCATTCGGACACACGTTGCAGGACGGATCGGCGGCCGCCTAAGCCGGTGCGCTCGCGGAACCCTGTTTCTGATATTATGCGCCCTCCCCAGACCGGCCATGGGCAGTCGCCGATTTCCGGCGGCAACAGCTACTTGCCAGGAACCCAGCATGCAGGCACGCGATATAGAGCAATTGATTCGGGCAGCCATGCCGGACAGTGAGGTTATTGTTCGGGGTGATGACGGGCGGCACTTCGAGGCGGTGGTGATCAGCCCGCAGTTTCAGGACAAGACCCGGGTTCAGCAGCATCGTCTTGTTTACCAGACACTGGGTGACCGGATGCAAACCGATCAAATCCATGCGCTGGCGCTCAAGACCTATACGCCGGAGGATTGGTCAGCGGCCGAGGGGCGTTGATGAGCAGCAAGCTCATCATCAGCGGGGGGCTGCCACTGACTGGCGAGATCCGGGCCTCCGGTGCCAAAAATGCGGTGCTACCGATCCTGGCCGCCACCCTGCTTTCCGATACGCCCATGCACGTGGGCAATGTCCCGCATTTGCAGGATGTCACGACCACCATGGAACTGCTTGGACGCATGGGCGTCGATCTGGTGGTGGATGAGCGGATGAACATCGAGGTGGACCCTCGATCCATTCGGGAGCTTCGGGCGCCCTACGAGTTGGTCAAGACCATGCGGGCCGCGATTGTCGTGCTGGGCCCGCTGTTGGCCAGATATGGCCGTGCCGAGGTGTCGTTGCCCGGTGGATGCGCCATCGGTTCCCGCCCTGTAAACCTGCACATCAACGGCTTGCAGGCCATGGGCGCGAACATCGATGTGGAAGGGGGTTACATCATTGCCCGGTCTGAACGACTGCACGGCGCCCGCATCGTGATGGACCAGGTCACAGTAACCGGTACTGAAAACCTCATGATGGCGGCCTGTCTCGCCCGGGGGGAATCCGTGATCGAGAATGCGGCACGGGAACCCGAGGTGGTGGATCTGGCTCATTGCCTGATTCGCATGGGCGCGAAGATCGAAGGGGCCGGTACTGACACCCTGCACATTGATGGCGTCGATTCCCTGACCGGTTGCCACTACGATGTGTTGCCCGATCGGATCGAGACCGGCACGTACCTGGTGGCGGCTGCCATCACCGGCGGACGTGTGCGCATCAAGGACACCCGACCCGATCTGCTGGAGGCGGTTTTACTCAAACTGGTGGAGGCGGGTGCGGAAATCAGCACCGGGGATGACTGGATCGAGCTCGATATGCAGGGCCGCCGTCCCACCGCCGTCAAGGTGCGCACTGCGCCGTACCCGGCCTTTCCCACCGACATGCAGGCCCAGTTCACCGCCCTCAATGCGGTGGCGGAGGGCACTGGGGTGATCACCGAGACCATTTTCGAGAACCGGTTCATGCACGTTCATGAGCTTCAGCGTATGGGTTCGGATATCCAGGTGGAGGGGAATACTGCGGTTAGCCGGGGCGTGCCGCGTCTGACCGCGGCCCCCCTGATGGCCACCGATCTGCGCGCCTCCGCGAGCTTGATTCTGGCCGGCCTGGTGGCCGATGGCGACACCAGCGTTGACCGCATTTATCACATCGATCGCGGTTACGAGTGCATCGAAGAAAAACTGGCACAACTCGGAGCCCGAATTCGTCGGGTACCGAGCTGAGCGCCACGGCGGAGCACGCATGTGAGTGAACCGGCCGGCGACACGGGTTTGACTATCGCGGTTTCCAAGGGCCGAATTCTGGAGCAGACCCTACCCCTGCTCGCCGATGCCGGCATTGAGCTGATCGCAGACGCTGAGAGCAGTCGCAAGCTGGTGCTGGACACCAGTGTGTCCGACATCAAGCTGGTGGTAATCCGCGCCACCGACGTGCCGACCTATGTTGAATACGGTGCCGCCGACTTGGGGGTGGCTGGAAAGGACGTGTTGCTGGAACACGGCGGCGACGGCCTGTACGAGTCTCTGGATCTGGAGATTGCCCGTTGTCGATTGATGGTGGCTGGGCGCCCCGATCAACCCGAGCCCCGAGGACGGCTGCGGGTGGCATCGAAGTTTGTCAATATCGCCCGTCGCCATTTTGCCTCTCAGGGTCGGCAGGTGGAAATCATCAAGCTGTATGGTTCTATGGAATTGGCGCCCCTGGTGGGCCTGTGCCACTACATTGTCGATTTGGTGGATACCGGCAAGACGCTGACCGCCAACGGTCTGGCGCCCCTTGAGCCGATCGCCGACATCAGCGCCCGTTTGGTTGTGAACAAAGCCGCCATGAAGATGAAGCACCGACGGGTCAAGATGCTGCTGTCCGCCCTGTCCGACGCGGTCGAGCGCCGCCGCAGCGCAGAATGAATCAGGTCACGCAGGACCGGCCCATGCCAACACTGAAACGCCTCACCACCCGCGATACAGACTTCTGGGCGCAGCTCGCGGATTTGACCGCCTGGGACGCGGTATCCGACGGTCGGATACAGGAAATCGTAAGCGACATCGTCGCCGACGTGCGGCATCGGGGCGATGCGGCGGTGGTGGAGTACAGTAATCGCTTCGACGGCATGTCTGTGGCGTCTCTGGCCGAATTGACACTGCCAGCGACGCGCCTGCGGCAGGCCCGGGAGCGCATTACGGCATCTCAGCTGCGCGCTCTGGAGATCGCGGCCGATCGGATTCGATCCTATCACCAGAATCAGTGCCTGGAATCCTGGAGCTACACCGAGGACAGTGGCACCCGATTGGGCCAGAAGGTCACGCCGCTGGATCGGGCCGGCCTGTATGTGCCTGGAGGCAAAGCGGCATACCCCTCGTCGGTGCTGATGAATGCCATTCCGGCCAAGGTGGCCGGGGTGGGTGAATTGGTCATGGTGGTCCCCACACCGGGTGGCGAGGTCAACGAACTGGTGTTGGCCGCGGCCGCCGTTGCAGGTGTCGACCAGGTGTTTGCGATCGGTGGGGCGCAGGCCGTAGCAGCCCTGGCCTATGGTACCGAGTCCATCCCCAGGGTGGACAAGATCGTCGGTCCCGGGAATGTTTACGTGGCCACCGCCAAGCGTCTGGTGTTCGGCGCCGTCGGCATCGACATGATCGCCGGGCCCTCGGAAATCCTGGTGATATGCGACGGTGAAACCGATCCGGACTGGATCGCGATGGATCTGTTCTCTCAGGCTGAACACGACGAGGATGCGCAGCCCATACTGATCAGCCCCGATGCGGGATTCCTGGATCGGGTCCAGGCCAGCATCGACCGCCTGCTGCCTTCCCTTGAGCGCAGCGATATCATCAGCGCGTCGTTGAACAATCGTGCCGCTTTCATTCTGGTGCGGGATCTGGATGAGGCCTGCGAGGTGGCCAACCAGGTGGCGCCGGAACATCTGGAGTTATCTGTGGCAGACCCCGAGACCCTTCTGGAGCGCATTCGCCACGCCGGAGCGGTGTTCATGGGTCGCCACACCGCTGAAGCCCTGGGAGACTACTGCGCCGGTCCAAACCATGTTCTGCCCACCTCCCGCACGGCTCGCTTTTCCTCGCCCCTGGGTGTGTACGATTTTCAGAAGCGTTCCAGCATCATCCACTGCAGTGCACAGGGCGCCTCGGAGTTGGGTCGGATTGCGGCCGAGCTGGCGCGGGGAGAGGGTTTGACCGCCCATGCCCGGTCGGCCGAGTACCGGGTTTCCGATTCCCAGGTGTCCAAGGCATGAGCCAGCCGACACCCGTCACACCGGATACGCTGATACGGCCGGAGGTTCGGGCACTGAGCGCCTACCGGGTGGCGGATGCCAGTGGACTGGTCAAGCTCGATGCCATGGAAAACCCGTACGCCTGGCCCGGTGATCTCACCGATGCCTGGCTGGCGCGTCTACACAATACCCACCTCAATCGCTACCCGGACCCGGCTGCGACCGATCTCAAACAGCGACTGCGTGAGACCTTCCAGATTCCAGCCCATGCCGAGCTGTTGTTGGGCAATGGATCCGATGAGCTGATTCAGATTCTGATCACCGCACTAGCGCGGCGAGACGCGGTGGTCATGTCGGTGGAACCCAGCTTTGTGATGTATCGCCAGATCGCCGGGTTTTTGGGAATGCGTTACGTGGGGGTGCCGCTTACCGCGGATTTTCAGCTCGACCCCTCGGCAACCCTGGCTGCGATCGAGCAACACCGGCCCAGCGTGCTGTTTCTCGCCTATCCCAACAATCCCACCGGCAACGTGTTCGACTCTGCGGTGGTCCGGGATATCATCGCCGCGACCCCGGGGCTGGTGGTGCTGGACGAGGCGTATTTCGCCTTTTCCGGCAAGAGTTTCCTCGGGTGTGTTTTGGACCACCCCAATCTGCTGGTCATGCGCACCGTATCCAAGCTGGGTTTGGCGGGCCTGCGTCTCGGATTTCTGGTGGGCGGGCCCGACTGGCTGACGGAGCTGGAAAAGCTGCGCTTGCCTTACAACATCAACACCTTGACTCAGATCAGTTCGGAGTTTGCGCTCTGCAACATAGCGGTGCTGGAACAGCAGGCCCGGAAGATCGCAGCGGACCGCGATGGTCTGGCCTCGGCACTGGCGGCGCTCCCGGGGCTGACGGTTTTTCCCAGCCAGGCCAATTTCATTCTGTTTCGCGTTCCTCAAGGCACCGCCGACACGGTGTTTCAGGGGCTGAGGGCGCGCGGGGTTCTGATCAAGAACGTGTCCTCCGCGAGTACGGCCTTGAAAGACTGCCTGCGTGTCACGGTAGGGAGCCCGGCGGAGACCGCCGCCTTCCTTCAGGCATTGAAAGAGTGCGTGGTATGACGACGGGCACCCAGGCTGCGATCGCTTTGCCCACATTGGTTGAACATATCGACCGCCTCCTGCAGGTCGATCGCTTCAGTGACTATTGTCCCAACGGCCTTCAGGTGGAAGGTCGCGCCAGGGTTGAGCGCATCGTATGCGGTGTGACCGCCTGTGAGGCATTGCTCGAGGCGGCGCTGGATCTCAACGCGGACGCGGTACTGGTTCATCACGGATACTTCTGGCGTGGTGAGGATCCCTGTGTACGGGGCATGAAGCGCCGCCGTCTATTGATCCTGCTCAAGAACGAGATCAGCTTGCTCGGGTATCATCTCCCCCTCGATGCACATCCTGAACTCGGGAACAATGCCCAACTGGGCCGTATACTCGGGTTCGAGGCTGAAGGTCCGTTGATCGACGGAACGGACTCGGATCTGGTTTGGACCGGTACGCTGGATTTCCCAATCACCGCGGCGGCGTTGGGTCGGCGGATAGAGGAGAAGCTGGGGCGCGTTCCACTGCACATCGGCGCTGCGGAGGCGGAGATCCGTCGCGTCGCCTGGTGTACCGGAGCGGCGCAGGGATTCATCGAGGCAGCCGTTCATGCCGGCGTGGACGCCTACATTACCGGCGAGGCATCGGAGCAGACCGTTCATGTGGCTCGGGAGTGTGGCCTGCACTTTTACGCCGCGGGTCACCATGCAACGGAACGATATGGCGTACAGGCGCTCGGTAAGTATTTAACGGACGCGTTCGGTATCGGTTGTCACTTCGTCGATATAGCGAATCCGGTCTGACCGGCTCCGCTGACCGATGTGGCTTCGGGTTGACCCCGCTCGCGGGGTTGCGGGACAATCCCGGGCTTGTATTAGTGATCGTTAAAGTTGCGATTTTGCATTGCACCAGTCGGCTGCGCGCGGTTCCAGCGGCCAGTGCCAATTCTAGGGGGTCCGAATGAGTAGTTTCGCCGCAGACAATATCGACATCCAGCGTCGACGATTCCTGACGGCCGCTGCGACCGTCGTGGGCGGGGTCGGCGTGGCTTATCTGGCGGCGCCGTTCCTGATCTCCTGGTCACCCAGTGAGCGAGCCCAGGCCGCCGGAGCACCGGTGGAGGTGGATATCAGCAAACTGGAACCCGGCCAGTTGGTTACAGTCGAATGGCGAGGCAAACCAGTTTGGGTTGTGCGGCGCACAGAGAAACAACTTGAAGAACTGCCGACGCTGGACGAGCAATTGCGCGATCCGTATTCCGAAGTGGCCACACAGCAACCGCCATACGCGCAGAATCAGGACCGGTCCCTGAAACCCGAGTACCTGGTCATGATCGGGATCTGCACACACCTGGGCTGCTCGCCCACCTACCGCCCCGAGGTGGCGCCGGAGGATCTGGGTGCCAGCTGGCGAGGGGGTTTCTTTTGTCCCTGCCATGGTTCGCGCTTCGACATGGCCGGCCGTGTCTACAAGAGCGTTCCGGCGCCGACCAACATGCCGGTGCCCCCGCACAACTACGTCACGGACACCCGCATTGTCGTAGGCGTCGATACGGAGACCGCTTAAATGGCAAACACTCAGGGAACAACGGGCCTCCTGGGCTGGATAGACGATCGCTTCCCGCTGACCAAGATGTGGCGGGAACACATGGGCGCTTACTATGCCCCTAAGAATTTCAACATCTGGTATTACTTTGGGGCCCTGTCCCTGCTGGTGTTGATCAATCAGATCGTCACCGGCGTATGGTTGACCATGAGCTATAAGCCGTCCGCGGCCGAAGCGTTTGCGTCGGTCGAATACATCATGCGTGATGTGCCCTGGGGCTGGCTCATACGCTACATGCACTCAACCGGTGCCTCTGCGTTTTTCATCGTCGTTTATCTGCACATGTATCGCGGTTTGCTGTATGGCTCCTATAAAGGACCGCGAGAACTGATCTGGATCTTCGGTTGTTTGATTTACGTGGCACTGATGGCCGAGGCCTTTATGGGCTACCTGTTGCCCTGGGGCCAGATGTCCTACTGGGGCGCCCAGGTCATCATTTCCCTGTTCGGCGCGATCCCGGGCATTGGCGATGACCTGACCCTTTGGATTCGCGGCGACTACGTGGTGTCCGACGCCACGCTGAATCGCTTTTTCGCGCTTCATGTGATCGCCCTGCCTATCGTGTTGCTCGGACTGGTGGTCGCACACATTCTTGCCCTGCATGAAGTGGGTTCGAACAATCCGGACGGGGTCGAAATCAAGAAGAAGAAGGACGAAAACGGCATCCCGCTGGACGGCATCCCGTTCCATCCCTACTACTCGGTCAAGGACTTGTTCGGCTTCTCGGTGTTTTTTCTGTTTTTCGCTTTGGTGGTGTTCTTCGCGCCGGAAATGGGTGGCTACTTCCTGGAGCACGCAAACTTTGTCCCGGCCGATCCGCTCAAGACCCCGACGCACATCGCGCCGGTTTGGTACTTCACGCCGTTCTACGCAATCCTGCGCGCGGTGCCGGACAAACTGGGTGGCGTAATCGCCATGGGGGGCGCCATCGTGGTGCTGTTCCTGCTGCCCTGGCTGGATCGCAGTCCGGTGAAGTCAATACGCTACCGCGGGAATATTTACAAAGGCGCTTTGGCCGCGTTCACGGTCGCATTTCTTATCCTGGGCTATCTGGGCGCGTTGCCACCCAGCCCGGGACGTACACTCCTGGCGCAGATATGTTCGCTGGTGTATTTCCTGTTCTTCTTCCTGATGCCGATCTACACGAAAATGGATACGACCAAGGCGGTTCCGGAGAGGGTGACCTACAAATGAGGACTTTGATTATTGCTCTGATCCTGACCATGTCGCCTGGTTTCGCAGTTGCTGCAGGTGGCGAGGGATATCACCTGGACCAGGCCAACATCGATCCGGAGAGTCACGCATCGCTGCAGCGGGGCGCGCGTTTGTTCGTCAACTACTGCATGGGCTGCCATTCGGCGCAGCATCAGCGTTACAACCGGTTCGCGCGGGACGCCGGGCTGACCGACGCGCTGGTGCAGGACAACCTGATATTCACCGGCGCGAAAGTCGGCGACCGGATGGAAAACGCCATGCCCAAGGCCGACGCGGCCCGCTGGTTTGGAGCGGCTCCACCCGACCTTACGCTGACGGCCCGTTCGCGGGGCACGGATTGGTTGTACACTTACCTGCGCACTTTTTATCGCGACCCGACGCGGCCCCTGGGTGCCAACAACGCGGTGTTCCCCCAGGTTGGCATGCCCAATGTCCTTTGGGAACTGCAGGGATGGCAGGAACCAATATACAAAACGGCGCTTAACGCCGAAGGCGATGAAACGCAGGTACTCGAAGGGTTCGAAGTGGTGGAAGCCGGCTCCATGACGGCACCGCAGTTCGACCGGGCCATGCGAGATCTGGTGAATTTCATGTCCTACATGGCCGAGCCGGGGGCCCTGGAACGCAAGAGCCTCGGAATCAAGGTGGTATTGTTCCTGATTCTGATGATAGTTGTGTTCTACTTGCTCAAAAAGGAGTACTGGAAGGACGTTCACTGATCCACCAGTGCCGGACACGCTCTGCGTTGGGCTCTACGCCCAACGCTTGAAACCCTGGGCGGTTCAGTCGCTCAGGGTTGGCGCGTTTTCAGCAGCGGGATTCCGCCGGAACGCGGCCTTCGCCCGACGCCGATGCGCCCGACCTCCCGATCCGACCCACCGTGGGTCGTCTCTCACACGCATCTGAGGAGCTTCCATGGCCGTTGTTGCCAACAAGCGATCCGTCATGACCCTGTTTTCGAGCCCCACCTGTGTGCAAAGTCACAGGGCCCGCATCGTACTCGCCGAGAAGGGCATCACCTTCGAGATCACCAACATTGCTTCGGACGATTTCCCGGAGGATCTGATGGATCTCAATCCGTATGGATCGGTGCCGACACTGGTGGACCGGGATTTGGTGCTGTACTACGCGCGAGTGATTATAGAGTATCTCGACGAGCGTTTTCCGCATCCTCCGTTGATGCCGGTGGACCCGGTTTCCCGGGCCCGGGCACGTTTGGCCTTGACCCGGGTCGAGCTCGAATGGTATCCGCTTGCGGAACGCATCGCCCAAGCCAAAAGCGGCAAGGATGCTGATGCCGCGCGCAAGGAGCTGCGTGACAGCCTGTCCGCCAGTGCGGACGTGTTCGCGGCCAAACCGTTTTTCCTGAGTGATGATTTCGCTTTGGTGGATTGCACCATTTTGCCGATTCTATGGCGATTGCCCCAATTGGGCGTGGAACTGCCGCCCCAGGCCACAGGGGTTTTGGATTATGCAGCTCGTCTTTTTGAGCGCGACTCGTTCAGGTCAAGCCTGTCCGAACCCGAGCGTGAGATGCGCAACTGACCCGACCCGCCGCAAACCTTGGGTGTCGACCCCATGACCTCCAGCCGCCCGTATCTGATCCGCGCCCTGTATGATTGGATTCTGGAGAACCAGATGACGCCCCATGTGCTGGTCAGCGTCACCGGCGAGTCGGTGGATGTTCCGGTACAGTACGTCCAGGATGGCCGCATTGTGCTCAACATTGATCCGGGGGCGGTCCAGAGGCTGCAGCTGGGAAACGATGCCATTGAGTTCAGCGCGCGATTCGGCGGAGCGGCCCGCCGGGTATCGTTTCCAGTGTCCAGCGTGTTGGCGATTTACGCCCGTGAGAACGGCCACGGCATGATGTTCAACGAGGAAACAGGCGACGATCCGGGGTCACCCGGCGATGGTTCCGACACCTCGGGCCCCGACCGCAAGCGCCCTGGCCTGCGGGTGGTCAAATAGCGGGGTTCACGATTGCCCTCGTACCTACTCCGCGCTTTCAGTGGCCGGTGCCTTGGCCGGGGGCGGTTCGATATACTCAAACAGTCGAACAACTCTTTGCACCCCCCCGACACGACGAACGGTCTCGGTCACAAGCTCGGCTTCAGTAGGGAGTCAGCAAGCCAAGCAGATACACTACGCCGCGCTCGGTCACGACTTTGACCCGGGTTGAATCGAACACCTCCAGCCCCTCCACGTCCAACAGGGCCGTTTTCACCTTGGTGGTGATCCACGAGTCACTGGATCTCAGGGACATGGCGCTGGGTGCGGCGATTGCGATTTCGTTGTAAACCTTTCGCACCCGATCCACGTTTCCAGCCAGTTCGCCGGCGCGATCGCGCAGTGCTTCGGTGGGCGCTTCGCCGGTCAACAGCACGATCAGGTTGTAAGAGACGGCGTTGATATGCGTCTGTTTCATCAGTTCCGAGTCGGCGTTCAGCGCGTCGCCGATTTTGAACTCGATTGATTGATCCTCCACCATGGTGCCCGTTGTACGTCGGTCATTGGCAACCGACGCGGTGGCAGCCGCGCCCCCGATGACCACGCCTGCGCACCCCCCCAGGAGCCCACCGCCAAGACCGATGCTCAGCACCACAAGCAGCATTGTCCACACTTTCATGAATACTCCTCGAGTAGCAATTCGTCGATCAGGTCACATAGGCAATGTATGACCAGAATGTGTACTTCCTGAATCCGCGCCGTTGACTGGACCGGCACGCGAATCTCGACGTCTGCCGGGCCAATCCGTGTAGCCATGGCGCCACCGTCGCGGCCGCTCAGGGCAATGGTTATCATGCCGCGATCACGGGCCACATCCATGGCAGCCAGTACGTTGGCCGAGCCACCACTGGTGGAAATGGCCAGCAGTGCATCACCCGGGTGGCCAAGGGCTTCCACCTGTCGGGCGAAAACTCTCTGATAGTCAACGTCGTTGGCGATGGAGGTCAGCGTTGAGGTGTCCGTAGTCAGGGCGATGGCCGGCAACCCTGGGCGCTCCCGCTCAAATCGGTTTACCAGTTCCGAGCTGAAGTGCTGAGCGTCGGCGGCGGATCCACCGTTTCCGCAAGCCAGTATTTTGCCTCCGCCGAGCAACTGTCTGGTGAGGGCGCGAGCCGCCCGATCGATGTCTTTGATCGCGCTCACACCCGCCTGGCGCTTAGCCTCGATGCTCGCTTCGAAATGTTGCTTTATTCGGAATTGGGCATCCATGGCTTGGGTGTGCACTCCTGTCTCACCCGGCGTCGAAAGCGTCTTTGATCCACTCCAGACGGGTCGGTTCTGCGCTCAGATCGACTGCTATCACATCGAAGCGACAGCCGTGATGGGTCAGCTTCGGGCGTTTGGCCAGGAAAAACTCGGCTGCCCGGATCAGTCGGCTCTGTTTGTCCCGAGTCACCGATTCCGCCGCGCTGCCAAATAAATCACCCCGGCGGCCCCGGACCTCCACAAAGGCGAGGATATCGCCATCCATCATCACCAGATCCAGTTCCCCCCCGGGGCATCGGACATTCCCGGCCAGATGGCGAAGCCCGTGGTCTTCCAGGTAGGCGCGGGCGTCCTGTTCCAGGCGTTGCCCAATCCTGTAGGAATTCATTCCAGAGGTTGTTCCGGTGAGGCCTGCAGCGGTTTTGGGGCGCCATCCACATACTGCACCCACTGTAAACGTCGTTTCACCCGGCCGTCCGGCGTTGCGCTCAATGCGCCGGTGGCGCCACGAATGGTGCTGCCCGGCGAGGCCCGAAGCGCGGGTAGCCAGGGCATCAGCCGGTAGGCGTCCACGCCCAACGCGAACAGCCGGGAAGAGCGCAGCGCATCCGTTTCGGAGCCGGCCAGATCGATGCCCACTTGCTCCGGCGCGACCAGCCAGGGGAGTGCGACCATGTACATCCCGTTGAGATCCTGGTTGCCGCTGCCTGCCGATGCGCCCTGGTCAGCGTGGGAGGTGGCCACCACCGGCAGCGTGCCGAGTTGAAAAAATCGGAGCTGCGGATAGATTTGGCGCACTTGTTCGGCATTGGCCGCCAGGAACACCAGGTCGACGTCCTCGCGGCGGCGGGCTTCGAACTCGAGCTGGCGGTTGATTTGCCCTTGGAGCGCCTTACGCCGCTGATTGCTTTGATCCAAATGCAGCAGTTCGCCGATCGGAATACTGAAGTCCACGCCGGCAGGATCGTAAGCACGTTCGTCCACAACCGTACCCCCCAGCGCCAAATACGTTGTGTTGAACGCGTCGCGCACGCGGGTACCCCATTCGCTGTCTGGATACAGGATCAGAGCGCGGGTCCAGTTGCGTTCCATTGCGCCCTCAGCGACTGTTTCCGCGTCATCTTCAGGGGCCAATCCGAACTGAAAAAATCCGCCACCCGAGCTGGGCAAACCGCTTGCGGTTTGATTCAGGGCCAGCACCGGTACGGTGCGCCCGCCCAGTCCGCTGAGCACATCCACGTTGCTCTTGAGCAGCGGCCCCACCACGATATCAGCACCTTCCCGGACTGCCTGATCGTACAGTGCGGTGGGCGCGACGGTGGCGGAATCGTAAATCTGTACCAAGGTCCGCGGGCCGGTTTGAGTCAGATCGGCGGCGTCCAGCCCCGCCTTGATTTGACCGCCGGCCCCCGCCAATCGGCCGGACATGGGCAGCAGCGCCGCAGCGCGCGCCGGAATTTGTGCCGCACCGCGACCGGCCTGTATCTCGCTCGCCCGGATGCTGGCTGGGTGGGGGGCATACCGCGCCTGCCAGTCGCCCATGGCTTGGTTGAAGCGCGCCGTCTCGTCTATCGGGATGGCGGCTATCTCCGCCAGTGCCACCCATCCGGCAAGATCACGGTCCAGTGAGTACAATCCCAGAAGTTGCTCTTCGGGCATGCGCCGGATCAAAGCCATTATCTGGTCCTGATTGGCCCTGCGTGCCACCGGGTCGGTCAATGCGCGATCCAACGCCAGGCGGTCAAGCAGCTCGTCGGTTCTGCGTTCGTTGGCGGCGAACACCTGCACACGCAGCGCGAGAACCTCCTGCAGGCGTTGGGGTGCTAGATTCCGGCTTGCGTCGGGCAGGTACTGGAGCGCGCCCACTGGATCGCCCAGGAGCAGCATGGATTCCGCTTGAACCAGTCGCAATCGGGTCACCTGATCCGAGGTCAGTCCGTCCGCAACAAGCCCATCCGCCAGTGCTTGCGCGCGGCGCCCATCGTTTCCCCGCACCAACACCTCGGCGGCCGTCAACCGGTATTCGGCCAGTTCCGCCGGCGTGCCTTCCAGCCCCAGGTACAGATCTGCGGCCGCCGTGTAATTTCCAGCGGATTCCAGCTCTGCGGCGCGTGCCGCCAAGCCTGGGTCGGACCGCGCCTCGGTGGGGGCGGGTTCAGGCGCCGTCGCGCAGGCGCTGAGTAAGAAAATGATCGACACGAGCGCGAAGGCGATGCAGCGGGACATGGTAGACTGGGCCGTGCTGGAGGGGGACAAGTCGCACGCTAATCAGCGCGTGCGACGGAATTTTAGTGTGGTCGCAGTATGGTTTGGGGGCGCATAGGTGTCAATCGAGGCGGGGACGCTGTACGTGGTTGCGACGCCGATCGGCAATCTGAACGATATTTCCGCCCGCGCCCTCGAAGTTCTTGCCAAGGTTGATCGGGTTGCGGCGGAGGATACGCGGCGCACCCGTCAGTTGCTGACCCATTTCGGAATACGCCAGACGCTGCACGCGTTGCACGATCACAACGAGGCGAGTCAGGTGGCGTCTTTGCTCGATCACCTGCGCGACGGTCAAACTCTGGCGCTGGTGTCGGATGCCGGTACGCCGCTGATCAGCGACCCCGGATTCCGCCTCGTGCGTGGTGCTCGGCTTGCGGGTCTTGGGGTTTCACCCGTTCCCGGTGCGAGCAGCATCATGGCCGCCCTGTCCGCCGCCGGTGTGCCGGCGGAGCGATTTGTGTTCGAAGGCTTCCTGAGTGCCCGAGCCACGGCGCGGCAAGCGCGTCTTGTGCAACTGAAGCAGGAGCCCCGTACCCTGGTTTTTTTTGAATCCTGCCACCGGATTGCGGGAACGGTGGCGGATCTGAGAGCTGCCTTCGGCGACCAGCGTGAGGCGGTGATTTGTCGGGAACTCACCAAAGTGCATGAAGAGTTTCAGCTGCGAACGCTGCATGAGCTCCAGGCCTGGATCGATTCGCACCCGGAGCGTTGCCGAGGCGAGTTCGTGATCGTGGTGTGCGGTGCAGAGGCCAACATACCCGACGTGCTGGATCCCGAGGTGCAACGGGTGCTGTCACTGTTGTTGGCAGAACTGCCGCCGGCCCGCGCGGCGACCCTGGCGGCGCGCATTACCGGGTGCTCGCGCAAGGCCCTCTATGCGACCGCGATCGGCCGTTAAGGACCCTCTGATCTACTCGTGAGCGTGCATCTTGGGACTGAAATGCACAGCTTCATCGTTGCAGATCTTGGCAATAGAACAACTATTACCCGCGATCTGCCCCGCGATCCGCGCCTTGAATCTGCGCATTTCAGCCTCCAACCTGCATCTTGTTTCGATTCGATTATGGCCCCACACTCCGCCCGCGGGAGTCGGCCGGACAGTCGCGCCGCCGCAATTGCGGCGGGGAGGAAAGTCCGGGCTCCAACGGGCAGGGTGCCAGGTAACGCCTGGGCGGCGCGAGCCGACGGAAAGTGCAACAGAAAGCAAACCGCCATCCCGACACCGATCCGGTGCCGGAGGTAAGGGTGAAAAGGTGCGGTAAGAGCGCACCGCGGCGGCGGCAACGTCGACGGCACGGCAAACCCCACCCGGAGCAAGACCAAATAGGGGGGCATTTACGCGTGGCCCGCGCGGCCCCCGGGTAGGTCGCTCGAGGTGTGCGGCGACGCACATCCCAGACGAATGGCTGTCCAAGACAGAACCCGGCTTACAGGCCGACTTCCGCACTGTTGCCTTTACGTTCTCATCCGTCCAAGCGCCGGCAACCGCGCGGGTCGCGGCTCCCATCGCCGGAAATGCGCTCGAATCAACGGTTACCGTCCGGCCAGCAATGCCTGTCGCGGTCTCCGTTGCGCCAGCCCATTCGCAAGTTTTTGTGAGCCTAATCTGAGGCATCCGGGCAATTATCTCCAAATCAATCTGAGCTTCTTTTCGTAAGTTGCTGTTTTGTTTATCCCTGCCTTCTCTACGGGTTCCACTTGCCTTACTGCGCTGCAGTCAACTCACACTGAGTGAGCGTAAGTGCCTGTGCGAAAAGCAACATTTTCAAGTTTCCTCGGCTTGACAGTGGCAAATACCGTTCCTATAGTGTCGTGAAGTGGGGGAATGTGGGGAATAAGGGTTTATTTTCCCTCCAAGGTGGGGAATCGTGCTACGCGGCTTAAGTGCTTTATCGGTCGACAGCAAAGGGCGCATTGCGATCCCTGCGCGTCACCGCGACAAGCTAAAGGAGTCCTGCGCTGCCCGATTGGTGGTAACCGTCGATGCTGAACGCTGCCTGCTGATTTACCCGCTGAACGAATGGCAAGAGGTGGAGAAACGTCTTGTCGCCCTGCCCAGCACAGATCGTCGAGCCCGAGGCCTGAAGCGTTTGCTGCTCGGCTATGCCGAGGAGTGTGAGATGGACGGGCAGGGGCGGATCCTGCTGTCGGCTCCCTTGCGCACCTTTGCCGAGCTGGATAAGCGCGTGGTGCTGGTCGGGCAGGGTAACAAGTTCGAGCTTTGGGACGAGTTGCGCTGGCAGTCTCTCCAGGACGAACTGGTTGCCCTCGGTGCTGAGCAGAGCTTGCCCGGGAGTCTGGAGGTTTCATTCTGAATCATGGACCCGATGCTCTTGTTCACAGTCCGGTGCTGCTTGAGCAGGCCCTGGCCGCTTTACAGGTCGCGGACGAAGGTGTGTGGGTGGACTGCACCTACGGCCGGGGCGGTCACGCGGCCGCTCTCTTGGCCGGCATGGGATCGGGTGGGCGATTGCTCGCGTTTGACAAGGACCCGGAGGCCGAACGTGAAGCATTGCGTTGCCATGGTTGCGATCCCCGGTTCGAGTTCGAGCGAGGCAGTTTCGCAGGTTTGGAAGCGGCTTTGGCGGCGCGGGGCCTGTGCGGCCAGGTCAATGGCGTCCTGATGGATCTCGGTGTGTCCTCCCCTCAGCTCGATGATCCGTCACGTGGATTCAGTTTCATGCGCTCAGGGCCCCTCGATATGCGCATGGATCCGGAACACGGTGACAGCGCAGCCGATTGGTTGGCCATGGCCGATGAGGCCGACATCGACCGCGTCATTCGCGACTATGGGGAAGAGCGTTATCATCGGCGAATCGCCCGCGCGATTGTCCAGGGCCGGGCGGTCTCACCGATTCAAAGCACCTCGCAGTTGGCGGAACACGTGGCCAGGGCGGTGCCGCGAATCGAGTCTGGAAAACACGCGGCAACGCGCACCTTTCAGGCCATCCGCATTCACATCAATCGCGAACTCGACGAGCTGCCGGACGGACTGGCTCAAGCGGTTCGGGTGTTGACCACAGGCGGCCGTCTTGTGGTCATCAGTTTCCATTCCCTCGAGGACCGTATCGTCAAGCGATTCATGCGTGATGAGGCGCGGGGTCCGAAGGTCCCGCGTGGCGTTCCGATTCAGGGCCCAGGGCCGCAGGGTGTGCTGCGCATTGTGGGCAAGGCCGTTCGGGCCGATGCCGGCGAGCTGCGGCGCAATCCCAGGGCGCGTAGCGCGATCATGCGTGTGGCGGAGCGCATCCGATGAGCACCCGGAGCCTTGCCGCTGGTTTGCTGCTGTTGGTTGTGTTGAGCGCCGTGGGCGCGGTCTACGCCAAACACGAGAGCCGCCGTCTGTTCATCGAGTTTCAAGCGCTACAAAGTGAGCGTGACCGCTACGAGACGGAGCGCGGTCGTCTTCAGCTCGAACTGGGCACTTTAGCCGATGCCGGGGAGATCGATCGGGTCGCGGCTGAGATGGGCATGATCGTGCCGGCGCCCCAAGCCGTCGTGTATGTGCGGCCATGAGTCGTTCTAAGCATCGCATTACCAGCACCTGGCGGCGGCGTCTGGTGCTGGGCCTGTTTACCGTTTCGGCGCTGACCCTGGTGGCGCGTGCGGGTTACTTGCAGTTGATCGATCGGGAGTTCCTGCAAACCCAGGGTGAGGCGCGTCACATCCGCAGCGTTCAGGTTCCGGCCAATCGCGGCATGCTGCTGGATCGCAACGGAGAGGCGCTGGCGGCCAGCGCACCGGTCGATTCGGTTTGGGCAGAGCCCATGATTCTGCTCGCCGACCCGGCCGGCCTGGCCCGCCTGGCCGGCGCACTGGGTGCAACCGTACCCGAGCTGGAGCGTCGCCTGCGGGGTCGGGAGGATCGTCAGTTCGTCTATCTCAAGCGGCATGTATCACCCAAAGTCGCCTACGCGGTCAAGTTGCTGGGCGTGCCGGGCGTCAACCTGCGCCGTGAGTATCACCGCTACTACCCCACGGCAGAAGTCACCGGTCAGCTCCTTGGGTACACCAACATCGACGACGAGGGTCAGGAAGGTTTGGAGCTGGCCTATGACGACTGGTTGCGCGGTCGACCGGGCGCCAAGCGGGTTCTGAGGGATCGATTCGGCCGCACCATAAAGGATGTCGCCAGCATTCGAGTGCCCCAACCGGGGCGCGACGTGGTACTGAGCATCGACCGCCGGATTCAGTATCTGGCCTACCGTCAGTTGAAGGCGGCGGTCCTCCAGCACAAAGCTAAATCGGCTGCGGCAGTGGTTCTGGATGTCCGCACCGGCGAAATTCTGGCCATGGTGAGCCAACCCGCGGGCAATCCCAATCGGGGTTCCGACCGCCGCGCCGCCCTGCAGCGCAACCGGGTGGTGACCGATGTGTTCGAACCCGGATCGACCTTCAAACCCCTGGCCGTGGCCGCCGCCCTGGAATCTGGGAAGGTGTCCTCTCGCTCGCAAATCGACACGTCGCCAGGTGAACTGCGGGTTGGCGGTCAAACAGTGCGGGATGTGCGCGATTTCGGCGTGCTGGATGTTTCAGGGGTACTGCGCAAATCCAGCAACGTGGGTGTCAGCAAACTGGCTCTGGCGCTGCCCGACGACGCACTCTGGTCACTCTACCAACGCCTCGGGTTCGGTGTGTCCGTCGGTTTGGGATTTCCAGGCGAAGCGCCCGGCCATTTGAGCCATTACAGCGAGTGGAATCGATTCGAGCGCGCCACCCATGCCTTCGGCTATGGCGTTTCAGTTTCCGTGCTGCATCTGGCACGTGCCTATGCCGCGCTGGCCGCCGATGGCGTCATGTATCCGGCCAGCCTGTTGCGGGTAGAACACCCGGGTCCCGGTCAACGTGTGTTGTCCGCCGACACTGCCCGTGCGGTGCGCACGATGCTCGAGGCTGTGGTCGGTCCGGATGGAACGGCACAGCGCGCACAGGTCAGCGCATATCGTGTGGCGGGCAAGACCGGGACCGCGCGTAAGAATGCCCGTGACGGCGGCTACGAGGACGATCGGTTTCTGGCGATGTTTGCCGGCATGGCGCCGGCTTCGAATCCACGGCTGGTCATGGCGGTGATGATCGACGATCCGCGCGGTGAGGAATACTACGGCGGGCAGGTTGCCGCACCGGTGTTCTCCCAGGTCATGAGCGGGGCCTTGAGGCTCATGAATGTGCCGCCGGACGATTTGCCCGAAGAGCTGGATCTCATGCGAGTGGCTGATCGGAGCGAGAGGCTGTGAGGGCGCAGCGGGACGGAGAACCCATGGCCCTGCAAGCCCTGCTGGATGGCCTGCTTGACGCGGACGCCCGACCGGGGCGTTTGCCGGTGAGCGCTTTGACCATGGACAGCCGACTGGTCCAGCCGGGCGACGTGTTCCTGGCCTGCGCCGGTGACCGTGTGCACGGCCTTGCCTTCGCCGACCAGGCCCGTGCCGCAGGGGCGGCATTAATACTCTGGGAGCCTCCCTGCCCCGATAGGCCTAGCGGGGAAGACTGTCTTGAAGTGCCCGAGTTGCGTGCGCGGGCAGGCGAAATTGCCGCCCGGCTGCTCGATCGCCCGGCGCAGGACCTGACCGTGATCGGTGTCACCGGGACCGATGGCAAGACCTCCTGTGCCCACTTTCTGCTGCAGTGCCTTGATCGGGCCGCCGAGCCCTGCGGCCTGATCGGGACCCTGGGCTGGGGCCGCATCGACGCCTTGGCGCCGGTATCCCACACCACGCCGGACCCGTTGGCGTTGCAGCAGATGCTGGCCAACCTGAGGGACGCGGGCTGCCTGCGGGTGGTCATGGAAGTTTCGTCCCATGGGTTGGATCAGGGTCGCGTCGCCGGGGTTGATTTCGACCTGGCCGTACTGACCAACCTGACCCGTGATCATCTGGATTACCACGGTGACGCGGAAGCTTACGCCGACGCCAAGGCGCGCCTGTTCCACTGGCCGGGCCTCAGTGCAGTCGTGCTCAATGCGGACGATGCTTTCGGCCGCAAGCTGGCTCATCGTCGGGAGGCGAGCGGGTGCGTTCTCTACGGATTGTCGGATCCGGCCGAACTCGGACACGATCTGAACGGGGGTGTGCGTTGGGTTCTGGGCCGGAACCTGCGCCTGACCCGGGACGGTCTGCAGCTGGATGTGGAAACGGCCTGGGGTGCCGGTGCGCTGCACAGCCACCTTCTGGGGCGTTTCAACGCCAGCAATCTTCTGGCGGTGCTGTCGGTTCTGTTGTTGCAGGGATGGAGCCTGCAGCAGGCTCTTGCGGGTATCGCGGCCCTGCAGACCGTACCCGGTCGGATGGAACGTTTCGGCGGCGGGGATCAGCCCGTGGTGGTCGTGGACTACGCCCATACGCCCCATGCGCTCGGGCAGGTGCTTGGTGCGTTGCGCGAGCACAGTCCGGGCCGCTTGATCTGCGTATTTGGCTGTGGCGGCGATCGCGATGCCGGCAAGCGTCCCCAGATGGCCGAGGCTGCGGAACGCTGGGCGGATCGGGTCATTGTCACTGACGACAACCCTCGAAGCGAAGATCCGGACCGGATCGTGGCCCATGTGATGGCGGGATTCCGTCGTCCCTCCAAGGTGGCCATCGTCCGGGATCGGGGTTCGGCCATCAACCGGGCGGTGGGCGATGCCGCGCATACCGACACCGTGTTGATCGCCGGGAAGGGTCACGAGGAGTGTCAGTTGGTTGGGGACGCGCGACTGCCGTTCAGCGACCGCGATGTGGTCCGCCAGGCCTTGGCGGCGGCGGCATGATCGTCGGAACACTGGCCACCATTTGTGCCTGGCTCGGCCTGGATGCTCCGCGGGACGATCGACCCTTTCGCGGCATCAGCACCGACACGCGAACACTGGCGCCCGGGCAGGTGTTTGTTGCCCTCAAGGGTCCCAATTTCGATGGTCATGACCACCTGCAAGCTGCCTTGGACAATGGCGCTGCGGGTGCTCTGGTGACGCAGGAACGTGCTATTCCACTGCCCCAGATCCGGGTGATGGACACGCTGCAGGCACTGGGCCATTTGGCCAGGGCCTGGCGGCGTCAGCTCGACCTGACGCTGGTGGGCATCACCGGTAGCAACGGCAAAACCACGGTCAAGGAGATGACCGCCTCCATTTTGCGGGGACGCGGGCCCACCCAACTGACCCAAGGCAATCTGAACAACGCCATAGGCCTGCCACTGACCTTGCTGGGTTTGGATCGCGGCACGGACTACGCGGTGATCGAAATGGGGGCCAGTGCGCCGGGTGAGATCCGTTACCTGACTCAGTTGGCCGAACCCGATGTGGCCCTGATCAATAACGCCGGTCCGGCTCATCTTGAGGGCTTTGGCAGCGTGGCCGGTGTTGCCCGCGCCAAGGGCGAGATTTTCCAGGGTCTCAAGGCCGATGGTGTCGCGGTGTTCAACGGTGACGATGCCCATGCGCAGGTGTGGCGTGACGCCACCCTGGGCAGGAATCGGCTGGAATTCGGTTTTGATGCGGCCCGGACGGTGCGTGGCGTACCGATCGAGAATGATGCGTCGAGCCTTACCCTGAGCTACGGGGAGCGATCGGTGAACCTGCGGGTGCCGCTGCCGGGGCGCCACAACCAGATGAATGCTTTGGCGGCTTCGGCGGTCGGCCTGGCCCTGGGGTTTGATTTCGGTTTGGTCCAGCAGGGCATCGAACGGGTTTCGGCAGTGGGTGGACGGCTTAACACGGTCCGGGGCATTGGCGGACTGCGTCTGGTGGACGATACCTACAACGCAAACCCCGCGTCTCTGGTGGCGGCGTTGGCCGCGGTGGCTGCGGAGCCGGGCGAGCATTGGCTGGTTCTGGGTGATATGGGGGAGTTGGGCGACGAGGCGGAGGCGCTTCATGCCCAGGCCGGCCGAGCCGCGCGCGAGCAGGGGTTTCGGCATCTGTATGCGCTGGGGCCGCTCTCGGCGGCGGCTTGCCGTGCCTTTGGCGCCGATGCCGAGCACCATGAAGATATTGATTCCCTGCTGGCGAGCCTGGGGCGCGCTGTCACCGGATGCACCGCGCCGCTTGTCGTTCTGGTCAAAGGCTCACGCAGCATGCGCATGGAACGGGTCGTTGCCGCCCTGAGTCCGGCCGGGGGGCACGGCTGATGTTGCTCTACCTGGCCGCATTCCTTGAGCGCTACCACAGTGGTTTCAACGTCTTCCAGTACCTGACGCTGCGCGCCATTCTGGGCGTGCTGACCGCCCTGCTGATTTCGTTTGCCGTCGGCCCACTGATGATACGTCGGCTCAGCCACTACCAAATTGGACAACAGGTCCGAGGCGACGGGCCGGAAAGTCACTTTTCCAAAGCCGGCACGCCCACCATGGGCGGCGCGCTCATTCTCGTTGCCATCGCGGTGTCCACCCTGCTGTGGGCGGATCTGTCCAATCGCTATGTTTGGATCGTACTGGTGTTCACCATGGGTTTTGGCGTCATCGGCTGGGTCGATGATTACAAGAAACTGGTGCTGAAGAATTCCGACGGCCTGGCCGCCCGCCACAAATACCTCTGGCAATCGATACTCGGTCTCGGCGTGGCACTGCTGCTCTATTTCACCGCCCAGGTGCCGGCCGAAACCCAGCTCATCGTGCCGCTGTTCAAGAACGTGGCCGTCGATCTCGGCCTGTGGTTCATCCCCCTGGTTTACCTGGTCGTGGTCGGCTCATCCAACGCGGTCAATTTGACCGATGGCCTGGACGGCCTGGCCATCATGCCCACCGTCATGGTCAGTGCCGCTCTGGCGATCTTCGCCTACGCGGCTGGCAATGTGGTGTTTGCACAGTATCTGGCCATTCCCTACGTACCTGGCGCCGGCGAGATGGTTGTCTTTTGTGGCGCCCTGGTGGGGGCCGGGCTCGGTTTTCTCTGGTTTAACGCCTATCCGGCCCAGGTTTTCATGGGTGACGTAGGCGCTTTGGCGCTGGGCGCCGCGCTGGGCATTCTGGCGGTCATCGTCCGCCAGGAATTGGTGCTGGTGGTGATGGGGGGTGTTTTCGTCATCGAGACGGTATCGGTGATCCTGCAGGTCGCCTCCTACAAGCTCACCGGGCGCCGCATTTTCCGCATGGCCCCGATCCATCATCACTTCGAGCTCAAAGGCTGGCCAGAGCCCCGGGTGATTGTCCGATTCTGGATCATCACCGTGATGCTGGTTCTGGTCGGTCTGGCTACGTTGAAGATTCGATAGGCGCACCATGGGCATGGCCGCGGCACTCAACAGCAGCATCCCGGAACTCAGGGGTCGGGTGCTTGTGATCGGATTGGGCCTGACCGGACGCGCCTGTGTGCGCTATCTGCGGCGGACCGGTGTCAACGTGGCGGCTGCCGACACCCGGGACCATCCGCCCGCTGTGGAGACCCTGCGCCAGGATTATCCCGACCTTCCGTTGTTTCTGGGCGGCGCTGCTCAGCAGGCATTCAGATCCGCCGACTTGATTCTGCTCAGCCCGGGCATTGCGCTGTCTGATCCGGTGGTTCAGGCAGCACACTGCCACGACATCCCGGTGTGGGGCGATATCGAGTTGTTTGCCAGACTGGCTGACGCACCCATCGCCGCCATCACAGGTTCCAATGGCAAGAGTTCGGTGACAACCCTGGTGGGCCAGATGGCGGAGCGAGCGGGACGGCAGGTTCGTGTCGGCGGTAACCTAGGAACGCCCGCCCTGGACCTGCTGGATCAGCAGGCTGACCTCTACGTGCTCGAACTGTCGAGCTTTCAACTGGAGACCACCTACAGTCTGTCCACGCAGGTTGCGGCGGTGCTCAATTTGAGCGCGGATCATCTGGACCGGTATCCCAGCCTGGCTGCATACCGGGATGCCAAGGCGCGGATATTCGATGGTGCCGGCGTGCAGGTGGTCAACCGGGATGACCCTCAGGTCTGCGCCATGATCCGGCCCGGGCGACGGGTGCTGGGGTTCAGCCTTGGTAATCCCAAGCCGGATGAGTACGGTCTGATGGAGCGGGCCGATGAGGTGTGGCTCTGTCGTGGTCCGGAGCCGTTGCTGCGGGCAAGCGAGTTGGTCGTTCCAGGGCGCCACAATCTGGCAAACGCCCTGGCTGCTCTGGCCGTTGGCGAGGCGCTGGGTTTCGGGATGGCGGACATGTTGGCGTCGGTGTGCGGATTTACCGGCCTGCCCCATCGCTGCCAGCTTGTGCGCGAACGACGGGGTGTGTCCTTTTTCGATGATTCCAAGGGCACCAATGTGGGCGCCACCGTCGCCGCGATTCAGGGCTTGCCCGGCACCATCGTGCTGATCGCAGGAGGCCAGGGCAAGGGGCAGGATTTCAGTCCGTTGCGTTCGCCGGTCGAAACCCGTGCGCGGAGCGTGATTCTGATCGGCGAGGACGCGTCCCACATCGCCGATGCGCTGGGTTCCGGGGTTCCTGTGCTCACGGCGACGAGCATGGACCAGGCCGTAGCCATGGCCACCGATGTTGCACAGGCGGGGGATTCGGTGCTGTTGTCTCCGGCCTGCGCCAGTTTCGACATGTACCGCAACTACATGGAACGAGGGCGGGCTTTCGCGGCCGCTGTGGCGAGGCTGGCCCCGTGAGTGCCGCTTCCGACAGGGGCCGATTGCCGTCGCCGGACCCGTTGTTGCTCTGGTCCGCGGGCTTGCTGCTGGCCCTGGGTCTGGTCTTGGTCACCTCAGCCTCCATGCCTATGGCGGAGAAAGTCACCGGCAACCCGTTTCATTACGCGCTGCGCCAGTGCATCTATGCCTTGGTCGCCATCGGTCTGGCTGCAGGGGTCGTACGCTACGTCAAACTTGAGCATTTGCGGTTGGCAAGCCCCGGGCTGCTGGGCGCCACCGCGGTGCTTCTGGCAGCGTTGCTGATACCGGGTCTGGGGCACGAGGTCAATGGCAGCCTGCGTTGGATGCGCCTGGGACCGATCAATGTGCAAATCTCAGAGATCGCCAAGCTGGTGTCGCTGGTCTATGT
Source organism: uncultured Gammaproteobacteria bacterium (assembly GCA_963783675.1). Classification (GTDB taxonomy): domain Bacteria; phylum Pseudomonadota; class Gammaproteobacteria; order Competibacterales; family JAHEDQ01; genus JAHEDQ01. Next base: position 184,928 of record CAWAOU010000007.1, read on the forward strand.
GGCGGCCTATCTCAGCCGCCACACAAACGCGGTGCGGGAGACGTTCTGGGGCGCTTTCCGACCCCTGCTGCCGCTCTCGATTCTGGCCGGTCTGATCCTGGCGGAGCCCGATCTGGGTGCGGCGGGGGTGATGCTGACCACCGCCTTCGCCATGGTATTTTTGGCCGGGATGCGTCTGCTGCCGGTTTTCATGACCGTACTGGCCTCGATTCTGGTGCTGGGTCCGGCCCTGTACCTGTCACCGTATCGTTTGGCTCGACTCACCAGCTTTCGCAACCCCTGGGCGGATCCCTTTGGCGACGGTTTTCAGCTGACCCAATCGCTTATCGCCATTGGCCGGGGCGAAGTCTCGGGCGTGGGCATTGGTGACAGCGTCCAGAAACTGTTCTATCTGCCGGAGGCCCATACCGATTTTATTTTTGCCGTGATGGCGGAGGAACTCGGTTTTGTCGGGGTGCTGGCCTTGATGATTTTGTACGCCGTGCTGGTGTGGCGCTGCTTCGCCATCGGTTATCGCGCCGAATCCGCCGGCGTCGCCTTCGGCGCCCACCTCAGCTACGGGGTTGGCGTCTGGTTCGCGCTGCAGTGCCTGATCAACCTTGGGGTGAACATGGGGCTGCTGCCCACCAAGGGTCTGACTCTGCCATTGGTCAGCTACGGTGGCAGTAGCCTTTTGATGATGGGTGTTGCGTTGGGATTGGTTCTTCGCCTTGATCGCGAACTGTCAGTCCCTCAGCGCAGGCGCGGCGCGAGAGCCAAGCGGACTATGCGATGTCCAGTGCCCGATGCGGCTGCGGAGGGCTCGGCGTGAGTCGGGGCCACACTCTGCCGACAGTGCTGATCATGGCCGGTGGGACCGGTGGGCATGTATTTCCCGGCCTGGCCGTGGCCCAGGTGCTGCGGGAGCGCGGCTACGATGTTGTCTGGCTGGGAACCCGGACTGGACTGGAAGCGCGCCTGGTGCCGGAGGCGGGGCTGCCGATTGAATGGTTGGATGTGGCCGGCCTGCGCGGCAAGGGCCTCGGCTCCCTTTTGACGGCGCCATTGATGTTGTTGCGGGCGCTGGGCCAGGCGGCGCGAATCGTCCGTAACGTTCGTCCGGGCCTTGCCATTGGTCTGGGCGGATTCGTCAGTGGCCCGGGTGGACTCGTGGCCTGGCTGCTGAATGTCCCCCTGGTGGTGCATGAACAAAACGCCGTGGCCGGCACCACCAACCGGATTCTTGCCCGGTTTGCCAAAGTGGTGTTCGAGGCGTTCCCGAACAGCTTCGGCTCCGGGGTCGCTGCTCGCCAGGTGGGCAACCCCGTGCGGCGTGACATCGCCGCCATTGCGGCACCGGGTGAGCGCGTCGCGGGGCGAACGGGGTGCCCCAGGGTGCTGGTTATCGGCGGTTCTCAGGGTGCCCGCGCCCTCAACGACGCTGTGCCGCAGGCCTTGGCCCTGTTGCCGCAACAGCGTCGCCCGGATATCCGCCACCAGTCCGGCACGTCGCTGTTCGAGGCCACCCGGGGCGCCTACGCGGCGGCGGAGGTCACGGCCGACATCGCGCCCTTTATCAGCGACATGGCCGCTGCCTACGCATGGGCGGATCTGGTTATTTGTCGTTCAGGGGCCCTGACCGTGTCCGAGCTGGCCGCTGCCGGCGTGGGCTCGATCCTGGTGCCGTTCCCCCATGCGGTAGATGACCATCAGACCGCCAACGCGGCGTTCCTGGTGGAAGCGGGTGCGGCCGTGCTGATGCCGCAGGAGACCCTGTCTGCGCAAAGCCTCGCCGAGTGTCTGGGTGGCCTGCTGAGCAACCGCTGGCGCCTGGAGGTCATGGCGGAGGCGGCCCGATCGGTGGCGCACATCGATGCTGCCGAACGCATCGTCGACGAGGGGCTTCGCCATGTCCGGGTCTGAGCGCCAAAGCCAGGTGGGAATGGCACTGGAACGGGCCCCGCAGACCGATCCATTGGGCTTTATGCGCCGCATCCAGAGGATTCATTTTGTCGGCATCGGCGGCGCCGGAATGGGCGGGATCGCCGAGGTCATGCTCAATCTGGGATATCGGGTCAGCGGCTCGGACCTACAAGAGAACCCGGTTGTCATGCGGCTGCGGGGGCTGGGCGCACAGATTCATATGGGACACGCGTCGGAGCATGTGGCCGATTGCGATGTGCTGGTGGTATCCAGCGCGGTGGACGAATCCAATCCCGAGGTGCAGGCCGCCCGGCAACGGCTGCTGCCGATCGTCGCCCGCGCCGAGATGCTGGCCGAACTGATGCGCTTTCGCTACGGCATCGCCGTGGCCGGAACCCACGGCAAGACCACCACCACCAGCTTGCTGGCAAGCCTGTTGGCCGAGGGCGGGCTGGATCCGACCTTTGTGATCGGTGGGTTGCTGAACAGTGCCGGCACCAATGCGCGCCTGGGGGCAGGCAATTACCTGGTGGCAGAGGCGGACGAAAGCGACGCCTCGTTCCTGTATCTGCAACCCATGATGGCCATTGTCACCAACATCGATGCCGACCATCTGGGCACCTACGGCGGTGATTTTGGACGCTTGCGTTCGAGCTTTCTCGAGTTTTTGCACCACTTGCCGTTCTACGGCCTGGCGGTGTTATGCGCGGATGATCCGGAGGTCAGGGGGATGTTGGCCGAAGTGGGTCGGCCGATGCTCACCTACGGGACCACCGAGGACTGCGATATACGCGCGGACCATATTCTTCAGAGCGGTATGGAGACCCGGTTTGAGGTGTGCCTTCCTGAGTCGGCCGGGCGATTCCAGGCCACCCTCAATCTGCCAGGGCGACACAGCGTATTGAATGCCCTGGCGGCGATCGGCATAGCCCATGAATTGGGCGTGCCCGTTGCCGCCATGCAACGGGCCTTGTCCGGTTTTCAGGGCATCGGTCGGCGGTTTCATCGACATGCCGCGTTGCAGCTGTCCGGGGGCGGCGAAGCCATGTTCATAGACGACTACGGTCATCACCCCCGTGAAGTGGAGGCGGTGGTGGCGGCGGTGCGGGGCGGGTGGCCCGGTCGACGGTTGGTGCTTGCGTTTCAACCCCATCGATACACCCGAACCCGCGATTTGCTCGACGATTTCGCCCGGGTGCTGTCGACCGTGGATCTTCTGTTGCTGAGCGAAGTGTATGCCGCCGGCGAGGATCCCATCCCCGGCTCCGACGGCCGCGCGCTCGCTCGGGCGATTCGGGTTCGGGGGCAGACCGATCCGGTGTTTCTGGACAGTGCCGAGACGCTACCGGCCATGTTGCTCGGACAGCTCCGGGACGGCGACATCCTGCTCACCATGGGTGCAGGGGACATTGGCCGTGTTGCACGGCAGTTGGCCGAGCAGGGATTGCCGGGGGGGACGAGCGATGGTGGCTGAAGGGACCCAGGCCGGCGAGGGGCGGGTGCGAATTGATGATGCCCGTGCCTTCGGCCGCGTGGCGATGCTGTACGGCGGTACTTCGGCGGAACGCGAGGTGTCGCTCAAGAGTGGATCGCAGATTCTGAATGCCCTCTTGGCTGCCGGCATCGATGCGGTAGGCATCGATGCCGGGACCGATCTGCTCCAGCGGGTGTTGGACGGGGCATTCGACCGTGTCTTTATCGCCCTGCACGGCCGGGGCGGTGAGGACGGTGTTGTCCAGGGCGCGCTGCAGATGGCGGGCGTGCCCTACACCGGAAGTGATGTGTTGGGTTCGGCCCTGGCCATGGACAAGCTTCGCAGCAAGCAACTCTGGCAGGGCATAGGCCTGCACACACCGCCGTTCGCGGTGCTGCGTTCCGAAACCGATCTCACCGCTGCGGCCGAGGCCCTGGGGTTTCCGCTGATGGTGAAGCCGGCCGGTGAGGGGTCGAGCATCGGCATGACCCGGGTCGATGATGTTGCCGGGCTGATCCAGGCCTATGGCCTGGCATCCGGTTACGACCATGAGGTGCTGGTGGAACGCTGGATGGTGGGCGCTGAGTACACCGGCGCCATTTTGCAGGGTGTGCCGCTTCCCCTCATCCGCCTGGAAACCCCGCGCATCTTTTATGACTACGACGCCAAGTATCTATGTGATGACACGGTCTACCGTTGCCCCTGCGGGTTGGATTCGGATCAGGAATCCGCTCTGCAAGACCTGGTCGTTCAGGCCTTCCAAAGCGTCGGCGCCAGTGGCTGGGGCCGGGTCGACCTGATGATCGACGAGACCGGAGCGCCGGCATTGCTGGAGGTCAATACGGTGCCGGGTATGACCGACCACAGTCTGGTGCCCATGGCCGCACGGGCGGCGGGCATGAGTTTCGAGACCCTGGTCTGGCGAATTCTCGAAACCAGCTTTGGAGGCGCTTGACCGGATCATGGGGAGCGCAGTTCGCAAAGCGGGTGGCGAAGTCAGCGGGCGCTATGCCGCACTGCTGTCTATGGTGCGGGGCGGACTGGCGGGCGCTGTCGTCGCATTCGGCTTAACCGGTGTGATGCTGATGGCTCGCTGGGTGGTCGACGATCGCACTCTGCCGACCACCGAAGTGGCCCTGGCCGGGGAGTTGGATCGCCTCGACTCGATCGCGGTGCGCGGCTTGTTGCAGCCCTATGTGGGCCGCAATTTTCTGCGCTTACCGGTGGCGGAGATTCGGGCGGCGATGGAGGCCCACCCCTGGGTCGAGCGGGCCATTGTGACCCGCACCTGGCCAGACACCATGCGGGTGCTGATACGCCAGCGGACGCCGGTGGCGGCCTGGGGCGAGGACCATCTGATTGACCAGCGGGGCGTGCGTTTCGAAGCCCGGGCGCCAGCCGGAGTGCGGTTGCCGAGACTGCACGGGCCACAGGGGAGCGAACTCTTGGTCATGCAACGTTGGCAGCGGGTTCGGGACAGCCTGATTGCGGTGAGTCTGATGCCACATGGCCTGACCCACGATCCGCGCGGGGCATGGCATGTCAGTCTGGATGACGGGTTCACCCTGGAACTGGGTCGTGAGCAGTTCGACCAGCGTCTGCAACGTTTTGTGCAGATCTACCCGCGTGCGCTCAGTGCCCAGGTGAATCGGATCGAAGCGGTGGATTTGCGTTACACCAATGGCTTGGCGGTGCGCTGGCGCAGTGACGCCGCGTCTGTAAACGGATAGGGAGCGAGACCAGCTTGGGCATGCCCAAAAAGATCGATAAGAACCTCATTATCGGACTCGACATTGGCACCTCGAAGGTGGTGGCCATTGTGGGTGAGGTCGACCCCGATGGGGGGATCGAAGTCGTGGGCATCGGTTCGCAGCCGTCCCGCGGCCTGAAAAAGGGTGTGGTAGTCAACATCGAATCCACCGTCCAGTCCATTCAGCGGGCCGTGGAAGAGGCGGAACTCATGGCCGGTTGTCAGATCCAGTCGGTTTTTACTGGTATCGCGGGCAGCCACATACGCAGCCTGAACTCCCACGGCATCGTTGCGATCCGGGACCAGGAGGTGCTCCCCGAGGATGTCGATCGGGTCATCGATGCGGCCCGGGCGGTGGCGATACCGGCGGATCAGAAGATCATCCACATCCTGCCGCAGGAATTCATCATCGATGACCAGGATGGTATTCGCGAGCCGATAGGCATGTCCGGGGTGCGGCTGGAAGCCAAGGTGCACATGGTGACCGGCGCCGTCAGTGCCGCACAGAACATTATCAAGTGTGTCCGCCGCTGTGGCCTCGAGGTGGATGACATCCACCTGGAGCAGCTGGCTTCCGCTCAGGCGGTGCTGACAGAGGACGAGAAAGAGCTTGGCGTCTGTCTGGTGGACATCGGCGGCGGCACCACCGACATCGCCATCTTCACCAGTGGGGCCATTCGCCATACCGCGGTGATTCCCATTGCGGGTGATCAGGTGACCAACGATATCGCCGTGGCGCTGCGCACGCCGACCCAGCATGCGGAGAACATCAAGGTGAAGCACGCCTGCTGTCTGCCCCAGTTGGCCAACCCGGACGACACCATCGAGGTGCCGAGCGTCGGTAACCGTCCGCCACGACGCTTGTCGCGACAGACGCTGACGGAAGTGGTGGAGCCGCGTTACGCCGAGCTGTTTGAGTTGGTTCGCGACGAGCTTCAACGCAGCGGCCACATGGAAATGATTGCCGCCGGCGTCGTGCTGACCGGCGGCAGTTCCCGCATGGAGGGCGCGGTCGAGCTGGCCGAGGAGGTTTTTCATACACCGGTACGCCTGGGGGTTCCTCAGAACGTTACCGGGATGCTGGATGTGGTACGCAATCCGATCTACGCCACCGGGGTTGGTTTGCTGTTGTTTGGGCATTCGAATCGGCCGCGGTCGACAGATGCATTGGGTCGAGGTGGTGGCAAGGGCGTCTTGAGTCGGATGAAGAGCTGGTTTCAAGGCAATTTCTGAGTGACCTGTCGCACAGTTTGAGATTTCGTTAAAGGAGATACCGTTATGTTTGAGTTGATGGACGCTGGTGGCGAGAACGCTGTCATCAAAGTGGTCGGTGTCGGCGGTGGCGGCGGAAACGCGGTCCAGCACATGGTGCAAACCGACATCGAGGGCGTTCAGTTCATATGTGCCAACACGGATGCTCAACATCTGTCGAGTCTCAGTGTCGATACCCTGCTGCAACTTGGCACGTCGGTTACGAAGGGCCTGGGCGCAGGGGCTAACCCCGAAATCGGCAAGCAGGCTGCTTTGGAGGATCGGGACCGTATCCAGGAGTCGATCCAAGGCGCCGACATGGTGTTTATCACCGCTGGTATGGGTGGGGGAACCGGCACCGGAGGCGCTCCGATCGTCGCCCAGGTCGCCCGCGAGATGGGTATTCTCACGGTGGCGGTGGTGACCAAACCCTTCCCGTTCGAGGGCAAGCGCCGGATGGAGCTGGCGGTGGATGGGATTCTGGAACTGAGTCAACACGTGGATTCGCTGATCACCATTCCCAACGAAAAGCTGCTCAGCGTGTTGGGTCGGCAAATGACCCTGCTGGATGCATTCAGGGTGGCCAACGATGTCCTTCGAGGGGCGGTTCAGGGGATTGCCGAACTGATTACACGGCCGGGTCTGATCAACGTTGATTTCGCCGATGTGCGCACTGTCATGTCCGAGATGGGCATGGCCATGATGGGCACCGGTACTGCAATAGGCGAAAACCGGGCCCGTGAGGCCGCCGAGGCTGCCATCAACAGCCCCCTGCTGGAAAACGTGAATCTGGCCGGGGCCAAGGGTTTGCTGGTCAACGTCACCGCAGGCATGGATCTTTCCATCGGCGAGTTCGATGAAGTGGGTGGAATCGTCCAGGACATCGCCGCCGCCGACGCCAACGTGGTGGTGGGCACGGTCATCGATCCGGAGGTGCATGACGAACTGCGTGTGACCATCGTGGCCACCGGGATTGCTCAGAAGAATGTCGCCGCCGCGCCCCGGCCGTCGGTCTCGAATCAGACCCGTCCGGTGCAGCTGGTCACGCGGCCGGCGCCCGAGCCGCAATCCGACGAGGGGGCGCGTGAAGCCGAAGGCCGAATGCCTGTGGAGCCGGAACCCCTTCTCGCTGAGCAAAAAGTTGCCGCCTCCGGGGGTGGACGCGGTGCGCCCAACTATCTCGATATCCCGGCCTTTCTGCGCCGACAGGCGGACTGAGGCGGGTGTCGGATCGGCGCAGTGGGGTGCATTCGGGATGATGCGCGGGGTTGCGATACAGGCCGATGTTTGAAAGCCCGCATGAAAACCGGGGCTTTACTTTTGCTGCGCTTGCAGCAGAATAGGCGGCTTTTGCGCTCCGCTCCTTCATCGGAGCCGGCATGCTGGTGAGCGCCGAACCCGAGGCCGTGAGTCCAGCGGCGGATCCAGCACGGGATCCGTTCACACTGCTGTCGATTGACTATACTCGGGGCGGTCGAAAGCCCGTCCCATTCGCGCCCCCGATTGCTGGGCGCACGCGCAGTGGCGAAACGAGCCGACCCGTGCCGGCACGATTACAAATTGGGGTACATATGATCAGGCAGCGGACCCTCAAAAATATAATTCGGGCGACCGGCGTCGGATTGCATACCGGTGAGAAGGTTTATCTGACCCTGAGGCCGTCGTCGCCCGATTCGGGCATTGTGTTCAGGCGCGTCGACGTAGATCCGATCGTGGTCATTCCAGCCCGACCAGAATTTGTCGGCGACACATTACTCTCGACCAGTTTGACCCGGGATGGTTGCAGAATCTCCACCGTGGAGCATTTATTATCGGCTTTTGCCGGTCTCGGTATAGACAACGCGTACGTGGATCTCAGTGCGCCGGAAGTGCCGATCATGGATGGCAGTGCGGGTCCGTTTGTGTTCCTGATCCAGTCAGCGGGCATCGAAGAACAGACCGCGCCCAAGAAGTTCATTCGCATCAAACGGACCGTCCGGGTGGAGGACGGGGACAAATGGGCCCGTTTCGATCCATTCGAAGGCTTTAAGGTGGGATTTACCATCGAGTTTGATCACCCGGTTTTCCGCCAGCGCAGTCAGAACGCGGAGATCGACTTTTCCACCACCTCGTTCCTCAAAGAGGTCAGTCGGGCGCGGACGTTTGGTTTCATGCGCGAAATCGAAACCCTGCGGGACCGGAAGCTGGCCCTCGGTGGCAGCCTGGACAATGCCGTCGTGGTGGATGACTACCGAATTCTCAATGAGGACGGCCTGCGCTATGAGGACGAATTCGTCAAACACAAGGTGTTGGACGCGATCGGGGACCTGTATCTGCTCGGCCACAGCCTGATCGGCAGTTTCCATGGCTACAAATCAGGTCATGCCCTGAACAACGAGCTGCTGCGTGTGTTGTTGTCGCAGGAAGATGCCTGGGAGGAGGTCGTTTTCAGTAATGACGCCGAGGCGCCCATTTCCTATCTGCACCCGGCGCAGCAGGCAGGGGCCTAGGGAGCTGTCCCATAAGTTCGTTACGTTGCAGAGCGCCCTACGGGCGGGGCGAGGAGCGCCCATTCGCGGTGTTGGGCGCGCTCGAGTGAGCGCAGGCCAGTCCTGCGCTCGCCCGCCTGGCGCCTGGGCGCTTCTCGGCCCGCTGAAATGCAACGAACTTTTGGGACAGGACACTTGTATCGGGCGCGCCCGGTTCAGCGCCGACCGTGACGCGCCAGTCGCCGCAGTGCGGCGCTGAGTTCCGTATCGTCGATGCTCAGGGCGGCCCGTTCCAGAACGGCGCCGGCCTCCCGGCTCATGTGTGCGGGACGCGGGGTGCGCATCCGGCGCTCCTGCCTGGGCAGCACGCCGGTCTCGATGCGTTGGAGCGGAATCTGCATTCGCTGGCGGATCAGGCGTTTGATTTGCGGCAGCTGAAAGCGCAGCTTGGCCTGCCAGGTCGGCGAATCTGATTTCAACACCAGGGTCGTGCCACTCAGTCGCACGGCCTGCACGTGCTCATGCAAGGGCGCGGGCAGCACCTCGAACAGCGTCCGGTTCAGTTTTCTGAGACGATCGGACTCTGTCGCATAGGCGGCTATGCGCCCGCGGCTGGCGCGTATCACGTCCTGTATCAGCCGGGCTTTCATGCTGTATTCAACCGTTGCGAAACTGCGGGTGTTTTCCGGTATGATCGCAGGATTTTTTCGAGACCGCATGGAGAAACAGCGGGTTCATGGTTACCAATCTGTTCAGTAAGGTTTTCGGCAGCCGCAACGAGCGTCTGGTCAAGGGCATGCGCAAGCAGGTCCAGCAGATCAACGATCTCGAGCCGGGCGTACAGGCCTTGTCGGATGAGGCGCTGCGGGGGAAGACCGATGAGTTCAGGCAGCGCCTGGCCGATGGCGCGACGCTGGATCAGCTGTTGCCGGAAGCCTTTGCGGTGGTGCGTGAGGCCAGTGTCCGTACGCTGGAAATGCGCCACTTCGACGTACAGCTGATCGGCGGAATGGTGTTGCACCAGGGCAAAATCGCCGAGATGCGTACCGGTGAGGGCAAAACGCTGGTGGCAACACTGCCGGCATATCTGAACGCACTCAGCGGTCTCGGCGTCCACGTGATTACGGTCAACGATTATCTGGCCAAACGCGATGCCGCGTGGATGGGCGGGCTGTACGAATTTCTGGGAATGACCACGGGCGTGGTGGTGCCGGGCATGGATCCGGACAGCAAGCGCCAGGCCTACGCGGCAGACATCACCTACGGCACCAACAACGAGTATGGGTTCGACTATTTGCGCGACAACATGGCGCTCAGTCGGGAACAACTGGCGCAGCGCCCACTCAATTTCGCCATCGTCGATGAAGTGGACTCCATCCTCATCGATGAGGCACGCACCCCTCTGATCATATCCGGTCCCACCGAGGGCAGTGCCGAGCTCTATCAGCGAATCAACGAACTGGTTCCCCGCCTGGTGCGCCAGGAAGAGGAAGAAGGACCCGGCGACTTCAGCATCGATGAGAAGGCGCGACAGATTTATCTGACCGAGGAAGGCCATGAGCACGTGGAGTCGATTCTGCTCGAGGCCGGGCTTCTGACCGAAGGCGAGAGCCTGTACGACGCCTCCAATCTGAGCCTGTTGCACCATCTCAATGCCTGCCTTCGGGCGCAGTCGATTTATCAGCGCAACGTGGAATACATCGTCCGCGACGGTCAGGTGATCATCGTCGATGAATTCACCGGTCGGACCATGCTCGGGCGGCGTTGGTCGGACGGTCTGCATCAAGCCATCGAGGCCAAGGAGGGGCTGGAGGTTCAAAACGAGAACCAGACCCTGGCTTCGATCACCTTTCAAAACTACTTCCGTCTGTATCAGCGCCTGTCGGGCATGACCGGTACTGCCGACACCGAGGCCTATGAATTTCAGCAGATCTACGGTCTCGAGGTGGTGGTCATTCCCACCCACATGCCCATGGTGCGGGATGACCGGGGTGACCTGATCTTTCTGACGGTGGAGGACAAATTCGAGGCCATCCTCGAGGATTTGCGCGACTGCCACACACGGGGTCAGCCGGTTCTGGTGGGCACAACCTCCATCGAGACATCGGAACTGCTGTCCAATCTCCTGACCAAGAGCGATGTGCCCCATGAGGTTCTAAACGCCAAGCAGCATGCCCGGGAAGCGGAAATCGTGGCCCAGGCCGGGCGGCCCGGCGTTGTCACAATTGCCACCAACATGGCCGGGCGCGGTACCGACATCGTGCTCGGTGGCAACCTGCAGGCTGAGCTTGAGGCCCTGAGTGAAGACGCTTCGGAAGAGGACCGCGAGCGGGTGCGGGCGGATTGGGCGGATCGACATCAGAAGGTGCTCGATGCAGGCGGTCTCCATATCGTGGGCACTGAACGCCACGAATCCCGTCGCATCGACAATCAGCTGCGCGGGCGCTCAGGACGCCAGGGTGACCCGGGTTCCACCCGATTCTACCTGTCCTTGCAGGACAATCTGATGCGCATTTTTGCCTCCGAGCGTGTCAGCGGGATCATGCAGAAGCTGGGCATGCAGGAAGGTGAAGCCATCGAGCATCCCTGGGTCACCAAGGCGATCGAGAATGCACAGCGCAAGGTGGAGGCCCACAACTTCGACATTCGCAAGCAATTGCTCGAGTACGACGATGTCGCCAACGATCAGCGCAAGGTCATTTATGAACAGCGTCAGGGTCTGCTGGCAGCCGAGGACATTTCCGAGACCGTCATCGCCATGCGTGAGGACGCGGTCAATGACATCGTCAGCCAGTATGTTCCACCTCAGACCCTGGAAGAGCAGTGGGACATCCCCGGGCTGAACCAGGCCCTCGAGCAGAATTTTGGTTTGACGGTGGACGTTCAGGCCTGGCTGGACGCAGACGACACCCTGCATGAAGAGACCCTGCGGCAACGCATTCAAGAGGCGGTCGCCCAGCTCGTGGAAGTCAAGGAGCAACAGGTCGGCAGTGGCTTTATGAGACAGTTCGAGAAAGGAATCATGCTCCAGGTTCTGGATGCGCACTGGAAGGAACACCTGGCGGCCATGGACTACCTGCGCCAAGGTATTCACCTCCGAGGATTCGCCCAAAAGAATCCAAAGCAGGAATTCAAGCGCGAGGCCTTTGAGATGTTCCGCGGCCTGCTGGAGCGGGTGAAACAGGAAGTGGTCACGATCATGACCCGGGTGCAGTTTCAGCCCGAGACCGCACCGGAGTCGGTCATGCCGCAGCGGAAAGAGCCGCCGCCGGAGCAGCTCGACTTCAGGCATGAGGAGGTTTCAGCCCTGCAGGAGGGGGATGCCGGCGGTGAGGCGAATGCAAGTACGCCGACCGAGCGTCCCTATGTTCGTGAAACCCCAAAAGTAGGCCGGAACGAACCCTGCCCCTGTGGTTCCGGCAAGAAATACAAGCAATGCCATGGCAAGCTCGCCTGATCGGGCTCCGTTTGAAGTCACCTGCCCACTGCCCGTCCAGGGGGTGAACCTGGGTGCGGCGGCGGCCGGGATTCGATACCCGCACCGGGACGACATGGTGATCATGGCGCTGGATGCCGGCACCCGGGCGGCCGCCGTATTCACCCGCAACGCATTTTGTGCCGCGCCGGTGCGCGTCGCCCAGGATCACCTGGCCACTGCGGCACCCCGGGCGCTGCTGATCAATTCCGGGAATGCCAATGCAGGCACTGGCAGCCGCGGTCTCGAGGATGCACGGGCCACCTGCGCAATGGTGGCTGAGCGTCTCGGCGTTGCTGTCGAGGCGGTGCTTCCGTTCTCGACCGGAGTCATCGGCGAACATCTGCCGGTAGACCGGTTCGGGCCGGGTATTGACGCTGCGCTGGCGAGCGCGGACCCAGGGGGCTGGGAGCGGGCTGCCCGCGCCATCATGACCACCGACACGGTCCCCAAGATCGCCTCACGACAGATCGAACTCCACGGTCATGCAGTCACCATCACCGGCATGGCCAAGGGGTCGGGCATGATTTGCCCCGACATGGCGACCATGCTGGCCTTTGTCGCCACCGATGCCAGCCTGTCCCAGGCCGCTTTGCGGCGCTGCCTGGACGAATCCGTCGAAGCGTCTTTCAATGCCATCACCGTGGATGGAGACACTTCCACCAACGATGCCTGCGTGTTGCTGTCCACCGGCGGTTCCGGGGGCGACCAGGTCACCCCGGCCAGCGCCGAGTACCCCCTGCTCCAGGCCGCCGTCCGGGCGGTTTGCGTGGAACTGGCCCAGGCGGTTGTGGCCGACGGCGAAGGCGCCACCAAGTTCGTAACGGTCCTGGTCGAGGGCGGCCGGGATCGTGACGAGTGCCGCCGGGTGGCGTATACCATTGCCCATTCGCCGTTGGTGAAGACGGCTTTCACCGCCTCGGATCCCAACTGGGGCCGAATCCTGGCCGCCATCGGGCGCGCCGGGGTATCGGATCTCGATCTTGCCGGGGTTCGTCTGTTTCTCGACGAAGTCTGCATCGTGGCCGATCAGGGACGCGCCCCCGACTACACCGAGGCGCAGGGGCAAGCCGTGATGTCACGACCGAGTATCACCATTCGCGTTGAGTTGGGGCGGGGAGACGCATACGCCCGGATCTGGACCACGGATTTGTCCCACGAGTATGTCTCCATCAACTCCGATTACCGATCCTGACCGTGTCCATGCCGCAGCGGCTAACGCACGTTGCCGTGGGCGTGGTGCGGGACGCGGAAGACCGGGTTCTTCTGACCCAAAGACCCGCGCGGGTTCACCTGGGCGGGCTCTGGGAGTTTCCAGGAGGTAAGGCGGAGCCGGGTGAAACCGTTCTGTCCGCCCTGTGCCGGGAACTGGGTGAGGAAATCGGGATTGAGGTTCACCGCGCACGGCCGCTGATCCGCATCGTCCATCATTATCCTGAGCGGTCGGTTCTGCTGGACACCTGGATTGTCCAAGCCCACTCCGGAACACCGAAGGGATGCGAAGGTCAACCACTGGCCTGGGTCTCTGTGCGCGATCTCGTGTCCTATGCATTGCCGGCGGCCGATGCACCCATTGTCACCGCGTTGACCCTGCCTGAACTGTGGCGCGTTACCGACCCGGGTATCCTTGACCTGGGCCAGGGTTTGCGTCAGCCAGCCGACGTGCAGCCCTGTTCGCTGACCCCGCCGGCCCAGCCTGAACGTCGGATGCGCGGGGCCATCTGTTGCGGTCTGGCGGCCTTTGCCACCCTCGGGGGCGACTTGGATTTTGCTGTACTGGGACCGGTTGGTTCGGAGCCCGGCTCGTCGGGTCTGGGTTGGACCCGGTTTCGCGACGCGGTGGATGGCGTCAATTTCCCGGTCTATGCCTGGGGCCCCCGAGGCCAGACCGATCTATCGCTCGCCTGGCACCACGGAGCCCAGGGCGTCGCGCTGCCGGCATCCGCCGGAGCATTCGATTCTTGAACACGCCGATTCGGTCGATCCTTATTCTGTTGGCGCTTTTGGTTCTGGGTGTGGGTGGCGGTTATCTCTATCGGCAGTGGCCGGGACATGCCTGGAATGTCACGCCCTCGACACCGATGCGCGTCGACGCCGAATGCGATCCCGGCCGGAATGTCTGCTTGGCCTTCGCTGAGGGTATCGCGCTCCGATTCGGTTTGGGCCCCGGCCTCCGCCCGTTGCGGCTGTTCCCCATCCGGGTGGAGGTGGACGGACCCGGGGTCGCCGGAGTGCTGGTGAACCTATCCATGCGGGATATGGATATGGGAATCAACCGCTTTCGCCTGACGAGGGCGGGGGCAGGAAGCTGGGCCGGCGAGGGAATGATCCCCGTATGCTGGGTCGGGCGCCGGGATTGGATCGCAAGCGTGACGCTTGAGACCGATGCAGGCCCTTATCAGGCGGACTTCCCGTTCGAGATAGCCACCGCGGTTGCCGGGCCATCCGGTTGAAACCCAGTGAAAAATCCTTTCTGCATTTGGGCTGCTCTGAATCGCTACTGACGTGTGGGACGCTGCTGGTTGCGCCTGAAGTCCGTGGTATCCAGCCACTCTGCGATGGTTTCCAGCAATTGCGCACTGGCCGCATCGCCTTCGAAATAGTGCTCCGCGTCGGGCACGATGAACTGTCGGGAGCCCGGGTTACCCCCGGCGGCAAGCCCCGCCTTGCGTTCCGGCGCCATGCGCAGCACGCCGGGAAATTCATCCGCGCCGAATATGTCCAATACCGGGATTCCCATGGAGGCCAGCGGGAACGGCTGGCGCATGGGTTGACCGTAGTCTGTTGCACCCATGCCGATGCCCACGAAACCGTCGAAATCGGAATCTCCATAGATGTCCACGTAGGCCATCGCCATGTGTACGCCGCAGCTGTGGGCGATCACAATCGTCGGTTCGTCGGCCGCCATGGTGCGCAGGTGGATCAGCGCGGATCGTATTCTTGCCGCCGCCTCCGGGAACACGGGCACATAGTCATAATAACCGGCGTCTTTAGCCAGCACCGGGAGTTGGATGGACAGGGTCGTCCAGCCTGCATCGGCCAGCCCCTCCCGCAACGGGGCCGCCACCAAGGGCCAGTCCGGGTGATAGCCCCGTCCGTGCAGAATCAATGTGCTGCCCCGAGCCGGCTCCGCCGGGGTGTAGAGGGCCAGGAAATCGTGCCCATCGGCGGTCAGGTAGATGGGTTCGCCCACCACGATGGTGTCTTCGATTTCCGCCGCCAGGCGAGCCTCACGCTCCAGATCCGAGCCCTGCGCAGGACTGAACGCCAGTCCCACCATCAGCACCGTCAACCATCCACGCATCGGCCGCACTCCCCAATTGCCGGAACGCTATGGTCGCCGCTTACGGTCGAACCGGCAAGCGGACTTCGTTGCCCGGCCGAGCGGATATGGTAAACTCCCGCCCTTTCCGGAAACCCGCGTAAAATAGCGGGTTTCGGCCGTATTTGAACCTGTATCGAACGGAGCACATGCATGGCTGTCGAGCGCACCTTGTCCATTATCAAACCGGATGCCGTCGCCAAGAACGTTATCGGTGAAATTTACAGCCGGTTTGAACAAGGTGGCCTGACCATCGTTGCCGCCAGGATGATGCAGTTGACACGCGAGCAGGCTGAAGCATTTTATGTGGTGCACAAGGATCGGCCTTTCTACCGCGATTTGGTGGAGTTCATGATTTCCGGCCCGGTTATGGTTCAGGCGCTACAGGGTGAGAATGCCATTGCCCGAAACCGCGAACTGATGGGGGCCACCAACCCGGCGGAAGCTGCAGCCGGCACCATTCGGGCCGACTTCGCCGAAACGGTCGATGAGAACGCGGTGCACGGTTCAGATGCGCCGGAGACCGCCGCGGTGGAGATCGAATTCTTTTTCGGCGGCGACGGCATCTGCGCCAGAACGCGCTGAGGATCTGCAACGTGACCTCCGCCACACCGGTCAACCTGATGGGATTGGATCGCACCGCCCTGGAGCGGTTTTTCGCCGAGCTGGGTGAGCCGCGTTTTCGCGCAACCCAGGTGATGCAGTGGATCCATCAGCATGGGGTCACCGATTTTTCTGCAATGACCAATCTGAGCAAGGGGCTGCGCGATACCCTGATGCAACGGGCGGAGATCAGATTGCCGCAGGTGGCCCTCGACCAGGCATC
Source organism: uncultured Gammaproteobacteria bacterium (assembly GCA_963783675.1). GTDB lineage: Bacteria > Pseudomonadota > Gammaproteobacteria > Competibacterales > JAHEDQ01 > JAHEDQ01. Next base: position 201,396 of record CAWAOU010000007.1, read on the forward strand.
CGAGGACGGGACCCACAAGTGGTTGGTTCGGGTGGACAGTGGCAATTGCGTCGAGACGGTGCTGATTCCCGAGCCGGATCGTGTAACCCTCTGCATTTCTTCCCAGGTCGGGTGCGCCTTGGACTGCACCTTCTGCGCCACTGCCCAGCAGGGCTTCAACCGCAATCTCAGCTCCGACGAGATCGTGGGCCAGCTCTGGCTGGCCGCTCGGCAGGTGCCGGAACTGCGCATCAGCAATGTGGTGTTCATGGGCATGGGGGAACCTCTGACCAATCTCGACAATGTGGTCCGGGCCATCAATATCATGCTGGACGATTTTGGCTATGGTCTGTCGAAACGGCGGGTCACTCTGAGCACCTCCGGTGTGGTGCCGGCCCTGGACCGTTTCGGAGACGTGTGTGACGTGGCGCTGGCGGTGTCCTTGCACGCCCCGGACGATGAGTTGCGTAATCGACTGGTTCCCATAAATCGCAAGTATCCCATCGCGACCCTGTTGGAAGCCTGCCGGCGTTACCTTGACAAGCAGCCCGGCAACCGCCAACGGGTCACCTGGGAGTACGTCATGATTGATGGTGTGAATGACAGTGATCAACACGCCCGGGCCCTTGCCCGACTGATTCGAGATATCCCGTCCAAGGTCAACCTGATTCCCTTCAACCCGTTTCCGGGCACACGGTTTGCGCGGTCATCGACCGAGCGCATTTCCGGGTTCCGAGATATCCTCATGGCGGCCGGTGTGGTGACCATCACCCGGCGGACCCGGGGCGACGATATCGATGCCGCCTGTGGGCAACTTGCGGGTGAAGTTCAGGATCGGAGTCGCCGCCCGGTCCGCATGGCGCGTTTGCAGGTATCCGCATGATCGCTAGCAGACTACTGAAGCTTGTTTTGCTGTTTGGATTTTTGACCGGATGCGCCACCACGCCATCCAGTCCCAGTGGCTCCACCGATTTGCGCAGTTTTGACGAGGCTGCGGTGATCAACCTGCAGTTGGGCATGGAGTACATGCAAAACGGCAACTTTGATCTGGCCGAAGACAAACTGCTCAAGGCCATTTATCTGGACAAGAACATTCCCCAAGCACATAACGCACTCGGTGTTCTGTATGCGGAGACCGGCCGCTATGGGGCTGCGCTGGAGGAGTACCGCACTGCCGTGGGGCTGGACTCCCGATTCAGTCTGGCGCGTATGAACTATGGCGAACTGCTATGCCAGCAGGGCGAAGTTGCCAAGGGCGAGCAACAGTATGAAAGGGTAATCAAGGACTATGGCGGCACCGGGCCCGCCGGTGTATATGACGGGTTGGGATTGTGCCGATTGGAGGCCAACGATCCGGTGGCGGCGGAAGGACTGTTCAACAAGGCCCTCGACCTGGACCCGCGGGCGGTGCGCTCGCTGCTGGGCTTGTCCGAGGCCAGGCTTGGCCAGGGGGATCCGGTACAGGCGAAGACCTACCTGGAGCGCTACCATGCCTCGGCGCCCGAGTCGGCGCACAGTCTGCTGGTGGGCTATCGAGTTGAGGAAGCCTTGGGGAATCCCGCCCTGGCGGAGGGCTATGAATTGCGTTTGCGCACCAACTTCCCCGAATCCAGGGAAGCGGCGGAACTGCGAGGCAGCTGACGGTGAGTCTCAAGCAGGTCAAACTGCGGCGCGCCGAGCCGGAGCCGGAGGCGGGCCCCAGTTCGGGACCCGGTCCACGCCTGCGAGACGCCCGCAAGGCACGCGGAATCGATCACACTCAGGCGGCCGATCAGCTCAAGCTCACCCCGGCTGTGCTGGAAACCATCGAGCGTGATGATTACTCCGAGTTGCCCGACTCAATCTATGTGCGCGGGTATGTGACGGGGTATGCTCGCATGCTGGGTCTGCCCGAGGACGAAATCCTCGCCGAGTACCGGGCATTCAGGGGCGAAAGCACCACGCCTTCTTTGGCGGCGCCCAACACCATCAAACAGCAGGCCCGCTCCAGTGACGCCGGGGTGCGTTGGGTATCCTACGGCTTGGTGTTGATGATGATTGCGGTGGTGGGTTGGTGGGGTTACGAGCAGCTTCGCATGGAGCAGGAAGAGGCGCAGATTTCGGTGGCCGCGTCGGACGCGGTGCAAGAGCCCACGGATCTGCAGCCGGAACAGCCCCGGCCCATGGATACGCCGGTGCCCGACGCTCCGACCTCAAGCGTCGAGACGGCGACACTGACGGAAGTCGCGCCGGCCCTGGTGGCAAGCGAGGCGGAACCGAGTTCCGGACCGGATGCCGTCCCGGCTGACGGCGGTGAAATGGCGCCTGCCCCGATGTCATCGGGAGACGAACTGGCCGCACAGCAGATACCCATGGAGCCGGTGCCCGACTCGGACACAGACCCCACCGCCGAAGCTCAGGGCCTGATCATGGACTCAGCCCCACCGTTGCCGATGCTCGTGGGTGGTGCCCGCCTCGAGATGCTGTTCGAGCGGGACTGTTGGATTGAGATCCGCGATGCCCAGGGAACCAAACTGGCATTCGGCTTGGCCAAATCCGGAAGTTTCCGGGAAGTGGTGGGTGAGCCCCCATTTCGGGTTCTGTTGGGCGACAGCGGCGCGGTTGTCATGCTGTTGGATGGTGTAACCGTTGCCGCCGCGGACTATGGCGCAGCCGACGGACGCCCGGCACGCTTCACCCTGGGTGGATCCTGATGCGCATTGTCTGTGCACGGACAGACTGGGCCCTTGCCCACTGAACCTTTCGGCCGCCGGATGCCCGAAAAGGCTCGGACTGGCCCATGAACCACTATGACCAAGAAACTACAAGCCGTGCGCGGCATGAACGACATCCTGCCGGATCGCAGCGGCCGCTGGCATGTGCTGGACGATACGGTTCGCAGTGTGTTTGCCGATTATGGATACCGCGAAATCCGTCTGCCCCTGCTGGAATCTACAGAGCTGTTTGCACGCTCCATCGGCGAGGTCACAGACATCGTCGAGAAGGAGATGTACACCTTTGCAGACCGCAACGGGGAAAGTATCAGTCTGCGTCCGGAAGGGACCGCAGGATGCGTTCGAGCCTGTGTTCAGCATGGTCTGCTGCACCATCAAACCCAGCGGCTTTGGTACGGCGGGCCCATGTTCCGCTACGAAAGGCCGCAACGGGGGCGCTATCGACAGTTCTATCAGTTCGGCGCCGAGGCCTTCGGTATGCCCGGCCCCGATGTGGACGCCGAGTTGATTTTGATCGGAGCCCGAATCTGGCGCAGACTCGGGTTGCAGGGGATTCGCCTGGAGTTGAATTCTTTGGGCCTGCCAGAGGCCCGTGCGAGCTATCGCGCCGTTCTGGTCGATTACTTCCGGTCCCACCGCGATCGGTTGGACCAGGACAGCCAGCGACGGCTTGAATCCAATCCGCTCCGCATCCTGGACAGCAAAAACCCCGACCTGCAATCCCTGGTGGCTGAAGCACCCCGCTTACTGGACCATCTGGACGCCGAATCCGAGGCCCACTTGCAAGGCCTGCGTGGATTGTTGGACCAGGCTGGAATTGAGTACCGGATCAATCCCAGATTGGTGCGAGGACTGGATTACTACACCCGCACCGTCTTTGAGTGGGTTACGGACCAGCTGGGTGCCCAGGGCACGGTATGCGCCGGCGGTCGTTACGATGGTCTGGTATCGGAACTGGGTGGTCAGGCAACACCGGGTGTCGGTTTCGCCATGGGCGTCGATCGGTTGATCGATCTGATGAAGGATCAGGCCGTTGGGGAAACCGAGCCGGGTGGGATTTATCTGGTGGCGTCAGGGGAGCCAGCGGCTGCCGCGGCGCTGGATCTGGCCGAACGCCTGCGCGATCAGCTTCCCGGAACCCGGATACTGCTCAATTGCGGGGGCGGTAGTTTCAAGAGCCAGCTCAAACGGGCCGATCGTAGCCAGGCCGAGGTCGCGCTGGTGCTGGGTGAGGAAGAACTGGCTACGGGTGCGGTGGGCGTCAAGTTTCTGCGCCGATCGGTGGAACAGACGACCCGACCGATGGCGGACATCGCCGATCATCTGCGGGCCGAAGGAGTGATGTGATGGACCGACTGACCAGGGGGATGAATGGACCACGTTTCTGATCAAGAGCAAATCGATGCGCTCAAGAAATGGTGGAAGGAAAACGGTGTGGCCATCGTCGGTGGCCTGGCGTTGGGCTTGGCCGGTGTTTTCGGCTGGCAGTTCTGGCAAAGCCACACCCGCACGGCAGCCGCTGAAGCGTCGGATCTCTACCAGCAGGTCGTTTCTCTCAGTGGCGAAGGCCAGCCTGAGCAGGCAGCGGGTCTGACCGGGCAATTGCGCATCGATCACACGGGCTCGCCATACGCCGCGCTGGCCTCGTTCGTGATCGCTGCCCAGTACCTCGAGGACGGGGAGTTGGCCGAGGCCGAGCAACAACTCAGATGGGTGGTTGACAGCACGCCCCAGACTGAACTTGTGGACGTTGCGAGGCTCAGGCTTGCCCGGGTCTTGCTGGCGCAGGACAAGGCGGATGCGGCTCTGGCCATGACCGAAACCGTTGGCCAGGCGTTTCGGGCCGAGGCCGAAGCGATTCGCGGGGACGCATTCCTCACCCTGAACGACCGTGACCGTGCCCGCGAGGCCTATCAGGCCGCCCAGGCGGCCGCTGCGCTGGAGGGGCGCAGCACGCCTCTGTTGGATATGAAACTGAACGACTTGTCCGACCTTTCGGGTGTTGCCGGGGCGGGTACCGGTCAGTGACGCCTCGACTCTTGCTCATGCTGTTGCCCGTTTGTCTCACGGGCTGCGGGATGATCAATTCCTTTACCGGGGGTACGCCGAACCTCGATCCACCCATGGAACTGGAGCCCATCGAAGCCCGCGCACCGGTGCAGGGGAGTTGGCAGACCAACACCGGTACCGATTCAGGTGACCAGTTTGTGCGTCTGACCCCAGTGTTGGATGGTGAAACCGTGTACGTGGCGGGGTTTGACGGAAAGGTTTCGGCGCTGGATGCCAAGACCGGTCGAATTCGCTGGGGTGTAGACGTCGGGGAGGTGCTTACCGGTGGCGTGGGTGTCGGCGAGGGGCGGGTACTGGTGGGTGCTTCGCGAGGCGAAGTGATTGCCCTCGATATTCGAAACGGCGCGGAACTGTGGCGCAGCATGGTCCCCAGCGAGGTGCTCAGCGCGCCGGAGGCGGGCTTCGGTGTGGTGGTGGTGCGCACCGGTGACGGCAGCCTCACCGGGCTTGACCCGCTGGATGGCGCTGAGCTCTGGACTTACTCGCGGGTGACCCCGGCCCTGACGCTGCGGGGCGTATCCCGTCCCCTGCTGGTCCAGGGCGCGGCCATCGCAGGTACCGACGACGGTAAAGTCGTGGTGGTGGATATCGGTTCTGGCCGTGTTTTCTGGGAGCGGACCATTGCGCCGGCCCAAGGCCGCTCGGAACTGGATCGCATGGTGGATATTGACGCCACCCCCAAGCTGCTGGGGCGCATACTGTACGTGGTCACATTTCAGGGACGTCTGGCGGCGGTGGACGCGGAAACCGGGGAGGTCATTTGGGGACGTGAAGCATCTGCCTACGCCGGCCTGGACGTGGATGATGATGCCGTATACGTAACCGACAGTGACAGCGCGGTGCGGGCCTACGACAGACGTACCGGTGCCGGCTTGTGGGGACAGGAGAGTCTGCTGCATCGGAGCCTCACCGGTCCGGTGGTGGTGGGCGATTACGTCGTGGTGGGGGACTACGAGGGTTACCTCCACTTTCTGTCCCGAGACGACGGCTCGCAGCAGGGACGGATGCGTTTGCATGACGAGCGGATCATCTCGGCCCCCATCACCGACGGCAATTGGATATATGCTGCCAGCAGCGCCGGCCAGGTTGCCGGCTACGGAGTTCGCTGAGCGCCCCGGCTCGCGGACATCACCCATGACCCTCCCCGTTATTGCATTGGTCGGGCGCCCGAACGTGGGTAAGTCCACCCTGTTCAATCGTTTGACCCGCACACGCGACGCCTTGGTGGCCGATTTCCCGGGTCTTACCCGAGACCGGCGGTATGGCCTGGGTAAAGTCGGTTCCGCGCCCTACCTGGTGGTTGACACGGGTGGCCTGGCCGGGGCCGAGCGGCAAATCGACGGACTCATAGAGAAGCAGGTCTGGCAAGCCATCGACGAAGCCGATGCGGTTATTTTCCTGGTGGACGCCCGGGCCGGCATCAGCGCTGACGATGACACCATCGCCGAACGTCTTCGCCGCTGTGGAAAACGGGTTCGATTGACGGTTAACAAGAGTGAGAACCTGGATCCCGATCTGGCGGTGGCCGACTTTCAGAGCCTGGGCCTGGGTCCGCCCGTCGCCGTTGCCGCGGCCCACAACCGCGGCGTCAAGGCGCTGATCGAGGCTGTTCTGACGGAGTTGGGAACACCCGATGAAGGGGCGCAGGACTCGGATTTCCCGGCCCCCCACGCCATCCGTATGGCCATCGTCGGGCGGCCCAACGTGGGCAAGTCGACCCTGGTCAACAGACTGCTGGGGGAGGAGCGGGTGCTGGCCAGCGATCTACCCGGCACCACTCGGGACAGCGTTCACGTGCCCTTTACAAAAGCGGGGATCGACTACCAGTTGATTGACACCGCCGGAGTTCGGCGGCGTGCGCGGGTCACGGAGACGATAGAGAAGTTCAGCGTCATAAAGACCTTTCAGGCCATAGAGCAGGCTAATGTGGTGGTCATGGTGCTGGACGCCCGCCAGGGCCTCAGCGAGCAGGACGCGACCTTGCTTGGTTTCATCCTGGACTGTGGCCGGGCCTTGGTGATTGCCGTGAATAAGTGGGACGGCTTGGAACCCGCCCAGCGGGAACGTGTTCAAGGGGAGTTGGACCGACGTTTCCCGTATCTGGATTTTGCCAAGATCCATTTTATCTCAGCCCTGCACGGCTCGGGTGTGATGGAACTCTTGACTTCGGTTCGGGCCGCGCATGACGCCGCTCTGCGCGATATGTCCACGTCGGAACTCACCCGGGTGCTGCAGGATGCTGTCGAGAGTCATCAACCGCCCCAGGTGCGAGGGCGGCGCATCAAGTTGCGCTATGCGCATCAGGGGGGGCGGAATCCGCCCCTGATCGTGATTCACGGCAACCAGACCGACAAGGTGCCGGCCAGCTATAAGCGCTATCTGGCCAAAGTGTTTCGGCGGGTGTTCCGTCTGGCGGGAACGCCCATCCGAATCGAGTTCAAGATGGGGGCTAACCCCTACGACAAGTCACCGGGCCGCCGCCGCCGCGGGTAAGCGGGCGTTGTACCGTGAGTGTTTGCCGGATCGCCCACCATCGCAAAATGGCTGCCGTTCGTCGCGGTGGTCAGTGATTCAAGATGGGTTCGCCTGCGCGTGCTGGACCGAGTGGATCACATGGTCGTACTCGAAGTAGACCGTGAAACCGGGATAGATCCAACGCGAGATGGGAGGGTTACCCACGGCGCTCATCTGACGCGGGGCGGCTCCCCAGCCGTTGCTGACCGTCTGCATGCTCATGCCGCGGCGTGGCAATTTCATTGAGGAAGCGGTTTGTTCCGGCACTGTCAGGTGGTCACCTGACACGCTCCGGTCGACCTGTTCGGCCCAGGCCGTACCCAGCGACATGGACGCGATGATCAGGGTGGCGAATAGGATCGCTTTCATAGCGTGGTTTCCTCTTTCTGTGCCCTTCCCGGGTAGGCACCGTGACGGATTGCGACAGATTTCGCCCACGACGGCGAAAAAACAAGCTTGGGGCAGCCATCGATGCAATTACCGCACCCAATGATTGAGGCCCGGTTGGTGAGGCGATACAAGCGTTTCCTGGCGGATGTACTGCTTGCTGACGGGACCCAGACTACGGTGCATTGTCCCAACACAGGCGCCATGCAGGGGTGTCGGGAACCCGGTGCCCGGGTATGGCTGAGCCGGGCTGAAAATCCGGCCCGGAAGTACCCTCTGACCTGGGAATTGGTGGAGGCGAAGCCCGGTGTTTTGGTCGGCATACACACCGGACGCACCAACAGCCTGGTCCGGGAGGCGATCGGGCACGGCTTGGTATCCGAATGGGGCCAGCCGCGGGCGGTTCGGGCCGAGGTGCGCTATGGCGCGGAGAACTCGCGGGTCGATTTCGTGCTCGAGGGTGAGGCCGGTCCGCGATTCGTGGAGGTCAAGAATGTCACCGCGGCCGTCGAGGGTGGTGTGGCGGTCTTTCCGGATGCGGTCTCGAGCCGCGGGTCCCGACACCTGCGGGAACTCATGGGCGTTTATCGCGGAGGGGCGGACGCCGCCTTGGTGTTTTGCGTGCAGCGCTCGGACGTGAACGAGGTTCGCCCCGCCGACAGCATTGACCCGGTCTACGGCCAGACCCTGAGGGCCGCCATCGAGCTTGGGGTGGACGTGATCGCCTTACGCGCTAAAGTGACGCCGCAGCGTATCGAAATCGACGCACGGGTGCCGGTGGTTTGTCCCTGAACACGGAGCTTTCCGCAGGTGGCCCGGGCCTGGACAGGTCATCATAGATCAGGAGGTTTATCTTGTGAGCACCGCCGAAGGCATTATCGACCTCCGCAGTGACACCGTCACACGGCCCAGTGAAGCCATGAGAGCCGCGATGGCGGCGGCACCGGTGGGTGACGATGTGTATGGCGAGGATCCGACCGTCAATCGGCTGGAGGCTTTGACCGCGGAACGCCTGGGCACCGAGGCGGCCCTGTTTGTGCCCACCGGGACGCAAAGCAATCTCTTGGCCCTGATCACCCATTGTCAGCGTGGGGACGAGTACATCGTGGGTGAGGACGCCCACACCTACAAGTACGAGGGGGGTGGCGCGGCGGTTCTGGGCAGCATTCAGCCTCAGCCGGTGGCCCACGATCCGGACGGCAGTCTCAGCTTGGAGCGGATCGCCTCAGCCATCAAGGCGGATGACTTTCATTTTGCCCGCAGCCGCCTGTTGTGCCTGGAAAACACCATCGCCGGGAAAGTGCTCCCCCAACATTACATTATCGATGCCGCCGCTCTGGCACGGTCTAGGGGTCTGCTATTTCATCTGGATGGGGCCCGTATCTTCAACGCCGCGGTGAAGCTGGGCATTGATGTACGCGAAATTGCCTCCCAGTTCGACTCGGTTTCGGTCTGCCTGTCCAAGGGCCTGGGTGCGCCAATCGGTTCCGTGCTCTGTGGCGAACGTGACTTCATCGAGGCAGCGCGGCGTTGGCGCAAGATGCTGGGCGGCGGCATGCGCCAGGCCGGTATCGTCGCCGCGGCGGGCATTATGGCTCTGGAGCAGAATGTTGACCGTTTGGTCGAGGATCACGCCAATGCGCGGCGCCTCGCCGAATCATTGTTGGGCACGCCCGGCATCTCCCTGTCCATGGATGAGGTGCAAACCAACATGGTGTTTGTGCAGGTGTCGGCAGATCAGTCCGACGCATTGAGCCGATACATGGAAGAGCGGGGTATCTTGATCAGCGGGCGGGGCCGATTCCGGCTGGTGACCCATCTGGACGTGGATGCAGCGGACATGGATCGGGTCGCGGGTGCGTTTCAGGCCTTTTGTCGCGCCTGACACGTCCGCCAACAAATCAACCCAGAAATAAATCGGGCACCGACCGTCCCGAAGCGGAACCGGACGGTGCCCCGTGCGCCAGGCTGAGAAATCAGCCCAGCAGGTGCAGAATAACGGTCAGAGCCACAATGGCGCCAGCGTAGGCGAGACCGACTCGAACAGCCATTTCTTGAAACATGACACAGCCTCCCTTGAGCTGATTGAAGTACCTTTAAACGCCATCATGGTGCGGCGCACAACAACTGATGGAGCGGCGATTCTAGGCTCTTCGGTGCCGGTGTCAAGCAGAATGTTTGAGGTCGCGTAAAGCTACTGATTACGTTAGTAAATTTTTAAATGGAACGGGCCCTGGGGCCGTCAAACGTCCGTTCCCCACCCACCGTGAAAGTGCTATCGTCTGCGCTTCCTTCCAGCAGCCCATATCGGGCCGGAATCGGATATGCCCGAAGATCTCAAGCAGACCACTGACCACCCGCGGCCACGCCGACGGCGAGGTATCTATCTATTACCCAATCTATTTACCACGGCGGCCCTGTTTGCCGGTTTTTACGGCATTGTCTCGGCCATGCACGGTCGCTTCGAAATCGCTGCAATCGCCGTTTATGTGGCCATGATTCTCGACGGACTGGACGGTCGCGTGGCCCGGCTGACCCACACTGAAAGCGAGTTTGGTGTTCAGTACGACAGCCTGTCGGATATGGTCTCTTTTGGCCTGGCCCCGGCCCTGATCATGTACGAGTGGGCGCTGGTGGGTCTGCGCGAGCTTGGGCCCGCGCCTGGAAAACTCGGCTGGGCGGCGGCTTTTGTGTACGCGGCCTGCGCCGCATTGCGCTTGGCACGCTTCAACGTTCAGACCGGTGCCTCGGATAAGCGCTACTTTATCGGCCTGCCCAGCCCGTCTGCTGCGGCCATTATGATGGGTCTGGTCTGGGTAGGGGACGATCTTGGTTTCAAGGGCAATCAGCTCAGCTGGGTCGCTTTGATACTGACCCTGAGCACCGGGTTGCTCATGGTCAGCAACCTGCTTTACGTCAGTTTCAAGGACTTCGATTTCCGCAACCGCATTCCGTTTCTGGCGGCCACCGCAATCGTCCTGGCCTTTGTCCTGACCGCCATAGACCCGCCCAAGGTTTTGTTCATTGCGTTTCTGGGCTACGGTTGCTCCGGTCTGGTCCAGGGGCTGGTCCGCCGGCGGCGGCGCAGGGTGCAACGCTCGGGCGACGACAAAGCCGAGCATCAGTAAGCGTATCGCGGCGCGGGGGACTTCGTGGAGATGCAGCGCGCAGTCTGAGATGCAGCGCGCAGTCTTATGGGATCAGGTGGCCATAGGGCCCAATCCCGACCCCTTGTACGCTCGCGTGGCCCCGAGTGTTTGGCGCAAGCCGGGTCTGCTCGGATGCCGGTCGGCGTTGGTTTTCGCTAGGGAAGGTCTGAACAATTGATACGAATCGCGTTTCGGTCCACAAGGGCGCAGATGCGAGGCACCCGGCGCAGCGCCATAGTCATTCTATGGCCAAGCCGGGAAACGCGGCAGATGTGCCCTTGTGGGCGAAACCCCGGAGGGGCCGGGCCTTTGCGCCCCTGGTACCGCGTTGCACCTCGCTCATTGGCAACTCACGTATTTGCCTTGGGCCAACTTCGCTCGGTGCGCCTTGAACGCGAGCGCGTAAAGACCCCGGCGCGATCGCAGCAATTGTTCAGACCTTCCCTAGGGTGAGCCGACCCCCATGGGTGTGATCTCTTCTCGACAGCGGGCCTATCTTCGCGCCCTTGGCATACCCCTTTGGCGGCGGCAGCAAGCGCCTGGCCGTCAGGTTCAGGAATCCGATGTATCCGACACCCCATCTAGCCGCCAGACCGTGACCGCTCCGTCCGCGGAATCGGCGGCAGGTGCGACCCCTGTGATCGCCGGATTGGACTGGAGTGAGCTGGAACAGGCCGTCCACAGCTGCCGGGCCTGCGCCCTCTGCGAAGGGCGCACCCAGACGGTGTTCGGCGTCGGCAGTCGTGAGGCCGACTGGATGATCATAGGCGAGGCGCCGGGTGCCGAGGAGGACCGGCAGGGGAAACCGTTCGTCGGCCGTGCCGGACAACTTCTGGACAAGATGCTGCTGGCCCTCGGTTTGCGCCGCGACCAGGTGTTTGTCGCTAACCTGTTGAAGTGCCGCCCACCGGGGAATCGGGACCCCAAGTCTGAGGAGGCCCTGGCCTGCCAGGCTTATCTGGCGAGACAAATCGCGTTGGTGCAGCCTCGCATCCTGCTGTCGGTGGGCCGGGTGTCGGCGCAGCATCTTCTGGCCACCGATACGCCGGTTGGGCGGTTGCGCGGGATGGTGCATCGACATCCCGACAGTGCCTTGCCGCTCGTGGTGACTTACCATCCGGCCTATCTGTTGCGAAAACCGGTGGAGAAGCGAAAGGCGTGGGACGATCTTCAGCTGGCCAGGGACACCCTGAAAAACCTGGACGCCTAACCCATCCCGGTTTTCGCCGTATGGAGGACCGAGATCTCGAGTCGGTGATGGCCATTGAGCAGGCCGCGTATCCGTTTCCCTGGTCGGAAGGCATCTTTCGCGACTGCATGCGAGTGGGCTACACCTGTGTGGTCTGCGAGCAGCATGACCGGCTGTGCGGGTACGCCGTGCTGTCCGTGTCTGCCGGCGAAGCCCATATCTTGAATGTCTGTGTCGAACCTGGTTCCCAGGGGCAGGGTCTGGGACGGCGGTTGCTTGAGTATCTGCTGGCTCTGGCCAGCGTCGGCCGCGTGGACACCGTACTTCTGGAAGTGCGCCCCTCAAACGATCCGGCCCGTGCCCTGTACGACGCTCTGGGGTTCAATGAAATCGGGCGCCGCCGGGCCTACTATCCCGCCCAGGGCAGCACCCGGGAAGATGCCCTGGTGCTGGCCAAGGCGCTGATGCCAGAGAATATGGGGCCGGCCTGAGACATGTGACAACGAGGGATGGCCGCCGGCCATCGGTTCCATTGCCGCGGGGCGCGGGCTAGAATCCACCGCCTTTGATTCACGGGACCCCACTTTGACCGACCAGCTCGCAGAGACCCGACGCCGGCGCACCTTCGCCATCATCTCCCATCCGGACGCGGGCAAGACCACCATCACCGAGAAGCTGCTGCTGTACGGCGGTGCGATTCAGATGGCCGGCACGGTCAAGGGTCGCAAGGCGGCCCGCCACGCCACCTCAGACTGGATGAAACTCGAGCAGGAGCGGGGCATTTCGGTGACCTCGTCGGTGATGCAGTTTCCCTATCACGATCGAATTGTGAATCTGTTGGACACGCCGGGCCATGAGGATTTCTCCGAGGACACCTACCGCACCCTAACCGCGGTGGATTCGGCGCTGATGGTCATCGACTGCGCCAAAGGCGTTGAGGAACGCACGGTCAAACTGATGGAAGTGTGCCGGCTGCGGGACACGCCGATTTTTACGTTCATCAACAAGCTGGATCGCGACGGCCGCGATCCGATTGAGCTGATGGACGAGGTGGAACAGGTGCTGAAGATACGCTGCGCACCCGTCACCTGGCCCATCGGCATGGGTCGCAGCCTCAAAGGCGTCTATCACCTGCAGCAGGATTTTGTGCACCTGTACCAGGCGTCCCGGGAAAAAACCGGAACCGGCACCATTATCCAGGGCCTGGATAATCCGGAACTGGACCAGATTCTGGGCGACACCATTGCGGAACTCCGGGAGGAGATCGAGCTGGTGCAGGGCGCCAGCCATGACTTCGACCATGACGCGTATTTGCAGGGGACGCTCACCCCGGTCTATTTCGGCGCGGCCCTGACCAATTTCGGTGTGCAGGAGATGCTCAATGATTTCGTGGAGCGCGCACCCTCACCCAGGCCTCGACCCACACTGGTGCGCACCGTGCAGCCCGAGGAGAGCAAGTTTTCCGGTTTTGTGTTCAAAATCCAGGCGAATATGGATCCCAATCATCGGGACCGGATCGCCTTCATGCGGATCTGCTCGGGGACCTATCGCCCCGGCATGAAGTGCCGTCATGTGCGTCTTGCACGCGAGGTGAAAATTCCGGATGCGGTGACATTCATGGCGGCCGACCGGGAGCGTGCCATGGCAGCATATCCCGGGGACATCATCGGTTTGCACAACCATGGCACGTTGCGCATCGGCGACACCTACACCGAGGGTGAGGCCTTGCAGTTCACCGGCATTCCCAATTTCGCGCCGGAGTTGTTTCGCCGGGCGGTTTTGAAGGACCCGTTGCGCAATAAGCAGTTGCTCAAGGGGCTGGAGCAGCTCTGCGAGGAGGGGGCCACTCAATTGTTCAAGCCGTTGACCCGGAATGAGCTGATTCTCGGCGCCGTCGGTGTATTGCAGTTTGACGTTGCCGCACATCGTCTCAAGCATGAGTACGGCGTAGAGGCGATTTTCGAGCCGGTCAACGTCAACACCGCCTACTGGGTGAGCTGTGCCGACGGGAAACGGTTCACCGAGTTCCGGAACAAATGTCAGGACAATCTGGCCGAAGACCACAGCGGGGAGCTGGTATATATCGCCCCCACCCGGGTCAACCTGCAGTTGACACAGGAGCGCTGGCCGGAGATTACGTTCAGTGCCATTCGTGAGCACGGGGTCGGCTGATATGCCGGGTCGGTCCGCCGCCGCGGGCTCGGACCTTGATGTGATCGCAACGCCTCTGTTCGGCGCACACCGGTGCCGCAATGGGAATTGAGCCTTGAACCAGCCTGTCGCTATGTATTCCCGCCGCCAGGTTCTGTCCTGGGCATTCTATGACTGGGCCAACTCAGCGTTCGCCACGGTGGTGCTGTCGGGTTTTTATCCGATTTTTTTTAAACAGTTCTGGAGTGCGGGCGTCGCTGCGTCGGAGAGCACGTTTCGACTGGGCGTAGCCAATTCCGTCTCCAGCCTCATCGTGGTGCTGATGGCGCCGATTCTGGGTGCGATTGCGGACCGGGTGGGGGGACGAAAACGATTTCTGGCCGCCTTCGCCGCTCTGGGCGCACTGTCCACCGGGTCGCTGTTTCTCGTGGGGCAGGGCCAGTGGTGGGTCGCATCGCTGGCGTTTGTCATCGGCGTGCTGGGCTTCGCCGGCGCCAATGTGTTCTACGACGCCTTGCTGATCGCCGTATCCGGTGAGGACAATCGGGAACGGGTCTCCGCGCTGGGATTCTCCCTGGGGTATCTGGGCGGCGGCGTCCTGTTTGCCATCAATGTGCTCATGACTCTGAATCCGGACTGGTTTGGCCTGGCCGATGCGGCCGAGGCGGTGCGGTGGTCGTTTCTGTCGGTCTCCATATGGTGGCTTGTGTTCACCATCCCGCTGCTGGTTTGGGTGCCCGAACCCGCGGCTCTGGCGGACCGTACGCGCGGCCATTGGATGCGCGACAGTTTTCGGGAGCTGCTGCAGACGATTCGCGATCTGCGCGCCCATCGCAACCTGGTTCGGTTTCTGATCGCCTACTGGCTTTACATCGACGCGGTGGACACCATCATTCGCATGGCGGTGGACTTTGGGCTCTCTGTGGGATTGGATTCAGGGGATCTGATCAAAGCCTTGCTGATGACCCAGTTCATCGGTTTTCCCGCCGCCCTGGTGTTCGGCCTGATCGGTCAGCGTCTTGGTGCCAAGGCCGGCATTCTGATTGCGCTGTCGGTCTATATCCTGGTCACGCTGTACGCGGTGTTTCTGGACACGGCACAGGAGTTCTTTGTCCTGGCTGCGGTCATCGGATTGGTTCAAGGTGGGGTTCAGGCGCTCAGCCGTTCCTTGTACAGTCGCTTGATTCCGCCGGAACGTTCGGCTGAGTTTTTCGGTTTCTACAACATGCTGGGCAAGTTCGCCGCCGTGTTGGGCCCGGTGCTGGTCGGAGCGGTGACGCTGATGACCGGCAGCGGGGGACTGGGCCTGATGTCGCTCTTGATTCTCCTGGTCTCCGGTGCATTGCTGCTGCGCGGCGTCACAGTGCCCGATCGGCGGAGTGCATAGGGGTTGGACGCCGACCGCTCCGGTCGGGGTCAGTCATCCACCTGCACAGAGTATTCCACCGCGCCTTCTGCCCCGGGTGACAGCGTGCCCTCCAGCACCCAGCGAATATTGCCGTTGACGCCCACCTGTGGCGCTGTGGTGGGTGGATTGGGACAGCTGATACCCCCCGGTGTGCTGCCACAAGCGGCCGCCAGATAGGTGGTGAACGCCGGTGTTGCGTCGTCCACCACCAGCTCCGCCAGGGGTTTGGTGCTGGCATTTCGGTAGGTGATGGTATAGGTCAGCACTTCCCCTGGCAGGGCCTGGGGCTTGTCCACCGTTTTCAACAGTTGCAGGCCGGATCCGCTGGCCTCGCCCACCACCGTCACATCGGTACGGCTGCGCACCGTGGCCGGCGCGTCGCTGCCGGTGTAGCTGAACGTAGCGTCGATCCTGATCCGATACTGCCCGGACAACGGCGCATTGCTGGGAATGCTGATTCGCGCGATCAGGCACAGCTCGGCCCCGGCGCTTGTGCTGACCGGCCCGTCGTGAACCGGTTCGCCTGCCGTCAAGGTGCCGCTGCAATCGTTGTCCAGATACAGCACCGAGCTCCAGGGTGGTGCGCCCGGCGTCGAGGTTTCCGTGCCGATGGAAAAAGCCACCGAACCTTCGGTCCATGAGCTCAGGGTGTGAGGGTAGGCGACCACGGTTCCGGGTAGTCCGGTGCCGGTGTGATCCGGTGCGAATGCGGGCTGTTTCACTTCCCCGAAGTCCAGGTCCGGGTAAGCGGCGCCCGCCACGGTGGAAAACTGCATCTGACCGTAGTCGGTGGCTGGTGCGGTGTCCAAGACCGCGATCGCCAGCTTGCTGATGGGGGTTGAGTCTGCGGTGGTGGCTTTACGAAGGGTGATTGCGCCAGAACCGGCGGGAACCCACACCGTATAGCGGCCGGACGGATCGGTTTGGGTGCTGTCCAGGACGGCGCTTCCGGCATTCTCAACCGTCACTGCGATCCCGGCCAGCCCCGTTTCGTCGCCTTCCACCACGCCGTTGTGGGCGGTGCCGTTGCCGGCGCCGTTGTCGTTGAACACCCGGCCGCTGATCCGGCTGCCGTTGTAGTCACCAAAGTCCTGGTTTGTGATGGTGGAACCGTCCACCGTCACCGTACGGGTGTTGGCGGTGGTGGAGATATGGCCCGCCGGGTCTGCGGCCGCCGGGGCCGGGGGGCAGGCCAGGGGCAGATCCGCCGAGCCGGCCTCGATGAGCTGATAGCTGCCGGGTGCAACACCGGTGAACGTGTAGCCACCGTCGGTGGTGGTCCGGGTGCCCGAGCAGCTATCAGTGGCCGAATCATAGAGTGCCACGGTTACCGCGCCGATACCCGGTTCCGACGCGTCGCGGACGCCGTTGCGATTGTTGTCCAGCCAAACTACGCCGGACACATTCACGCCTCCAAGGGTCGTCACTCTGCCGCTGAACTCGGAGGTGTTGCCCGCTGAGTCGGTCCCGGTGGCGGTCAGTTCCACGCCCGCTGTCACGCCGGGGAGCGAACTCAGGGGGATCTCGAACCGAAAGCGGTTGCTGTTGTCGCTGCCCTGATCGACGCCGTTCACCGGACCGCTATAGGAACCGGTACCCCCATCCGTGTCCGCGGCGTCGCCCTCCACCAGGGTGGTGAGATAGATCTGGCCTTCGCCGAATCCACCCGCGTCCCGGTCCGACACAAACAGCTCGATTTGTGTGCCCGGTCGAGCGTATCCGCTGAGTGTCAGCATCCCGCCGCTGATCTGCGCCGTGTCCAACACCGGATAGTTGAACAGGGTGTTGGGTCCGTTGTCCGCGTCGTTGCTGTCGTTCAAAGTGACGCCGTTGCCGCCGGCCTGGCCGCCGCCCAGGTCTATCCCCTGCTGTCCGTTGCCGTAAATGCTGTTCTGTGAGATGCGCACGCCGTAGCTCGTGGTGTTGTTGTAGACCAGCACGCCGTCGTCGGTGTTGCCGGTGATGATGTTGTTCGTGATGACACCGTTCGGGCTGCGTCGTACCCCCACGCCGGATCGGTTGTTGCCGTTCCCACCGGCAACAGGGACCCCGTTGCCCTCGATCAGGTTGCCCTGGATCACGAATCCGCTGTTGCCGACGCGCAGATCGATCCCCATGCCCACGTTGCCGACTATCGTGTTGTCCCGGATCTCCAAACCACGGGTGTCGCGGGCCCAGATACCGTCCGCGGTGCGATGCCCGGAGGAGCCGTTGGCCAACAGGACGTTGTCGCTGATGCGGACAGCCGACGAACCCCGCACCATGATGCCGTCGGAGCCATTGCCCCAGACCGTGGTGTCGACGACGGCGCCGCCGTCGGAGCCGGTTTCCAAGCGGATGCCCACGGCCCGTTCACTACCGCCAACGGCCCCGGTCACGCCAAGGCCGACGAATCGACTGCGCCCGGCGACCGATTCCAGCACCGGTTGATTGCCGATGCTGCCGGTGCCGTCGACCACGATTTCCGGTCCGGTGCTGGGGGAACCAACGCCTCCGCCCGGGGCTTCCTGGACCGGGGCGTTGGTGTCACCGCTGTAGGCGGTCTGGGTACGGCCGTCGATGGCCGTGTCGGGGTCGCTTACAGCGGGCAGGGCGCCGCTGCTCAACGAAATGACGAAGGCATTGCCGCTGCCACCGTCCGGGCTGTTTCGGTAGCCGGGATCGGACTGTGGGATCATGAACAGGCTGTGTTCGACCCCTGCGGCTTTGGGCAGCGCGGCGGCGCCCGCCGGATTGTCATCCTGATCCAACCCGCCGTTGCCCAGGCGGTTGCTGTTTTCGATGAATTGCCGCAACGAGCCCTGACCGGCATCGTTGGTGTTGACGACGGTGTCGAAGTTGTAGCCGAAGTCGGCCCTGGGGATGCCGAACCCAGAGATTCGGCCCGGCGCAACCGAGTGCGCTTGCAGTGTGAACAGATTGGCGCCGCCGGTATTGGCCGCTGCATCGGGCTGGCCCGGAGAGGCCCCGCCGACCTCGTTCACCACCGGCAGGCCGACACTGCTGGACCCATCGGTGCGAAATGTTTGTACCGGCAGGCACTCGGAGCAACTGCTGCCACCGGCACGCGAGGAGGTGACCGAGGCGGTCGCCACCCGAACCAGGTAGTCCCCGTTCAGCAGCCGATAAAAGCCATAGTTTCCGCCCGCGTCGGTGGTGGTGGCGTCCAGAAAATTGCCGCTGGCATCGTAGAGTTCCACCCGGGCCCCGGGTCTGCCCAGCTGGAACCCCGGCGCCGAGGCCGCCGCGTCGGCGTAGTCCCGGCCCTGGCCGCCGCCATAGTTGACGTCTTCGAACACCCGTCCGGTGATGGCGGTGGTGGTGATCTGAAGCAGCACCGCGTTCAACAACACCAGGTCCGGCCCGGCACTCACCGTTGTCACCCCGCCGGTGTCAGCCGCACGGATATAGGGCGAGATATCGTAGGTGTCGAGATCAAGACCCCATTCACTGGTGCTCGGCAGTGTATTGACGGTGGCGTTGTAGGCGTTGGACACCGGGTTGACCGTATCGGACAGCGGGTTGCCGTTGTAGCGTAGCTGTTCCCGCGTACCGCCCAGGGTGGTGTCACCCTCCCAGACCAGGGCAGTGGTTTTGCCGGCCGGAACATTGGAGGCCAGCACGCCGCTGAGGGCGAAATCCCGCTCGGTCTGAAAAATCGCCTCAAACCCATCGAACAGCACCAGGGATCGGTTGGGCAGACCCGCGGCGTCGTAGATCACCACCAGCGACCAACCTGTCAGAACCGTTTGCGAGGAACAGTAACTTGCTCCGCCTGACTGGTTGCTGGTGACCACGGCCAGATCGCTGAAGGTGTAGCTGCCATTGCCCTTGGCCGTGACCTGGGCGGTGACGTCGGCGACGCCGGCGAAAAAATCCAGATTCAGACTGCCGTTGGAGAATTGCTCGGTGTAGCCTCGCAGCGCGCTATGGCTGCTGCCGTCCAAGCTCACCTGGAAATCTGCGCTGGACCCCGATCCGGCCCAGTACAAATAGGCGGCCCGGATACTGGCGCCGGCTGGAATCCCGCTCAAGCTCTTGGTCGAGCTGGATGTGGTGGAACAGGCGTTGACGTTGTTGTTCGCGGTTCTCAGGCTGCCGCCGGTCACCACATAGTCCACCGCGCCGTCAAAGCGCTGTTGCAGGGTGAGGGGCGCGCCGGCGGCGGCCGGCTGCGTCTGCAGCGCCAGACCGATGGCGAGGAGGGCGGCCAGCCACCAGCCGACGCCTTTGCGCGCCGCTGCCCGGCCGGTCCCGGACCGGAGTTGACCATGGCGCCTTAGCGCAGCCACGACAGAACGTCCTCGTCGAATTTGTAACGCAGCCGAAGATAACCGCCCGGATTGGTGGCATCCTCGCCACTCAGATCCTGGTCCTCGAAGCCAAAGAAGTTGTACCCGGCCGAAACCCAGAGATTCTCCTGCAGCAGATGTCCCACCTCGAGGCCGACCCCGTTCTGTCGGCTCTTGAAGTCGCCGCTGAAGAACGAACTGCCGATCACGCCCACGTCCCATTCCTTGTCCAGGTCGTACATGACCCGGCCGCTGATCAGATGTGCGACATAGTCGCTGTCGAAGTCCTGGCCCCGCTCCTCCACGTATTTTCCGGCATAGCGACCCGAGAGCGTCAGCTTGCGTCCCGGGCGATGGTTGATGTGGGTGGACCAGATGTGGGTTTGCCGTTTGTCGTCGTCGGCATCGTTCTTCTCGTATAGAAATTCATAGCGCATCAGCGCGTTCAGGCGATTGGTGAACGTGTCTCTAAAGGCCAGGCCAGTGCGGAAACGATTGCGAAGATAGACGCCGTCCGTGTCTCGGTCTTCCCGCCAGTCCAGCGTGTTCTTGCCCAGATAGGTCCAGCTGTTGCTCAGCTTGCGCGCCACGCCCAGGGTGTTGAGTATTCCGTTGACACGGGTGCTCTTGCGCCACTCCATTCGGGCGCTGCCCTTCCAAAGGGGATTGGCCGTGTACTCCACCGCCCCGGTCAGGGCAGTACTCTCATCCAGAGCCCCGTCCAGGGGCTGCACCCGCTCAAACCCGGTTTGCAAGCGCACGCCTCGGGCGACCGGCCAGACATTGCGCAGGCCGATGGCGGCCTCCGCCTCGCGACCGCTGATGGCGTCCCGGACCCGGTACTCACTGAACGCCTGTCCCTCGTTCATATAGTCGAAGTCCAGCCCCAGCACCGTATTGTGGTTGTTCTGATCTGCGTCGGTCAGACCGTAGACGCCGGTCAGACTGGCGATGAACTCATGCTTGACATAGACACGTCCGCGGTCGGCCAGTGGGTACTCCCCGCCCACCGCCGCTCGGCGTGCAGCGCTGTCGCGAATATCCTGTTCATACTCCAGGAACACGCTGCCCCCCCGCAGCACGGGCGGTTGCCAGTCCATCCTGCCCAGTGCCGTGGTGGTGTCGCGGGCGCCGACGCCAATGCTGTTGATGAACGGGGGCGCTGAGGTATCCCGAACATGGCGCATGCCCACCAGGGCGCTCAAGTTATAGCCCAGTGCCCGCTGCAGGGTGATCAAGCCCCCCCTGCGTTTGCCGTCGTCGATTCGGCTCTCGCTGAACAACAGTTCGGCAGCAACAAACGTTTTCGGGTCGATACGATAGTTGAGATTGGCACCGGCTTCACGGCGACCCGGCGTCAGTCCGGCGTTTGGATTGACAAAATTCACATCGGATTGGCCAAAGAAAAGACGGCTGTCGAACCTGGGAGTGGCATGAATCAGTTCCAGTCGCCCGGCGGTGCCAGTGCCCTCCAGGTCGGTGTCGCTCTGCGCAAATTCCGCTATCAGGCGCCCGGTTCTGCCCACTCGCACTTCGCTCTGCACACCGTACAGATCGATCCCGTCTATGGGGTGCCGATCCTGCACCATGGAGGCGCCCAGCTGGAACCAGTTGTTCACCACCCATAGGCCGTCCACCCCGTAGATCCAGTAGTCCTCACCGTCGTCCCGGACTTCGAAGGTCACGCGGATGAATATCGGGTTCAGATTCGAATCAACGCTGGGCACGGCCCGCCGGAACAGCAGTTCGCCGCTCAGGTCGTTGACCTCATAGTCCCGAAAGCGTTCTTTGGGTTCATTCTTGAGGACCACCGAGGGTTGTTCACGGTCCCGGGTGAGAATCTCGACTTTCTCGCTGTTGGGCACGATGTCGACGCGTTCCAGCGAATAGGGCCCGGATATCCCTCGGGCCTGAAATTCCACCACCACCTGGCGACTGTCCTCGTGGGCGGCGAAGGCGCTCAGACCGTACCGGTTGCGATCGAAATGCCCCAGGAACCCGGTCAGGCTGCGGCTGTAGTTGCTGAGGCGCCGCACGTCGCCCCCGGGGTCGGTCACGAAGTCGCCGTACTGGGCGAATGAGCGATCTTTGTCGATGCGTGCATACAGCTTGCTGGTGGACTGGGCGTCGAATGCCTTGATCGCCGCATCACCGTACACCGGATAGAACAGCTCGGGCTGTATGTCCCGGAACAGGGGGGTCCGCTCGTCCTTGTCGCTGTCGTAGGACAGCGTCAGAAGATACTCGTCCTTGATCGCACCCTTGACGTAGAAAGCGCTCCGCGCCCCACCTCGGAAATTGTCGTCATCGCCAAAACTGAAGGCGCTCAGCTCACGCTCAAAGCTCTCTTGTTTGGTGGCGGGCTTCAGCTCATTTTTGTTAAGCCGACTGAAATCCAGACGAGCTTCCACCAGGCCCACGGCCAGCAGGGGACGCAGGTTGGGCAATAGCTTGACCGGGTATTCGCTGCCGATCACGCCGCTGGAAACTCGGATCAAGGCGTCCACCGGGGTGGCCGGTGGCAGCAGCTCGAACACCCCGCCACCGGCGTCAACGAATGTCTGCACACCCGGTTGGACCGGATCCAGATCGTCCACCAGCCATACGCCGTCGCTGGTTTCCAGTGTTACAGGGGTGCGGGCCGTGACCGGTATGGCGTTCGGATCTACCAGGTCAATCCGAATCGGAACTGGGGTTTCACCATCGGCCGGGCTGCCATGCTCAGGTCCGGCGATCTCGATCCGGCCCAGCTGCCCCGGCGCCAGCACGGTGATGGTCTCGGTGCCGCGAATGTTGCCAAACGGATCCAGCTGCGACAGCGTGAGCCGGTTCGGACCGGGTTGCAGTTTGACTGCAATGTATTCCCAGGCCTGGCTGCGGTTCTGCGCCATCACCGCTTTTTGCCCGACCCGGTCCTCGGACACGTCCATCTCATTGACCGAGAGTTGGAACCGAGCACCGGCAGTGCCTTTGACCAGCACCGAGATCTGGCGGCTGGGCAGGGTGTCCCCGTCCTTGAGACCGATAAACCCCAGTGCCGGATCCAGTGTCGGCAACAGGGTTTCCAGATCGACCGTGGCGGCTGCCGTCAGCGGTGGTGGGGGCAGGCGCGCCGGCCGGGTGGCCGCGTTCAGCGCCTGTGGCTGCTGTGGCCCGAATTCCATCACCCGACCATCGGCCTGAAGCAGTCCGCTGGCCGGCCGGGATCTGGGGTCGGATACGGGGGCACGCGGTTCCACCGGCAGATCGATGCTCAGCCCGACCATGGCATCACCGGGCAACAATGCCTCCCGGGCCGTTCGGGCTTCGAGCGCACCCATCACCCTGTCGTCGCAGGGCCCCAGGGCGAAGTCCGTCCGGTGCAGCTCGCCCTTTTTCAGATCCACGAACTGGCTTTTTGGATCGCCCATGTTGCGATTGTCCAGCAGCAGCAGTTGTGATCCCTGGGGTAGGGTGATGGGGTCCACCTTCAAAACGTGGGTGCGGGGTGATACGCCTGCGAAGCTGTACTTGCCTCTGTCATCCGAGATGACGAAGGTTCCGTCTTCAAGAACGATGCGGACGCCCGGTACACCGGGTTCACCCAGGTCCTGGATGCGGTTGGCGTTACAGTCCGCAAAGATTTTGCCCAGAATGTAGCCGTCGTCCCTGAACACGTCCTCGATCACCTCCACCGTGGCGGTGGCCACATTCGAACTGGCCGCCCCGGAAAACGCCTGAACCCGGTTTACGCCGTCGCCCCGGTTCGCACCCACTCTGAGCTGCGCCCGGTAGCTGACTTCGACCACCTCGTCCAGGTCCAGCTGGTCAATGGTGAACACCAGCTGCCCGCCCGGATTGCCGAGGGGATCGGGAATCCGGGTCCCTTCGAGCCGGGCGGTGCCGGGCAGATAGGCAAAGCCGGCGGGCAGTTCGTCGCGCACCGCCACGCCATCCAGCACGCTGCCGGTGCTGTTGGATACGGTGACCGAATAGAGAACGGTTTCGCCGATGGACGCGCTGGACCGGGATGCGGCCTTGTTCACCATCAGTCCGGCCACGGCGCCCGCATCCAGTGGCACATCCAGAAAAACCGGGCCGCTCGCGGGCACAATTGAGAAATGCCCACCGTAAGACCCGGGCGCCTGGACGTTTCGGTTCGCGGGCAACCCATCGACCGGCACGGAAGAGGCAAACACGTAGCCGTTGGGTGGGAGCACGTTCAACCGATAGGTTCCGGGCGCCACCATGGGAAAGCGGAACAGACCATCGGCATTGGTTACCAATACATGGGGCGCAACCTGGCCATCCAGGTCCAACACCGTGGGCACAAACTCGGCGCCGCTGTCGGAAACGCCAACCAGGGTCACGGTGGCACCGGCCAGGGTTTGGTTGCTTTGGGCGTCGAACACCACGCCGGAGGGGTCGATCAGGATGGCGGCCTGCAACGGCGCCTCGGCGCAGTCGGCGAGGGCCACCACCGTGTCGTTTACCCCCACCTCTACCGTGCCGTTTTCTGGGGCGCTGGGGGATAGGGGCCAGGCCTGGGTGGGCATGTTGCTGACCCGGAACACACCCGTGTTCGGACCGGTCTCCAGCATTACGAACCCGCTTTCCGCATCACCTGACAAGCGGGTCTGCAAGGTGACTGGGTGCCGTTCCCGGATGCTCGCATCGCTGTTGCAGGCGCCGGAGTCCAGACCGAGAAACAGCGGACGTCCCGCGCTGCCGTAGTCGGTGGGCAGGTCGAATCCGTCGTCGCTGAAATAGTTCAGTACCCCCGGATTGTCTGGCAATGCCACCGCAACCCGATTGCTGGGTATGCGGTCCTCAGAGCCATCGGGCTTTTCGACAAACAGCCCGGCTTCGTTCTCCACCCGGTAGCCGGCGTTCTCATGCAGCCGGAGCTGAAAACCCGCGCTGACCCGCTGTGCAGGTGCTAAAGCGGGGTAGGCGAACGCCACGGCGTCGACGGTATCCAATTGCGACGGTGGCGCAGTGATGTAGTGATGCATCGGTTCGCCCCGAATATGCAGCAGGGCCTCGGCGCTGCTGTGATCGTCGAAGCGCTGGAATGTGGTATTGGCCGGCAGGCTGTCGCGCACGATCACATGGCGCCCGGGGGTGCCCGAAATCACTGTATCAACCGGCTCCGCCGGCCCGTCTCCCTCGTTCGCGGCCAGCAGGCGAAAGCCCAGGGTGTCACCGGGCTCGGCCTGTGCGGTGGAAGCGGACTTCTTCAAACTCAGGTCTGGCGCCACCGCCTTGACCATGATCTGGTTCATGTTGGTGGCGCTGGCGGCACCGCTTGCGCTCACCACCCGGATCTCCAGACGAGCGACCTGACCGGGATCGACGGAGTCCGGTATTGTCGCCGACAGGAGGAAATACCGGGTCTCGTTTGGCATCAGGGTCAGTACGCTGCCGGGCGCCAACCCAATTTCATCGGCATCGATCTGTCCGTTGCCGTTCAGGTCCTGGATCAGATTCAGGCCGTTCGTGTCGTAGTCGTCGCCGATCAGATTGTCGTAATCGACCGTGAAGTCCGTTCTCAGATTCCCTTGGTTGACCAGGCGGTGGCCTAGGATGAGCGTTTCACCGGCGGTGCCGTCGCGGCTTTGATCTGTTTCCAGGGCAAGCGCTTCAATCCGCAGGACCTGGAGCCGGGTGATGTTGGACGTGGTTGACTTTGGCAGGCCGAGCCCGGCGTCAGAATAGGTTGCCTGGGCGCGGTTTTCGATCAGTAGAGGGGGGGGGGTGGGTGCAGCGACCACCGAGCTTGCCCAGTTGAGCAGGGTGAGTAACACCACAGCAAACAGCTGGCGATTTGACCGTGGTGCGTGGCGGAGCATAGCGCTGCAGTGCTGGGATCAAAGCGGTGCGGGGTGGTTTGGTGCTTTTTCCATGGCCACCGGACCTGCCCCGGGAGGGTGTGCCTCCCGGGGCGTCCTTGCTATTGGTCGATCCGAACCGTAAAGGTCAGGACAGCCGTGCCCAGGGGCGGCACGCTGCCTACGGTGGCTTCCACCACCCCTACGGCACCATTGCCCGGGTTCCCGGTGACGGACCCCGAGGACACGGATGCTGCGCAGACACCGCTACAGGTGGTGTAGGTGGTGAAGCTTGGCGTGGTGTCGGTAATGACCAGGCTATTCACGGCACTGGAGCCGCTGTTGGTGGCGGTGATCTGGTAGACGATACACGCGCCTGGGGCGGCCCCACTGCCGATATTGCCGGCGGACAGGGCGGTGTCAGCGGTACCGTCGCAGGCCGCGTCCAGGGCCTGACGCTTGTCCAGCACCACGTCACTGGTGATGACCGTGGTCACCATGGTGATGGTGTTGTCCACCGTGTTGGTTTCCCCGGTCACCGCCTCGGCGGTCACCGTGGTGCTGTTGCTGTCACCGTCGTTGGCGCCCGCCGGCGGCTCCACCCGGACCAGCAATGGGATGCTCTCGCCCGGGTCCAGCACGCCGTTGCGGTTGGTATCCCCTATTGCGTTGGGGATGTCTACGCCGAGGATGTCGCTAAGGTCGGTCACCACCCGATCGGCACCGTCCAGCGCACCGCTGCCGTTGACGTCCCAGTACACCACCGGTGCGCTCCAGGTTCCCTGGGAGTTGGTGGCAGTAATGACACTGGCGGTCTCACCGGCATTGCCGTTGTTGGTGAGCTGGAACGCATAGGCAATGGACCCGCCCGGAAACACCTGGCCGGTGTTGCTTGGGCTGAGCGCGATGTCGTTCACGGAGCTGACCGTGACCGCATCGTGCTTGATGTCCACCGCACCGGTGGATGAGGACAGGGCGCGGAAGTACACGCTGACCGTGGTCGGTGCGGCGGTACCGGGTACACGCACCTCAGCGGTGATCTGGACGCTTGCGCTCCCCACCAGAACACCGGTGCCGGAAACCACGGCGCCGCCCGTGTTCTTGAACTCCACCGTCCAGCCTGCGGGCAGGGCAAGGCTGGCGAAGGTCTCGTCCGTGCTGGCCGCCAGATCATAGGTGTCCGGCGACGAGCTGGTGTTCTGGACGAACAGGGTGAAGCTCGCGGTTGAACCCGGGCCCACGGCGGCTGTGGTGACCGCGCTTGCTTCCGGACCCGCGCCTGTGCCGGGACCCGCTACGCTGTCGTTGGTCAGGTCGACGCTGCTGACCGTGATTTCCGCCAGATTGTCGGTGGTGTCATCGCTGACCGCAGGATTCAAGGTGGAGGTCGCTCGCTTTACCACGTTGAATCCGGCGCCGCCGTTGTTGCCGCTGGCCGTCGCTGGCAGCGTGACCTGGAGCACGATCTTATAGCTCGCGCCCGCCGCAACCGGGCCTGTGTCCGGAGTGCCGTTGCCATTGGAGTCGGTCATGGGCGAGGTGGGATTGCCGGCGCCGTCAGACTGGAACAATTGGAAGTTGCTGCCCGCCGGGAAGGTGTTGGACACCACTTCCACGTCGAAGGTGTCGCTGCCGTTGCCGGTGTTCGTCAACACGTTCTCGAAATTGACCACCGATCCCTGACTCACCGGGGTGGTGATTTCCACCACATCGTTGCCGGGATTGACCTGGTCCGTGGCGGAGCCGTTGTCGTCCATCACCACGCCGGTAGTCGGGGTCACCGTGTACACCGCCGGATTGGTGTTCACCGGACCAATGCCGGCACCGGAGCCGTCCAGGTAGCCATACTCGGCGACGTTGACCAGGTTCCCGGAAGCCACTCCAGTGTCGATGCTGACCTGGAAGCTGATGGCACCGGAATCACCGGGTGGCACGTTCAAGATGGTGGCGGACAGCGTACCGGGTTCGAAATCACCGCCGTCGTAGTCGATCCCCGTCGGATCGTTCCCGGGCCCATCCCCCAGGGGCGTCGTGCCTGATCCGCTCCAGCGACCGGTTCCGGCGATGTAGCTCATACCGGCCGGAAGATCGTCCTCCAGCAACACATCGGTGGCTGTAGCGGCGCCTCGGTTAGTGTAGGTCAGGGTGACGGTGATGGGTCCGGCATTCGGAGAGGGGCCGCTGGTGATGTCCATCGACTTGGTCACATCGATGACCGCGTTTGCGGTGACTGTGACCGTGTCGGTGTTGCTGTCGGATTCACCGACGTCGAAGGCGCTGGTGGCGGCAATCAGGATGGTCTCTGAGCTGCCGCCAATGGCGGTACCGGGCACTGTGCCGGCCACCACGATGCCGTAGACGCCACCCGGGTTCAGGGTCGGCGTCGCCGTGATCGGGGTCAGGTTGTCCGGGATGCCGTCCCGGTCCACGTCTGCATAGACCTGCAGATTGGTGAAGTTGAATGCCCCAGCGCCCTCGCTGGTCGCCAAGGTGTAGCTGTCGGCGCCGTTGCCGGTGTTGATCAGCGTATGGGGGAAATAGACGATGCCGCCGATGGTGACGGTACGGCTTTGATCGGCTTCAATGTCGATGCCGCCAACCTGTGACACCACGGTTTGCACCAGGTTGGACGTGGCGGTGCGGGTTTGACCACTGGCGTCGGTGTAGGTGGCGCTGGCCTGGTTGCCGATGACGGCGCCGGCGTTGGGCGCCGCTGCATCGACCTGGGACCAAACCGCAACGCCCAGCACCGCGGCCAGCGCGGCGCCGACCGCACCGGTTCGGTGTTTCGAATGAGGTTGGCAGTACATGCGTAGAGTTCCTTTTCGTGCTTGGGTAGCAGAGTTCAAGCGGGATGTTCGCCAGGTATCAATTGATCAGACCTTGCCTAGGGTGCGGGACCGGGCCTACTCGGACACCGAGACCCGATATCGCAGCGCCAGGTCCTGGTGCGGCTGAAGCGCGTTGTTCAGGCGCCAGCGGATCTGGGTGTACTCGCTGGCCGGCACCTCGACCTCGCTGACGCTGCCGTCCGCGTTGCGTACCTGCCGCATGAGCGGTTCGGTCGACCAGCTGTTGCCGTCGTCAATGCTGACTTCCAGCACATGGTCGATGTCGGCCCGGGCTGATTCACCAACGTAGGTGGTCCCCGGGGGAATGGGTCCGTTTATGATCAGACCGCCGAGGGCGTCGGTGCTGCGGTTGGCGTAGTTCAGGTGATACTCGATCAAATCACCGGGTGCGGCGGCTTCGGCCTGTTCCAGGGCCGCTTGGCCATTGGAGTCTGAGACCACCCGAAACGCGCTCAGCCGGCTTTCCAGCGGGCCATCGGCGACGGCGGCGGAAACCGCCACGGTCATGATCATCATGAGTACAGTGAGGAGTGTGTGGCGCATCGCTATCTGACCTTGGTTGCATCGTGTATAGGACCGGCGTCGGCAAAGCCTTCCAGGCGATTGAACCAATGACTTTGTGCGTCGGCGTGGGTCCCTCAGGTGCAATGGGCACGCCAGTGCCCTGGGCAAAACGGCCCGTGGCTGGGTGTGAATTTTCGGAAATCGATGCGGCGAAATCGCCGCCTCTGGTGGCGGGTCTCGCAAGCGGGGGCGTGTGCCGGCAGGGCATCGGCAAGCCGCGGTGGCAGATGTGGGGCGCTTCTGACGGGCAGGGCGATGAGCGCGCCTATCCCCGGTGTTGGACCCGCCCGCCTGGCGCCCGGGCGCTTGTTGCCATGCTGAAATGCAACGAACTTATGGGACGGGACACTGGGGAATCGTTACAATCCGGCGCAATCCACGATCAACGGAAGCGGCGATTATGACGGGCGCTACCCAAGGCAAGCCTGGCCTGCTCAAGGTCATCAAGAGCGTACTGGCGGCGTTTCTCGGCGTGCAGAGCAATGCAAATCGCGAGCGCGATTTCACCCACGGCAGTCCCGGCATTTTTATCGCGGTGGGACTGGCCATGACGGTGCTGCTGGTGCTGGCGGTGTGGATGGTGGTGAAACTGGTGTTGCCGGCAGCGTCCTGACGGCAACGCCTGTGGAGTCCCCGATCTAATCGCGCGTATAAATCGAGGCCTCCATAGACCAGGTTCAGCCCTGGCTCATCAGATTACGCAGGTCGATCACGGCGGAGTTGGCGCGGGAAATATAGGACGCCATCACCAGCGAGTGGTTGGCGAACAGACCGAACCCGGTGCCGTTCAAGATAATCGGGCTCCAGAGTTGATCCTGGGTGGATTCCAGCTCCCGGGAAATCTGACGCAGGGACACCCGGGCGTTCTTTTTCTTCAACACGTCGTCAAAGTCTATCTCCAGGGCCTTGATCAGGTGGATCAGCGCCCATGCGGTTCCTCGTGCCTCATAGAACACATCGTCGATATCGGTCCAGGCGGTCTTGACTTCAAACTCGGCGGGGCGCTCGGTTGATTCTCCGGCTGCCGGATCCCCGGCCAGGTCTACGTTGACCCGTTGTTGACCCACGCTGGCGGACAGTCTTTGGGACAGGCTGCCCAGCCGTTTCTCCACCACCGCCAGCCATTCCCGGAGATTGTCGGCCCGGGTGTAGAACTGAGCGTTCACATCCTGGGTCTCCGCCAGCCGGGCCTGGAACCGCTGCAGCGCCTCGATGCCCCTGCGATACTCAGACTCCGTGGATGGAAAAATCCACGAATCGTTGGGGAAATTGAACTGGGGCTCGGCGATGGCCAGATCCTTGTCTTCGGTGGATTGGGTTTGGGAACGGCCGAAATCGTTGCGCAGCGCCCGGGTGGCGTCCCGGATCTGCACCAGAACACCGAACTCCCAGTTCGGCATATTGTCCAGGTAAATCCCGGGCGGCATCACGTCGTTGGACAGATAGCCGCCGGATTTGTCCAGCAAGGTGCTGGCGATGCGGGCCAGGGTGGCGGTGGTGATGTATCCCGCCACCGGCGGCGCCTCGCCCGCATCGATCCGGGCGTTTTCCGCCACGTCGAACGGTTCCGGCTCTATGCTCCAGAGGATGCCCAGGATCGCCGTCACCACCATCATAGTGGCCAGGGCCAGCCCGGTGGCCCAGAGAAACCCCTTTTCTTTAATGGTCCTCGGGTTGTAAAGCCCGATGAGTCCGGTCAGCCAACCCCAAAGTCGGACGAAAATCGATTTGCGTTCGCTCATGTATTGTCTTCCTGTAGGCCGGTCGATATGGGTCTGAAATCGCAGCTTTGCCGGGCCCTAAAGCTTTTGAATGCGGTTGAGTTGCTCATCCAGCTTGGCCAGAGCGGCTTTGGCTTCCGTCAAGCGCCCACGCTCCTTGTCCACCACCGCGGCCGGTGCGCGGGACAGAAACTGGGCGTTGCCCAGTTTCATCTCCCCGCCCTGGATGGCTTTGCTCAGCTTGGCGATCTCCTTCTGCAGCCGGGTCATTTCCGCATCCTTGTCGATCAGACCGGCCATGGGAATCAGAATCTTCAGATCGCCGACCAGAGCCGTGGCCGACTCCGGTGCCGGACCCGTCAGCCAGGTCACCGAGGCGAGGCGCGCCAGGCGCTCGATGTAGAGTGCGTTGCCATCGAACCGGGCTCGATCCGACGCGCTGTAGTTGTCCAGCAGCACCGGGAGCGATTTACCCGGAGAGATGTCCATCTCGGACCGGATGCGGCGCACACCCATGATGAACGTCTGCACCCATTCCATTTCCTCGGTCGCCGCGCCATCGATCTGGCCTGCTTGCGGTTGCGGATAGGGACGATGCATCACTGTATCGCCGGCGACGCCCGCCAGCGGGGCCACCCTCTGCCAGATCTCTTCGGTGATAAAGGGCATCAGCGGATGGGCGAGTCTGAGCACGGATTCCAGAACCCGCACCAGCGTGCGGCGGGTGCCGCGTCGAGCCGCATCGGAGGCGGTCTGGTCCAACAGAACGGGCTTGGCCAACTCAAGATACCAGTCGCAGTACTCGCTCCAGACAAACTCGTAGATGGCCTGGGCGGCCTGATCCAGCCGATAGCCCTGGATGGCGTCGTTGACGGCCTGCTCGGTTACCTGCAGGCGGGAAACAATCCACCGATCCGCCAACGACAGGCTCACCGCCGCCGTGTCGTCCAGTCCGGTGTCCTGGCCCTCGGTATTGATCAGCACAAAACGGGCGGCGTTCCAGATTTTGTTACAGAAATTGCGGTAGCCTTCGATTCGCCCCAGGTCGAAAATGACATCCCGACCGGTGGTGGCCAGTGCCGCGAAAGTAAACCTCAATGCGTCGGTGCCGTAGCCGCGAATGCCGTCCGGGAACTGGCGTCGGGTGGCCTGTTCTATGCGCTGCGCCATTTTCGGATTCATCAGGCTGCTGGTGCGCTTGTTCACCAGCGGCTCCAGATCGACCCCATCGATCAGGTCGATGGGGTCCAGTACGTTGCCTTTGGACTTGGACATCTTGTTTCCGTCCTGGTCCCTTACCAGGCCGTGAATGTAGACCTCGCTGAACGGCACCTCGTCCATGATGTAGAGACCCGCCATCACCATGCGCGCCACCCAGAAAAAAATAATGTCAAACCCGGTGACCAGCACATTGGTGGGGTAGAAAGTGCGCAGGGACTGGGTATTATCCGGCCATCCCAGGGTCGCGAATGGCCAGAACGCGGAGGAGAACCAGGTGTCCAGCACGTCCTGATCCTGACGCAGCGCGATGTCCGGTCCGAAACCGTGGGCTTCGCGCACTTCGTCCTCACTGCGCCCCACATACACGTTACCCTGATCGTCGTACCACGCCGGAATGCGGTGCCCCCACCAGATCTGCCGGCTGATGCACCAGTCCTGAATGTTGTTCAGCCACTCGAAATAGGTCTTCTCCCAGTTGCGCGGGATGATCCGGATGCGTCCGGATTTGACCGCCTCCATCGCCGGATCTGCCAACGGGCCCGCCCGCACGTACCACTGGTCGGTCAGGAACGGCTCGATCACCGCCCCGCTGCGGTCGCCGCGCGGGACCACCAGTTTATGATCCTTGACCTGATCCAGCAGATCCGCCGCCTCCAGATCCTGAACCACACGCTTTCTGGCCTGGTAACGGTCGAGACCCTGGTAGCGGTCTGGCGCCCGCTCGTTGATGCGCGCATCAACGGTGAACACATTGATCATCTCCAGAGCGTGGCGCTCACCCACCGCGTAGTCGTTGAAGTCGTGGGCGGGGGTGATCTTGACGCAGCCGGTCCCGAATGCCGGGTCCACGTAGTCATCGGCGATGATGGGGATGGTGCGCCCGGTCAGGGGCAGCTCGACGGTCTGCCCGACCAGGTGTGTATAGCGCTCGTCCTCCGGGTGCACCGCCACCGCGGTGTCGCCCAGCATGGTCTCGGGGCGGGTGGTGGCCACCACCAGATATCCCGATCCATCGCTGAGGGGATAGCGCATATGCCAAAGCTGGCCGGACTCCTCCTCGGCCACCACTTCCAGGTCGGATACCGCCGTGTGGAGTACCGGATCCCAGTTGACCAACCGTTTGCCTCGGTAGATCAGGTCATCATTGTAGAGCCGGACAAAAACCTCGCGCACGGCGCGGGACAGTCCTTCGTCCATGGTGAAGCGCTCACGGCTCCAGTCCACCGACGCACCCATGCGGCGCAGTTGCTGAGTGATGGCGCCACCGGATTCTTCTTTCCATTTCCACACACGCCGGGTGAAGTCCTCGCGCCCCAGGTCGTGGCGGGTCTTACCCTCGGCGTTGAGTTGTCGCTCCACCACCATCTGGGTCGCGATGCCCGCGTGGTCGGTGCCGGGCTGCCACAGGGTGTTCCGCCCGCACATCCGGTGGTAGCGGATCAACGCGTCCATGATGGTGTCCTGGAATGCATGACCCATGTGCAAAGTGCCCGTGACATTGGGCGGGGGAATCATGATGCAGTAGGACTCGCCTTTACCCGATGGCGAGAAAAAACCCTGCTGCTCCCAGTGCTGATACCATTTTTGCTCGATGGCTTTCGGGTCGTACGAGGTGTCCATATTCAGATCGCCGATGGGGTCCGTAGACTGTGACGAACGAGGCCACCGGGCCCCGCGGGAAGGCGGAGTATATCCCAGCCCGGTTGTGCTTCGCAGCAGGGCGCTGGCGGCCGCCTCAGAGCCGGTGATTGTGCAGCGGGTAACCCCGCTCCCGATAGAAACGGTAGCGTTCGCGGGAGGCAGACAGGGCCTCCGGATCCGGCCCGACGATTTCGGCCAGGCGTTGAAAGCGGCTGAAGTAGGCCGGCACCTGGGCGCTCAGATTGATCAGCACGTCCGCCGGCACCGGTGGGTCGTCCTGCCAGCCCAGGGTGACGGGTGCGTTTACCGGTTCGCCCGTCAGCACCTGGTGGGGCAGGAAACTGCCGTCCCGGAAAGTCCACAGCAGTGTATCCAGAGCGCTGACTTCGGCCGCATCGGTGAGATGCAGATGCACGGTGTGCCCTTTCTCGTAGGCTTTCTCCGCCAGACGGCAGGCAGTCAGAGCGCTGGAGTCGGGTCCCTGTTCGGGCACGATGTAGAAGTCGATACGGGTCACGGCACGCTCACTGACAGTAGACGGCGAAGAGTGCCCGACGGGCGGCCTGGGATCAATCCGGCGCGCAGCGTCGGGCCTCGAGCCGCAGCCGTATTCCAGCCTGCCGGTCCAGTTTCACAGCTCGTCACGGCGTTTGGGCGGGCGAATCACCGTGTTCGCCGGTTCGACACCCGCCACGGATCATCGTCCGCCGTCACAACCATGGGCCCCGCAGCACATGCACTTCAACTTCAGTTGGTGGTCCGACGAATGGCATGTCCCCGAGCGTGAGCCGGTCGTGGAGGTCGAATTCAGGTTGGTTTTGCAGGGCAGAAATGGGTCTTAAGGTGGCGCTCCCTACGGGAATTGAACCCGTGTTTCAGCCTTGAGAGGGCCGCGTCCTGACCGCTAGACGAAGGGAGCACGCTGCTTTGCCGCAGAGCGGATGGTATTATACTGTGAGTCCCGTTCGGAACAAGCGTAATCCAGCACAGGTTTCCCCACTATCAGCATCGAACCCACCGTCATTTCGCGTGACCGCCATTGTGTTTCGCGCGCCAACATCAGTCCCAATGCACTGAAGGTTCTCTACCGGCTCAAGAACGCTGGCTATCGAGCGTGCCTGGTGGGCGGCGGCGTGCGGGATCTGATGCTTGGGCGGGAACCCAAGGATTTCGACATCGCCACCGATGCACATCCGGATGAGGTCAGGGGGCTGTTTCGAAACTGCCGGCTGATTGGTCGTCGGTTCCGATTGGCCCATGTGCATTTTGGCCGGGAAATTATCGAGGTGGCGACTTTTCGCGCCCTCCACGACGATGACGCTGGCGCGGCCAATGGTGACGCCACCCTGGACAACAAGGGTCGAATCCTCCGCGACAACGCCTATGGCCCGATTGAAGAAGACGCGGTGCGACGGGATTTTACCGTCAACGCCCTCTACTACGACATCGCCGACTTCAGCGTGCTGGACTATACCGGTGGCGTCGCGGACCTGGAAGCGGGACTGATCCGGGTAATCGGTGACCCGGAACGGCGCTACCGCGAGGATCCAGTGCGTATGCTTCGCGCCATTCGCTTTGCAGCCAAGCTCGGGATGCGGCTGCACCCTGATAGCGAAGCCCCGATCTGGAATCTGGGTGGGCTGTTACAGGATATTCCGCCCGCGCGCTTGTTTGACGAGGTGCTGAAGCTGCTGATGTCGGGGCAGTCGGTACAGACCTTCGAACTTCTGCGCCATTATGGTCTGTTTGCACACCTGTTCCCGGCCACGGAGCTGGCCCTGTCCCACGAGGAGTATGGTTTCCCCCACATGCTGGTGGTGCGGGCGCTGGAGAACACCGACGCCCGCATCGCCATAGGCAAACCGGTGACCCCGGCCTTTCTTTATGCGGCTCTGCTCTGGGAGCCGCTGCGGGAACGCTTTCAGCCTGCGGTGGACCAGGGTGCTGCTGAGCATGAGGCGCTGCAGGTGGCGGCCGACGAGATGTTGCGCGAGCAGAACGAAGCCACCTCGATACCCCGCCGATTCAGTCTGCCTATGCGCGAGATCTGGGGGCTGCAAAGCCGACTTCGCCAGCGCTCGGGCAAGCGCGCCTGGCGTGTATTCGAGCATCCCCGTTTCCGCGCCGGCTATGACCTCATGCTGTTGCGCAACGAGGCCGGCGAGGATCTGGAAGAGCTGTGCGAATGGTGGACCCGGTTTCAGGAAGTGGACGAAGCCGAGGCCAAACGCATGATCGCCGGCTCGCAGGGGGCCGGCAAGCCGCGGCGACGCCGGCCCAGACGCAGACGCAGCAGCGAGCAGGTCGGCTGACCCGGATTGGGTGCGCCGTTGACCCCGGTCTGGATTGGCCTTGGCTCCAATCAAGGTGATGGCCGGGCTCATCTGCAGTTCGCCCTGGACGGATTGGCGGGCCTGGCGGAGGGACCGGTAGCCCGTTCATCCCTGTATCGGTCGGCACCGGTCGGGCCCTCGGATCAATCGGATTTTCTGAACGCGGTCGTGTGCTTCGACACGGCTCTGTCGCCTCATGCACTCCTGGATCAATTGCAGGGGCTGGAGCAGGCCCGGGGCCGGGTGCGCACCCGGCACTGGGGTCCGCGCACCCTGGACCTGGACATTCTGTTGTACGGGATTCAGATGCTCGATGATGCGCGTCTGAAAGTACCCCACCCGGAGTTGATCCGGCGGCTGTTCGTGCTGCGCCCGATGGCCGATCTGGATCCGCTGCTGAGGATTCCCGGCCAGGGAACGGTGGCGGACCTGCTCGCCGTCTGTCCCCCGCTGCGTCTCAATCCGGTGTCCTGGGGCGCTGCTGATCCGCCACGGCATATCTGATATGGTCCAGCGCGGCACCGCGAAACATCGGTTCGTCATCAGTCCGGGGGCTCCGACAGCACCATGAGCGTACACAACCAGGCCAAGCCGGGAACGGTGACCCTCAACCGCCTAACCCGGATGAAGCGGGACGGCGAGAAGATTGCCGTTCTGACCGCCTACGATGCGAGCTTCGCCGGCCTGCTGGAAGCCGCGGGCGTTGACGTGATTCTGGTGGGAGATTCCCTGGGCAATGTGGTCCAGGGCAGAAAGACCACGGTGCCGGTCACAATCGACGATATGGTCTATCACACGCGCGCGGTAACCCGGGGCTGTGCACGGCCTCTGGTGATGGCCGACCTGCCGTTCATGACCTATGCCACGGCACAGCAAACCCTCGACAACGCGGCCCGGCTGATGCGCGAAGGCGAAGCCCATATGGTCAAGCTGGAGGCTGGTATGCTCCACCTGGAAGCCGTCCGGGCTCTGGTGGGAAACGGCATTCCGGTGTGTGGACACTTGGGCCTGACCCCGCAATCCGTCCACAAGATGGGTGGATATCGGGTTCAGGGGCGGGAACAGGAGGCGGCCGATCGCATGCTGGAGGAAGCGTTTGCGCAGCAGGCGGCGGGGATCGATATGCTGGTGGTTGAGTGCATACCGTCTGAGCTCGGGCAGCGCATCAGCGAGGCTTTGGATATACCGGTCATCGGCATAGGTGCCGGGCCCCATTGCGATGCCCAGGTGCTGGTTCTATACGACATGATCGGGGTCACCCGGGGGCATCGGCCCAGTTTCAGCAAGAATTTCATGGATGGCCAGGACCAGGTTGAGGACGCCGTGCGAAGCTTTGTCAGCGCGGTCAAAGCGGGCAGTTTCCCCGGGCCTGAGCACTGCTTTTAGGGCTCGGACAGGGCGCTTTTCATGATCTGACGGCGCAATCGACTCGGGCGAAGCATCCGAGGGGAATGCCTCGGCTCAGGGCAACAACAGAGTTTTAGATTCAGGGGAACGCCATGCTGGTCAACGAGCGCACGGCAGAATTGCGCCAGCAGATTTGGGATTGGCGGCGGGCCGGTGAGCGCATCGCCCTGGTGCCGACACTGGGCAATCTGCACGGCGGTCATCAGTCCCTGATGCAGCTTGCGCGGCGCAGTGCCGATCGAGTGGTGGTGAGCGTGTTCGTCAACCCGACCCAGTTCGGCCTGGGCGAAGACTACGAAGACTATCCGCGTACCCTGGAATCTGATCGGGCCAAGTTGATGGAAGTGGAGGTGGATGCGTTGTTCACCCCACCGGTCAGCGAAGTGTATCCCAACGGGTACGAGGCCAGCACCCACGTGGAGGTGCCGGGTGTTTCGGATATATTGTGCGGTGCCTTTCGCCCGGGGCATTTCCGTGGCGTGGCCACCGTGGTCTGCAAGTTGTTGAGTATGGCGCAGCCCGACACTGCCGTGTTCGGTGAGAAGGACTGGCAGCAATTGATGGTGATCCGGCACATGGTAGAAGATCTGTCCCTGCCGGTTGAGATCCAGGGGGCACCGACGGTGCGGGAAGTCGACGGACTGGCCATGAGCTCCCGTAATGACTATCTCAGTGAAGATGAGCGGCGCGTCGCGCCCAATCTGTATCGCATCATGCAGCTGGCGGCAGCCCGGGTTGGGGACGGTGAGCGTCCCTACTCCGCCATTGAGCAGTCCTGTGCCGCTCTGTTGGAGCAGGAAGGCTTCAAAACCCAGTATTTCGTTATTCGCCGGGGCGAGGATTTGATGCCACCGGCGCCGGATGATCCGGTCGCCGGTCTGCGCGTCATCGCCGCGGCTTGGCTGGGGTCGGCCCGTCTGATCGATAACCTGCCGATTTCCTCAGCCTGATCCGGACCTCATCCGGTGTTGCGCATGCCCGCCGCCAGGGCATTGATGGATCTCAGCAGCGGATCAAGATAGGGGTTGTCGGCAACCTCCTCGGACCCCAGTTCCCGATTGTGTTGCAGCAGTTTGATCTGGATGTGGTTGATGGGATCCAGGTAGGGGTCCCGCCACGCCAGGGATTGGGCCAGGCTCGGGTTCTGTTCCAGCAGGTACTTCGAATCGGCGATGCTGAGCACCTGCTGCAGCGTGCGTTGATATTCCAGTTGAATCCGAGTGTAGATTTCCTCGCCCAGCACTTGATCCTTGACCTGGGCCGCGTACTGGCGAGCGATCTGCATCTGCGCCTTGGCCAGCGACATCTGAGCGTTGCTCAGCAAGGCCCGGAAATAGGGCCAATCCCGATAAAGGGTCTGCAGCAGCGCCAGACGTTCCGGGTCACCACCGCGCCAGCGTTCAAGGGCGGAGCCGATGCCGTACCAGGCAGGCAGGGTATGCCGGGACTGTGCCCAGCCGAACACCCAAGGGATCGCGCGCACCGAATACTTGGATCGATCCGATTGCTTGCGATGGGACGGTCGCGAGCCGATATTGAGCATCCCGATCTCGTTGACCGTGGTGGCTTCATAGAAGTAGTCGATAAACCCCGGTGCCCGATCCGTCAGGTCCCGATAGGCGTGCTCACCCAGTCGGCTCAGTTCGTTCATGACCTGGGTATGGCGCATGGGATCTGTGGCCGCCGATTCGATCAGGCCGCGGCTGGCCTTGAGCAGGCCGGTGATGCCCATGGTGAGTTCGTACACGGCGGTTTCCGGGTTGCTGTACTTGAACGACAGCACTTCACCCTGTTCGGTGAACTTGATCTGACCCCTGACCGTGTCCGGCGGCTGCGCCAGGATCGAATCGTGGGTGGGGCCGCCGCCGCGGCCTATGGTGCCGCCGCGGCCGTGGAAAATGCGCATGGCGACCTGGTGGCGGTCTCCCACATCGACAATCCGGGTTTGAGCCTGGTAGAGGCCCCAGGAGGAAGCCAGAATCCCGCCATCCTTGCAGGAGTCAGAGTATCCCAGCATGACTTCCTGGCGTCCGCTACCGGCCTGGATCGTGGCACGGTATGCGTCCTCGGCCAGCAGCGCTTCGAGCACCGCCTCGATGCGATCAAGATCCGAAATGGTTTCGAACAGGGGTGTAATCTGGATCCGGGAGTACCAGGTTCCGTCGTCGGCACGTCCCGCCAGACCCGCGAGGCAGGCCAGCAACATAACCTCCAGCACGTCGCTGGTGTCGTGGGTCATGGATATCACATAGCTGCCAAACGCCCTGGGGCTGATCTCGCGGCCCATTTCCACCATCACATGAAACAGATCGGCGGTCTCCCGGGTCGCCGTGCTGAGCTGCAGTTCATCGAAGGTGATGTGTTGCGCCTGACCCATCAGCCTCACCAACAGCGCGACCCGATCGCCCTCCGCCAGCCCGGTGTAATCCGGATGATCGCCGCTGA
Organism: uncultured Gammaproteobacteria bacterium; assembly: GCA_963783675.1. GTDB lineage: Bacteria > Pseudomonadota > Gammaproteobacteria > Competibacterales > JAHEDQ01 > JAHEDQ01. The sequence continues at coordinate 241,243 of CAWAOU010000007.1, forward strand.
GGGCCAGTATTTCGGCCACCGCAGTTTCATGGCGGCCCGATTCCTGGCGCAGGTCCAGCGTCGCCAGGGCGAAGCCGAAGGTCTCCACCAGGCGGATCGTGTCTCGTAAGCTGCCAGAAGCGATGTTTCCGTCACCGTGGGAGCGCAGGGAATCGCGGATCAGATACAGATCCTGCAGCAGTGCCTCTTCGGATTCATACGCATCGCCGCGCTGCCCGCCCTGATAGCCCTCCAGGTGCTGGTCCATCCGTTCCAGATTCTGGCGCAGCCGATGCCACATGATGGACAACTTGCGTCGGTAGGGTTCGTGGCTGTAGAGATTGGGACGATTCAGGAACGTCCGACGGGCGATCAGCCGATCCCGCGTCAGGCTTGCAAGAAACTCCGGCGAGGGCTGTACCAGCAGGCTGGAGTGGGTGAGGATGTGGGTAAGGTGCTCGATGCGCTCCAGGTAAGCTCGCAATACCTCCCGGCTTTGCAGGCGCAGGGCCCGTCGGGTCACATCCGCGGTGACATTGGGGTTGCCGTCGCGATCTCCACCAATCCATGAGCCAAAGCGGAGAAAGCTGGGCACCGATGGAGGTGGTTCCCCGGATCCGTTCAGATAGGACTTCTTGATGGCCCGTTCCAGATTCCGGTACAGCTCTGGCACTGCCTCGAATATGGATTCTCGGAAGTAATACAGGCCCTGTTTGACCTCCTCCTCCACGGTGGGGCGGTGTACCCGGACCTCGTCGGTTTTCCATAGGATCTGGATCAGGGCACGCAGACGATCGCTGATTTCGTCACGTTGGAACGGACTGAGGCGGGGTTGGTCCAGTCGCTCCGCCTCCAGAAAGATCCGCCGGAGCGCCTCCAGCACGGTTCGCCGCTTCGCCTCGGTCGGGTGTGCGGTGAACACCGGGATGTAAGTCACTCGATCCAGTAACGTCTGCAACTGCCCGGCGCCGACGCCGGTATCGTGGAGGCCGCGCACCGTATCATCGAATGAGCCATACCAGAGTGGGCGGCCGGTCGCGACCTGACGCCGGCGCATACGATGGTGATGGCCTTCTTCGGCCAGATTGGCCAACAGATAGTAGGTGCTGAACCCCCGTATAACATGGGTCAACAACTGCGGATCCAGCCCGTCGATCACCTCCAGCAGCCGCTTGCGCTGAGCCGGGTTCTCGGTTTGCCGCAGTGCGATGAAACCCTTGCGCAACTGCTCTACGGTAGCCAGGACCTCTCCACCCGCATGCTCGCGCAGCACTTCACCCAGCAGGCTGCCCAGCAGCCTGACCCGGCTGCGCAGCGTCTGGTCTCTGTTTTCGGGCATGGTGGGTCTCCTGTTCAGACCTTCCCTAAGGGATCCCATCAGTCCTTGCCGTAGGGTGGAATCAGCGGCGGCAAGTCTGTTGATTGGGTCAGGAACCAAATTCCTGGTGGTGTTGTATTGCTTCCAGGTACAGCGCCTCGTATCGGCGCGCGCTGTGAGGCCAGCTGAAGTCCCGTTCCATGCCGTTTCGCACCAGCAGACGCCAGTCTCTGGGTGTCCTCCGGAACACGGTGCAGGCCCGTTCGATCGCCTCGATCATGGGGGACGGCAGGATGCCTTCGAAACAGAATCCGGTGGCGTTTGGCACCATGACCCGATCAGGGCCCACATCCACCACACTGTCGGCCAGACCGCCCGTTTCGTGGACAACCGGTACGGCGCCGTAACGCATGCCATGAAGCGGGTCCAGCCCGCAGGGTTCAAATCGGGATGGGGTGATCATGGCATCGGCTGCGGCGACCATCAGGTGATGCAGCGGTTCATCGTTGCCAATCACCACCGCCGTCCGGTCCGGATGGCGACGCGCCATATTGCCCCAGGCCTGTTCCAGCGCACGGTCGCCCTGACCCATGACCACCAGTTGCGCATTGAGCCGTTTGAGCTCCGGCACCAGTTCCAGCAGCAGATCGGCGCCCCGGCGCTCCAGCAGACGGCCGTTGTGAACAAACAGCATTTGCTCCGGATCTATCGGAAGATCAAGGCGCCGCTGTAACTCACTTTTGTCGGATTGCTTGCCGGCGATGCTGTCGCGATTGTAGCGCACCGGTATATGGGGATCGATGTCGGGGTTCCAGAGCGTGTAGTCAACTCCGTTCAGAATGCCGGCCAGGCGCTCCGAGTGTCGTCGCAGAACGTCTTCCAGGCCGCAACCCTGAGCCTCGGTCTGAATTTCACGGGCATAGGTGGGGCTCACGGTGTTGATTCTATCCGAGAAGGCCAGTCCGCCCTTTACAAAGGAGAAATTGCCGTAGTGTTCAAGTCCGTGGCGGGTCCATAGCGGCCTTGGCAGGGCGAGGCGGTGGAACACTTCCCAGCTGAACAGGCCTTGAGCTGCCAGATTGTGGATCGTAAACAGCGTCGCTGGCGGTGCCGGTTCATGGGCCAGCAGCGCCGGCACCAATCCGGTTTGCCAGTCATTGCAATGGACCAGTTCCGGTTGCCAGTCGTCCGTGCCGGGCGCCGACGCCAAGCCAGCAATGATCCGGCAAAAGGCGGCAAAGCGTTCCGCGTTGTCGGCCCACTCGTCGCCGTCGGCATTGGCGTAGGGGCCGCCTTCGCGGGCGAAATGCACAGGCGAGTCCACCAGGTAAATGGGAATGTCCGAATCGGGCAATGTTCCCAGCAGGAGCCGCACCGGTTCTGGCGCGCTCAACAGGTTTATGCGCGCGACGGTTTCAAGGCCTTTTACCGAGCGCAGCGCGGGGGGATACCCGGGTAGGATCAGACGCAGATCGTGACCCAGATCCCTCAGCGCCCGGGCCAGCCCCCAGGAAACCTCGGCTAAACCGCCGGATCGGATCAGCGGTTGTACTTCGCTGGTGGCGAACAGTACCTTCATTGAGGCGTGGCCGGTCCGGAACAGGCGGTGGGGTGCGCGGATACCCGATCATAAGAGAAGCGCACCGTCGGCATCCAGTGTCGTAAGGCGTCTGTCACATACGCGGCTGCCGGACAGTGGGCGCGGCGGCATTCAAAAAGCCGGCCGATGCATTGCAATGGCCTCCCGGAGGCCCTCACTTTGCCCCTTTATCCGCCTGCTCCGCCAGCGCCCAAATCACATGTTCGCGTACCCGCTCGTCGGAATGCTGCAGTCGGCTCTGCAACGCCGCAACAACCAACGGGGTGTGCGCCGCATTGCCCAGGGCTACGGCGATGTTGCGCAGCCAACAGGCGTGGCCGATTCTACGGATCGCGGACCCCTCTGTCCGAGCCAGGAACTGCTGTTCCGTCCACGCGAACAATTCGATCAGTTCCGGAGCATCCAGATTGTTGCGGGGCTGGAAATCCGCGTTCTCGCCGTTCGGGGCGAAACGGTTCCAGGGGCATACCAGCTGGCAGTCGTCACAGCCGTAGATTCGATTGCCCATGGGCCGTCTCAGTGCCGTCGGGATGCGCCCGCGCAGCTCGATGGTCAGGTAGGAGATACAGCGGCGCGCATCCACCTGATAGGGTGCCACGATAGCGCCGGTTGGGCATCCATCCAGACAGGCACGGCAGGTGCCGCAGTGTTCTTTCACGGGGCTGTCGGTGGGCAGTGGCAGATCGGTATAGATTTCACCCAGGAAGAACCAGGAGCCGGCCTCCCGATTCAGCAGGTTTGAATGCTTGCCGATCCATCCCAGGCCGGCTTTCTCCGCCAGGGCCTTTTCCATCACCGGGGCACTGTCGGAGAATACCCTGTAACCGTATGGACCGACCTGATCCTGAATCCGAAGAGCCAGACGTTTGAGACCGATCCGCATGACCTTGTGGTAATCCCGGCCCAAGGCATAGCGTGATACATAGCCCCGGCTCGAATCCGCCAGCACGGACCAGGGTTCGCGGCTGTCATCCGGTTGATAGTTCATGCGGGCCGAGATCACCCGCGCAGTGCCCGGGATCAGTTCCGCCGGTCGAGTGCGTTTGCGCCCATGGCGGGACATGTATGCCATTTCGCCGTGAAATCCTGCGTCCAGCCATCGTTGCAGATGCGCCTCTGCCTTTGACAGATCGAGATCGGCGATCCCCACTGCGTGAAAGCCCAGCTCCAAAGCCCAGCACCGGATCTGCGCGGTGAGTTCGGCGCCGTCGTGGGGCAGGTCAGTCGTCATGGTGATGGTCGGTGGATTCGCCGCTTTACAGCGGGTTATTGTGCCCCAGCCAGGACCGAATGGGGGATCGCAAATATGCCATTGGAATCTTTGCCGGAGGCGCTGTATCAGGCGGAACAGGTCCGGGCCCTGGATCGCTGCGCGATTGCGGACCACGGCATAGCCGGATACACGCTCATGGGCCGCGCCGGTGAGGCCACGCTCGAACGGTTGCAGGCCCGCTGGCCGAAAGCTCGGCGCATTCTGGTTTTTTGCGGCGGCGGGAACAACGGTGGTGACGGCTATGTGATCGCCCGTCTTGCTCTGGCGGCGGGGCTGGATGCACGGGTTGTCTATTTGTCTGATCCTACGGTGCTGAGCGGCGATGCGGCCACCGCATGGCGCGATGCGTCTGCCGCGGGCGTACCCGTTTCTGCCTTTTCCGCGGACGCTGTCACCCATGATGACGAGATTATTGTGGATGCCCTGTTGGGCACCGGATTGGAGCGCGTGGTCAGTGGCGTCTGGGCCCAGGCAATCGAAGTCATCAACCGGTGTCCGGCGCCGGTGGTCTCGGTGGACATTCCCTCGGGTCTGCACGCCGGAACCGGCGCGGTGCTGGGCGTGGCGGTCCGGGCCGACATCACGGTATCGTTTATCGGTTTGAAGACCGGGTTGTTCACCGGGCGCGGCCCTGCGTTTGCCGGGCAGGTGTTTTTCAGTGCCCTGCAGGTGCCAGACGCCGTCTATCGCTCGGCGGAGCCGGTTGCCCGTCTTTACCGGGGCGCTGACCGGCTGGATTGGCTGGGTCCTCGGGATCGGGATGGGCACAAGGGGCGTTACGGGCATGTGCTGGTGGTTGGCGGCAATGTCGGCTTTGGTGGCGCGGCGCGCATGGCCGCGGAGGCCGCCGCCCGAGCTGGCGCCGGTCTGGTCAGCGTGGCGCTGCATCCGATCCATGCGGTGGCTCAGGCAGCGGCCTGCCCCGAGGCCATGTTCCGGGGCGTGAACTCGGCGTCCGAGCTTGACGATCTGGCCAGGCGTGCCTCCGTGCTCGCCCTTGGGCCGGGACTGGGGCGCGATGATTGGGCTCGGACGGTGTACCGGGCGGCCCTGGGTCTGCACCGGCCTCTGGTGCTGGATGCGGATGGTCTCAATCTGCTCGCTCAAGAACCCAGCCGCCGTGACGACTGGATTCTCACACCCCATCCGGGTGAGGCCGGGCGCTTACTCGAATGCGAGACTGCGGACATCGAGGCAGACCGTTTGGCAGCCGCTGCGCGGATCCAACGGCGATACGGCGGTGTTTGCCTGCTTAAGGGCGCCGGCACCGTGGTCGCCGCCACCAGCGATGGGCCCTGGATCTGTACCGGCGGCAATCCGGGTATGGCAAGCGGTGGCATGGGCGATGTGCTGACCGGCGTGGTCGCCGGTCTTCTGGCCCAGGGCCTGTCCCTGCCGGTCGCCGCCCGGCTGGGTGTTTACGTTCATGCGGCGGCGGCCGACGCGGCGGCGGAGGGCGGCGAACGCGGCCTGTTAGCCCGGGATCTGATGCCCATGCTCAGACGGACGGTCAATCCGTGACCCTCACACGACGGATTGACCTGCCCGACGAGGCGGCCACCGAACGTCTCGCCGCAGCACTGGCGATAGCCTGCCTGGGTCCGGCGACGACCCAGCCCCTGGTGATTTTCCTCGAAGGTGATCTGGGTGCCGGCAAGACCACGCTGGTTCGTGCCTTGATAAAAAGCCGTGGTTATCGAGGTCGGGTCAAGAGCCCGACCTACACCCTGATCGAATCATACGTGTTGAACGGAACCCAGATTCATCATCTGGATCTCTATCGCGTGGCAGACGCGGAGGAATTAACTTACCTGGGAGTTCGGGATCTGGTTTCCGAACCAGGACTGTGGCTGATCGAATGGCCGCATCGTGGTCTGGGGTTTCTGCCACCGGCGGATCTTCGTGTCTTGTTGAGCTATGCCGCGGGTGGGCGCGCAGCGGATGTTTCCGCCTTTACCCCGGCCGGAAGCGCGGCACTCGACGCGCTCGGTCAGCCGACCGGCCCGAATTGATTCTGACCTATGGCGCCTCTGATTCAGTCTGGACTCAGCAGGTTGGGGGGTGGAATCTGCAGGGGCGAGGCGCAGATCCCAGGCAGTGGTTGTTCTATTTCCAATATATGCAACGATGAATCTGTGCATTTCGAACACGAGATGCGCGTTCTCGAATAGGTCAGAGGCTTCTTCCTGCCTGTCCGCGGCGGCTTCTGAGTGGCTCCTGCCCCCTGGATCAACCAGCTCAAGCATGCCCCGCGTGATGGCCGCAGTTCGGGTACAGGGCCAGGGTGTACTCGGGCCGATATGTGTCGCCGGCTATGGACATTTCAAAAAATATGACTAGATTTAGCGGACTAGCTTTGATATTTAATTTTGGTTAAGAGAAGTTGGGGCCCTGCCCAGGCCTGAATAACACCATGTACGGACGCCTTAATCCACGCCAGATCGTTCTGTTCCTCACCCTGTTTTGGTTGGCGGGTGTTGTGTATGCGGGCAATGCGCGTCTGGACGCGGTGCGGGTGAAGAACCTCGACGATCGAACCCGCGTGGTGCTCGATCTCAGTGACCGGGTGACGTACACGGTTTTCTCTCTGACCGACCCGGAACGTCTTGTGATTGATCTGGAGTCGGCCAAACCGGCCCCCGGTCAGCGCCATGGTGAAGTAGCCGAGCCTGTTTTGGCCCGTTACCGTATCGGAATCCGGCCCCGCGACGGTCTTCGGGTGGTACTGGATTTGTCCTCTGCCGTTCGAGTCGAACATTTTCCTCTGGCGCCGTCCGGGCAGAGAGGCGAGCGTATCGTGGTGGATATGTACGCCGGGGTTGCGCGGACCACGGTCCAGGCCAGCGACGCCGGCGCGACATCCGCACCCCAGTCACCCGCGCCAACCGCCGAGTTCGTGGTGGCGATAGATGCGGGACACGGGGGGCGTGATCCAGGCGCGATCGGCCCGCGGGGCACCCGGGAAAAGGAGGTGACCCTGACCATCGCCCGCTTGCTGCGCGATCTGGTGAACGCCGAGCCCGGAATGCGGGCGGTGCTGACCCGCAGCGGCGATCGTTACCTGAAGCTTCGGCAGCGGATCGAGGCGGCGCGGGCGCAGGATGCGGACCTGTTTCTGTCTATTCATGCTGACAGTTTCCGCAACAAGCAAGCCCGGGGGTCCTCGGTCTACGTGGTATCCAAGCGCGGCGCTTCAAGCGAAGCGGCAAGGTGGCTGGCACACCGGGAGAACGAGGCCGATCTGGCCGGGGGCGCCAGCCTGGACGGTGTGGCGAAGGAGATTCAAAGCGTGGTGCTGAACATGCTTCAGGACCACACCGTGGGCGACAGCATGCGTGTGGCCGATGCCGTCCTGAAGAACCTGAAGAAGGTCGGCAAGGTGCATAAACCAAACGTGGAGCGGGCCGGATTCGTGGTTTTGAAGTCTCCGGACATCCCCTCCCTGTTGATCGAGGTGGGTTTTCTTTCCAACCCGGATGAGGAGCGTAAGCTGCGTGATGCCAAGCATCAGAAGCGTCTGGCCGAATCGATCATGAAGGGCGTTCGGGAGTATGCCCGATCCTATGTGCCGGCCAGGCAAACCGTCGCGTCGGCGCAGACCCATGTTGTGCGCCGCGGCGAAACCCTGGGCGCCATCGCGCAGCAGTACCAGATCAGCCTTGGGGCGCTCAGGACAGCCAACAAGATGGATGGCGACCTGCTTTACGTTGGCGCCAAGCTGACCATACCCCAGGACGGTTAAGGAGCCTCTTATTCTGGACGGTGCAGATTGGAGGGTGAAATGGGCAGATTCAGAGGCGCCATAAGGTATCCTTAACCGGCTGGCCGGCATTGTCCGTACCGTAAGTCCGACATGCCCGATTGTAGATCGCCCGTACCGTGCGTTTGGCAGTCCAGACACCCGCCAGCCTTATTCCAAGACACACCCCACGGTCTCGGACCTGACCCGGATCACGCCCATGGAACGACTGGAAATCCGTTTGCTGCCGGACGGTCTGATCAATCAGATCGCCGCCGGCGAGGTGGTTGAACGTCCCGCCTCAGCGGTCAAGGAACTGGTGGAGAACGCCCTGGATGCCGGCGCCCGGCGGATCGAAGTTGATGTGGAGCAGGGGGGCGCAAGGTTGATCCGTATTCGCGACGACGGCCACGGCATTGCCGGCACTGCCCTGGCGCTTGCTCTGTCGCGCCACGCCACCAGCAAGATACGCAGCCTGGACGATCTGGAAGGTGTGAGGTCCCTGGGTTTTCGAGGCGAAGCCTTGCCCAGCATCGCTTCGGTGTCGCGTCTGACAATTGTTTCCCGGACGGCGGAAGATGAGCGGGCCTGGCGGGTGGAAACCGAGCGTCAACAGCAGCCAGCGCCTGCAGCCCACCCTCCAGGCACCACGGTCGAGGTGCACGATCTGTTCTACAACGTCCCGGCCCGAAGGAAGTTTCTGAAGACCGAGCGCACCGAGTTTGGGCATATCGAGGACGTGCTCCGGCGTATCGCCCTGAGCCGGTTCGAGGTGGCCCTGGTGCTACGCCACAATCGCAAGACGGTGCTCAATCTTGCGCCTGCAAACAATCGGGAGGAGCAGGAACGGCGAATCGCCGATGTGTGCGGGTCAGCCTTTGTCGAACAGGCCGTTTATCTGGAGCACGAAGCGGCGGAGTTGCGACTTCGGGGCTGGATTGCTCAACCGACTTTCTCCCGCAGTCAGGCGGACATGCAGTTCTTTTTTGTCAACAGTCGCATGGTGCGCGATCGCCTCGCGACCCATGCAGTCAAGCAGGGCTATCGGGACGTGCTCTATCATGGCCGTCACCCCGCCTATGTGCTGTACCTGGACCTGAATCCGGCGCTGGTGGACGTCAATGCCCATCCGGCCAAGCATGAGGTTCGGTTTCGTAACGCACGCCTGGTGCATGATTTTCTTTTTCGCACCATCCACGAAGGTCTTGCCGGGATCCGACCCGGTGACCAAGATGGGTCGAACGAGCAAATGCCGCGGCCCGCGGACGCGTTGTCCCCGCCGGCCCATGCTTCAGAGCCTCCGGTGACTGCGCCGATGCGGCACCAGACCGCGATGCCCCTCAGCGTTCGTGAACAGGTGGATGCCTACAGCCGCTTGTACCGACCTGCGCCGGGTGTTGCGTTTCCCACCGCGACCGACCGGATTGATGCCCCACCCGTCGCGGAACAAGCGCCCCAATCGCATCCCCTCGGCTTTGCTCTGGCTCAGTTGCATGGTGTGTACATACTGGCCCAGAACGAACGCGGGCTGGTGCTGGTCGACATGCATGCGGCCCATGAGCGCATTACCTACGAGGGCCTCAAGGGGGCGCTGGACGAATCCGGCATCCGGTCCCAGACCCTGCTGGTGCCCCTGTCGATGGCGGTCAGCGGCAAAGAAGTACGGCTGGTGGAATCCCAGGAAGGCCTGCTGGCGGAACTTGGACTTGAACTGGGCCGGCTCGGGCCCGAGCAGATCGCGGTCCGGCGGGTGCCCTCTCTCCTGATCGAAGCTGACGTCGAACAACTGGTGCGAGACGTGCTGTCGGACCTGATGGTCCATGGAACCAGCGACCGGATCCGCGCCGCCATGGAAGAAGTGCTGTCCACCATGGCGTGCCACGGCTCTGTGCGGGCCAATCGCAGGCTGACCTTGGCCGAGATGAACGCGCTGCTGCGCCGGATGGAACAGACCGAGCGTTCTGGACAGTGCAATCACGGTCGGCCGACCTGGATTCAGCTCACCATGGAACAGTTGGATAAGCTGTTTCTGCGTGGGCGTTGACTTGTGGGCCCTGCCGCGTCCGCAGTCCCATCCACTGAGCCGAAGCTGACTGGCCCGCCAGTGGTGTTTTTGATGGGACCCACCGCCTCGGGCAAGACAGACCTGGCGGTCGAACTGGCCAGACGCTTCCCGTTCGAGATCGTCAGTGTCGATTCGGTCATGGTGTATCGCGAACTTGAAGTGGGCAGCGCCAAGCCAGACAGTTCCGTCCTGTCCGAGGCCCCCCACCGGCTGATCGACATTGTCGATCCGCCGGATATCTATTCTGCCGCGCGCTTCCGACAGGACGCTGTGAGGGAAATCGACGCCATTCGGCAGTCGGGTGCGATCCCGCTGTTGGTGGGCGGGACCATGCTCTATTTCCAGGCCTTGGAGCAGGGCTTGTCCGATCTTCCGGCGGCGGACCCGGATCTGCGGGAACAAATCGCTCGCCGTGCGCAACAGGCAGGCTGGCTGACCCTGCACGCGGAACTGGCTGCGGTCGATCCAGAGTCGGCCGCCCGGATTCATCCCAACGACCCCCAGCGTTTGCAGAGAGCTCTGGAAATCTACCACTTGACCGGCAAGACCCGCAGCCAGCTCTGGGCTCGGGCCAGACCGGCGGCCATCATGGCGGCCACCAAGCTGGTATTGTGCCCGTCGGCCCGATCAGAGCTCCACGACCGTATCGAACGTCGCTTCGACATCATGCTGGACCGGGGTTTGGTGGAAGAGGTCGTGGGACTTCGGTCGCGATGGCCCTTGAGCCTGAGTTCGCCCGCCATGCGTGCGGTGGGATACCGACAGGTTTGGGAGCATCTGGAGGGCGCGTTCGACGCCCCGGAGTTGCGGCGTCGCGGCGTCGTGGCCACACGGAGACTCGCCAAGCGTCAGCTCACCTGGCTGAGGGCCCAAGCCGATGCCAAATGGCTGGCGCAACAGGGCGCCGCGCTCCTGGATCGGGCAGTGCTGCATTTGACCGATCGGGGTGTCCTGTCGCGACACCTGGGGAAGGTCTGAACAATTCTGGACGAAGCAGATTGGAGGGTGAAATGTGCAGATTCAAGGGGCGGAACGCGGGGCAGATCGCGGGTAATAGTTGTTCTATTGCCAAGATTTGCAACGATGAAGCTGTGCATTTCAGTCCCAAGATGCATATTCACGAATAGATCAGAGGTTACCTAGGGAAGATCAATTGATACGAATCGTGTTTCGGTCCACAAAGGATGCGTCTGCGGCGTGGCCCTGCTTGCCCGTACACCGGCCGGACGCATTGGATCAATCGGCTTGCTGCGAATGTCGACGCCGCCGCGATACCCTGTGCTAGAATCCGGCAACCAGCGGCCCAGTCAGGCAAGCCACGCTCTTTCGCTACCCGCCACAAAAATATAAGGAGTCCCTTTCATGGCAAAAGGCCAGTCCCTGCAGGAGCCTTTCCTGAATATCCTGCGCAAGGAGCGCATCCCTGTTTCCATTTATCTCGTCAACGGGATCAAACTGCAGGGTCAGATCGAGTCCTTTGATCAATTCGTCGTGCTGCTCAAGAACAGCGTCAGCCAAATGATTTACAAGCATGCCATCTCCACTGTTGTCCCCTCGCGCAATGTGCGTATTGCCCTGGCCGACGAAACCACCCCGGATGCCTAAGTGAACTGGCTGAGGCTCGGCGAGCGCTTCGGCCTTGTTTGAGCGGCCGGGTTCCGGTGAACGGGCGGTGCTTGTTCATATCGGCTTGGGTGGCCTCGCCGCTGAGTCGGACTGGGAGGAGTTTCGTGAGCTTGTCGTGTCCGCCGGTGGTGAGCCGGTGGCGGAGATTGGCGGCCAGCGTCCACGGCCCGAAGCCCGTTTGTTCGTCGGATCCGGTAAGGCTGACGAGATTCATCGGGTGGTCCAGGACAATCAGGCCGAGCTGGTGATCTTTAACCATGCTCTTTCGCCCAGCCAGGAACGCAACCTGGAGCGGATGCTGCAATGCCGGGTTCTGGATCGATCGGGTCTGATACTGGACATATTCGCCCAGCGTGCCCGCTCCAGGGAGGGGCAACTGCAGGTGGAGCTGGCGCAGCTCCGACACTTGTCTACCCGCCTGGTGAGGGGATGGACGCATTTGGAGCGCCAGAAGGGCGGCATCGGCCTGCGCGGGCCGGGGGAAACGCAGCTCGAGACCGACCGCCGTCTGTTGGCCGATCGCATTCGTCAAATCAACCGACGATTGCAGCGCGTGGATCGGCACCGCGAACGGGGCCGGCAGGCGCGACGCAAACGCCAGGTGCCGACGGTGTCTTTGGTGGGATATACCAACGCTGGCAAATCAACCTTGTTCAATCGCCTGACCGGTGCCAGCGTCTACGCCGCCGACCAGCTTTTCGCCACCCTCGATCCCACCATCCGTCGCCTGGAGCGCCCGGGCTCCGGTGCTGTTGTGATTGCCGATACGGTTGGCTTTATCAGCGATTTGCCACACGAACTCGTGGCCGCCTTCCGCTCCACCTTGCAGGAGTCGGTGGAGGCGGATCTGATCCTGCACGTGGTGGATGCGGCCAGCCCCCATCGGCGCGACCACATGCGCGAAGTGGAGTCGGTGCTGAAGTCCATTGGCGCTGAACAGGTTCCGCGAATGGAAGTGTTCAACAAGGCTGATCTGTTGCTCGATGATGGGCACCCTCAGCCTATGCGTGACGACAGCGGCAGGATGCTTCGGGTCTGGACCTCGGCCGTGACCGGCGCCGGCTTGGACGCTCTGCAGAATGGAATCTGGGAAAACTGCTGTCCGGCTCACTATCACGGCTGGCTGCATCTGCCAAATGGCTCAGCCCGGCTGCGTTCCCGGTTGTTTACGCTGGGTGCAGTGGTGTCCGAGGCGCCCCGAGATGACGGGGGCTGGACCCTGGAGATAGATTTAGATCCGGCAACTTTGAAACAACTCTCCCGTCGCGAGGGTCTAGACCTGAGTTGGTTGCGACGTGGTGAGCCCGATCTGGACTCCGTTTGCGATCGCCATATGTCCTGAAGCCGAGGCGATTGCTTGCCCCAGCTGATGTGGGGCTCTAGAATCCGCCCTCCAGCTTTTGGCACCTACCCCCTGTACGGTATGCCGTTTAAGGCTGCTGGTTGAAATTTGGAGAGAACATGGCCTGGAACGAACCGGGAAATAACGGACGCGACCCTTGGGGTGGCGGAAACCGGAATCAAGGTCCCCCGGACCTGGATGAGGTGATCAAGAAGCTGACCGGCAAGTTCGGCGGCCTGTTCGGCGGCGCTCGTGGGGGTGACGGCGGTTCCAATGGAACCGGTGGGCGTCCGGCCAGTGGCTCGGGTGGCGGCGCGGCCAGCCGAATGGGCCTTGGCCTGCTGGTGGCTGTCGTGGTGGGTGGCTGGTTGGTCTCCGGCTTTTACATCGTTGACGAGGGACGGCGTGGCGTTGTGTTGCGCTTTGGCGCCTACGCCGCCACCACGACGCCCGGCATCAACTGGCATTTCCCCTATCCCATCGAGACCGTGGAAGTGGTGGACACCGAACGTCGGCGCTTTGTTGAAATCGGTTACCGGACCGGGTCAGCCGGACGTGCCGGCGCCCGCTCGGTGGATCGTGAGGCGCTGATGCTGACCCAGGACGAGAACATCGTCGCTGTGGGTCTGTCGGTGCAGTACCAGATTTCCAGCCCGAGGGATTATCTGTTCAATGTGATGGATCCGGACATGACCCTCAAGCAGGTGGTGGAGAGTGCGACCCGTGAGGTGATCGGAAAGTCCAAGATGGATTTCGTGCTCACTGAAGGGCGAAGCGAGATCGTGGCGCGCATCCTTGACACGAGCCAGACGACGCTGGACAAGTACCAGGCCGGTCTCCAGTTGGTGAATGTCAACCTGCAGGACGCCCAGCCACCGGATGAAGTGCAGGCAGCATTTGCCGACGCGATTAAGGCGCGCGAAGACGAACAGCGCTTCAAGAACGAGGCCGAAGCGTATGCCAACGAGATCGTTCCAAGGGCGCGCGGCGCCGCGGCGCGACAGTTGGAAGAAGGCGAGGCCTACAAGCAGCAGGTTATTGCCGAATCAGAGGGTGAGGCTCAGCGCTTCGAAAACCTTCTGGTGGAGTACCTCAAGGCCCCCGAGGTGACCCGCGAGCGCCTCTATCTGGAGACCATGGAACAGGTGCTCGGCAGCAGCCGCAAAGTGCTGCTGGACGTGAAGAAGGGAGACAACATGCTCTACCTGCCTCTTGACCAATTGACCGGAAGTGTCTCCGGTACGGGTACCGGCCAGACGCCGTCCAGCGCCAGCCCCCAGTCGGCGGCGGCCGCGGGCGCTGCCCGGCAGCGAATGCGGGAATCCGAACGTGAACGCAGCTCTAATCGCAGCCGGGAGATTCGATGATGGGACGTTCACCCGGAATACTCGTAGCCGCGCTGGCTGTATTTGGCATTCTGCTGTCCATGTCCGTGTTCACCGTGACCGAGACCGAAAAGGCGATCAAATTCCAGTTGGGTAAAATCCAGCGGGATGACTATCAGCCGGGATTGCATTTCAAGTGGCCTTTTGTGCAAAACGCACGCAAGTTCGACGCCCGCCTGCAGACCCTGGATGCCGAGCCTGAGCGGTTTCTGACGGTGGAGAAGAAGAACGTCATCGTAGATTCGTTCGTTAAATGGCGCATCGCCGATGTGGGCCGCTTCTACACCGCGGTGGCCGGCGATGCCAACCAGGCCAACCTGCGTCTTGACCAGATCGTCAAGGACGGTCTGCGCAGCGAGGTCAGCCGTCGCACCTTGCAGGAAGCAGTGTCCGGGGAACGGGGCCAGATCATGGATGTGATCAGCACCGCCGCCAACGAGGGCGCGCGTGATCTGGGCATCGAAGTGCTGGATGTTCGGATCAAGCGCATCGATTTGCCGGCCGAGGTGAGCAATTCCGTGTTCGACCGCATGCGCGCCGAGCGCGAGCGTGTCGCCCGTGATTTCCGGTCGCGAGGTCTGGAAGCCGCGGAGCGTATCCGGGCCGATGCCGACCGCCAGAGCACTGTGCTGCTGGCCGAGGCCTACCGGGACTCGGAAAAACTCCGGGGCGAGGGTGACGCCACCGCGGCGGAAATCTACGCCACCGCCTACCAGCGAAATCCGGAGTTCTATTCCTTCCATCGAAGTCTGGAGGCCTACCGGGCTACGTTCAATGGCCAGGGCGATGTTCTGGTGTTGGAACCGGAATCGGATTTCTTCAAGTTCTTCAACGAGCGATAGGGAATCAAGGGTCCGGGCGTCACCCAGCCCGGATCTGATTCCCCTGTTTGAAATGGGCGATCGAGCAACCGGATAGCGTAAATGTGGCATGATCTGCTGGTCGCACTGGCCCTGGTGCTGGTGGTCGAAGGGGTACTGCCCTTTGTGAGTCCCGGGGCCATGCGCAAGGCGTGGATGCAGATGGCTAATCTGGACGATCGAACGTTGCGTATCATCGGTCTGGGCTGCATGGGGTTTGGTGTCGTTTTGTTGCAGATATTGCGTTGATCGACACCGCGGGAGTGGGGAAGGGCCCGTCCGATTCATGAGCATTGAAGACCGGTGGCTGCTCCCCGACGGTATTGAGGAAGTTCTGCCCCCCGCGGCCGAAGCGTTGGAACAGGTGCGGCGCCAGCTGCTGGATCTGTACGGATGCTGGGGCTACGAGTTGGTGGTGCCCCCGTTCATCGAGTTTCTCGATTCCCTGCTGATTGGCACCGGACATGACGACCTGGACCTCCAGACATTCAAACTCACCGATCAGCTGAGTGGCCGGCTGATGGGTGTCCGGGCGGACATGACCCCCCAAGTGGCGCGCATCGATGCTCATCAGCTGCGTCACGACAGGCCGGTTCGACTGTGCTATGCGGGTACCGTGTTGAGAACCCGCAACGACGGCTTCGCCGGGTCGCGCAGTCCCATGCAGGTCGGCGTCGAACTGTATGGGCATCGAGGTTTCGAGAGTGACCTCGAGGTGCTCAGCCTGATGCTGGAAACACTGACGCAGGTGGGCCTGGGCCGGATTCATCTGGACCTCGGGCATGTGACCGTTTTTCGAGATCTGGCGGCGCTGGCCGGGTTGACCCGTGCCCGTGAGATGACCCTGTTTGAGGCCTTGCAGCGCAAGGCCGTGCCTGAAATCAGTCACTGTCTCGCCAGTTGGGGGCTTGATGCCCCACACCGGGCCATGCTGGGGGAACTGGTGCACCTAAACGGCCGTGCGGAAGAGGTGTTGGCCCGGGCGGACGCGGTCCTCGCGCCGGCCGGCGAACCGGTTCAGAATGCGCTGGCCTGGTTACGGAATCTGGTCGCCGGCTTGTCCGGCCGCTACCCGCGGGTTGAACTGCATGTGGACCTGGCCGAACTGCGGGGCTATCACTACCACACGGGCGTGGTGTATGCCGCCTACGTACCGACCCATGGTCAGGCTGTTGCCCAGGGCGGCCGGTACGACGATATTGGCCAGGCTTTCGGCCGTGCGCGCCCGGCCACCGGGTTCAGCGCCGATCTCAAGGTTCTGCAGAGCCTGGCCGGGATGGGTCTTCAGTCGCCGGCGCCGAGCGCGATTTTTGCGCCCCGTAGCGACGACCCCGCATTGGCCGCCGTGGTTCGGGCGCTGCGCGAGGGCCAGGAACGTGTCATATGCGAGTTGCCTGGGCAGACGGCAACGCCGGAACAACTGGGGTGCAACCGTCACCTGGTGCGCGACGGCGAGTCCTGGCGGGTCGATGCATACAGTCCGGCGCAGGCGCCGGATACGGCTTAGACGGCACCCCGCGCTCGCCAGCCGATGCCGACACGGGTTATCAATCAGCTCGAAAGACAGGACACATGGCCAATAGCGTTGTAGTGATCGGCACCCAATGGGGCGACGAAGGCAAGGGCAAAGTCGTCGATCTTCTGACCGAAAAGGTTGCCGCGGTGGTCCGCTTTCAAGGGGGCCACAATGCGGGTCATACGCTGGTCATCGATGGCCAGAAGACGGTTCTGCATCTGATTCCCTCCGGCATCCTGCGTGAAGGGGTTGCCTGCCTGATCGGCAACGGGGTGGTGTTGTCACCGGAGGCGTTGCTCGGTGAAATGGAGGGTCTCGAGGCGCAAGGGGTCGATTTGAGTGGGCGCCTGCACATCAGCGAGGCCTGCCCGTTGATCCTGCCCCATCACGTGGCCCTGGACCAGGCGCGCGAGCGTGCCCGGGGCGAGAAAGCCATCGGCACGACCGGGCGTGGAATCGGTCCGGCCTACGAAGACAAGGTTGCGCGTCGCGCGGTCCGGCTCGGTGACCTGCAGCATCGGGAACGCTTCGCGGCCAAGCTGGGTGAGGTGCTCGATTACCACAATTTCGCCCTCAAGAACTACTACAAGGCCACGCCGGTGGATTTCCAGCGCGTGCTGGACGAAACCCTGGCCATGGGGGAGCGTATTACGCCCCTGATCGCCGACATCACCGGCCTGCTACACGGCTGCCGTCGACGTGGGGACAAGATCATGTTTGAGGGTGCCCAGGGTGCCCTTCTGGATATAGACCACGGCACCTACCCGTTTGTAACCTCGTCCAACACGACTGCCGGTGGCGCCGCCAGTGGCACCGGCGTGGGCCCTCGGTTCCTGGACTACATTCTGGGGATTACCAAAGCCTATACGACGCGGGTGGGCGCGGGCCCGTTCCCGACCGAATTGTTCGACGCAGTCGGCATCCACCTGGCCAGCGCCGGCCATGAGTTCGGCGCAACCACCGGTCGCCCTCGAAGATGCGGCTGGTTCGATGCCGTTGCGCTAAAACGGTCGGTACAAATCAATAGTGTCACCGGCATTTGTCTGACCAAGCTCGACGTTCTCGATGGGCTGGAAACCATTCGGGTCTGTATCGGATACCGTCATCGTGGCGCTGTCATCGCCGAGCCGCCGGTGGGCGCCGAGGCGATCCAGGAGTGCAAACCGGTGTACGAGGATTTGCCCGGCTGGCAAGCATCGACGGTGGGCGTTCGCAGCTACGATGATCTGCCTGAGGCCGCTAAGAGTTACATTAGGCGGATCGAAACTCTGACCGAAACGCCGGTGGACATCATTTCCACCGGTCCGGATCGGGCCGACACTATCGTCCTGCGCGATCCCTACGAGACCTGATCCCGGCTGGTTCTGCGGTCCGCCAAGCATCGCAGAATCCGCCCCCTGGCCATCGCCGGAGCCGACAGCCTCTTTTCGATCTGCCGAAACTATTGCCGCCCGCTGCGGTGGCCCGCATCTGCCTCCCTTCCGAATACCCAATCGTTTTCGCACTTCAGTTTCATTTCCATACAGGGCGCCAGTCGCACCCGAGGGATTCCGCCGGTGCGTGTGTCTTCATGGGCGTCTTTGCGCACCACATTGGCGCTTATGCAGTCCATAAGTAATTGAAATACAGTCCACCAGCAGCAAATATTGAAAATGGAAAAGATTTCTATAATATGGAATCACAGCAGTGCTGCTAAGGGCTGCACCCACGAATTGCATCCGGAGGAGGATGAAACATGGCCAGAATGACCGCAGCAGAAGCCGCCGTCCGCGTGATGGAGAGCGAGGGAGTCGAGTTGGCGTTTGGCATTCCGGGCGCGGCAATTCTGCCGCTCTACAATGGGCTCCAGAACAGCAGCATCAAGCATGTCCTGGTGCGTCATGAGGAGGGTGGAGCCCATGCCGCCGAGGGTTATACCCGGGCGGCCAGTGGCAAGATCGGGGTCAATCTCGGCACTTCGGGTCCGGCCGGCACCGACATGATCACCGGACTGTACTCCGCCATGGCCGACAGCATCCCCATTCTGTGCGTCACCGGGCAGGCGCCGCGGGCCAAGATTCACAAAGAGGACTTTCAGGCTGTGGACATCGCCGCGATCGCCCGACCGGTGGTCAAATGGTCCGTGACCGTGCTGGAGGCGGCTCAGGTGCCGTGGGCGTTTCGCCATGCATTTCAGTTGATGCGTTCGGGGCGACCCGGGCCGGTGCTTATCGACCTGCCGGTGGACGTGCAGAAGGAGATGATCGAATACGATCCGGATTCCGATGCGCCGCTTGAAGTATACCGGCCCCGGCCTCACCCCAAGCAGATCGCCAAGGCCCTGGACATGCTCAACGAGGCCGAGCGTCCGCTGATCATATCCGGCGGTGGCGTCATCAACGCGGATGCCTCCGAATTGCTGGTGAAGCTGGCCGAGCTGACCAACACTCCGGTGGTGCCCACCCTGATGGGCTGGGGTTCGATCCCGGATGATCACCCTCTCCAGGCCGGTCAGGTCGGTTTACAGACTCAGCACCGCTACGGCAACGCCACGTTCCTGGAAAGCGATTTTGTGCTTGGTATCGGCAATCGTTGGGCCAATCGTCATACCGGTAGCACCGATGTCTACACCAAGGGCCGGAAGTTCGTACACATCGACATCGAGCCCACCCAGATCGGCCGGGTATTCTGCCCCGACCTGGGCATCGTGTCCGACGCCAAGCACGCTTTGGAGGCCCTGGTGGAGGAAGCCGTTGCGCGCAAGCGGGCCGGACGGCTTGCGGACCGCAGCGAGTGGGTGACGGACTGCCGGGCCCGTAAACACGCCATGCAGCGCCGAACCGACTTCGACAACACACCGATCAAGCCTCAGCGGATATTCCACGAGATCAACAGCGCGTTCAGCGAGAAGACCCGATTTATCGCCTCGATCGGCCTCGGGCAGATCGCATCCGGCCAGTTTCAACAGGTTTTTCGACCCCGGGATTACATCATCTGTGGCCAGGCCGGTCCGCTGGGATGGGTAATACCGGCAGCACTGGGCGCGAAGCTGGCGGATCCAGACACGGAAGTGGTGGGTATCGGCGGCGACTACGATTTTCAATTCCTGATCGAGGAGTTGGCGGTTGGTGCCCAGTTCAAGGTGCCGGTGGTCTTCATCCTGATCAACAATTCCTATCTCGGTCTGATTCGTCAGGCGGAGAAGGCGTTCAACATGGATTTTGAAGTTCAGCTGTCGTTCCAGAACGTCAACTCACCCGAGCTGGGCGAGTACGGAGTGGATCACGTCAAGGTGGTCGAGGGCTTGGGCTGCAAAGCGATCCGAGTGCGCGAACCGGGGCAGATCCAGGGTGCGATGCAGGATGCCCGCCGGATGGCGAACGAGTACAGTGTGCCGGTGGTGGTGGAAATTCTGACCGAGCGGAAAACCGACATTGCCATGGGCCCGGAAATCGACCAGATCGTGGAATTCGAGGACATACTTGATCTGGCGCCGGACACTGAAAAGAAAGCGGTCGCCGCCTGAGCAGCCCGTAGCCAGTTCAAATTCAATCCACAGGGGGAAATCATGCCCAGGTTTGCAGCAAACCTAACGATGCTCTACAACGAGATGGATTTCATGGATCGCTTCGAGGCGGCCGCAGGGGATGGGTTTAAGGGCGTCGAGTATCTTTTTCCCTACGACTACGACAAAGGCCAGTTGGCCGAGCGTCTCTCGGTCAACGGACTGGTTCAGGTGTTGCACAATCTGCCCGCCGGGGATTGGTCGGCGGGGGAGCGCGGGATCGCCTGTCTACCGGATCGTGTAAACGAGTTCCAGGACGGCGTCGGTCGGGCGATCGAGTATGCCAGTACCCTCGGATGCCCGCAGGTCAACTGCCTGGCCGGCCTGGCCCCCGAGGGCGCGGACCCGGACAAACTTCA
The DNA here is from genome assembly GCA_963783675.1 of uncultured Gammaproteobacteria bacterium. Lineage (GTDB taxonomy): Bacteria > Pseudomonadota > Gammaproteobacteria > Competibacterales > JAHEDQ01 > JAHEDQ01. The sequence continues at coordinate 261,849 of CAWAOU010000007.1, forward strand.
ACAAACCCTGGTGGGGAATCTCAAGTTTGCCGCCGACAAACTTGCGGGTGCCGGCATTCGGCTGCTGATCGAGCCCATCAACACGCGGGATATCCCCGGCTTCTATCTGAACCGCACGCAACAGGCCAATGCGATCCTGGACGCTGTGGGGTCGGACAACCTGGCCATACAGTATGACATCTATCACATGCAGATCATGGAGGGTGATCTGGCGCCCACAATGGAACGGAACCTGGCTAGAATCGCCCATCTGCAGTTAGCCGACACGCCTGGGCGACACGAACCTGGAACCGGCGAAATCAACTATCCGTTCCTGTTCGGATTTATAGACCAACTGGGCTACGAGGGCTGGATTGGCTGCGAGTACAAGCCGCTTACCACCACCGCGGACGGTCTGGGCTGGTTGAAACCTTATCTTTGAGAGTCATCGGCGAGGAGAGCAAAAACCCATGAGTAACATTGGATTCATCGGCCTGGGCATTATGGGTGCGCCCATGGCCGGGCATCTTCAGGCCGGTGGACACACCATTCACACGGTTCAGCACCGCACGCCCACACCCAAGGCGTTGATCGACGCTGGGGCCGTGGTATGCGAGTCGATGCGCCAGGTGGCGGAACACTGCGACGTCATCATCATCATGGTGCCGGATACCCCCCAGGTTGACTCGGTGCTGTTCGGGCCGGACGGCGTCGCTGCGGGTCTGAGCCCGGGCAAAGTGGTGGTGGACATGAGCTCCATCTCGCCCATCGAAACCAAAGCGTTTGCCGCCCGCATCAACGAACTGAACTGTGAGTACGTTGACGCACCGGTGTCCGGTGGCGAGGTGGGGGCCAAGGCGGCCAGTCTGACCATCATGGTGGGCGCCAATCCGCCGGCGTTCGAGCAGGTCAGGCCGCTGTTCGAGCTGATGGGTAAGAACATCACGCTGGTGGGGGGCAACGGGGACGGCCAGACGTGCAAAGTGGCCAATCAGATCATTGTCGCCCTCAACATCGAGGCGGTTGCGGAGGCATTGGTCTTTGCATCCAAGGCGGGCGCAGATCCGGCCAAAGTCCGCGAGGCGCTCATGGGCGGCTTTGCCTCTTCGAAAATATTGGAGGTCCACGGCGAGCGTATGATTAAGCGCACCTTCAATCCGGGTTTTCGCATCGAGTTGCATCAAAAGGACTTGAACCTTGCTTTGAACGGCGCCCGCGCCCTTGGACTGAGTCTGCCGAACACCGCCACCGCCCAGGAACTGTTCAACGCCTGCACGGCGCAGGATGGGGCGGCCTGGGACCATTCGGCCATGGTGAAGGCGTTGGAAACTTTGGCCGGCCACGAGGTGGCGTAGACTGGACCGACTGCCGCAAGCGCGCTGCCCGGCCGACCCGCCACCACGAGGCAGGACGGGCAGCGTTCCATTCGACTGTCTCTTAAAATGGGCCCGCCCGGGCGGGTGAAGCACCATGCACCGCCTGCGCAAAGCCAAGATTATCGCGACCCTGGGACCCTCGAGTTCCAGCCCGGATACGATTCGTGCGCTGTTCGACGCCGGCGCGGACCTGTTCCGTCTCAACTTCAGCCATGGCGCGCACGCTGAACACGCCAACCGGTTTCGGGCGATTCGCAGCATCGAATCCGATGTGGGCCGGCCCATTGGCATTCTGCTCGACCTGCAGGGGCCAAAGTTGCGGCTGGGGCGATTCAAAGCCGGTCCGGTCATGCTTGCACGCGGCACCCCGTATCGCTTGGATCTCGATCCGAGTCCCGGCGGCTCGGACCGGGCCCCACTGCCCCATGCGGAGATCTTCGCCGCGCTCGATCGCGGCAGTGAACTGCTGATCGATGACGGCCGGGTCCGGCTGCGGGTCGAGGACAGCGGTGCCGACTTTGCCGAGACCCGTGTGGTGGTGGGTGGCGAGGTACGCGATCACAAGGGCGTGAACGTACCGGGTGTCATGTTGCCGTTGTCGGCGCTGACCGTGAAAGATCGTCGGGACCTGGAGTACGGGCTTTCCCTGGGCGCCGACTGGATCGCCCAGTCATTTGTTCAGCGGCCCGAGGACGTGAGTGAGCTGCGGGAACTGGTAGATGGCCGTGCCAGCATCATGGTCAAGCTGGAAAAGCCCTCTGCCCTGGATCACCTCGAGCGGATCGTCGAACTCACCGACGCCGTCATGGTGGCTCGCGGCGACCTGGGGGTCGAACTCCCCCCTGAGCGAGTGCCGACCGCGCAAAAGCGTATCGTCCAGGCCTGCCGCCAAGCGGGCAAGCCGGTGGTGGTGGCCACCCACATGTTGGATTCCATGGTCCACGCCCCGGTGCCAACCCGGGCCGAAGCGTCGGATGTGGCCAGCGCGGTGTACGAGGGAGTGGATTCGGTGATGTTGTCCGCCGAAACGGCGGCCGGCGAGTATCCGCTGGAATCGGTGCGGATGATGGACCGGATCATCACTCAGGTGGAGTCTGATCCCCATTACCGAAACATCATGGACGCCAATCACCCGACGCCCGACTCGACCCGTGCCGATGCCATCTGCAGTGCGTTGCGTCAGGTCGCCGCGATTCGACCTACCGCCGCCATCGTCACCTATACTTCTTCTGGATTCACCGCTCAGCGTGCGGCTCGGGAGCGCCCCGAGGCGCCAATTTTGAGCTTAACTCCGGAAATGGCGACCGCACGGCGGTTGGCTCTGGTCTGGGGTGTGCACGCGGTCCTGATCGACCCGCCCACCGTGGACACCGATGTGCCCCATGTGATCAGTGAGGCCTGTCGTATTGCAGTCCGCGAAGGGTTTGCGCGCCACAATGAAGCGCTGGCAATCGCCGCCGGCATCCCGTTCGGCACCGCCGGGACCATCAATCTCCTGCATCTGGCCCGTATCACCGACGAGTCTGTCGGACGCTAGGCGTTTGCGCGCTAGGAATGAATGAGGCGAGGTGCTGTCCAGTTAGAGAACGATTTCGGGATCGTCCGAGAAGCATAGCCGTTGCTATGTGACGGGGAGGATCGCGGAATCGGGCCGAAATGGCGGTGACGCAGACCGTTCCTTTCTACCGCGCAGAATCCTAGCTAAACCTCAAACGTCACTGGATTCGGCCAATGGACCCCATGGCGGTTCCTAACGGCGGCACTTCGAGACATACTCGCGCTGCAGTGGCAGTCGGGTATCATGTTGCCGGGCAGGCGTTCTTGCAGCTCCATCGCCTCTGGTATAATGTATACCAAAACGAAATCCACCTATCTGGAAACCGGCGGAGACCCATGAATATCCACGAATATCAGGCAAAAGCGTTGCTTGGCCGTTACGGCGTTCCCGTACCCCACGGTCATGTTCTTTTTTCCGCCTCGGAAGCGGAAACGGCCGCCCAGCAACTGGGCGGCCCGGTGTGGGTGGTCAAGGCGCAGATTCATGCCGGTGGCCGTGGCAAGGGCGGCGGCGTGAAGGTGGTAAAATCCATCGCCGAGGTGAAACAGAACGTCGAACACATGCTCGGCATGACCCTGGTTACTCATCAGACCGGGCCCGCCGGCAAAGAGGTCAAACGGGTTTATGTGGAGGAGGGGTGTGACATTGCCCGGGAGTTGTACCTCGGCATGCTGATCGACCGCGCCACCAGCGAGGTTACGGTGATCGCCTCCACCGAGGGCGGCATGGAGATCGAGGAGGTAGCCGCCGCGACCCCGGAAAAGATTCTGCGGGTGCACATCGACCCGGCGATCGGATTGCAGCCGTTTCATGCACGGGAGCTCGCCTTCGGCCTGGGGCTCGAGGGCAAGCAGATCCGGGCGGCTGTTGGCTTTCTGCAATCCCTTTACGCCGCGTTTACCGAGTTGGATGCCAGCCTGTTGGAAATCAACCCGCTGGTGGTAACCGGTGCCGGTGAATTGATCGCGCTGGATGCCAAGATGAATTTCGACGACAACAGTCTGTTCCGTCAAAAGGACGTTGCCGAGCTGCGGGACGAGGATGAGGAGGATCCGGCCGAGCTCGAGGCCAGCCAGCACGAGCTGAACTACATCAAGCTGGATGGCTCCATCGGCTGCATGGTCAACGGTGCCGGTCTGGCCATGGCGACCATGGACATCATCAAGCTCTACGGCAGTGAGCCGGCCAATTTTCTGGACGTGGGTGGTGGCGCAACAGCGGAACGCGTCACAGCCGCCTTCAAGCTGATTCTGTCCGATCCCAACGTCAAGGGCATTCTGGTCAACATCTTCGGCGGCATCATGCGCTGCGACGTCATCGCCACCGGCATTGTCGAAGCGGCCAAGGAGGTGCACCTGGATGTGCCCCTGGTGGTGCGCCTGGAGGGCACCAACGTAGATTTGGGCAAGTCCATTCTGCGTGATTCGGGTTTGGATATCGTTTCGGCCGACGATCTTGGCGACGCCGCTGAGAAGGTGGTGGCCGCTGTAAAGGAGGCCTCCTGATGTCCGTTCTTATTGACCAGAATACCCGTGTGATCTGCCAGGGTTTTACCGGCTCTCAGGCCACTTTCCATTCCGAGCAGGCAATAGAGTACGGCACCCGAATGGTGGGCGGAGTCACGCCTGGGAAAGGCGGCTCAACCCATCTCGGTCTGCCGGTGTTCGACACGGTAACCCAGGCGGTGGCCGAGACAGGCGCGGACGCGTCGGTAATCTATGTACCGCCGCCGTTTGCCGCCGACGCGATCCTTGAAGCGGTGTACGCCGAAGTGCCGCTGGTGGTTTGCATCACCGAAGGCATACCGGTGCTGGACATGGTTCGGGTCAAGCGTGTGTTGCGCGGTTCGAAGACCCGTCTCGTGGGCCCCAACTGCCCCGGCGTGATCACTCCAGGCGGATGTAAGATTGGCATCATGCCGGGCCATATTCATATGCCTGGCACGGTGGGTATCGTCTCCCGATCCGGCACCTTGACCTACGAAGCGGTGGCCCAGACCACCGCCGCCGGTCTGGGGCAGTCCACCTGCATCGGGATCGGCGGAGATCCGGTCAACGGAACCAACTTCATCGATTGTCTGGACCTGTTTCTGGCTGATCCGGCCACGGAGTCGATCATCATGATCGGCGAGATCGGCGGCACGGCGGAGGAGGAAGCCTCCGAGTTCGTGCGCCAGTCCCGCATCAAGAAACCCATGGTGGGGTTTATCGCCGGCCTCACCGCGCCGCCCGGGCGACGCATGGGGCATGCCGGTGCCATCGTCGCCGGTGGCAAGGGCGGGGCCGGGGACAAGATCGAAGCCATGCGCAGTGCCGGTATCCAGGTTGCGGACTCGCCCGCCAGCCTGGGCACCACACTCAAGCAGGCCCTGGGCGCCTAGTTCGCTCAAGGTGTGTCGGGCGGTTGCGCCTCGGCGTTCCGCCCGTTCTGATCGCAGTCAACGGCACCGGTGTAGAACATGAGCAATCCCACAGACGCGCCCGTCAAGCGCGGCCATCCCGGTGGCGGGCGGTCCAAGACGCGCCGAACCCCCAAAGGTCGCCAGACCGAGACTGCGGCGCGGGACGAAGTGCGTGCCCTGATCGGTCACGCACCCACTCGACGTGACTTGCTGATCGAGTATCTACACCTGATTCAGGACCGCTATGGCCACTTGTCGCAGCGACACCTGGCGGCCCTGGCAGCGGAGATGCGTCTGGCTCAGGCCGAGGTGTACGAGGTGGCGACCTTCTACGCCCACTTCGACGTGGTCAAGGAAGGCGAGACCCCGCCGCCGCCCCTGACCGTGCGTGTCTGTGACGGCATTGCCTGCGAGCTGGCCGGGGCCCAGTCTCTGCTGGCGGAACTGGCCGCCGCGAGCGGACAAAACGTGCGGGTTCTGCCTGCACCCTGCATGGGTCGTTGCGATACCGCACCCGTCGCAGAAGTTGGACATAATCACTTGCACAAGGCATCGGCCGCCGATGTTCTGGACGCGGCGAAGCAGGGCCTCACACACCCGGTCGTAGCCGACTACATCGACTACGATGCCTATGTGGCCGCCGGTGGCTATGCCCTGCTGCGGGCTTGCCTGTCCGGGCAGCGCAAGGTTGAGGACCTTCTCTCCGTCATGGAGCATTCCGGCCTGCGGGGTCTGGGCGGGGCGGGTTTCCCCACCGGCCGCAAGTGGCGCATCGTGCGCGGCTACGCCGGACCCCGTCTGATGGCGATCAATGCGGACGAGGGCGAGCCTGGAACGTTCAAGGACAGACACTACCTGGAACGGGATCCCCACCGCTTCATCGAGGGTATGTTGATCGGCGCCTGGGTGGTGGAGGCCGACACCAGCTATGTCTATCTGCGAGACGAGTACCCCGGCATCCACCAGATTCTGAAAAAGGAACTTGCCCGGGTCGAGGCCGACGGACTGTTCGGTCGCTGCCAAGTCGAACTCAGACGCGGCGCCGGCGCTTACATCTGTGGTGAAGAGTCCGCCATGATCGAGTCCATCGAGGGGAAGCGCGGTCTGCCCAGAAATCGCCCCCCGTACGTGGCCGAGGTCGGTTTGTTCGGCCGCCCCACGGTTGAGAACAACGTCGAGACCCTGTACTGGGTGCGGGACATCGTGGAGAAGGGTCCGGATTGGTTTGCCGGCGCCGGACGAAACGGCCGGTCGGGGTGGCGCAGCTACTCGGTCTCGGGCCGGGTGGCCGAACCCGGGGTCAAGCTGGCGCCGGCCGGTATTACAGCCCAGGAGCTGATCGACGAGTACTGCGGCGGCATGCAGCCCGGGCACAGCTTCAAGGGGTATCTGCCCGGCGGCGCGTCCGGTGGCATCCTGCCGGCGAGCATGGCGGATGTGCCGTTGGATTTTGGCACTTTGGAGCAGCACGGATGCTTTATCGGATCGGCCGCGGTGGTGGTGTTCAGCGATCAGGACGACATGAAGGCGGTGGCGCTCAATCTGATGCGTTTTTTCCGTGATGAGAGCTGTGGCCAATGCACACCCTGCCGGGTGGGCACCGAAAAGGCGGCTGAACTGATGACCCATGCAAGCTGGGATCGCACGCTCCTGGCGGATCTGAGCCAGGTGATGACCGAAGCGTCCATCTGCGGACTGGGCCAGGCCGCAGGCAATCCGGTCAATTCGGTGCTCAAGTTTTTCCCGGAGGATCTGTCATGAGTGATTCCATCCGCTTCATCCTGGATGGGGTCGAGGTCGAGGCGGCGCCGGATGAGACCATCTGGCAGGTGGCGCGGCGACACGATACCCATATTCCCCACCTCTGTTACATGCCTGAGCCCGGTTATCGCCCCGACGGCAACTGCCGCGCCTGTATGGTTGAGATCGAGGGGGAGCGGGTGCTGGCGCCGTCCTGCCTGCGAAAACCCACCGAGGGCATGAAGGTGAACACGGCCAACGAGCGTGCCGTTACCGCCCAGAAAATGGTCATGGAACTGCTGGTATCGGATCAGCCGGAACGGGCGGTGGCCCATGACCAGAACTCGCGTCTGTGGCACTGGGCGGATCGACTGGGGGTTGCCGAAAGTCGTTTTCCCCGTCGCCAGGCGCCCGCGATGGATGTCAGCCATCCGGCCATGCAGGTGGCTCTGGACGCGTGTATCCACTGCAATCTGTGTGTGCGGGCCTGCCGTGAGGTCCAGGTCAACGATGTAATCGGCATGGCTTACCGGGGGTATCAGGCCAAGATCGTGTTCGATCTGGATGATCCCATGGGACTGAGCACCTGCGTCGCCTGCGGTGAGTGTGTCCAGGCCTGCCCCACCGGTGCCCTGATGGAATCCACCCTGGTGAACGCCGAGGGCGTTGGCAAGACTGATCCGCTGACCGAAGTGTCCAGCGTTTGTCCTTACTGTGGCGTGGGCTGCCAACTCACCTACCAGATCAAGGACAACGAGATTGCGGCGGTGCAGGGCCGCGCGGGGCCATCTAACGAGAATCGACTCTGCGTCAAGGGGCGTTTCGGGTTCGACTATGTCAAACACCCCCATCGATTGACCCGGCCTCTGATCCGGCGTGACGACGCGCCCAAGGGCGGCGATTCGGATCTGGATCCGGCCAACCCCCTGACCCACTTCCGCGAAGCCAGTTGGGAAGAGGCCCTGACCGCGGCGGCCGGTGGACTCAAGGCAATCCGGGATCGGGACGGCGGCGGCGCACTGGCTGGCTTCGGCTCCGCCAAGTGTTCCAACGAAGAAGCCTATCTGTTTCAGAAGCTGGTGCGTACCGGTTTCGGCACCAACAACGTGGACCATTGCACCCGTCTGTGCCACGCCTCATCGGTGGTGGCCCTGCTGGAGGGCATCGGCTCCGGTGCCGTGACTGCGCCCTTCAATGCGGTCCGGGACGCCGACGTGGTCATCGTCATCGGCGCCAACCCCACCGAGAATCATCCGGTGGCGGCCACCTATTTCAAGCAGGCGGCCAAGCGGGGTGCCTTGATCGTACTCGACCCCCGGGGCCAGGCCTTGAAGCGACATGCCACCCACATGCTGCAGTTCAAGCCCGGCACCGACGTGGCGCTGCTCAACGCCATGCTCAACGTGATCGTCACCGAATCGCTGCATGATCAGGCCTATGTGGACGCCCATACCGAAGGCTTTGAGAATCTGAAACGCCATGTTCAGGACTACACGCCCGAGGCCATGGCCGAGATCTGTGGCATCGATGCGGACACCATTCGAACGGTGGCGCGCACCTATGCCCAGTCCCGCGCTTCCATCATTTTTTGGGGCATGGGTGTGTCTCAGCATGTCCACGGCACCGACAATTCCCGTTGCCTCATCGCCCTCGCCCTGGTCACCGGACAGACCGGCCGCCCCGGCACCGGACTGCACCCGCTGAGGGGCCAGAACAACGTGCAGGGCGCCTCCGACGCCGGCTTGATTCCTATGATGTTGCCGGATTATCAACTGGTGGATCAGCCCAATCTGCGTCAGCGCTTCGAGGACGCCTGGGGTACCAGCCTGGATCCCCAGCGGGGCCTGACCGTGGTTGAAATCATGGACGCGATCCATGCCGGAAACATAAGGGGCATGTACATCATGGGTGAAAACCCCGCCATGTCGGATCCGGATGCCCAGCATGCCCGGGCCGCCCTGGCCAAGTTGGATCACCTGGTGGTACAGGACCTTTTTCTGACCGAAACCGCGTTTCACGCCGACGTGGTGCTGCCCGCTTCGGCCTGGCCGGAGAAGGACGGCACCGTGACCAACACCAATCGTCAGGTCCAGATGGGCCGCAAAGCCCTGGAAACCCCGGGGGATGCACGCCAGGATTGGTGGATTGTTCAGCAGATCGCCCTCGGCATGGGACTGGACTGGCGCTACCGGCATCCGCGGGACGTGTTTGCCGAAATGGGTACGGTTATGCCCTCGCTCAATAACATCACTTGGGACCGGGTGGATGCCGAAAGCTCCGTCACCTATCCCTGTGCCGGCCCCGATCAGCCCGGACAGGAGATTGTGTTCGGCGACCGTTTCCCCACTGCCAGCGGTCGCGGCAAACTGGTGCCGGCCAGCATCGTCTCGCCGGCCGAAACACCGGATTCGGAGTACCCCATGGTGCTGACCACCGGGCGGCAGTTGGAGCATTGGCATACCGGTGCCATGACCCGCCGCGCCGCGGTTCTGGACGAGATCGAGCCGGAAGCGGTGGCCTGCCTGTCACCCGGCGACCTGGAACGGATGCAGCTTCCACCCGGGGAGGTCGTCCGGGTATCGACCCGCAGGGGCGTCATCGAGTTGAAATGCCGCGCCGATGCAGCGGTCCCCGAAGGCATGGTGTTTATCCCGTTCTGCTATGCCGAGGCCCCGGCCAACGTGCTCACCAATCCGGCCCTGGATCCCTTCGGCAAGATTCCAGAGTTCAAGTTCTGCGCTGCCCGGGTTGAAGCGGCCACCGCGGCCTGAAGTGACTGACCAGAACATAGGAGATCGACCGGCGTGATGAAGGCGGTTTTGCTCGACGGGTTTGGCGGACCGGAGGTGCTGGCGCTGGGTGAGGTAGAGCGGCCTTTACCCGGGCCGGATCAGGTCCTGATCCGGGTGGTCGCAACCTCCGTCAACCGGCCCGACATCGTTCAGCGCCAGGGCAACTATCCGGCTCCCAAGGGGGATTCAGAGGTGCTGGGTCTGGAGGTCGCCGGCACCATAGAGTCTCTGGGGCCGGGTGTCGACGGCTGGCGCGAAGGCGACCGGGTCATGGCCCTGGTGGGCGGCGGCGGCTATGCCGAGTTCGCGGTCGCCCATGCAGGCCATCTCATTGCCATCCCTTCGGCCATGAGCTTCGAACAAGCGGCCTGTGTCTGCGAGACCTACCTCACCGCCTATCTCAACCTTTTCCGCCTTGGCGGACTTGGGGACGGCGATTCCGTCCTGCTCCACGGCGGTGGTGGCGGAGTCAACACGGCAGCCATCCATCTCTGCCGCGCTCTGGTACCCAATGCCCGAATCATCGTCACTGCCTCTCCCGCGAAGCTGGAGCGGGTTCGCGCTCTGGGGGCGGATGAGGTCATTGACTACCGCAACCAGAATTTCGCCGAACAGGTGAAGCTGCAAACCGATAAGCGCGGCGTGCAGGTGATTCTGGATCACATAGGCGCACCCTACCTGGCGGACAATCTCAAATCCCTGGCCGTGGGCGGGCGTCTGGTGGTGATCGGCGTGATGGGCGGTGGCAAGGCCGAGGTCAATCTCGCCCTGATGATGGTCAAGCGACAGCACATCATCGGTTCGGTGCTACGGGCACGCCCGGTTCAGGAGAAGACCGACATCATCCGCGACTTCAGCAAGACCGTGATTCCACATATGGCGGATGGCGGCATCGTTCCGCTGGTGGATCGGGTGTTCGAACTGGATCAGGTTGCTGACGCGCATCGATACATGGAACAAAGTGCGCACTTCGGCAAGATTGTGCTGACGCTCTGATTTTGAATCGGTGCGGGTCGAACACGGGGTGTCGTGAAAACAGGGCGCCCAGCGATCGAAGGGGTATGGAACAGTGGAGATACACGAGTACCAGGCCAAACAGATGCTCGATCGGCATGGCATCCGCGTGCCCCAGGGCGGCGTCGCCTCGACGCCCGGCGAGGCCGTGCGTGTGGCGGAGCGCCTGGGCGGCAAGCGCTGGGTTCTGAAGGCCCAGATTCACGCCGGTGGCCGAAAAGAAGGTCACTTCGAGGGGGATCCCAGCGCCAAGGGCGGGGTCCGGGTGCTGGATTCGCTGGACGCCATCGGGCTCAACGCGGATCAGATGCTGTATCACGTGCTGGTGACCAAGCAGACCGGACCCCAGGGGACGGAAGTCAAGCGGGTATACCTGGAACAAGCCGTGGATATCCAGCGCGAACTGTATCTGGGCATGCTTGTGGATCGGCGCAGCAGTCGCGTGACGCTGATTGCATCTGCGGAGGGCGGGGTCAACATTGAGCTCGCCGCCCGTCGATCACCCGCTTCGATACTGCGTCTGCCCATCGACCCGGAGACAGGATTGCGGGACGAGGACGCCAACAACATGGCGGCCCAACTCGGCCTGGAAGGCAAAGCGGCTGAGCAGGCCGCCCGGGTCATGTCCATTGTGTACCAGATGTTTATCGACAACGACGCCGCTCTGATCGAGATCAACCCGCTGGCCATCACCCGGGAAGGCGATGCGGTGGCGCTGGACGCGGTGTTGACGTTTGACAACAACGCGCTGTTTCGTCATCAGGATGTTCGGGCCCTGCAGGACGATACCGAGACAAACCTGGGAGAGTTGCAGGCCGCCCACCACGGGTTCAACTATGTGAAGCTGGACGGCAACATCGGCTCCCTGGCCTGTGGCGCCGGCTCTGCTCTGGCCACAGTAGACGCCATACGACATTACGGTGGCGACCCGGCCAATTTTCTGGACGTGCCGCCGGATTCCAAGGTCGGTCGGGTCAAGGACGCATTCGAACTGTTGGCTTCGGATCCGGCGGTGGAGAGCATTTTGGTCAACGTGTTTGGTGGCGGCATCATGCGCTGCGATGCCATTGCCGATGCGATTCTGGTGGCGACCCGGGAGACGCCGCTGGAGGTCCCGCTGGTGGTCAGGCTGTCTGGAACCAACGCCCGACTTGCCCTGAGCAGTTTGCGGGATTCCGGACCGCCATTGACCATCGCAGACAATCTGGCGGATGCCGCGGAGAAAGTGGTCCTGGCCGCCCGTGAAACCCGACTTACCAATCGCAGGGGATGGTGGGACAGGGTGCAGGGTGCCCTCGGCAAGCAGCGGACGGATTGAAAGCCGCCTGATAGAACCACCGCGGCAGCGGGTGCCCGTTGCCACAATCGAGGAGACAGCACATGTCGATTCTGGTGGACGCCAACACCAAAGTAATCTGCCAGGGTATGACCGGTCGGCAGGGGACATTCTACGCTGAGCGGGCCATTGCCTATGGCACCAAAATGGTGGGGGGTGTCCGCCCGGGCTGGGGCGGCGGCAAACATCTGGGTCTACCCGTGTTCGGCACCGTTCAGGAAGCGATGGTCGCCACCGGGGCCGACGCCACGGTCATTTTTGTACCACCTGCCCAGGCCGCGGGTGCGATCCGGGAGGCCATCGACGCCCAGGTGCCGCTGATCGTATGCATCACCGAGCGCATACCGGTGCTGGATATGGTTCAGGTGAAACGCGCGCTGGAAAACGCTTCTTCAAGCCTGGTGGGCCCCAACTGTCCGGGCATCATCACGCCCGGGGAATGCAAGGTCGGCATCATGCCCGGCAATCTGTTTCGGCGTGGCAGAATCGGCATCGTCTCCCGGGCGGGCACGCTGATCTACGAAGCCGTTGAGCAGACCACCGCCAACCGCTTGGGCCAGTCCACCTGTGTCGGGGTCGGCGCCGATCCCGTCCAGGGGCTGACCTTTACCGATTGCCTGACCCTGTTCATGGCGGATCCCGAAACCGATGGCGTGATTATGATCGGTGAGATTGGTGGCACGGCCGAGGAGGACGCCGCCGACTATCTCAAAGCCAATCCGGGCGCAAAACCGGTGGTAGCCTATGTGGCGGGGCAATTTGCACCACCGGGCCGGCGCATGGGCCATGCGGGCGCCATCGTCCAGCACGGCGTGGGTGATGCCGAATCCAAGATTGCTGCGCTGCGCACTGCCGGTGTCCACATTGCCGAGTCGCCCACCGCCATAGGGGCCACCATGGCCAGCGTCCTGGGCGGACGTTAGAGCCCGAATTTGTCCCTGGGGCGCTGAGTCCTGCAGTGCCGCCCAGCCGCAATTCACCAAATGGAAATACCTTCCGCAATTGCTGCGCTGCACATTTACTTTTGCAAACCGGCTGTCTATCGTTGGTCTCGTATGCTGTATACGGTATACCAAATATACCGTCAGTATTCGTGCCTGTTGAAGACCCAGGGATGGCATACTTTTGACGGGCCCAGTGAAGGGACCCGGAGGTTGCGAGCAGGTCAAGACTGTCGCATCGATATACCTGTGGAGGAATTGATGAAGAAGCTAACTACAAAGGCGTTGCTGCCAGCCGCTTTGGCGGTAGCTGCCACTGCCTCGATGGTTTCCAACGTGGCACTGGCCGAGTTCGAGCCCAAGAAGCCGGTGGATTTCGTGATCATGGCTGGGCCGGGCGGTGGTGCCGACAAGATGGCCCGTCTGATGCAGACCATCATCGAAAAAAACGATCTTTCGTCCAAGCCCTTTATTCCGGTCAACAAGCCCGGCGGATCGGGGGCCGAAGCCCTGGTCTACATGAAGGGTAAGTCGGGCGACGACCATACCGTCATGGTCACCCTGAACAGTTTTTACACCACCCCCCTGCGGCAGCCCGGTTTGGGCGTCAAACCCGCGGACTTTACCCCGATTGCCCGCATGGCTGAGGACACCTTTCTGCTTTGGGTGCACAAGGACAGCGGCATCACCAACGTGGATGAATTCGTCGCCGCGGCCAAGGCCAAGGGCAGCGACTGGATCATGGCGGGCACCGGTAAGGCCCAGGAAGATGAACTGCTGACCAACTTTCTCAACGCCACCTACGGCCTGAGCATGAAGTACGTGCCCTACAAGGGCGGCGGCCGCGTGGCCAAGGAGCTGGCCGGAAAGCATGCCGATTCCACGGTCAACAATCCGTCGGAACAGCTTGGCTTCTACGAGGCGGGCGAAACGGTGCCGATTGCCGCATTCACTGCCGAGCGTCTCGACATGTTTCCGGATTCACCCACGTTCAATGAACTGGGCAAGCCGTTTGAGTACTACATGCAGCGCAGCGTCGTCGGCCCGCCGGGCATGAGTGCTGAGGCCACTGCCTACTATCAGGATTTGTTCCTCAAGGTGTACGAGTCCGAGGAATGGCAGAAGTACAAAAAGGACAAGAGCCTCCTGGGTGAGTACATGACCGATGGCGAGCTGGTGGCGTATTGGGAGGTCGAAGAGGCTCGTAACGCAGAGATGCTTCGCGACGGTGGCGAACTGAAGTAAAGCGGCGATCACTGCCGTAACTTTGAGAACTGGAGGGGAGGGGATCGCGATGAGACGTGCTGAACTGCTTATGGCAATCGCGTTGGCGATCTTCTCCTCTTATCTCATGTGGGAAAGCGCCGAACTGCCCATCGGCTGGATCCCCGGGGAGGGTCCGGGGGGCGGGGCATTCCCGTTCTGGCTGTCCCTGGGTATGCTGATCTGCTGCATCTGGACGATCGTCCGCTGGTTCCAGCGCAAGACCCCGGAATCACGTTCCACCGAGCCGTATCTGGATCGCCAAACAGCCGTCCTGTTCGGACTGGTGGTGGGGGCGCTCACCCTGATGATCGGCCTGATCCACTTTGTCGGCGTCTACGGCGCGGTGCCGCTGTTCTTCATTTTCTATATGCGTTTTCTGGGTCGCCATAGCTGGCCCCAGACGTTCGCCCTGGCGTTTGCGACGCCGGTGGTCACATTCTTCTTTTTCGAGATTCTTCTGCACATCACTCTGCCAAAGGGGATGACCGAACCCTTGTTCTATCCCCTGTACGACATCTTTATGTAGCGCACACGGCCGACCGGGCATTCCGCCCCGGCTCAGCCGCTTCAAAATCGAGTTACCCTATTTTCCGCTGAGGTCTGCAGCATGGAAACAATCCAGCTTTTGCTCGACGGTTTTGGCGTCGCACTGCAACCGTTGAATCTGGCCCTGGTGATCGCCGGATGTGCGGTCGGTCTGTTCATCGGCGCCATGCCCGGTCTGGGCTCGGTGAACGGGGTCGCGATTCTACTGCCTGTGACCTTTGTGGTGCCCCCCACTTCGGCGGTGATCTTTCTCGGTGCCATCTACTACGGGGCCATGTACGGCGGGGCGGTGAGCTCCATCATGTTGGGCATACCCGGCGCCTCAACCGCGGTGGCCACCACCTTCGATGGGCGCCCCATGGCGCTCAAGGGCGAAGCGGACAAAGCGCTGGTCACCGCCGCGGTTGCGTCATTTGCCGGCGGCACCATTTCCATTTTGCTGTTCACCGCGTTTGCGCCGCCGCTAGCGGAGGTAGCCCTTGCGTTCGGCTCGCCGGAAGAATTCGCCCTGATGTTGCTGGCTTTTGGCACCTTTATCGGGCTGGGCAGTGATGACATACCCAAGACGCTGTTCTCCATCTTCATCGGTCTGGTGCTCAGCGCCGTCGGTCTGGACATCATCAGCGGCGAACCCCGCCTGATCTTTGGCGATATTCCAGGGTTTTTCCACGGCATAAATTTCCTGGTTCTGGCGATCGGAATCTACGGTATCGGCGAGATTCTCTGGACCATCGAAACCAGCAAAGGCGAGGTGGCTGTGTCCGAGGCCAAGGTCACGGTTCGGCGCATACTGGAGACATTGACGGAGCTGAAGAAGAGCGTCAAAACCATCATCATGGGTTCTTTTATCGGTTACTTTGTCGGCCTGCTGCCGGCGGCCGGCGCCACGCCCGGCTCGATCATGGCCTACGGCGTGGCCAAGTCCACATCCAAGAACCCGGAGACTTACGGCAAGGGCAATATGGACGGCGTCGCCGCCCCGGAGGCGGCCAACAATGCCGCCAGCACAGGGTCCATGCTGCCCATGTTGACGCTGGGCATTCCGGGATCGCCGACCACGGCCATTTTGCTGGGTGGCATGGTGATCTGGGGACTGGAGCCCGGCCCGCGTCTGTTTGTCGAGCAGACCGAATTTGTATGGGGTCTCATCGCCAGTTTGTATGCGGCCAATTTGTTCGCGTTGATACTCAATATCGCGTTTATCCCGGCCTTTATCTGGGTGCTGAAACTGCCTTTCACCATCCTGGCGCCCATCATCTTCGTGTTGTGTGTCGTGGGGGGATATGCGCCCACCCAGGATATGCACGACGTCTGGTTGATGCTCATTTTCGGCGTCGTCGGGTATCTGATGCGCAAGCTGGACTACCCCATGGCGCCGGCGGTGCTGGCCATCGTGCTGGGGCCGTTGGCCGAGTCGTCCATGCGTCAGTCGCTGCTGATTTCCCAAGGCTCGCCGATGGTGTTTTTCGAGCGGCCCATAGCGGGTGTGATCATGGTGATCGCGATCATGCTGTTCGTTCTGCCGCTCATCAAGCTGGTGAAGAACCGGCTGCGTGGGACGGCGGCGTAGGGGGTGATTAACTGGGCACAGGCGAAGGCCGGGGGCGCAGATTGCCTATTTCTGGCACTTGGTATACCGTATGCCAGATTCGACGAGGCCCGGCGTTGTGAGGGTGCAGTGCCATGAGCAGCTCAAAATTTGCGCTAAAACCGGTCGATGTCAGCGTGGTGCTGAAGGAAAAGGTCTATGAGTCGCTGAAGTCCGCGATCATGGCCATGGACATCTACGGTGATGATGAGCCTCCCCGCCTTGACGAGCGTCGCCTGGCAGAGGAACTGGGTGTAAGCCGCACGCCGGTGCGTGAGGCGATTTCCCGGCTCGAGCAGGAAGGGCTGGTCCAGAGTCTGCCCCGGCGCGGGGCGTTCGTCGTACGCAAGTCTAAAAATGAGATTCTGCAAATCATTTGTGTGTGGGCCGCGTTGGAGAGCATGGCGGCGCGCCTCGCCACCCAGCGTGCCTCCGACGACCAGATTGCCCGTCTCAGAGCGTTGTTCGCCCGTCTGGACGATTCGGACGAGGCACGGGCGCACATTGATGAGTATTCGGAAGGGAACATCCGTTTTCACCAGAACATCATCGCGTTGTCGGGCTGTGATCTGCTGACCGAGGTCGCTGAGGGCTTGTTTGTCCACATGCGCCACATACGGGCGCGCACCATCAAGGACGCGGATCGGGCGGACAAGTCGGTCATCGACCACATGCACATTATCGAGGCGCTGGAAGCGCGTGATACGGAACTGGCCGAGCGTCTGGTGCGGGAACACACCCTGGCGTTGGGAGAACACGTCAGAAAGCACGTGGATTATCTGGATTAGAGAGCCTTGGGGGTAAGGCTCCAGCGCGGGGACACCAAGCCCCGACCGTCGTAAAAAAGTCGCACGTACATTTATTGGAGGACAGCCAATGGCAACCGTAAGCGCTCCGGAAGCAAGCGTATCCAACACCGCCGAAGACACCCTGGCCAAGAAAAATCGGGAAGGCGATGTCGTCTCCGGTGGGCATCTGGTGGCCAAGGCCCTCAAGAACGAGGGCGTCGACACCATATTCACCCTGTGCGGGGGCCACATCATTGACATCTATGACGGCTGCATCGACGAGGGTATCCGCATCATCGATGTGCGCCACGAGCAGGTCGCGGCCCACGCGGCCGACGGCTATGCCCGTCAGACCGGAAAGCTGGGGTGTGTCGTCACCACTGCGGGTCCGGGCTGCACCAACGCCATGACCGGCATCGCTACCGCGTTTCGCTCCGAAAGCCCCATTATCCATATCGGCGGCCAGGGTGCCCTGACGCAGCACAAAATGGGCTCACTTCAGGATCTGCCCCATGTGGACATCATGGCACCCATCACCAAATTCTCTGCCGGTGTTCGTTCCACCGAGCGGGTTGCGGACATGGTTTCCATGGCAGCCCGGGAATGCTTCAATGGCGCCCCTGGCCCGTCCTATCTTGAAATCCCCCGGGATATCCTGGACCGGGAGGTTCCCATCGAGTCGGCGGTGATTCCCCAACCCGGTCACTATCGCGCGTCCACCAAGTCCATCGGCGATCCGGCCGACATTGAGAAACTGGCGGATATCCTGGTCAATGCTGAACGCCCAGCCATTCTGGTGGGCAGCCAGGTCTGGACCTGCCGCGGGCACCAGGAGGCCATCGACCTGGTGCGGGGGCTGAACATCCCGGCCTATTTCAACGGGTCCGGTCGCGGGCTGCTGCCGCCGGGCGACCCCCATCACTTTCATCGCACCCGCGGCGATGCCTTCAAGCAGGCCGACGTGGTGGTGATTGTCGGTACGCCGTTCGACTTTCGCATGGGTTATGGCAAACGGCTGCAGGCCCCAACCGTGGTCCAAATCGACATGGACTACCGCACCGTGGGCAAGAACCGCGATGTGTCCCTGGGCCTGGTAGGCGATCCCGGCGCGATTCTGAAAGCGGTTTTCGATGCCACCACCGGCCGCAGCGACAACGGCGCCAAGCGCCGGCAGGGCTGGCTGGACGGTCTGCGGGATCTTGAGCATCAGAAAACCGAGAAGCTGATGCCCCTGTTCAAGTCTGATCGGAACCCGATCCACCCCTATCGCCTGGCTTGGGAACTGAACGAGTTTCTGTCTGAGGACACCATCTACATCGGCGACGGCGGCGACGTGGTGACCATCAGCGCCCAGGCCGTTCAGCCCCGTGGGCCCGGCAACTGGATGGACCCGGGTGCCCTGGGTTCACTGGGGGTGGGCACCGGCTTCGCGCTTGCCGCCAAGCTGGCGCATCCCGAGAAGGAGGTTCTCTGCTTCTATGGCGACGGTTCCTTTGGCATGACCGGTTTCGACATGGAAACCGCGAACCGCTTCGGCGCGCCCTACGTGGCCGTGATCGGCAACAATTCCGCCATGAACCAGATCCGATACGGACAGATCGCCAAGTACGGCCAGGAGCGCGGCGATGTGGGCAATCTGCTGGGCAACGTCCCGTTCTCTCAGTTCTCCCAGATGCTGGGAGGATACGGCGAAGAAGTGCGTGAGCCCGGCGACATCGCTGCTGCGCTGCAGCGGGCGCGGGAGGCGGTCCAGAGCACTGGAAAATCGGCCCTGGTCAACGTCTGGGTGGATCCGGCCGAGTACGCACCCGGGACCAAGAACCAGACCATGTACAAGTAACTGACGTCTTTGAATGGAGGGGATGGTCTGGCTTCGCCATCCCCCGTTTGTTCTTGACCCGAACTGTCTGCATCGAGGAGTAGAAATGACAGACAAAGCACTCAGCGGCGTGCGCATCCTGGACATGACCCACGTGCAGTCCGGACCCACCTGCACCCAGCTCCTGGCCTGGTTTGGCGCCGATGTGATCAAGGTGGAACGGCCAGGAGTCGGCGACGCCACCCGTGGGCAGCTACGCGACATACCGGATGTCGACAGCCTCTATTTCACGATGCTGAATCACAATAAGCGCAGCATCACGCTCAACACCAAGAGTGAGGCTGGCAAGGCGATTTTCACCCAGTTGATCGAAAGCTGTGACGTCATGGTTGAAAACTTCGCCCCCGGGGCCCTGGATCGCATGGGCTTTGGCTGGGAGCGCATACAGGAAATCAACCCCCGGATGATCATGGCCTCGGTCAAGGGTTTCGGTCCGGGGCCATACCAGGACTGTAAGGTGTATGAGAACGTGGCCCAGTGCGCCGGCGGTTCCGCCTCAACCACCGGGTTTGCCGACGGACCGCCACTGGTCACCGGCGCCCAGATTGGGGATTCCGGTACCGGCTTGCATTTGGCCCTGGGCATTGTCACCGCCTTGTATCAGCGGGAACAAACCGGGCGGGGCCAGAAGGTATTGGCCGCCATGCAGGACGGTGTGCTCAATCTGTGCCGGGTCAAGCTGCGGGATCAGCAGCGTCTCGCCCACGGACCCCTCAAAGAGTACCCGCAATACGGCGAGGGCAAGGCCTTCGGTGAGGCCGCCCCCAGGGCGGGCAACGCCTCCGGCGGCGGCCAGCCCGGTTGGATACTCAAGTGCAAGGGTTGGGAGACCGATCCCGACGCCTACATCTATTTCATCACCCAGGCACCGGTGTGGAAAAAGATTTGCGACGTGATCGGTAAGCCGGAATGGAAAGAGGATCCGGAGTACGCCACGCCGGATGCCCGCCTGAACAAACTGGGCGCCGTTTTCGACACCATAGAGGCCTGGACCAAGACCAAGACTAAGTTCGAGGTTATGGATATTTGCAATCCACTGGACATTCCGGTGGGTCCAATCCTGTCCATGAAGGAGATCGCCGAGGAGCCCAGCCTCAGGGAGACCGGCACCATCGTCGAGGTGGACCATCCCGAGCGTGGCTCGTATCTGACCGTCGGCAACCCGATCAAGCTGTCGGATTCCCCGGTGGAAGTGACCCGTTCTCCCCTTCTGGGCGAGCACACCGAGGAGATCCTGTCCGAGGTGCTGGGTTGGTCTTCCCAGGATATCGACCGGGCCCGGGCAGACGGGGCGGTTTGAGGCCTTTCGCTGCGCGCAGGCATGGGACGTCGACGGCCGTCGACAAAGACTTTCCGAATTGACCGGGCGAGGCGCCGAAGGTGAGCGCCCGCCACGGCAAAACAACTGGAGTAGCAATATGAGCGACCGTCAATCCGAGGTGCGTGCGGTACTGGATAAAGTCAAAACCGACGGACGAACGTCGTTGACTGCGCCCGAATGCCGGGTAGTGTGCGAAGCCTACGGGATTCCCCTGCCTGCGGAAGGGCTGGCCACGTCCGGGGCGGAGGCTGTCGAGACGGCGGTCAGAATCGGTTTTCCGGTGGTCATGAAAATTGTGTCCCCGGACATTCTGCACAAGACCGAAGCGGGCGGCGTCATGGTCGGCGTGGACAGCGCCGAGGCGGCCAGTGCCGCCTTTGACAAGATCATGGCGAACGCCAAAGCGTACAAGTCAGATGCCGAGCTCACTGGCGTACAGGTTCAGCAGATGCTGGTGGGCGAGGCCCAGGAGGTGATCGTCGGTGCGGTCACCGATCCCAGCTTCGGCAAGCTGGTTGCGTTCGGACTGGGGGGGATCCTGGTTGAGGTGCTGAAGGACATCACCTTCCGTCTGGCGCCGGCCAGCCAGGATGATGCCCTGTCCATGCTGGACGGGATTCAGGCCGCCGAGGTCCTGCGGGGTGTGCGAGGCGCCAAAGCGGTCGATCGCGCCGCCCTTGCGAACATCATTGTCAACGTCTCGAACCTGGTAAACGACTTTCCCGAGATCCAGGAAGTGGACTTGAATCCCATATTCGCCACGCCAAAGGGCGCCACCGCGGTGGACACCTTGGTTTCGGTCAGTTTCGAGCCACAAAAAGTGTTTTACCGGCCGTCCCAGGATGAAATCGTGACCGCCATGACCCGGATCATGAAACCCAGGGCGGTCGCGGTGATTGGCGCGTCGGATGCCGACGGCAAGATTGGCAACTCGGTGATGAAGAACCTGATCAATGGGGGCTACCCCGGCGAGATTTACCCCATCAACCCCAAGGCCGACGAGGTCCTGGGGAAGAAAGCCTATAAGAGCGTGCTGGATATCCCCGGCGAGGTGGATGTGGCGGTGTTCGCGGTGCCGGCCAAGTTCTGCGTTGCGGCCATGAAGGAAGTGGGCCAGAAGGGCATCCCCGGCGCGGTCATGATCCCGTCGGGCTTCGCCGAGGTGGGTGACCAAGATCTGCAGGACGAACTCCTGGCGGCCGCCCGCGAACATGGCGTGCGCATTATGGGCCCCAACATATATGGGTTTTACTACACGCCTTCCAATCTCTGCGCCACCTTCTGCACGGCCTATGATGTCAAGGGCCGGGTCGCTCTGTCTTCACAAAGTGGGGGCGTGGGCATGTCCATCATCGGCTTCAGCCGATCCACCAAGATGGGTGTGTCGGCCATCGTCGGATTGGGTAACAAGTCGGATCTGGATGAAGACGATTTGCTCACCTTCTTTGAGCAGGACGACAACACCGACGTGATGGCCATGCATGCCGAGGATCTGAAGGACGGGCGATCCTTTGCCGAGGTGGCCAGCCGGGTTTCGAAAAAGAAGCCCATCGTCATGCTCAAGGCCGGTCGCACCAGCCTGGGCGCCCGTGCCGCGGCCTCACACACCGGGGCCTTGGCGGGCAACGACAAGATCTACGACGACGTGCTGCGTCAAAGCGGCGTCATCCGTGCCAAGAGCCTCAACGAGATGCTCGAATTCGCCCGTGGGCTTCCGGTGTTGCCGACACCCAAGGGTGAGAATGTGGTGATCATCACCGGTGCCGGTGGGTCGGGTGTGTTGTTGTCTGACGCCTGTGTCGATGCCGGACTGTCGCTGATGCAGTTCCCGCCGGACCTGGACGAAGGCTTCAAGCAGTTCATCCCGCCGTTTGGCGCTTCGGGGAACCCGGTGGATATCACCGGCGGGGAACCGCCCACCACCTATCAGAACACCATCCGCTACGGTCTGGACGATGACCGCATACACGCCCTGATACTGGGCTACTGGCACACCATCATCACGCCCCCCATGGTGTTCGCAAAGCTCACCGCCGAGGTGGTACAGGAGGCCCGCGACCGGGGAATCGACAAGCCTGTGGTGGCCTCCCTGGTGGGAGACGTGGAAGTGGAGCAGGCCTGCGAGTACCTCTACGAGCGGGGCATCGTCGCCTACCCGTACACCACCGAACAGCCGGTGGCCGTGTTGGGCGCCAAGTACCGCTGGGCTCGAGCGGCGGGGCTGTTGTAGATCGCGGACCGGCGTCCCGGAGCGTACCCGTATCCGATTTGCCGATGCGGGTGCGCGCTCGGTCCTGTCAGGGGCCTCAACTCAGCGAAGGGTGAATAAATGGCCATAAAAACCATCTTGGTACCGATGGACGGAACCGAGGCCAGCCTCGAAGTGCTGGACACGGCCTTTGTCGTAGCCGGGCGCTTCGGTGCCCACATCCAGGCGACCCATGTGTTGCCGCCCGCCGACGCACTGGAGCCGTTTACCTTCGCCCGCTTGTCCAGCAAGCTAAAGGAATCCCTGCAGGCCGAGGCGGAATCGGGGGCGCGGGAGAATGCCACCCGAATCCGTGCCCGATTCGAACAATGCTGCGAGAAGCATGGTATTCAGGTGGTTGACGCGCCGGTGGTGGACAACGGGCCCAGCGCGGCCTGGAAAGAGGTGTCCGGTCGGATCAGCGATGTGCTGGTCCATCAGGCCCGCCTGGCCGACGTGACCGCCATCGCACGGCCGCGCGTGTCGGCCGGCACCATACGCCGCTCGCCGGCCGGTGAAAATCTCGAATCCATCATGCTGGGGTCCGGGCGGCCGGTACTGGTTGTGCCGCCCAAGTGGGCGGCACGGCGCTGCGAGCACGCGGCCATTGGCTGGAACGAAAGCCTGGAGGCGTCCCGCACCCTGGCCACCACCATTCCCTGGTTGCGCGAGATGAAAACCGTCACCGTGGTGGCATCCCGTAAGCGCGAAGCCAGTGCCAAGGATTTACTGACCTATCTGGCGTGGCATGGGGTGAATGGCCAGATCAAGTTTCTTGACGGCAAAGGCGGGTCCGTCGGCGCCTCTATCCTGGCGATTTGCGACGAGGTGGGTGCGGAGATGCTGATGGTGGGCGGTTTCAGTCACGCCCGGGCCCGACAACTCCTGTTCGGCGGCGTGACCCGGCACCTGTTGGAAAAATCGGAAATTCTCACAGTGATGGTTCACTGAAACGGCGCGCTGTCCACCGACCGGTTGCACGGCACCATCGGTGTTGATGCCGTGTCGCGGCCGGTGCGGATGCGGGGCCGGTCGGTGTAGAGCTATGCCGGTGTAAAGGGGTTGCCGTAGCCCCTTGAAGGCCAGCTGTCTGTGTTCCGATGATGCCGGGACGTCGCCCGTGATTCCCCCCCAGGATGCCCCTTCGTTTCCCGGGTGGATGCACTGGCTTGAGCCGTCGCTGGGTGAGGCGCTTGTAGTGTGCGCGGACGGCGGTCACCAATAGACCACGACGGGAACAGTATTTAGAGATTGGAGAGAGCAGTCATGTCGATCCGCATAGCGGTACCGAAGGAGACTCGAGAGGGGGAGCGTCGTGTGGCGCTGGACCCGGCGACGGCGACGCGGTTTGTGAAGCTGGGTGCAGAGGTTGCGCTGGAGCGAGGGGCGGGCGAGGAGGCGCATTTTCCGGACGCGGCGTATACGGATGTTGAGTTCCGTGAGGACGGGTCGTCGCTGTGTTCGGATGCGGACGTGGTTTTGCGGGTTTCGCCGCCGACGGTTGAGGAGGCGGGTCTTTTGAAGGAAGGCTCGGTGCTGGTTGGGGTGCTGCAGCCGCATTTGAATCTGGATTTGGTCAAGGTACTGGTTGATCGTGGGATTACCAGTTTTGCGATGGAGCTGGTGCCGCGGATATCGCGGGCGCAGTCGATGGACGTGTTGTCCTCGCAGGCGGCGGTTGCCGGATACAAGGTTGCGCTGATGGCGGCGGACCTGGCGAGCCAGTTTTTCCCGATGCTGACCACGGCGGCGGGGACCATTCGTCCGGCCAAGGTGGTGGTGGTGGGCGCGGGTGTTGCGGGTCTTCAGGCGATTGCCACGGCCAAGCGTCTGGGTGCGATGGTGGAGGCCTATGATATTCGTCCGGCGGCGCGCGAGCAGGTGGAGTCGCTGGGGGCGAAGATGATCGACACGGGTGTCAGCGCCGAAGGCGAGGGTGGCTACGCGCGGGAGCTGACCGAGGAGGAGAAGGCCAAGCAGGCGCAGGTGCTGGCGCGTCACGTGGCGGCGGCCAACGCGGTGATCACCACGGCGTCGATTCCGGGTCGTGCGGCGCCGCGGATCATCACCCGGGAGATGGTGGAGGCGATGAAGCCGGGTTCGGTGGTGGTGGATCTGGCGGCCGAGAGCGGGGGCAACTGCGAGTTGACCGAGGCGGGGCGCACGGTGAATCACGGGGGTGTTCTGGTGGCGGGCCCGACCAACATAGCCAGCTCGATCCCGATTCACGCCACCGAGATGTACGCCAAGAACCTGCTGAATTTTCTGACCCCGCAGATCAAAGAGGGTGCGCTGGAGCTGGACTGGGAGGACGAGGTGTTGATTGGCAGCGTGCTGACCCACGCCGGTGAGGTTCGTCACGAGCCGACCCGCGCCCAGCTGGAGAGCGGCTGAGGCCGAGCGCGTGCCAGGGGTTGAGAGACGCTATACAACCAGAGAAGAACGTGTGTGTGGTGCGCCACACCGGGAGAGAGGACATGATCGAAGGGTTCACCGCGCTGTACATATTCATGCTGGCGGCATTTACCGGTCACGAGGTGATCAGCCGGGTGCCGGTGATTTTGCACACGCCGCTGATGTCGGGCTCGAACTTTGTGCACGGTATTGTGCTGGTGGGCGCGATGGTGGCGCTGGGTCTGGCGGAGACGGGACTGCAGTCGGCTATTGGGTTTATCGGTGTGATTCTGGCGGCGGGTAACGCGGTGGGCGGTTATGTGGTGACCGAGCGGATGCTCGAGATGTTCAAGAGCAAGGAGGGGAGCTGAGTCATGGCGACGCTGATTGAGATCTCCTACTTTGCGGCGGCGGTGCTGTTCATTCTGGGCTTGAAGCGGATGGCGCATCCACGCACGGCGCGCAGCGGCATTGTGTGGGCGGGCGCCGGGATGGCGATTGCGACGGTGGCCACGTTTTTCTACCCGGGTCTTGAGAACTACGCGCTGATGGTGGCGGGTATTGCCATCGGCGGTGGGCTGGCGTGGTGGACGGGCAAGAAGGTGGCGATGACGGACATGCCGCAGATGATTGCCATCTACAACGGCATGGGCGGTGGTGCTGCGGGCGCGATTGCGGCGGTGGAGCTGTTGAAGGTGACGTCGGCGGCGCCGGGTGAGCTGCACCACGGTACGGTGGTGGTGTTGCTGGCGGTGCTGGGGGCGATGATCGGCACGGTGTCGTTTTCCGGGTCGTGTATTGCTTTTGCCAAGTTACAGGGTTTGCAGAGGAAGATCGTCAAGCTGCCGATGCACCAGTGGATCAACCTGGGTTTGTTTGGGTTGATGGTGTTGCTGGGCGGGGTGATCATTTTTGGCGATGCCGGGGCGTTCACGGTGCTGGTGTTTTTTATGCTGGCGTTGGCGCTTGGGGTGCTGATGACGCTGCCCATTGGGGGGGCGGACATGCCGGTGGTGATATCGCTGTACAACGCCTTCACCGGTTTGGCGGTGGCGTTTGAGGGGTTTGTGCTGGACAACGCGGCGATGATCATTGCGGGCACGGTTGTGGGTGCGGCGGGCTCGTTGCTGACGCAGCTGATGGCGCGGGCGATGAACCGTCCGATCACCAATGTGCTGTTCAGCAGTTTTGGCTCCGACGAGGGCACGCAGTCCGAGGCGCCCGAGGGGACGATGAAGGAGATGCAGCCGCAGGATGCGGCGATCCAGATGGCGTACGCGGGCAAGGTGATTGTGGTGCCGGGCTACGGCATGGCGGTGGCGCAGGCGCAGCACAAGATCTGGGAGATGTGTCAGCTGCTGGAGGACCAACGGGGTGGAGGTGAAGTTTGCCATCCACCCGGTGGCGGGCCGGATGCCGGGTCACATGAACGTGTTGCTGGCCGAGGCGGGTGTGCCCTATGACATGATTTACGACCTGGAGGAGATCAACCAGGAGTTTGCCACGGCGGATGTGGCGATCGTGATCGGGGCCAACGACGTGGTCAACCCGGCGGCGCGGACCGACAAGTCGAGTCCGATCTTTGGCATGCCGATTCTAAACGCCGATCAGGCGCACAACGTGCTGGTGGTCAAGCGCGGCCGGGGCACCGGATTCTCGGGGATCGAGAACGCGCTGTTTTTCGGTGACAACACCCACATGGTCTATGGCGATGGCCAGAAGGTGGCCAACCAGTTGATCGCCGCCATCAAGGAACTGTAGCGGTCGAACAACCGGTCACGATACCCGCTGGCGACGGTAACAGGGCCGTCGCACTCAGTTCGGATAGGTCTCCTGAATCCAGCGCCAGGTTCTGGCGATGCCGGCGGCGAGATCGACCTGCGGTATCCAATCGAACGTCTGCCGCATCTGGCTGATGTCGAGAACGCTGACCGGCACATCCAGTTTTCGCCCGGCCTGATACCGAACATCCGGGGTGATGCCGGTGACGTCCTCAATCACCTGGAGCAACTGATTGAGGGACACACCCTGTCCGCTGCCGACGTTGAACACATGCTCCGACGCGCTGCTGTGCAGTGCCTGGTCGAAGGCCCTGATCACGTCCGCCACATAGATGTAATCCCGGGTCACCTGGCCGTCTCCCCAGATGTGGATGGGTTCGCCTCGTTGGACCCGGCCCAGGAACACCGCCGCCGCACCTTGGGCCGCCAGCGGATTCTGGCGCTCGCCATAGGGGTTGGCGATTCTCAGGCAGGTATAGTCCAGCCCGTGCAGGTGGTGATAGAGGGCGAGGTACTTCTCGATCGCAAGCTTGGAAATGCCGTAGGCGCACAGCGGTTGCGTCGGGGCTGATTCGGGAATAGGGATGTGCTCGGATACACCGTATACGGTACCGCCCGACGACGAGAATATGACCTTGTGTACCCCCGCTTCCACCGCCGCATCCAGCAAGCTCAGGGTGCCGCCCACATTGGATTCCAGGTCATACCGGGGATTGTCGTTGGACCGGCTTGGCAGGGTTGTGCCGACAAGATGGACAACGTAGGTGACGTTCTCAACCGCGGCCGTGATATCCGCGGTATTGGTGAAGTCACCCCGGTGCAGCTCGATCCGGGGAAGTATGTGCTCGATGTTGCGGGTATCGACATTTTGCTTGTCGAACAGACGCACGTCATAGCCTGAGTTCAGAAGTGAATCCGCCAGATGCGAGCCGATAAAGCCGCAGCCGCCCAAGATAAGACACCTTTGTTTCGGCAATGGTCCTGGTCCTGTGTTCAGAGATGATGACACGGGGCATCGGTGCCATGCGCCATGGCAGGCCCCCAGGGTGTGTCGTCACACCATCGTACTTGTCGCCCCCTCGGTCGGGTTTGCGACACCACCGAGCGTACAGTCATCATTCCAAGGATTGAAACGGATTCGGGCAGGCCTGCCGGATGTGACACACAAAACCAACGGGACTGAACATAGCATGACCGGCCAAAGCTGTGTCAGCTTGAGGCGTGCGGCGCCAGACACGCATCTGGCCCCAGTCAAATTCTGAACTGGCCATACCTTGATGCGCTGACCGCACCTATTCTGTTGGACTGCGCGCCGGGGCCGTATTGATGTGGTGCAGGGCTATGGTGAAATGCCCGCCTGTTCCAGGTTTTTGTCGGGACTCGCGAGCGTCGAACGCGCCCTTTCAGATGAACTGAACTCAACCGTTGGATGACAGACAGCCCGCGTGCCTGACACGCGTGGGTCAGAACCAGGACATGCTTGGATCCGTGCAGCAGCCCGTTTCCAGATCAACCAGGAGTTTGATTGATGAAAATGACCACCGAAGAGGCCTTTATCAAGGTCCTGCAAATGCATGGTATCGAGCATGCGTTCGGCATCATCGGCTCGGCCATGATGCCGATCTCCGATCTGTTTCCGGCGGCCGGCATCAAGTTCTGGGATTGCGCCCACGAATGCAACGCCGGCATGAGCGCCGATGGCTATACCCGCGCCACCGGTAATATGTCCATGGCCATCGCCCAGAACGGTCCGGGCATCACCAACTTTGTGACCCCAATCAAGACCGCATACTGGAATCATACGCCCATGCTGCTGGTGACCCCCCAGGCGGCCAACAAGACCATTGGTCAGGGCGGCTTTCAGGAAATCCAGCAGATGGCCCTGTTCCAGGACATGGTCTGTTACCAGGAAGAGGTGCGGGACCCGAGTCGGATTGCCGAGGTGCTGAACCGGGTGATCGAGAAAGCCTGGCGCGGTTGCGGCCCGGCGCAAATCAATGTACCTCGGGACTATTGGACCCACGTCATCGACATTGAGCTGCCCCAGCGGGTCAATCTGGGCCGTCCGCCGGGGGCGCCGGAGACCGTGGCTGAGGCGGCCAAGCTGTTGTCCGGGGCCCAGTTTCCCGTCATGCTCAATGGCGCAGGCGTGGTCATTGGCGGGGCCATCGACGCTTCTCGGGCACTGGCGGAGCGTCTGGATGCACCGGTTTGCTGCGGCTATCAGCACAACGACGCTTTCCCCGGCTCGCATCCGCTTGCGGTGGGTCCCCTGGGCTACAACGGCTCCAAGGCGGCCATGGAGTTGATCTCCAAGGCCGACGTGGTGCTGGCACTGGGCACGCGCCTGAATCCGTTCTCGACCCTGCCCGGCTACGGCATCGACTATTGGCCCAAGGACGCCAAGGTCATCCAGGTGGACATCAACTCGGATCGCATTGGTCTTACCAAGAAAGTCACCGTCGGCATTCAGGGTGATGCGAAGCTGGTCGCCCAGGGGATACTCGCTCAGCTGGACGCGTCCGCCGGCGACGCCGGCCGGGAAGCGCGGCGAACGCTGATCGCCGAAACCAAGGTGAGCTGGAGCGCCGAACTCGCGGCCATGGACCACGAGGACGATGACCCCGGTGTGACCTGGAACGAGCGCAGCCGTGCCCGTGAGCCTGGACGGATGTCACCCCGCCAGGCCTGGCGGGCGATCCAGGCCGCCATGCCGGGTAATGCCATCATGTCCACCGACATCGGCAATAACTGCGCAATCGGCAATGCCTATCCCAGCTTCGAGGAGGGTCGGAAATACCTGTCGCCGGGTCTGTTTGGGCCCTGTGGCTATGGTTTCCCCTCCATACTCGGGGCCAAGATCGGTCGCCCGGATGTGCCGGTGGTGGGTTTTGCCGGAGACGGCGCCTTCGGCATTTCCATGAATGAGATGACGGCCTGCGGGCGCAATGAATGGCCGCCCATCACCATGATCATTTTCCGCAACTATCAGTGGGGCGCGGAGAAGCGCAATACCACGCTCTGGTATGACGATAACTTCGTCGGTACCGAGCTCAACGTCGGCGTTGAGTACGCCCAGGTGGCGGAGGCGTGCGGCGTGAAAGGGGTCAAGGTCAAAACCATGGACGAACTGACCCAGGGGCTGAAAACCGCGATCCACGAGCAGATGAACGACAATGTCACCACATTCATCGAAGTGGTGCTGAATCAGGAACTGGGTGAACCCTTCCGTCGTGACGCCATGAAAACCCCGGTGGAAGTGGCCGGGATCGATGCCAAGGACATGTGCCCGCAAACCGGGGGCTGAGCTTTACGCTACGCGCGACGGCTTCCACCCGGCCCAGGCAATGGGCCCCGTGGAAGCCGTCGTGCGTACTGTCCCGTTGGACTCTCAACCCATACCGTGTTCGGCTGTCGCGCTGGGCCCATCCCGGGGCTGTTGCCAAACCCCCGCGTCGAAACAGTTGGTTTTGCGGATTTTGCATAGTATCAGCGGTTCCGATATGCGAGACTCCCGCGCTGGTTATTAGACTGCCGCCCTTGCGGCAACTAGGGCAAGCCGATTTTGTCGGGCAGCGCAGGTTCAACAGGCCTTGGTTTTTGCCTCTTGGCCCTTTGATTGCGCAGCTTGATTCAGACTTTTTCGCGTCAAACTGCTCGCACACGGCGTCGGGATACCGGTTGATCCATCTCGTTTTCAACTCTGGACGCATACCCATTACCTTCCCGCCAACTCATGTTAGGAGTCGATTGATGCAATATGCGAAGCTTGCCGGGTTTTGTGCCACAGGTGTCGCCACGGTCATGTGTCTGGTTTCGAGTGCGGCGACGGCCGCCGCTCTGGACGGGACCAGCAACCTGATCTGCGCCACAACCGATGTCATTGCCTGCACCGAGACTGGAGGCTGCCAGCAAGGCCCGGCCAGAAACTTCGATTTACCGGAGTTCCTGGTACTGGACGTGGAACAAAAGATTGTTCGCGGCACTCACTTCAGTGGCGTCAAAGAGGTTTCTCCGGTCAAGAATATGGAGGTCAGCGGAGGCCACCTGATCGTTCAGGGTGTCGAGCTTGGCCGTGGGTGGGCGTTAACCGTTGACGGTGACACGGGTGCCATGAAGGCGTCGGTGGTCGGCGATGAGGTCAGTTTCATGGTCTACGGCACCTGCACCCCAATCTGAGGAGATACGAATATGGTTACTCGCAAACAATTTTCCAGTTCCGTGCTGGCCGGCGCCGTATTGTGCACGGCTGTCGTGATCAGCACGGCTGCCCACGCGAGCGACGCGGGCGCGTTTATTGGCGGTGTGCTCGCAGCCAAGGTTGTCGGCAACATGGAACGCAGAACCGACGCGGAGGAGGCACAAGCTCAGGCAGCGACGTCTCAGCCCGCACCCGCACCCGCGGCGAAGCCCAGTCCCGAGTCGCAGATGCAGCAGCTCGATAAGCTGGCGGCGGGTGGGTACATCACGCCGGAGGAGTACAAGGCCAAGAAGAAGGCCATTGTTGACGGCATGTGACGCACAGCTGCCTCATCTGACTGTTTGCAGATACCCGGGCCTGGCTGCCGATGACTCAAGGCCGCACAGCTGCTCGATCCCACCGCCACCCCTGCCGCCTTCTATGTGATCAGCGTGGGCGGCGGTGGGCAACTCCCCTAACCGTGTTACAGGAAAATATGCTGTGAAGTTTTTGAACGCCTTCAACCCGGCGGCGCTGGCTCTGGCCCTGGCCGCAGTCCCTGCCTTCGGCGCAGAGTCCGACGCACCCAGCCTGGGCGACTACCAGGCCCATGGCTTTCTCTCGGATTACTCCAAACTGACGCCCAACCCGGAAGACGAAGGGGGTTTTTATTATCGGGCGCACCCTGACACCAAGTCACCCTACAACAAGCTCATGATCGATCGGATCAAAATCTTCTTCAAGGATGATGCCGACTACAAGGGCATCGATCCGACCGAACTCAAGGCGCTGACCGACTACTTCCACGACGCCATCGTCAAGGCGGTATCGGATGGTTATCCGGTGGTCGAGGAACCGGGTCCAGACGTGTTGCGGCTGCGAATCGCACTCACCGATGTGGTAGCGAACAAGCCCGAAGCGTCGGTGGTGACCCTGGTCGTGCCCTTTCTGTGGGTCGGCGACGCAGCGACCGGTGTGGCGGACGGGGAACCGGGCAGCACCATGTTCGTGGGTGAGGCATCGGTGGAAATGGAGGCGCTGGACAGCGTCACCAGTGAGCAAATCGGGGCTTACGTGGATACGCGCATTCCGAAGAAATACAACTGGGGTGAAGGCGTTACACGAGGCGCCACGGATTACGTGAATTCGTACTCCACCTGGGCCTATGTCAAGGAGTCCATGGACTACTGGGCTAAAGCGCTCAGGGAGCGTATTGATCAGGCGCACGGCAAGACTGCTGCGGCCAACTAAGCTCTCAAAAACTTCCCACGGCCCCGGGCGCTCATCCCGAAGCGCCCGGGGCCGTTTCCGTTCAGGTACGCAATGCCTTTATCCCGGGCCCGTATCGCGTAGACGGTGCACACAAACGGTGATCTCAGCCCGGTCGTTGCGGCTCTGTCGGCAAGTTCGAGTCGTCCATGACGGGTTCCCTCCCGGGATCGACCGCCACCAGTCGACGCCGCATTAATTCGTCACCGTTCCATCGTTGACGTCGGCCAGCAGGCGTTGAAACTCAGGATCATCGCGCAGTAGCTGGCCGCCTACTGCGATCAATCGATCGACCTGATCATCGGTCAGAGAAAAGCTCGTGGGCACCTGGTTGAAGAACTTCTGATCTTCCTCGTCGTCCAGTTCTTCCAGGCTGATTCGAATCAGGTAGATCTCAACCGGCTGCCCGGGTGTTGAAAGTGCTTCCGACCATTCCTGGGCGGCCGCTTTGATCAACTCATCCGTCGCGATGTTGTAACGATGGAGCTGCACGTTACTCACGGCCCCCACCGTTTCCGACAGTGAGGGGTGTTTGTTGCTTTCATCCATTTCCGGTTTAGGCGAGGTGGACGCATCGACCGAGATCAAGACGAGATGGGTGGGTAGCGCTCTGCCGGTTTTTTTGATGAATGACTCTGGGCCCCCCGCAACGGCTATATAATCGAACAACGCAAGCAGACCCAGGTTGTCGGTGATGCCGCCATCCACGAAATGGGCGTATTTGCGGGTGTCCTTGTCGTAGTAGGTTTCCAGACCTGACACCAGGCCCTCAAGGCGCAGACTCCCCTTTTCCAGGGCCCGTTTCTTGGCCGCCAGCAGCCATTCCGGGGGCGTCGTGCCGCAGTCCGGATAGTTCTCCAGTACCACCGGATTGAACACAATAGGCACGGCCGAGGAGGCGGTAACCGCGCGAGCAACCGGGTAGGTGGACAGATCGGAACACAGAAAATTGAAGTAATCCTGGGTAAAGGAGAAGCGGACGCCATATCCGAGATCCGAGGCATTGACGATGATCAGCGGCAGGTCGTCCCGTTTGAGCATGTCCGCATAGGTCGCATCCTCAAACAGTTCCCGGTTGTAGGTTTCCACGGCCAACTCCGTGCGGCCGCTGGAACTGAACCATCGGAACGGGTTGAACAATCCCCTGACCAGAGATCCTTGTACGTCTTTTCTCAGAAATTTCTCCTCGAAATCCTCGAACAGTCGCTCCCCGAACAAGCCGTAATAGGCCGCGGTAAAGCTGCCGCCGGATACGGAGCTGATGGTGTCCACTTCCGCCAGAAAGTTTTGCGCGCCACCGTCACCGCCTTGCCACGGCGTGTCCCGCATCTCCTTCAGGACGCCGTAGGAAAGGGCCGCCGCACGGGTGCCGCCGCCGGACAAAGCCACCGTTATGGCTGTCTCGCCATGGCTTGAGCGCGCAGTGAAGGTTCTGACCGAGTAGCCATCTTCGCTGCGCGGCGTGGCGATGGGGGTGTTTTCAATCACGCCGTAGGATGCGCAGCCGGACAGCAGTACCAGCACGGAAACTGTAAAAAGCACTCGCCCTGGTGCATACATGCCGTTACCTCTCTTGCAGCTCAAACGTTCGGATCGTCGATAGGTCCACAATAATTTTTAGGCCATAGATCCTGGAAGAAAACCGGCGATACGCTGTATGGTCCAGAATGCGGCCACCCCACCGATCGCATAGGACGCCCATTGCCGGGAAACTGGGGGCAATGCCATCGGTAGTCGGCGCAGTCCGACCAGTATGGCCGACACCGTCAGTATGAACAGAATCTGCCCCGTCTCCACGCCGACGTTGAACGTCAACAGAGCCAGCGGCACTTCGTGCTGCGGCACGCCAATCTCCGAAAGCGCACCGGCAAACCCCAACCCGTGGAACAGCCCGAACACAAACGCGACCAGCCAGGGGTAGCGTTCGGTCAAGCCAGAATCGCCGTGCTGTTTGCGGATGATCTCCGCGGCAAGAAACAGAATACTGAGGGCTATAACCGCCTCTGTGGGGGCGGCGGGCAGATGCACCAGGTCCAGGGTTGCCAGAGCCAGGGTAATGCTGTGGGCCACGGTAAATGCGGTCACCGCCTTCAACAACGGGCCGAATCCACTCACGATCAGCATCAGGGCCAGCACGAACAACAGGTGATCGACGCCTTCCAGGATGTGGACGATACCCATGCGCCAGTAATCGCCTGCGATCTTGAGTTTCGACGCCTGCAGCGGGATGGTGAAACTCGGTGATGCGGGCCGCAGTATCGCCGAGTGCTGGGTGCCGTCCTGCAGCTGTACCAGCAGCAGGACATCCGTCTGCAGGGCGGATAGTCCCTCGATGACAATCGTTTGCCCGGTCAGTGTGTCAGCGTTGTTCTTGTAGGTGCCATGTTCCAGCAGCGCCCCGGGCAGGGTCTGTGCCGTGGTCGATCCCAGCAGCTCCAGACTTTCCGGCAATCGTGGCGTGATCGCCAGCGCCCGGTCGCCGCGGGTGGGAACCTTCCAGGTGACGGCATAGAGGCCGGTGTTTTGTTCCTTGATATCGAGCAGCGCGGGGCGGATCTCGTCGGCCTGCACCTGGATGGCCGGCATGAGTCCAAACAGGACCAGCGCCAGCACGATCGGCCAGGGCATGGAACGCGTCATCAACGGGGTTCCTCAGCCAGGACCGACACCTTTTCACCGTTGGCAGGCGCTTCGATCACAACGGTGTATTGCTCGCGCAGGTTGGCGTAAAACTGCTCGTTGAGTTCCTCGCTCCTGGCCGTGGTCCAGTCCCGTGTCACCCGTTCGCGCACCGTCGCAAAGTCCGGCGCAGGGGGTTGAACTACAGCGCTGACATACACCAGATGAACACCGTAACCGGACAACACCGGCCCATGCCATTGCCCGGGCGTCAAAGCCACCAGCGACTCGGCAAACCCGCTGCCAAACTGCTTCTGTATCTCGGCCTGATCTTTTTCCGGGTAATAGTCCTGCAACATGAGGGAATCACCCAACGCGCCCGCGCTCTGCTTGGGTTCGCCCTGCGCGATCAATGCCGCCTTGATTTTTTCCGCATCAGACAGAGTCGCGTCCCCACGTTTGTCCGGGTCCAGGAAAACCTGGGTGAAGGTGTAGCGCGCCGGTGCCTGATAACGCGCCTTGTGTTCGGCGAAATAGGCCTCGAGCTCCTGCTCGGTGGGGGGCGTCAATGCCACCAGGTCTTTGGCGAGAAACTCCAGCTTCTGTGCCAGCCGCCGGCGGATGACGCTGTCATGCTTGTTCAGCCCCATGGTCAGGGCCTCGCGGTACAAAACAGACTCTCGGATGTATTGTTGAATCAGGCCATCGAGTTCCGCGGCCGTCGGCAGGCGATTCCATCGCTTCTGCCATGCGGTCTGCATCCACTCGACTTCGCCCGCGCTGACAACAATGGTTTTGTCGTCTGCTTCCGGCGCCGGTTCGGCGAACACGCCGTACAAAAGATAGATCGCCGCACCAATCGCCAAGAAATGCACCAGCGGTTCACGTAGCCAATTCACTAGGTCAAGTTCCTCCTAAAACGGATGACGACGCATGTTAAACCATTCAGCGGTTTCCCGGGCAGCCGCTCTGCGGTCCGAGTGTTTCGAGCCTGTGTTCTGTCCAAGATCGTGGAGTCGCGCGTTTTGCGAAGCCATCGCCGGGATTTGCCTGCGCCAGCGACAAAAAAGCCTGCTCTCCGATGGGGTGTTCGCGACAAACGACGTCAACACCATTGTCCCATCCGCAGGTGCGACAGGTAAGTCTATGACCTTAGGGCATCAATCAGCTATGCAGAATCGGCAATAGATCGAGTCACCCGGTTGACGGTTCCTGCGGAGTGATTCGCAAGCCACAGCGTGCTGCGTTGGTTGGCCTTGGCCGCATGTGAGCGGACCGTGGCTGGTATCCGCCTTTGTCTTCCGGACCGATCAAGGTGGGGCTGCCATATGCATGAGCTAGACAAAAACAGGTGGCTTCAGGCTTCCCCGAGGAGGCAGCAGGCGTTTGGCGATTCCACTTGTGGCTTCCGAAAATTCATGCAGCCATCGGAAGGTAGTAATGATGAGGTCCGTGGACCGCTGGATGCTCGGTTACGTCGACCGATCATTCGCTCCACATAAGGATTTTGCCAGGGCGAGGCCGACGCCGTGACGATCTCGTCGATGCTCAGAGAATCAATCCTGCGCCGAACCCGATCACCGTAGATGCCATCACCATCTCGTAACAGATAGTGCGGAGCGGTATCGAAAGGAAACGCTTCAACGAGCTGCTGGGCTGCCCACTGTGTGCTCGGATGCTCCGTAACATTGAAGTGGACTATCCGCCGTCGGTTATGTGCCAACACGAGGAAAACGAACAGCACTTTGAATGTTGCCGTGGGCACGATGAAGAAGTCTACACTGTGTTCCAATAAGCTTGCCGCCCGACCGCCTCTCCCGAAAGAACTCCTCGGATCGCAGTCAATCGGCCCACGGGTTGATGACTGCCAACCCCGGAAACGCGAAGTCGCGAGCGTTGCGCGTGACCACGCGCAAACCGTGGTGCAACGCTGTAGCTGCTATCAGGCTGTCTAAGGCGGGTAGTGGGCGTCCCGCATCGGCCTGTAACCGTCCCCAACGATCCGCCACGGCCGAGTCAATGTGCAGGGTACGGCCCGTAAAAAACTTCGGCAACTCCACTTCCAGCCAATCCAACAGCCGGAGTTTGCGCGTGCTGTCCGTCACAAGCTCGATGCCTTTGCGGA
Organism: uncultured Gammaproteobacteria bacterium; assembly: GCA_963783675.1. Taxonomy (GTDB): domain Bacteria; phylum Pseudomonadota; class Gammaproteobacteria; order Competibacterales; family JAHEDQ01; genus JAHEDQ01. Next base: position 298,990 of record CAWAOU010000007.1, read on the forward strand.
TCTCTCCTAGTGTCAGCACACTTATAAATAGCGCGATTGAAGGTCTCCGCTCGAACCACTCGACCACGTTGGGATCGGGCTCGCGGCGACGCAGTTCGGAGATCACGTTGGTGTCGACCAAGTAACTCAAAGCGCCGCCTCGCGGGTGAGACTCTTGTCCCTCTCAAAGTCGACGTCGTCCTGACCGTAGAGTGGCGAGCGTCGCATGAATGCGACCAACGACTCGCCGGTACCTGCGAGTCGGTCATACTCGGCCCTGGAAACCACCACTGCCACGGAGCGCCCATGCAAAGTAAGCTCTTGGGGACCTTCCCGCTCCGCATCTTTGATGACCTCGGAGAGGCGCGCTTTCGCCTCCTGTATCTGCCAGGTGCGCATTCTCGACTCCTCGTTCTGACCAGAATAGTCAGAGTCTATCTGAAGCCAAGGCCTTGGCCAACTCCGAGCCGAGGGGACCGGGGTCAGAGAAGAATGGATATCAGTTCTAACATCCCAGCATCTGCTATGCGGCGCCGAGTTCTCGGTCGAGGAGTTCGAGGACGGGGTGCTCCTCAGGCCACTGAGGCCGTTCCGGCCCACGCGGGTGGAGGACGTCTTCGGTTGCCTGAGATACGAGGGCCCGCCGAATACGCTCGCGGAGATGGAGGAAGCCATAGCCGAAGAGGTGCGGAGGCGGCATGCTGGCAGTCGATATTAACGTTGTAATCCGCTTCCTTACGGCCGACGATCCCGAACAGTCTCGCCGGGCGCTTGCGCTGGTTCGCGACACACCCATCTGGATCGGCAAGACCGTGCTGCTCGAGACGGAGTGGGTGCTGCGGAGCCTCTATGGTTTCGGGGTGGACCAGGTGGCAGTGGCCTTCCAGGATCTCGTGGGCCTTCCGACGGTTCATGTGGAGAACGCGCGAGCCGTGCAACGGGCCTTGGAATGGTTTGCGGCAGGTCTGGATTTTGCGGATGCCTTGCATTTCGCAAGCCGCGGCCGTGCAGACGCCTTCGTGACCTTCGACAATAACTTCAGGAAGCGTGCCAGCCGGCCGACGAAGATAACGATCCGCGTCCCATGATGAAGCAAGGAGTAGGGTTTCTTTTCTTCATCGCATGTCAGCGGCACGCATCCTTCCGGGAAGCGGCTGTCCGGGCGTGGCGCTGGGGATCAAGGGAGAGGGTTTTGCGGTTCGACGGGAGAACAACGGCGTTACGGTCGGTGGAGCCTAAGTCGATGCTGTCGAGGCAGGCCCGGACATTCTCAAAGTTGTCACCAGTTACCCAACGAAGACCGATTCGTTATCGGTGACGCTGAGTCCTGTCTGCCTGCATCTTGGTGACCGTCGTCGTCGAACCCGGCCCGTTCCCGCGCATGGGTTCCGTTTGGGTACATGGATTCGTTTGACACAAGCGGCTCCAAACAGTAGCTGTGTCGGTCATAGCTTGTGCTCACCTGCCCTGCTTCCTGACCTCCTCAGGTGAAGCCGAGCTGTGGACAGCTAATGTGAGTCGCCATTCAAACGCGCGCCACTCACGCTCCATTCGCGCACCGTTGTTGGGACCATGACGGACGATGCGAGACTAGAGCGCTGAGGATTGTCTTGGGGAAAAGTGTCTAAAAAACCCAGTATTCTGAGGTTTCTGGCTGTCTGTCACGGTCTGCGGAAATGGTGCCGAGGAGAGGACTTGAACCTCCACGAGCTTTCGCTCACTAATACCTGAAACTAGCGCGTCTACCAATTCCGCCACCTCGGCAAGGCAGGCAGTCGCCGGGCGCGGGACCCGACGGAGCGCGGAATATAACCGTGGCCCTGATCACTGTCAAACGGCCTCGAATGCGGTTTGCCGCCGATTTCCCTATCCTGTGCGCTTGTGTACCGAGGTGGCTCGGCAGTAAGGTGCGGCACGCAGCGGGAAAAGGTCTATGTCAAAGCGCAACCTACGCAAGTGGCGACGCCACGATCCACATATAGAACGCGAGCAGCAGAAGTACGGCCGTGCGGCGCCCAGCCGTGAGTTCCTGCTCGAGTTCTTGAAAAACCACGGCATGCCGCTGACCCATGACGAGCTCTGTGCGGAGCTCGATATCTCTGACGACTGGGAGCGGGAGGCGGTTTCCTATCGTCTCAAGGCCATGGCCCGGGACGGGCAGCTCATCCGAAATCGCCGTGGCGACTACGGTGTCGCCGGCAAAATGGATCTGGTGGCGGGACGGGTCCAAGGGCATCCCGAGGGCTACGGTTTCCTGATTCCTGATGACGGCAGTGACGATCTGTATCTGTCCGCCCGGGAAATGCGCACCCTGATGCATGGGGACCGCATTCTGGCGTCGGTGGCCGGTCTCGACCGCCGGGGTCGACGCGAGGGCAAGGTGGTGGAGGTGTTGGAGCGCAACACCCAGATCGTGGTGGGACACTATTCCGAGGCCCATGGCATTGGTCAGGTGAAGCCGGACAATCGCCGTATCAGCCACGAAATTCTGGTGCCGCCGGAGAATCGAGGTCAGGCCCGCGACGGGCAGATCGTGACAGTACAGATTGTCGAACAGCCGACCCGTCGCCAGGCGCCCATCGGTCGCGTGTACGACGTGTTGGGCGATCAAATGGCGCCGGGCATGGAGGTGGAAATCGCCCTCCGCGCCCACGAAATCCGCACCGAGTGGCCGGATGCGGTGAAGGCCGAGATACGCCCGCTGGGTGAAGAGGTGCCGGAGCAGGCCAAGCGCGATCGTGTCGACCTGCGCGACGTGCCGTTGGTCACCATCGACGGCATTACCGCCCGTGACTTTGACGACGCGGTATTTTGCGAACGCCGCGGCCGCAACTATCGATTGCTGGTGGCCATAGCCGATGTGTCCGCCTACGTCGCCCCGAACGGTGCGCTGGACGCGGAAGCGCGGGAACGGGGCAACTCGGTCTATTTTCCGGACCGGGTCATACCCATGTTGCCGGAGGTGTTGTCCAACGGCCTATGCTCGTTGAATCCCAAAGTGGATCGCCTGTGCATGGTCTGTGAGATGACAATCAATCGAGACGGCAAGCTGGTGCGTTCCGCCTTCTTCGAGGGGCTGATGCGATCCCACGCACGGCTGACCTACGATGCCGTGGCCAGAGTATTGATTGAGGGTGACGAACATCTGAAAAAGGAGTTGGGGGAATTGGTGCCTCATCTGGAGGCCCTGTATGCGCTTTTTGGGGTGTTACAAAAGGCCCGGGAGAAGCGCGGCGCCATTGATTTCGAGACCCAGGAAACCGAGATTGAGTACGATGCCCAGCGCAAAATCGAGGCAATACGTCCGACCCAGCGAAACGACGCCCACAAGCTGATCGAAGAGTGCATGATTGCGGCCAACGTCGCCGCGGCCCGATTTCTCAAGCGTCACAAGATGCCGGCGGTGTATCGGGTACACACCGGCCCCACCGCCAGCCGTCTGGAAGATCTGCGCGCCTTTCTCGGGGAACTCGGTCTCGGCGTCGGCGGGGGCGACAAGCCGGAGCCCGGTGATTACGCTGCCCTGCTGGAGCATGCGCGTTCCCGACCCGACTGGCGCTTGATCCAGACTGTGCTGTTGCGTTCCCTTTCCCGCGCGGTTTACAGCCCGGCGGAAGATGGGCACTTCGGCCTGGGCCTGCCCAGCTACACGCACTTCACGTCGCCAATCCGGCGCTATCCCGACCTCCTGGTGCACCGGGGCATTCGCCATATCCTGCGGGGTGGAAAACCTGCTGATTTCCTATACACCCGGGGTGACATGGAATCCATGGGTGAGCATTGCTCTCACACCGAGCGCAATGCCGACGAGGCGGTCTGGGACGCGGTGGAATGGTTAAAATGCGAGTACATGCTGGACAAGGTGGGTGACACCTTCGATGGCCTGGTCACTTCGGTCACGTCGTTCGGTCTGTTTGTCGAATTGAGCGAGGTGTTTGTCGAGGGACTCATTCACATCACCAACCTGGACAGCGACTACTACCACTTCGATCCTGTGGGACACCGTCTCAGAGGTGAGCGCAGCGGGCGGACCTATCGCCTCGGCGACCGGATTCGGGTGCGGGTCACCCGCGTCGACCTGGACGATCGTAAGATCGATTTCGAGCCCGAATCCCGGGCGCCCGACTCCAAAACCCGAAAGCCGCGCCGCCGGCGCCGGGGGTAGCCGAAGCAATGAGCACCGATCTGGTGTTCGGCTACCACGCTGTGCGGGGCGCCCTTGGACGGGACCCCGAGCAGGTGGTGGCGGTTTGGCTGGATCGTCAGCGGCGGGACAAGCGATCACGGGAACTCGTGGGCCTTGCCGCCGGGGCCGGGGTCACGGTGAGCTGGGTCACTCGCGCCGAGATGGATGCCCTGGCTGGCGACGCGGTCCATCAGGGCATGTTGGCCCGGGTCCAGGTGCGCGCTGCCCTGCAGGAGCCGGATCTAGAGGATCTGCTGGATCGCTTGCAGACCCCACCCTTGCTGCTGGCGCTGGATGGCGTCACCGATCCACATAATCTGGGGGCTTGTTTGCGCAGTGCCGACGCCGCCGGGGTTCACGCCGTGATCGCGCCTCGTGATCGTGCCGCCGGGCTTTCGCCCGTCGTGCGCAAAGTCGCCAGCGGCGCGACTGAAACCGTGCCCTTTGTCCAAGTGACCAATCTGGCCCGGACCCTGGACGCGCTGCGGCGCCGTGGAATCTGGGTGCTGGGCGCCGCCGGGGAGGGAGATGCCGTTCACTTCGATGCCGATATGGCCGGTGCCCTGGCGCTGGTGCTGGGGGCCGAGGGTGACGGGCTGCGACGATTGACCCGCGAGCGCTGCGATCAGCTCATCGCCATCCCCATGTGCGGCCAAGTGGAAAGCCTCAACGTATCGGTGGCGGCCGGCGTACTGCTGTTCGAGGCCGTGCGCCAGCGGCGATTGCCATGATTGCGTCTGCGCGCCAGCCGCACTAGAATACGCGGCCCTTCGCTAACGCGAACTCCTTGCCTCACTGCGTGCGCTGCACGACGGGAGGCTGCCTACACCCGTAAGGAGATGTCCGTGAGACATTATGAAATCGTTTTTCTGGTCCATCCCGACCAGAGTGAGCAGGTTCCCGCGATGGTCGAGCGCTACCGGGCGATCATCGAGACCGACGGTGGTGTCGTACACCGAATGGAAGACTGGGGTCGCCGCCAGCTGGCGTATCCGGTCAGCAAAGTGCACAAGGCCCACTACGTCCTGATGAACGTGGAATGTAATCAGGCCGCTCTGGAGGAGTTGGAAAGCGCTTTCAGATTCAATGACGCGGTGATCCGCAACATGGTCATGCGCACCAAGAAACCGGTGACGGAACCCTCACCCTTGGTCAAGGCGAAGGATGAAGAGGAGCGTCGCCCCCGGCGAGAAGAGCGCCCTGAGCGCACCGATCCGCCGGCCGCAGAGGCTGTCGATTCGGCGGCTGAGGTTGTGGCTGAAGCGGACGCGCCGCTCGAGGATCAGGACTGAGCCGGATCAGGCTGAGTCATGTGTTCGAATTGACCAGACACGCTCCGACCATCTCGTTCCGCCCACGTGGCGGGACCGGCGGCGCCGTGATCGAGATGAACTCAAGTAGAGGGTTAACCCATGTCGCGTTTCTTTCGCCGTAAGAAGTACTGCCGTTTCACCGCCGAAGGTGTTGATCAGATCGACTACAAAGACCTCAACACCCTCAAAGGTTATGTGACCGAGGCCGGCAAGATTGTGCCCAGTCGGATCACCGGCACCAAGGCCCGTTATCAGCGGCAGCTTGCCAGTGCGGTCAAGCGCGCCCGCTTCCTGGCGCTGTTGCCATACACTGATCGCCACTGAACCGTTTGCATCGATACGTCTGACCCGGTCGTTCTGGTATGAAAGGACTGGCAAAGCTCGCCATGCAGGGACGGGTTCAGGCCGCGCTTCTGGTGGCCGGGTTCGCTGTTCTGGCGGCGATCTTCCCTCCCGTCATCGTCTTGAGCGGAGCCACCCTGGCCCTGGTCACCCTGCGCAAGGGGCTGGCTGAAGGCGCGCTGTTGGCGGCTATTGGCACCGCCGCGGGTGGTGCATTGGCCTGGATGGTGGTGGGCAGCCCACAGTGGGTGCTGGTGTCCCTGCTGGTGCACTGGGTGCCGGTCTGGCTGGTGGCGGGGGTGTTGCGGGCCACGGTATCGTTGTCCCTGGCTCTGCTGGTGTTGGTGGGGTTCGGCCTTGCCGGGGTGTTGCTTGTCTATGCCGCCCTGGGTGATCCAGCCCTGTGGTGGGCTTCGATGATGGAGCAGGTGCTGCCGATTCTGCTGGAGCAGATGCAGGCTGAGGTGGCGCCGGAGGTGATGGCGCAACAGATACAGTTGCTGGCGCCCAAGCTTACCGGTGTGGTGGTATCCCAGTTCGTGGTTCTGGTCATGATCAGCCTGCTTCTGGGCCGCTGGTGGCAGGCTGGATTGTTCAATCCAGGCGGCTTCGGAACCGAATTTCGTCAGCTGCGCTTTGGGCGCCCGGCGGCCATCGTTGTGCTGGTGGCATTCGCCATTGCGGTGTTTGCGCAGATGGACCTGGTGGTGAACCTGGTGTTGGCCGTTGGATTGGTCACGTCGTTGTTCGGCCTCGCGATTGTGCACAGCCTGGTGGTGGAGGGTGGCTGGGCGCGGGCCTGGATGTTTATGGTTTACCTGCTGTTGGGCCTGTTGATGTATCCGATGGTGACCTTTTTGTCTGTGCTGGGCGCCGCCGACGAATGGCTGGACGCGCGTCGGCGTTTTGGCAAAGGGGCGCATCCCAAATCCTGAATGTCCGTGGGTCCACGGCGTTCGCGTGTTGGAGATTGAATAATGGAAGTGATTCTGCTCGAGAAAGTCGACAACCTTGGCAGTCTGGGCGACCGGGTGACGGTCAAGCGTGGATACGGCCGCAACTTTCTGATTCCCAAGGGTAAGGCCACCGAGGCGTCGGAAGCGAACGTGGCCGCGTTCGAGGCCCGTCGGGCCGAGCTTGAAAAAACCCAGTCCGACCTGCGGGCGGCAGCCGAGGCGCGACTGGCCGAGTTGGAGGGTTTGGCGCTGACCATCGCGGCCAAAGTCGGCACTGAAGGGCGTTTGTTTGGCTCGGTTGGACCTGCGGACATTGTCATCGCGGCCGCGGAATCAGGCATTGAAATTCAGCGCAGCGAGGTCCGCATGGCCGAACCGATCCGTCAGATCGGCGAAACGGAAGTGGGTGTGCACCTGCACGCCGACGTCAATGGCGTCATCAAGGTGGAAGTGGTCGCCGCCGAGTAACGTCGAGGCGGTCCAGCACCCCTGTGCGATCAGGGGCGCCGATCGGGTCCTACCACAGCCGCTGGCATACCGGATCAGTGGGTGTGAACCGGGGGGCGGGGCAATCCCAGCCCCTCGACCGACTCAGGATAACCCGCATTGCCTGAGATGCGCGCTAGAATGAACAGTCATGGCCACCGCATCCAGAACCCCTGACGCCCGCGACGCCTCCACCGAAGCGCTTCGCGTTCCGCCCCACTCCATCGAGGCCGAGCAGGCGGTGCTGGGTGGCCTGATGCTTGAGAATACGGCCTGGGACAATGTGGCCGATCGTGTGGTCGAGCTGGATTTTTACCGGCCTGAACACCGTCTGGTGTTTGGGGCCATTCGCGACCTGGCGGAAAAATCATCCCCGTTCGATGTGGTCACTCTGGGCGAGCTGTTGGAACGCCGCGACGCCCTGGAGGAAGCCGGCGGGATGAGTTATCTCGGCACCCTGGCGCGGGACACTCCCAGCGCCGCCAATATCCGAGCCTATGCGGATATCGTCCGCGAGCGTTCTGTGTTACGGCGGCTGATTGCGGTGGGCACCGAGATCGCCGACTGCGGTTTCGAGCCCAAGGGCCGCGAAATGCGGGAGTTGCTGGATCTGGCGGAGCGGCGGGTGTTCGAGATCGCGGAAGCGGGGCACAAACACGCCCAGGGCTTCGTCAGCATCAAGGATCTGTTGACCAGTGCGGTAGACCGCATAGATCATCTCTACCAGCAGGACAGCCCCATCACCGGTGTCGCCACCGGCTGGGACGATCTGGACGAGAAGACTGCGGGGCTTCAGGACGGTGATTTGATCATCGTCGCTGGCCGCCCGTCCATGGGAAAGACCACCCTGGCCATGAACATCGCCGAGCACGCCGCAATCAAGGATGGGGTCGGGGTGGCGGTGTTCAGTATGGAAATGCCGGGTGAACAACTTGCGATGCGCATGATGTCCTCGCTGGGGCGCATCGATCAGCACAAGATTCGCACCGGCAAGCTGGAAGACGAGGACTGGCCTCGTTTGACCTCGGCTCTCAGCATGCTCAAGGACGCGCCCCTGTACATCGATGACACGCCGGCGCTCAGCCCGACCGAGGTCCGCTCACGGGCGCGCCGTCTGAAGCGGGAGCACGGCAATCTGGGGCTGATCCTGATCGACTACCTGCAGCTTATGCAGGTTCAGGGCACGGTGGAGAATCGGACCAACGAGATCTCCGAGATATCCCGGGGCCTCAAGGCCCTGGCCCGTGAGCTCAGTGTGCCGGTTATCGCGCTTTCCCAGCTCAATCGGAGCCTGGAACAGCGCACCAATAAGCGCCCCATGAACTCCGACCTGAGGGAATCCGGTGCCATCGAACAGGATGCCGATGTGATTGCGTTCATCTATCGGGACGAGATCTATAACCCGGACACCAATGACAAGGGCATTGCGGAAGTGATCATCGGCAAGCAGCGCAACGGCCCCACCGGCACCATCAAGCTGACTTTCCTCGGGAAATACACCCGTTTCGAGAGCTTTGCATCCGAGCACTACAGCGACGGGCAGTATGCGTGATCCCAATCCCGGAATGCCCTGCCCGAAGGCGCCCTTGAGGCTGCCTTGATGGCGCGTAGCAAGCTCGAGTATGTGTGTCGCGAATGCGGTGCCCACCAGAGCAAGTGGAGCGGGCAGTGCGCGGACTGCGGTGCCTGGAACAGCCTGGAGGAGACGGTTGCGATGCCCGCGCCGGGCAAGGGTGGGCGTTTCGCGGGCTATACCGGTTCGGCGGAAGGGGCGCGTGTTTACCGCCTCTCGGAGGTTGGGTCGGAAGAATCGATTCGGGTTGCCACCGGAATCGGTGAACTCGACCGGGTTCTGGGTGGGGGCCTGGTTGCCGGTTCCGTGGTGCTGATCGGCGGAGATCCGGGCATTGGCAAGTCGACTATTCTGCTACAGACCCTGGCCAATCTGGGGCAGCATCGAAGCACGCTTTATGTCAGCGGTGAGGAATCACCCCAGCAGGTCAGTCTCCGGGCCCAGCGTCTGGATCTGCCGCGGGAGGACCTGCGATTGCTGGCCGAGACCTGCGTCGAGCGGGTTTTGAGTGTCGCGCGTCAACACACGCCCCAGGTGCTGGTGGTGGATTCCATCCAGACCCTGTTCACCGAGGTCCTGCAGTCGGCGCCGGGTTCGGTGGCACAGGTCCGGGAGACCGCAGCGCAGCTGGTTCGCTACGCTAAACAGAGCGGCACCACGGTGCTTCTCGTAGGCCATGTGACCAAGGAGGGGCAGATCGCAGGCCCCAGGGTGTTGGAACACATGGTGGACACCGTGTTGTACTTCGAGGGGGATTCCGGCAGTCGGTTTCGCGCCATGCGCGCAGTCAAAAACCGCTTTGGCCCGGTCAACGAACTGGGTGTGTTCGCCATGACCGAACGAGGCCTGCGCGAGGTGAGCAACCCGTCCGCCATGTTTTTATCCCGGCATGACGCACCGGTGCCCGGCAGCGTCGTCATGGTCACTCGGGAAGGCACTCGTCCGCTGCTGGTGGAGGTGCAGGTCCTGGTGGACGAGAGTCCCCTGTCCAACCCCCGAAGGATCACCCTGGGCCTGGAGCAGAATCGCTTGTCCATGCTGCTGGCAGTGCTGCACCGGCACGGGGGTCTGGCCATGTTCGGACACGATGTGTTCGTGAATGCGGTGGGTGGCGTACGGGTGCAGGAGCCAGCGGCGGATCTGGCGGTGCTGATGGCGGTGGTATCGAGTTTCCGGGATCGGCCCCTGGCCAACGACATGGTGGTGTTCGGTGAAATTGGCCTGGCCGGCGAGGTTCGCCCCGTCCCCAACGGTGAGGAACGGCTGCGCGAAGCCGCCAAACACGGTTTTAAACGTGCTGTCGTGCCCACCGCCAACACGCCCAAGAGCGCCATTCCCGGGCTTGAGGTGAGCGCGGTGGGGCGGGTCGGCGAGGTCATGGATCTGGTGTGAGTGCTTTGGCCGGGTGAAGATTCCCCGAGCATCGGAGTACGCTACTCCGCTTGATTTCACACCCGCATCGGATTTAGATTGCGCACCCCAGATGGGCACGGAGTTTGCTGCCCGTCGCGGGACATAGGTACCGGAGCACACAACCGGGCCACGAGTCGATTCTTGGGGGGATCATACCAATGACCGATATCAACGCCCTGTTGGGCGCCGACACCGACGCCCTGCTGGGGCATACCTGCGAAGGTATTTCAAAACAATCCCTTTACCTGCCGGGCCCGGATTTTGTTGATCGGGTGTTTGCCGACAGCGATCGCTCACCGGCCGTCTTGAGATCCTTGCAGACCCTGTTCGACAGCGGGCGGCTGGGGGGTTCGGGGTATTTGTCGATACTGCCGGTTGACCAGGGTGTGGAGCATTCGGGCGGCGCGTCGTTCGCCCCCAATCCCATCTTTTTCGATCCCAAGGCCATCGTTGAACTGGCGATCGAAGGGGGCTGTAACTGCGTAGCCTCGACTTTGGGTGTACTCGGTTCGGTGGCGCGCCGCTACGCCCATAAGATTCCGTTCATGCTCAAGCTGAACCACAACGAGATGCTGACCTATCCGGCTATGTACGACCAGACCCTGTTCGCCCAGGTTGAGCAGGCCTTTGACATGGGTGCGGTGGCCGTGGGTGCGACCATTTACTATGGTTCGCCGGAATCACGGCGCCAGATTCAGGAGATCAGCGAAGCCTTCGAGCGTGCGCATGGCTTGGGCATGGTTACGGTACTGTGGGCATATCTGCGCAACTCCGATTTTAATCACGACGGCACCGACTACCATGCGTCGGCAGACCTGACCGGCCAGGCCAACCATCTGGCGGCCACCATCAAGGCGGACATCGTTAAACAGAAGCAGGCCGAGAACAACGGGGGTTATACCGCCGTCAACTTCGGTAAGACCCACAAAAAGGTCTACAGTGAACTCACCACCGACAATCCCATCGATCTGGTGCGCTATCAGGTGGCGAACTGCTACATGGGGCGGGCCGGACTGATCAACTCCGGCGGTGCCTCGGGTCAGGACGACCTGGCGCAGGCCGTGCGCACCGCGGTGATCAACAAGCGTGCCGGCGGCATGGGGATGATCTCGGGCCGCAAAGCGTTCCAGAAGCCCATGGCCGAGGGCGTGCGGTTGCTGCACACGATCCAGGACGTTTATCTGGATCCGGCCATCGACATCGCTTGAGCTTCTGAACCTGTCCGCCCCACCGGGGCGGACCATCGATGTTAATCCGAGTGTCCTGTCTAGGGACATCCGTTGACTGCAGTCTTACACTGAAAGCTATCTGCCCACCTGTGGGCGTCTCAGCAGTGAAGACTCGCGCCAATGACTGGTTTGCATGCCGTCTCCGTCGACCGATTGCGCCGTGTGCGCAATCCGGCCTCGCTTTCATTTTCCAGCACTGACGATCTGCCCGATCTTGGCGCCGTGATCGGCCAGGATCGAGCAGTGGACGCCCTTGAGTTCGGAGTCGGCATCCGTCGCGAGGGCTATAACCTGTTTGTCATGGGGCCGCCCGGTATTGGCCGGCACGCGCTGGTGCGTCGGGTTCTGGAGGCGCAGGCCGACCAAGGCGTTCAGGCTTCAGACTGGGTCTACGTCAACAACTTCGATCAACCCCACAAACCGCTGGCGCTCGAGTTGCCCGCCGGGTGGAGCCGTCGTCTGGAACAGGACATGGCCCACCTGGTGGAGGATTTGTTGGACGCCTTGCCGGCCGGATTCGACAGCGACGAGTACCGCGCCCGGATCGCTGAGATCGAGGCCGAGGTCAAGCAAAAGGAAGAGGCCGAGCTGGAACGTATCCGTGAACGGGCCCTGAAAATGTCCATCGCACTGATCCGAACACCCAGCGGTTTCGGTCTAGCCCCCTTGCGGGACGGCGAGGTATTGGATCCGGAGGCGTTTTCCAAGCTGCCAGAGGCGGAGCGTCACACGTTTCAAACCCAGGTGGAAACACTGCAGGCGCCGCTGCGCGAATTGGCCCAGCAGGCGCCCCGCTTGCGGCGCGAGGCGCGCAGTCAGGTCAAGGCCCTGAACGAGCAGGTTACGCTTTCGGTTGTGGGTCCGCCCATGGAGGATCTGAAACGCCGTTACCCGGACCTGCCGACGGTGCAGAGTTATCTTTCGGCGGTGCGCACCGACATCCTGAATCGAGTGGACGATTTTCTCCAGGGTGATGAACAAAACGCCGCACAGAAACCGTTGGTCAATGCAGCATCGTCATTGAGGCGCTACCAAGTGAATGTGCTGGTCCATCATGAGGACGATGCCACCCCGCCACTGGTCTACGAGGACAGTCCAACCCTGCAAAACCTGGTGGGGCGCACCGAGCACATTGCCCAGTTCGGTACCCTGATTACCGACTTTACCCTGATCAAACCGGGTGCCCTGCATCGCGCCAACGGCGGTTACCTGGTGCTGGATGCGCGTCACGTCCTAACTCAACCCTTTGCCTGGGAGGCGCTCAAACGCACGCTCTACGCGGGTGAGATCCGAATCGTATCGATGAGCGAGATGATCAGCCTGGTGAGCACTGTATCCCTGGAGCCGCAGACCATCCCGCTCGAGGTCAAGGTGTTGCTGATCGGTGAGCGGCAGCTCTACTACCTGCTCAGTGAGTTCGATCCGGATTTCCACGACCTGTTCAAGATCGCGGCCGACCTGGAAGAAGAGATCGACGGCTCCGAGGCGACCACCGGGCTTTACGCGCAAATGATTGCGACCCTTGTCCGCAAAGAAGGGCTGCGCCCCTTCGCCGCCGACGGGGTTTGCCGGGTGTTGGAGCACAGCGCCCGTATGGCCGGCGATATCGACAAGCTGTCGCTGCAGGTCCAGCGGGTTACCGACCTGTTGCAGGAGGCTGAACACTGGGCTCAGACGGATCAGGCCGAACAGGTTCGTGCGGAGCATGTGCAAAAAGCCATAGACGCGGCCCGCGCACGGCATGGCCGGATCCGCGAGAAGCTGTTGGAGGCGCTGACGCGGGGCGTTTTATTGCTGGATACGCACGGTGAGACAGTGGGCCAAGTGAACGGTCTGTCGGTGATGGATCTCAGGGACATCCGCTTCGGCCACGTGACCCGCATCACAGCCACCACCCGGGTTGGGGGCGACGAGGTGATCGACGTTGAGCGGGAAGCGGAGCTGGGGGGCGCCATCCATACCAAGGGGGTGATTATCCTCAGCGGTTATCTGGGTGCGCGATATGCGCGGGAGCGACCCCTGTCGCTCAAGGCCACGTTGGCATTCGAGCAGTCCTATGGCCAGGTGGAGGGGGACAGCGCTTCCTTGGCCGAACTCTGTGCGCTGCTGTCCGCTTTGGCGGACGTACCCGTGCGTCAATCCATGGCGCTGACCGGATCGGTCAACCAGAAAGGCCAGATACAGGCGATAGGCGGTGTGAATGAGAAGATCGAAGCATTTTTCGACGCCTGCCACGCCTTGGGAGGCGTTGATGGCCAGGCGGTTATCATTCCCGGGTCGAACTTGGCGCATCTCATGCTGCGCCAGGACGTGGTTCAGTCGGTGGCTGAGGGGCGGTTTGCGGTTTATGCGGTGAACCACGTGGACCAGGCCGTTTCACTGCTGACCGGGCTTGAGGCCGGCGTGCGCGGGGCGGACGGCAGCTTTCCCCATGATAGCGTCAATGGGCGGGTGGAGCGGCGCCTGCTGGCCTATGCTCAGCTACGCCAGGCGTATGCCAATGCGGCGGGTGGGGCCACGGGCGAGGATACCGAGCGCTCCGAGGGCGTTTCGGGGCCCAGGTCCGAGTGAGCACGGTTCTACTTCAGTTCCGCTTTGCTGACCCGAAGCAGTATGCGGTCCAGCATTCGTGTGGAGCATAGCCGCTTGAGCGTGCCGAACAGATAGGTGGGTTTTGTCACATAGTAGCGAGGCTTGGGGCGGCGCTGAGTGAGAGCGTCCAAGACCCGCTGGGCAACCGCTTCCGGTGGCAGAGTGAACGGCGCCACCGGTCCCTCACCGGTGAATCGGCGTTCCATGGCAGCGTAGCAGGCCCGGTGAGCACTGGTCTCTGGCCGCATCGCCGCTTGATAGGCCTGGTGTGAGTTGGCTCGGAAACGGCTGCTGACGGGTCCCGGTTCGATCAACGACACATGCACCCCACTGCCTTGTAATTCCTGGCGCAGGGTATCGCTCAGGCCCTCCAGGGCGTGCTTACTTGCGTTGTACGCGCCCCGAAAGCGCAGGGCCACCAGCCCCAACACGGAACTGTTTTGTATGATTCGGCCCCGGCCTGCCCGTCGCATCGACGGCAGTATGTGGCAGGTCAGCTCGTGGGTGCCGAAGAGATTGGTTTCAAATTGGAGCCGCAGGGCGTCCCGACTGAGATCCTCCACTGCACCGGGTTGGCCAAAACCGGCGTTATTGAACAGCCCGTACAGGCGGCCGTCGCAGGCGGACAGAACCGCCTCGACGCAGCGCGCGATTGAGGCTGGATCCCTGAGTTCCAGGGCAAAGCATTCGAAGCCGGCGGCCTCAAGAGCGGCGAGATCGGCCTCCCGTCGGGCAGTGGTGAACACCCGGAAACCACGGGCCCGCAGGTAGTGCGCCGTGGCGATACCGATGCCGGAAGAACAACCTGTGATCAACACGGATTCCTGCATATACATCTCCCGGGCATCCGCGCCGCGCAGGTACGTCAGTTGCCGCTTATGTTGAACTCTGCCCGGCGAAGCACGCCCATGGACCCTCCCAGCGTGAGCGCCGCACGATAGCCCGGCCGGGTGTCCAAATGGCAGAGATGCCAGCGCATGCACGCCTTGGGATCGCCGTGGTCCACCTTCAGGCACGCGGGCTGGCCGCGCCCGAAGCCCACTTCAAATCGGGCCAACGCCAGGTTCAGACCCTCGCCCCGTGCTTTGATATAGGACTCCTTGCGTGCCCAGCAGTCAAAGAATGCCTCGATACGCTCATCTTCCGGCAGGCCGTTCAGTCTGAGGGATTCCGCAGGGCTGAAGAACCGTTGCGCCAGTGCCAGTATCTCCACCTCAGGGCGGACGTATTCCACATCGATGCCGACTTCCTGGCCCTGGGTTACCGCCAGCAGCGCAAGATCGTGGGAATGGGCCAGATTGAAGTGCAGGTGATGCGGGTTGCATGGTTGCGCCAACGACGGTTTGCCATATGCGCCGTAGTCGAAAGCCAGGGACACGGGACGATCATTGCCGAGCGCCCCGGCCAGGATGGTTCTCAGCGCGCCCCGGGCCACCGTGAATCGATGGCGGTCCCGTTCACGCACAAACCGCTGCGCCCGGTTCCGTTCATCCCGGCTGAGCAGCGCGGACAGGGCTGCGATCTGGGACAGATCGCAGCGCAGATCGATCTCCCATACGGTCACCGACACATTTCAGGCCCGGTGGATCACTGGCCGGTTCCGGCATTGGGCTGCGCTCCCTGGCTGGTTTCAAGCAATGCGTTCAGTTCGGCTGCCAGGCGGCCGACATAGGGCTCTTGAAACAGGGCGCCATGGGTCGGAACTTCCGGGATGATGCGCAAATCGACGGGTTCTTTGGTGACGCTTTCCCAAGCCGCCCTCACTCTTGCCACGCTGGTTTCGGTGGGGTAACTGCCTTCCTGCACGAACACGGTTGCCGCGACCGGAATTGGGGCGTAGTGGTAGTGTGGCTCGCACGTTGAAAGATTCTGACCAGATACTCAATGCGCAGGTCCGGTGACAGGGGGTTGCCGGTGGCGACAGCCAAGGACATGCGAACATTGCTGGAAAAGCGTCTCAGCAGGCCTCTGACGCTCCGCAGGCGGCTGCGGGCGATTCCCCAGAATCGTCCCCACAGCGGCTTGCGCGCCCGCCTGCCGGTGTGGGTCTGCACCGCGGGATTGTTTGAATCGGGCGGCCTCGGCGGATCGAACAACGCCAGCATATCCACCCGCTCACCTGCTTCATGCAGTTTGCGCGCGATCTCAAAGGCCAGCACGCCGCCAAAGGAGAAACCACCGAGCAGGTAGGGGCCGTGGGCCTGGACGGCGCGAATTTCCTTGATGTGGTCGTGGGCGATCTCCTCGACGGTGGCATAGCCCACCAGGGATCCGTCCTGGGCATGATGCAGCCAGAAGTAAGGCTGATCCGGATGGATATACGGCGCGAGCGCGCTGGGATCGCCATGGATGCAAAAGAACGGGCGCCGCCGTCCGCCCGGACTCACTGCCACCATGGACACCCACTGGGTGCCCCAGTCGTCTTTGCGCAACGCAGATGCCAGGCCCCTCACCGTCGGGTCCTTGTACAGCGTCGCCAGCGGCAGCCGGGTGTCGAACTGCGATTCGATATGCGACAGCATCGCCGCTGCCTGCTCCTGGCTACCGCCGAGTTCAAAGAAGCTGGCGTCTGCAGGCACCGACTCGAGCTCAAGCACCCGCGCCCAGATTTCGGTGATGGCGTGGTCCAGGGCGGGTGCAAGACTGTCCGACTCGGCGGCGTCCTTGATGTATGCGGCAAGGCTTCTCAGGGTGGATCGCTCGAAAAACACTCTGAGGGGAACATGAATGTTGTAAGCCGAGCGGATGCGTGTTGCCAACTGAGTTGCGAGCAGTGAGTGTCCGCCGATTGCGAAGAAGTTGGCGTCGATGCTGACCTTGTCCAACTCGAGCAGGTCTGCGCAGATCTCTGCCAGGGTCTGTTCGAACGGGCTTTCGGGGGGTACGTACTCGGTTTCCAGCACCAGATCGGACTGCGCCACCCGGGGCAGCGACAGGCGGTCGATCTTGCCGTTTGGGGTCAACGGCAGCTGTTCCAGATGAACGATGTAGGAGGGCACCATATAGTCGGGCAGATGCGCCAGCAGGGCATGGCGCATGTCCATGACCGCCGGCGGCTGATCCCGGTCCGCGGCCACCACATAGGCCACCAGGCGATGGCCGGCACTGGCATCGGGCTGCGCCACCACCACGCTGTTGGCGACCCCGGGCAGCGAGTTGAGGGCGGTCTCTATTTCACCCAGCTCGATTCGAAATCCCCGGATCTTGACCTGAAAATCCAGTCTGCCCAGGACTTCGATGCGAGCGTCCGCGCGGTAGCGGGCCAGGTCGCCGGTGGCGTACATGCGTGCCCCGGGTTGTGAACAAAACGGATCCGGAACAAAGCGCTCGGCGGTCAGCGTCTCACGATTGAGATAACCCCGGGCCAGCCCGTCCCCGCCGATGAACAACTCACCCGCCACCCCGGTGGGCACCGGCTGGTGATGTTCGTCCAACAGGTAGATGCGGGTGTTGGCGATGGGCCGTCCCACGGTCAGGCCGTTTTCCACCGATTCGATCCGGCAGGTGCTGGACCAGACCGTGGCTTCGGTTGGGCCGTACATGTTCCACAGGCTGCCCACCCGATCGAGCAACTGCCCGGCCAGGTCCAGTGGCAATGCCTCACCGCCGCACAGGACCTTGAGCTGATCATCGCCCTGCCATCCAGCCTCCAGCAGCATGCGCCAGGTGGCAGGCGTTGCCTGCATGACCGTTGCGCCATGGGTCTCAATGGCCGCGGCCAGCCGGTACCCGTCGTAGGCCACGTCCCGGCTGACCAAAATGACCTGGGCGCCGGTGGTGAGCGGCAGGAACAGCTCCAGCACCGCGATGTCAAACGACAGCGTGGTCACCGACAACAAGCGATCCTCAACTCTCAGGCCCGGTTCGCGGCGCATGGAATCGAGGAAATTGATCACCGCCCGATGCGGGATCTGAACACCCTTGGGTTTGCCGGTGGAACCGGATGTGTAGATGGTATAGGCGATGGACTCGGCCCCGGACAGGGCTTGCAGCGGGCCCTCAGCGGCCTGGATCTGTTGCCAGTCCCGATCCAGACATATCGCCCTTGGGGCCGTGTCGGGCGACTCGCCGCTCAGCCATTCGGCGAGTTCGACTTGGGTGAGCAGAATCGGTGCCCCGGAATCCTCCAGCATGTAGATCAGACGTTCGCGGGGGAATGCCGGATCCAGCGGCACATAACATGCGCCGGCTTTCAGCACGCCCAGCAACGCGATGACCATCTGGGGTGAACGGTGCAGACAGATGCCCACCGGGGTTTCGGCGCCGACCCCGTGCTGTTGGAGAAAGCGGGCGAGTTCGGTGGCGCGGGCATCGAGTTCGGCGTAGCTCAAACGCTCATCGCCACACACCACGGCGGTGCTGTTCGGATGAGCCTGGCATTGGCGCTGGACCGCCTGATCCAGGGTCAGTGTCCGCTCGTAGTCGGCCTCGGTCGCGTTCCACTCAAACAACAGCCGATTACGCTCAACCTCGGACAACAGCGGAAGTTTGGAAATGGCGCAGTCCGGCTCGGCCGCCGCGGCAACGGCGAGATGACAGAATTGCACCCCGAGCCGTTCTACCGTATCGCGATCGAACAAATCGCCGGCGTACTCAAATACTCCGGCCAAACCGTCCGCCGTTTCCTCAAGATCCAGGGTCAGGTCGAACTTCGACGTGTGTGTCTCCACCGGAACCGGCGTAAAGCTCAGCCCGCCCAGCTGAATGTGGGTGAGGGGGGTGTTGTTCAGAATCAACATGATCTGAGTGAGCGGGTTGCGGCTGCGGTCCCGCTCCGGGTTTAGGGCCTCAACCAGACGCTCGAAGGGCAGCCCCTGATGGGTGAACGCCTCAAGCACCGTTTCCCGGACGCGACCCAAAGCGTCTCTGAAGCTGGGTTCGCCGGCCAGACCGCAGCGCATCACCAGGGTGTTGATAAACGCCCCGATGAGTGATTCGGTCCCAGCCTGAGTGCGACCGGCGACCGGGCTGCCAATGGCAATGTCGGTTTGACGAGTGTAGCGAGACAGCAGGACCGCAAGCAGCGTCAGCAGCACCATGTAGAGGGTTGCACCCTCGGTCTGCGCCAGCCTGTGCAGGCCCTCGGTCAGTGGACGCGGGAGCGCCAAGCGGACTTGTCCGCCGCGGTAGCTGGGTACGGATGGGCGGGGACGGTCGCCGGGCAGATCCAGAACTGGCAGCTCGGCCAGTTGGGTACACCAGTATGTCAGCGCAGCATCGTTGTCCGAGTCGTCCAGCCGTTGCCGTTCCCAGACCGCGTAATCCGCGTACTGGAAGGGCAGATCCGACAGCGCAGGCACCTGCTGCTTGGCCTCGGCAGCGTAGAGCGCCGCCAGATCTTGCAGCGCAATACCCATGGACCAGGCGTCGCTCGCCACGTGGTGCATGATCAGCAGCAGGATATGGGTTTCTGGCTCCAGGCGGTACAGATGAGCGCGAATCATCAGGTCTTCGGTCAGATCGAACGGGCGTGCTGACTCCGCTTCGAGACCCTGATCCAGGGTGCTTTGCCGAGCCGTGCTGTCCAAGGTCGAAAGATCGGTGTAGTAGAGTTCGACCGGCTGTGGCGGGTCGATCCTTTGATGGGGTATTCCGTCTATCAGCACATAGCTCGTTCGCAGGACTTCCTGGCGGGTAACCAGCTCGCTCAAGGCCCGATTCAATGCCTTGCGATCCAGGGGGCCCGCAACTCGTATGGCGCGGCTGACGTTGTATTGTCCGTCGTCTGCGCCGAGGCAATTCAAAAACCACAGGCGTTGCTGTGCATAGGACAGGGGGGCGGGCAGTGAACGATCCCGCGGTTGAATCGTGGGCTCGGGAATCTTAACGCGGCGAGTCTCGCGCGCAAGACGCAGCTCGAGCAGCGCCCGTTTCTCTGGCGGCAGTCGTTCCAGCATCTGGTCGATGCGATTCACGAACCGTGGTCCCCGTGACCTGAGCTGAACTCTGGCAATCGGGTCAGATGAGTCGGGTCGGGGTCTCCGGGCAATGCTGAGTCCAATCTGTGTCGGGCTGCCGTTCGATTTTCTGGCAACGGATCCGGATCCTGATATGTACGCCGAAGCCTTATTGTTCCTGTTTGGGAGGCCACTGTCATGCATCTGCGATGGTCGGCTGAACCGTGGCTGTCTCAGGAACCGACTTGGCGGCGTTCGCGTGCCAGCAACAGGTCGACCTCGTCATCCGACATTCCCTCGATTTCGGTGAGCATCCGCTCCAGTTCGTCCTCGCTCACCGAAGCTGCTTTGGTTCCACCTAGATGCAGTGCCAGTTCGCGTACCGTTGGCCGTTCGAAGAAAACCCTGAGCGGAACGTCTTCGCCGAAGGCCGACCGGATCCGGGACACGAACTGAGTTGCGAGCAGTGAGTGTCCGCCGATTGCGAAGAAGTTGGCGTCGATGCTGACCTTGTCCAACTCGAGCAGGTCTGCGCAGATCTCTGCCAGGGTCTGTTCGAACGGGCTTTCGGGGGGTACGTACTCGGTTTCCAGCACCAGATCGGACTGCGCCACCCGGGGCAGCGACAGGCGGTCGATCTTGCCGTTTGGGGTCAACGGCAGCTGTTCCAGATGAACGATGTAGGAGGGCACCATATAGTCGGGCAGATGCGCCAGCAGGGCATGGCGCATGTCCATGACCGCCGGCGGCTGATCCCGGTCCGCGGCCACCACATAGGCCACCAGGCGATGGCCGGCACTGGCATCGGGCTGCGCCACCACCACGCTGTTGGCGACCCCGGGCAGCGAGTTGAGGGCGGTCTCTATTTCACCCAGCTCGATTCGAAATCCCCGGATCTTGACCTGAAAATCCAGTCTGCCCAGGACTTCGATGCGAGCGTCCGCGCGGTAGCGGGCCAGGTCGCCGGTGGCGTACATGCGTGCCCCGGGTTGTGAACAAAACGGATCCGGAACAAAGCGCTCGGCGGTCAGCGTCTCACGATTGAGATAACCCCGGGCCAGCCCGTCCCCGCCGATGAACAACTCACCCGCCACCCCGGTGGGCACCGGCTGGTGATGTTCGTCCAACAGGTAGATGCGGGTGTTGGCGATGGGCCGTCCCACGGTCAGGCCGTTTTCCACCGATTCGATCCGGCAGGTGCTGGACCAGACCGTGGCTTCGGTTGGGCCGTACATGTTCCACAGGCTGCCCACCCGATCGAGCAACTGCCCGGCCAGGTCCAGTGGCAATGCCTCACCGCCGCACAGGACCTTGAGCTGATCATCGCCCTGCCATCCAGCCTCCAGCAGCATGCGCCAGGTGGCAGGCGTTGCCTGCATGACCGTTGCGCCATGGGTCTCAATGGCCGCGGCCAGCCGGTACCCGTCGTAGGCCACGTCCCGGCTGACCAAAATGACCTGGGCGCCGGTGGTGAGCGGCAGGAACAGCTCCAGCACCGCGATGTCAAACGACAGCGTGGTCACCGACAACAAGCGATCCTCAACTCTCAGGCCCGGTTCGCGGCGCATGGAATCGAGGAAATTGATCACCGCCCGATGCGGGATCTGAACACCCTTGGGTTTGCCGGTGGAACCGGATGTGTAGATGGTATAGGCGATGGACTCGGCCCCGGACAGGGCTTGCAGCGGGCCCTCAGCGGCCTGGATCTGTTGCCAGTCCCGATCCAGACATATCGCCCTTGGGGCCGTGTCGGGCGACTCGCCGCTCAGCCATTCGGCGAGTTCGACTTGGGTGAGCAGAATCGGTGCCCCGGAATCCTCCAGCATGTAGATCAGACGTTCGCGGGGGAATGCCGGATCCAGCGGCACATAACATGCGCCGGCTTTCAGCACGCCCAGCAACGCGATGACCATCTGGGGTGAACGATGCAGACAGATGCCCACCGGGGTTTCGGCGCCGACCCCGTGCTGTTGGAGAAAGCGGGCGAGTTCGGTGGCGCGGGCATCGAGTTCGGCGTAGCTCAAACGCTCATCGCCACACACCACGGCGGTGCTGTTCGGATGAGCCTGGCATTGGCGCTGGACCGCCTGATCCAGGGTCAGTGTCCGCTCGTAGTCGGCCTCGGTCGCGTTCCACTCAAACAACAGCCGATTACGCTCAACCTCGGACAACAGCGGGAGCCTTGAGATGGGCGAGTCGGTGGCGTTGACCACGGAATCCAACAGGACCAGAAACTGTTCCAGCATCCGTCTTATGGTGGCCTGTTCGAACAGATCCGAATTGTACTCAAGCGCCACGGTCTGGATGGTGGGTGTGTCTACCACCGCCAGCGTCAGGTCGAACTGGGCGGCGCGCCTGTCCACTTCCAATGGGCTCCAGGTCAGCGCGCCCATCTGCTGCGCCGGCGTCGGTACGTTGATGTAGTCGAACATCACCTGAAACAGCGGAGAGTGGCTCATATCCCGCTCGGGCTGGAGTTCCAGCACAATCTGCTCGAATGGCAGATCCTGATGCGCGAACGCATCCAGCGAAGTACTTCGCACTCGACTCAGTAGGGTCGTGAAGCTGGGATCGTCGCTGAGATCGGCGCGCATGGCCAGGGTGTTTACCAAAGTGCCGATCAGTTGCTCGCTGGCCAGATGGTGCCGATTGGCGATGGGCATACCCACTGCGAAATCGGTTTGGCCTGAGTAACGGCTCAGCAAAATGTCAAGCGCGGCCAGCAGGGTCATGAACAGCGTTGCGTTGTGGGTTCTGCTGAGGCCCCGAAGTGCGTTCATCATTTCCGGGTTCGGCGTGGTGACAACGATTCCGCCGATGGCACGCTGCACCGCTGGTCGGGGCCGGTCCGTGGGCAGCGCCAATACCGGCACACCCTCCAGCTGCGACCGCCAGTAAGCCATTTGCGCCTCGAGTTCGGCACCCTGAAAGTGGTTGCGCTGCCAATGGGCGAAGTCGGCGTACTGAATAGCCAGCGGGGGCAGGGGGTCCTCCTGGCCGTTGGCAAAGGCGCTGTACAACGTCAACAGCTCCCGGCCCAGCACGCTGTAAGACCAGGCATCGGAGATGACGTGGTGCATCACGATCAGCAGCGCCTGGTCGTCCTGGCCAAGCCGGTAGAGCACGGCGCGCAGCAGTGGCAACTGGGCCAAATCGAAGGGTGTGCTCACAAACTCGCTGGCCAGCGTCATCAGGTTCTCGTTGGATCCGGGCTCGCTCCCGTCCGCGGAAAGATCCACCAGGGGCAGATCCAGGGTCAGCCCAGGCCGGATGGTCTGAACCGGACGTCCGTCAACTGTGCGAAGCTCAGTACGCAGGATCTCATGGCGCTCAACAATCCGGTTGATCGCCTGGGTCAACGCGCTGTGGTTCAGATCGCCTGCCAGTCTCAATCCGAGGCACAGATTGTAGGCCGCGCTTTCCGGTTGGAGTTGGTGGATGAACCACATGCGTTCCTGGGAGTAGGCCAGGGGTAACGGCCCATCCCGAGGCGCCACCGAAACCGCGACTTGGCGAGATATGCCGTCGGCTGTTAGCGCCTGCTCAATCCGTTCACCGAGCTGGGCGATGGTGGGTGCCTCAAAAAAATCCCGGAGGTCCAAGTCGACCTTCAATGTGTCGCCAATGCGTGACAGTGCCTGGGATGCCAGCAAGGAGTGGCCGCCCAACTCGAAGAACGTGTCATGAATACCGACGGTATCCAGGCCCAGCACTTCGGTCCAGATTTCGGCAAGTGTTTCTTCGATGGGGTTGCGCGGCGGCACAAAACTGCCGTCGATATAGGTCTGGTTCAATGCGTCGGAATCGTAGTGTCGCGTTCGCTCCCAGCGATCCACCGGTTCCGTAGTGCCTTCCAGGTAGGCGCGCCGAAGCCCCAGGCGCTGTATTTTTCCGCTTGACGTTTTGGGCACCGATCCCGGTTTTACCAGTTCGACCACGCTTACCGGCAGTTCATGGTCCAGGGAGACGGCACGTTGGATGGCGGAGAATATTTCCCTGGCAGGCGTCTCGCGCAAGAAGCTACGCTCCAGTTCGGCGATGATCACCAGTTGCTCACCGTCCTCCGACTCCACACCAAACGCTGCCGAACAGCCCCCTCTGAGAGCGGGGTGGCTGCGCTCAGCGCTGAGTTCGATGTCATGAGGATAGAGATTGCGTCCCTGAACGATGATCAGATCTTTAAGCCGTCCCGTGACGTAAAGTTCGTCGTCCACCAGGAAACCCAGATCCCCGGTTCTGAGATAGGGACCGTCGTCTGATCCGGCCAGCTGTGCCCTGAGGCTTTCCTGGGTTTCCTCCGGTCGATTCCAGTAACTCTGGGCAATGCTTGGTCCGCGCACCCAGATCTCGCCGACCCGCCCTGCAGGACAGGGTTCCGCCGTGGCCGGATCGACGATGCGCAGGGAGTGCGCCACCATTGCTTGTCCGCAGCCGACCAGAGACTTGCTACCCGCCGACCCGTCCCGAACCTGGATACGCCCTTGACTGAGTTCAGCGGCATCCACGGACAATACTCGCGGTCCGGCGAACGCGCGGCCACCGCTGACCATCAGCGTGGCTTCGGCCAATCCATAGCAGGGATAGAATGCTTCGCGCCGAAACCCGGCCTCAGCGAAGCGCTGGCTGAATCGGGTCAGAGTCTCCGCCCGGATGGGTTCGGCGCCGGTGAAAGCGATCCGCCAACTGCTCAGATCGAGCTGCGATATGTCCTCGTCCGTAGCTTTCGCCAAACACAGTTCGTATGCGAAGTTAGGCCCGCCGCTGGAAGTTGCGCGTGTGTCGGATATGGTTTGAAGCCAGCGCATCGGCCGTTTCAGGAAAGAAAAAGGGGACATCAGTGTGACCGGAAAGCCGGCATACAGAGGCTGGAGTATGCCGCCAATCAACCCCATGTCGTGATATGGAGGCAGCCATATCACCCCGCTGCTGTCGGAATGATGGTCGAAACTCCGACGGATGCTTTCCAGATTATCGAGCAGATTGGCATGGGTCAGGGTCACCCCCTTGGGATTGGAGGTCGACCCGGACGTGTATTGCAGGAACGCGACTTGCTCGGGCGTTATGCTCGGGTGCCGCCATGCCTCACCCGCACTGCGTTCCAGCGTATCCGTCGCCAACACGGACAGCGGGCCTGCGCTTAAGGCGCCATCCATAGCCTGGCCAAGGCCCATCAGACCCCGTTCGGTGGTCAGGGCGAACCGGGCGCCGCACTCGCGGGCGATGGATTCAAGGCGACCCAGCGTGCGGTTACGGCGGGGCGGGTAGGCGGGTACCGCAATCACGCCGGCGTAGAGGCATCCGAAGAAAGCGGCGATGTAGTCCAAGCCAGGCGGATACAGCAACAGTGCCCGATCACCCACCTCCATCCGGGACTGCAGGTGGCCGGCGATGGTTCGTGCCTGGGCGTCCAGTTGCGCATAGGTCCAGGTACTCGGCTCACCGTCGGAATCGGGCAGGAGCGTGTATGCAGGTGCATCGGGTTGGGACTCTGCGCGCGCACGCAGCAGGCCCACCAGGTCTCCAGCCTGGCTATAGTTGTGCGGCATTCGAACTCCTATGTTGTCTCCGTCGCTCTGGGCACTCGATCACTGCTCCCAGACGATCCAGCTAGCAATCCGCAGGCCAATCGATCCTTAAGGAATGTCTGAACAATTGATACGAATCGCGTTTCGGTCCACAAGGGCGCAGATGCGAGGCTCCCGGCGCAGCGCCATAGTCATTCTATGGCCAAGCCGGGAAACGCGGCAGATGTGCCCTTGTGGGCGAAACCCCAGCGGGGCCGGGCCTTTGCGCCCCTGGTACCGCGTTGCACCTCGCTCATTGGCAGCTCACTTATTTTCCTCGGGCCAACTTCGCTCGGTGCGCCTTGTACGAGGGAGCGCAAAGACCCCGGCGCGATCGCAGCAATTGTTCAGACATTCCTCAAACGATGCCCTTTAAACGATGCCCTTTTCACATCGTCGAATGCGTATGCCCCCTTCAGGGAGTCTCTGATCTGTTCGTGAACGTGCATATTGGGTCGGAAATGCACAGCTTCATCGGTTGCAAATCCTGGCAATAAAAACGCCATGACAGGCTCCCCAGCGGGTCGCGCCCCTGCCCAGTGGCCTTAATGCCGCGCGGGCGGTGTCAGGCCCCGGTGGCGCGCGCCTCACGCTTGCGCTCCTGTTCCTTGAGGCTTTTCTTGCGCACCCGCAGAGCGGCTGGAGTCACTTCCACCAATTCATCGTCCTCGATGAACTGCAATGCCTGCTCCAGCGTCATCCGCAGTGGAGGCGTGAGTAAAACGTTGTCGTCCTTGCCCGAGGCGCGCACGTTTGTGAGTTGTTTTGCCTTGAGTGGGTTAACCACCAAGTCGTTGTCGCGTGAATGGATGCCAACGATCTGGCCTTCGTAAATCTCATCGCCGTGGCCCAGCAGCAGCTTGCCGCGTTCCTGGAGGTTGAACAGAGCGTAGGCCAGCGCTTTACCTTGCGCATTGGAAATCAGAACCCCGTTTCCTCGGCCGGCCAGTGTGCCGCTCCGCACCGGGCCGTAGTGGTCGAAGACATGGTGCACCAGGCCGGTGCCGGAGGTCTGGCTCAAGAATTCGGTCTGCAGGCCAAACAGGCCCCGGGTCGGGATGACATAGTCCAGCCTGACCCGGCCGGAGTCGTCGCGCTGCATGTCTTTGAGTTCACCGCCCCGTTTGCCAAGCGACTCCATCACAGAGCCCTGATGTTGCTCCTCCACATCAACAGTCAGACTCTCGTAGGGCTCCTGACGCTCGCCATCGATCTCACGATAGATCACGTGGGGACGGGAGACGGCCAGCTCATAGCCTTCGCGCCGCATGGTTTCCAGCAGGATCGACAGGTGCAGTTCCCCGCGGCCCGATACCTGGAATCGATCCGGGTCATCGGTATCTGATACCCGCAAAGCCACATTTCGAATCAGTTCCCGCTCCAGTCGCTCGCGGATCTGGCGCGATGTCAGGTACTTTCCGCTGCGCCCGGCAAAGGGCGATGTGTTGACCTGAAAGGTCATGCTCACCGTGGGTTCATCCACGGCCAGGGCGGGCAGTGATTCCGGTCGCTCGGGATCGCACAGGGTATCCGAAATCCCAAGCTGTTCGATGCCAGTCATTGCGATGATATCGCCGGCCTCCGCGGCATCCAGCTCGACCCGGCTAAGGCCCATGAGTCGAAACAGTTGCAGTACACGGCCGCGACGGGTCCCGCCGGTGCGGTCCACCACCACCACCGGTGTGTTGGCCCGGATTCGCCCCCGGTTGATCCGGCCAATACCGATGGTGCCGACATAGCTGGAGTAGTCCAGCGTCGAGATCTGCATCTGGAATGGGCCATCGGTATTCACCGGCGGCGCCGGGCAGTGCTCCAGAATCGCGCTGAGCAGCGGTGTCATATCGCCGTCGCGGGTGTCGGGGCTCAGGCTGGCATAGCCATTGAGCGCCGAGGCATACACCACCGGGAAGTCCAACTGATCGTCGGTGGCGCCCAGGCGGTCGAACAGGTCGAAGGTTTGATTCAGAACCCAGTCCGGCCGTGCCCCGGGGCGGTCAATCTTGTTGATCACCACGATCGGCCGCAGACCGCGGGCGAATGCTTTCTGGGTCACAAAACGGGTTTGCGGCATTGGCCCTTCCACCGCATCCACCAGCAACAGCACCGAGTCGACCATGGACAGCACCCGTTCGACCTCACCACCAAAATCCGCATGTCCCGGCGTATCGACAATATTAATGTGGTAGCCACGCCAGTCGATGCCGGTGTTCTTGGACAGAATGGTGATACCCCGCTCGCGTTCCAGCTCATTCGAATCCATGATCCGCTCGAGCACCGCGGCCCGCGCCTCGAGGGTGCCGGACTGGCGAAGCAGTTTGTCGACCAGGGTGGTCTTACCATGGTCTACATGGGCGATGATGGCGATGTTTCGAATGGCAGAGGACACGGGTGAACACTCGGCGACGCAATAAACGGGGCGCGCATTATAGCGTTGTACGCGGGCTTTGCAGCCTATCACGACGACCAAAGGCGGATATTTCGATTCCTGACCTGGTTCACACTGGATTTCGGCCAGCCAGAGGGCGCGATGAATAGCGCGCTGGCGACCGAACGGCTGGCGCATTTGCGGGCGCGGATAGACGAATGCATGCTTGCGGATGTCCCCGAATTGCGCCGCCGCCTGGCTGGGCTGAGTCGCCGTGTGGCCAATGGAAAGCCCGTCGATCGGGGCCTAAACGCACTCCAGGAGCTGGTCGATCGGTCCGCGTCACGGGCGGCGAGCCGGCAGTCGGCACTTCCTGGGATCACATTCCCAGCCGAGTTGCCCCTGTCCGGGCGGGTGCAGGACATCAGCGAACTGCTGCAACGCCATCAGGTGCTGGTGGTTTGCGGTGAGACCGGCTCTGGCAAGACCACCCAGATCCCCAAGCTGTGCCTGGCCATGGGTCGCGGCGTCCGCGGCATGATTGGGCACACGCAGCCCAGGCGAATCGCGGCCCGCAGTGTGGCCGCCCGCATCGCCGAGGAAATTCAGGAACAGGTTGGCGGCGCCGTCGGGTACAAGATTCGCTTTGGCGATCATTGCGGCCCGAACACGGCGGTCAAACTGATGACCGATGGAATTCTGCTGGCTGAGATTCAATCGGACCCGGCGCTCTGGGCATATGACACACTGATCATCGATGAAGCCCATGAGCGCAGCCTCAATATCGATTTCCTGCTGGGGTATCTGAGAAGGTTGCTACCCCGACGGCCGGATCTGAAGGTCATCATCACCTCTGCCACCATCGACCCCGACCGGTTTGCGCGCCATTTCAACAATGCCCCGGTGGTCAATGTGTCCGGGCGCACCTATCCGGTGGAACTGCGCTATCGCCCCCTGGCGAGTGAACAAGACGCCGCCTTGGACCGGACCCAGACCGACGCCATTCTGGATGCGGTGGACGAACTCGCGGCCGAGGGCCCCGGGGATGTGCTGGTGTTTCTCTCTGGCGAGCGTGAGATTCGTGAAACCGCAGAGGCACTGCGCAAACACCACCCGCCGGCGACGGAGATCCTGCCGCTGTATGCCCGACTGTCCGCGGCCGAACAGAACCGCGTGTTTCAAAAATCCCGGAGCCGACGGATTGTTCTGGCCACCAACGTGGCGGAGACGTCGCTCACGGTGCCGGGTATTCGCTATGTCGTTGACCCGGGGCGTGCCCGTATCAGCCGCTACAGTCTGCGCAGCAAGGTACAGCGGCTCCCGGTCGAGTCGATCTCCCAGGCCAGCGCCAATCAGCGTGCCGGGCGCTGCGGTCGGGTCAGCGCCGGGGTCTGCATACGGCTCTACTCCGAGGCCGATTTCCAAAGCCGCCCCCCGTTCACCGACCCGGAGATCCTGCGAACCAATCTGGGCTCGGTCATTCTGCAGATGATCGCGCTGGGGCTCGGTGAAGTGGAGGCGTTCCCGTTCGTCGAGCCACCGGACAGCAAACAGATCTCCGATGGCTATCGTTTGCTCCATGAACTGGGCGCGGTGGATACGGTGCGGGCGATCACCCCGCTCGGGCGGACACTGGCCCGGCTGCCAATCGACCCTCGCCTGGGCCGCATTCTGGTCGCGGGTGCTGAGTTGGGCTGTCTGTCGGAGACGCTGGTGATTGTTGCGGCCCTGAGTGTGCAGGACCCAAGAGAACGCCCGTTGGAGGCGCGGGTTGCGGCGGACGAGGCGCACGCCCGTTTCCAAGACCCAAAGTCGGATTTCGTCGCCTGGCTCAAGCTTTGGACCGCCTATCGCGAGCAGCAGGCCCACCTGTCGAACAGCAAACTGCGGCATCTGTGTCGAGCTTGGTATCTGTCCTGGCTCAGGATGCGGGAGTGGCAGGACATTCATCGCCAGCTCAGGGCTTTGTCCGCGGATCTCAAGATGAAATCCAACAGTGAACCGGCCGACTACGCCGTACTGCACCGGGCGCTGCTATGCGGACTGGCAAGCCACGTTGGATTGCGCGCCGAGGACCGCAGCTACCAAGGCGCCCGGGCCTGCAGCTTCCACCTGTTCCCCGGCTCTGGCATCAAGCCGCCCAAATGGGTTGTTGCGGCCGAATTGGTGCAGACCTCACGCTTGTTTGCCCGCACCGCGGCCCGAGTGCAGCCCGAGTGGATCGAGGCCGCCGCCGGGCACCTGGTCAAACGCAGCCACCACAATCCCCGCTGGGATGATCGGGGGGCGCGGGTGGTCGCGGACGAACGGGCCACCCTGTACGGTCTGGTCCTGTTCAGTGCTCGAAAAGTGGGATTCGGCTCGATCGACCCGGACACCTGCCGACGCATTTTCATAGAGGATGGTCTGGTCGGGGGGCGACTGAAAACGGCCGCGCCGTTCCTGGCTCACAATCAGGCGTTGGTGCATGAGATTCAGCAGATCGAGGACAAATCCAGGCGCCGGGACGTGCTGGTGGACGAGTCCGTTCAGTTCGATTTCTATGACCAGCGTCTGCCGGCGGACATCAATGATGGAGTGCGTTTCGAGCGTTGGAATCGTCGCATCCATCGACAGCAACCCGATTTTCTGCTCATGTCTCGCTCGTCGCTGTTACAGCGAGCCCCGGACGATCTCCATGTTGAGCGCTATCCCGATGCGCTGGATTTCGAGGGCGTACACTTGCCACTCAGCTACCACTTCGCACCCGGAGCCGAGGACGACGGTGTGACGCTCAGGGTACCGGCATCGTTGTTGAATCAGGTCGATCCCCAACGCTGCGAATGGCTGGTGCCGGGTATGCTGGAGGACAAGGTGACGGCGCTGATCCGCGCCCTGCCAAAACCGTTGCGCCGCAACTATGTACCTGCCCCGGATTTTGCACGCGCCGCCTGCGAACGGATACGCTTCGCAAAGGGTGCGCTGCTGGACGCTGTCGCAGGTGCGTTGCACCAGATTTCCGGTGTGGCTATGGCGGCGGATGCGTGGCGGCTCGACGCCTTGGAACCCCACTTTCACATGCGCTTTCAGGTTGCGGACGGTGCCGGTGAGACGCTGGGTGTCGGTCGCGATCTCGGGGCGTTGCAGGCCCGTTTTTCGGGTCTGGCCGATGCCGAGTTTCAGGCCTTGCCTAGGGCGGAGTTCGAGCGAGTCGGGCTGTGTTCCTGGGATTTCCATGATCTGCCGGAGCGGGTGGAACTTCAGGGGCCCGACTGGCGGGTAACCGCGTATCCCGCCCTGGCTGCGGAGCCGGATGGTGTTGCGGTCCGGGTGTTCGATACGCCTGTGCGGGCTGAACACGCCCACCGGGACGGCGTACTGCAGCTGCTGGCGCTGGAGGCCGGACTCGAACGGGCAAAACTCGGTCGGCAGATCCCGGCCATCCAGCGCATGTGTCTACAGTACGCCGGTCTGGGCTCTTGTCAGGATCTGCAGGCGGATC
Organism: uncultured Gammaproteobacteria bacterium; assembly: GCA_963783675.1. Taxonomy (GTDB): domain Bacteria; phylum Pseudomonadota; class Gammaproteobacteria; order Competibacterales; family JAHEDQ01; genus JAHEDQ01. The sequence continues at coordinate 330,366 of CAWAOU010000007.1, forward strand.
TGATACACACGGCACTGGAACAGGCTTTTCTCGCGGATCAGTCGTTGCCGCGTGCGCGGGCCGAGTTCGACACGCTTTTGGCCGATGGGAAAGTTCGATTCTCCAGTGAACTGGATCGCATTGCCATGCTCGTGGCCGCGGTGCTTGAGCGGTATGTGCCGCTACGCAAACGCGTGCAGGGCGCTGTCTCGCCAACCCTTCTGCAAGCCCTGGCGGACATCAGATCACAACTGGACCATCTTGTTTTTGCCGGTTTTGTGCGTCGTGTGCCGGTGGCCCGGCTGGCTCACTATCCCCGGTATCTGCAGGCCTTGACCGCGCGCCTGGAAAAGCTGGATCAGGATCCCGGTCGGGACAGAGCACGTGCCCAGCGTGTGACCCCTCTGTGGGCGGCCTGCCTTCAGCAGATCGGTCGATATTCTGGAGATGAGAGCCCGCCACCGGCGCTGGTGCGCTATCGATGGTTGCTTGAGGAGTACAGAGTTTCGATTTTCGCCCAGGAACTCGGCACCGCCGAACCGGTTTCCGAACAGCGATTGGCTGCGCTCTGGCGCACAGTGGCCTGACCCACTCAACATGGGTCCGAATGGGGCGTCCGCTGGGATTCTATTCGGAGATTTCTTAGCGCCGCACGGGCCCATGCCGAGTTCCGGCCGATTCTGCTTTCTGATAGCATCTTGGCGCCTGTTCAAGACACCACGGGAATCAGCTCCATGCTGGCGACCCTGACACGAAAGTTAAACGATGACCAAAGCCGATTGCACGGGGCTCTGGCCCGGGCCGCCGGTGTGGTGACTGTGGTGTTGGTGGTTCTGCTCGCCGACCGTTTCGCGGCACTGACCTGGTCGGTGGTGCCTAGACCGAGTATTCCCGTGCCCGAGCTTCCATCCGGTGTGCGCACAGTGGCGCCGCAGGGTATCGGTGGGGCGGCCGATCACACCCAGCTGGCCGGTCTTCATCTGTTTGGGCAGGCGCAGGCGCAACAGGCCAAACCTGCGCCCGAAGCGCCGGTGCCCGAGAATATGCCCGAGACCCGGCTGAGGCTGACTTTGCGGGGCGTGTTCCACTCAACCGACGGCGATCTGGCACGCGTGATCGTGGCGGGCCCGGATGGACGGGAGGAAGTGTATAGCCTGGGTGCCAGCTTGCCCGGTGGCGCGCAACTGGAGGAAATCGCCCCGGAGCGGGTCATCCTGGTGCGGGACGGTCAACGGGAAACGCTGACTTTTCCGGTGGACAATCGGTCCAGCATCCAGGTTAACTCGGCACCGTCACCGGATCAGGCGGCTCAGCCGGTCGCCGCAACCGCAACCCGCATCAACGCCACGTCCCTGGCTGAACAGTATCGACAGACCATGGAGAGCGATCCTTCCGCCCTGACCGATATCGCCCAGGTGCAGCCGTTCATCGATCAGGGCACGTTCCGTGGATTTCGATTGCGCCCCGGACGCAAGCCCGCACTGTTGCGGCAATTGGGGCTTCGACCTGGCGACGTGGTCACCACCATCGACGGTGTCCAGTTGGACAATATGAGTCGTGCCATGGAGTCGCTTCGGACCTTTGCCGAAGCCGATCAGGTGGATGTCACCATTCTTCGCAATGGACGACAAATACCCTATTCATACCGACTCAACTAGCCGCGTAAGGGGGGCGGCCATGTGCCGTGATCGGAGTTTTGCGACAGGCGTAACGGTAATTTGAGAAATTTCCGGTACCTGCATTGGACAACTCGACTGTACCTCAAGCGCCGGAGCGCGCAATAATGCCACACTGGCCGGGTTCGAAGCTGTTCGGGCGCGGTGTCGCAGGAGCTGGACGAGAACACATGAGCCACCACGGTTTTCGCATCCTTGTGCTGCTGTTTGTGATGCTGGTTCATGGGCCGGCTTGGGCCGAGCCCGTGACACTCAACCTCAAGGACGCTGACGTCGAGAGTTTGATCGGCACCATTTCCGGCATTACGGGTAAGAATTTCATTGTCGATCCACGGGTCAAAGGCAAAGTCACCGTGATCGCCAGCCATCCCATGGACGAAGAGGAGATCTATCAGGTCTTTCTCTCCGTGCTGCGTGTACATGGCTTCGCCGCTGTGCCCAGCGGCAGCGTGATCAAAATCGTTCCGGAAGCCAACGCCAAACAGGACGATATTCCCATGGCCGGTTCTGCCGAGGGTCGGCTTCGGGACCAGGCGGTGACCATGGTGATACCGCTGCAGAACGTAACCGCTGCGCAACTGGTGCCGGTACTGCGTCCGCTGGTGCCGCCCCAGGGACATCTGGCGGCCTATGCGCCGACCAATGTGCTGATCATTTCCGACCGTGCAGCCAATGTGGAGCGCATGCGCACGATCATCGAACGGGTCGATCTGGAGAGCAGCGAAGAAGTGGAGGTGGTTCGGCTTGAACACGCCTCTGCCGGGGAGGTAGTGCGCATCATCGGCACACTGCTGCCGCCGGGGGGCTCGCCGGAGGCGGCCATGCCGGTACGGGTGGTGGCCGACGACCGCACCAACAGCGTAATCATGAGCGGCGAGCGGGCCGGGCGGCTGCGCTATCGGACCTTAATTGCGCATTTGGATACGCCGGTCCAGGCCGGCGGCAATACCCAGGTGATCTACCTGCGCTACGCCGAGGCGACTGATTTGGTTGCCATTCTCCAGGGGGTCAGCGCCAGTTTTGCGGAAGCGGAGGGTGCTGAAGGGGGTGGGGGCACACCTGCCGACCGGGCAAAGGTTGATATCCAGGCGGACGAAAGTACCAATGCGCTGATCGTGACCGCTCCGCCGGACACCTTGCTCAGCCTGCAACAGGTCATCCGTCAGCTCGATATCCGTCGCGCCCAGGTGCTGGTGGAAGCGGTCATCGCAGACATCACCTACGACCGAGCATCCGAGTTGGGCGTCAGTTGGATTTTGGATGCCAGCAACAAGAGCCCAGGTGGCGTCGGCATCATCAATCTGAACGACGGGCTGGGGCAGGCTGGCGGCATCCTGGATCCGGATTTTGACGCCCTGCCGAGACCAGGGTTGCCGGGTGGCGTTACCATGGCCATCGGCGATCTCTCCGGATCGGTTCAATTCGCGGCCATCATTCGCGCGCTGTCCAGTGACGGCGAGACCAACCTCCTGTCGACCCCCACCCTGGTGACGCTGGACAATGAGGAGGCCGAGATCGTCGTGGGCGATAACGTGCCATTCGTCACCGGCTCATTCACCAACAACAACCTCTCCGATGCCGAGGGCAACGTCAACCCGTTTCAGACCATCGAACGGCAGGACGTTGGGCTGACCCTCAAGATCAAGCCCCAGATCAACGAGGGTAACAGCATGAAACTTGAGATCAGCCAGGAGGTGTCGAGTCTGCGCAGCGCGCTCGCCTCCAGGGCGGTGGGCGCCACGGACATCACCACCAGCAAGCGTTCCATCACGACCACGGTGCAGGCGGAAAGCGGGCAGGTCATCGTGTTGGGCGGTTTGGTGGACGATACCACCCGGGAAGGCACCAGCAAGGTTCCGGGCCTGGGCGATCTCCCCATCTTGGGTGGTTTGTTTCGCTACGAGTCGACTGAGCTGGCCAAACGCAATCTGATGGTGTTCATCAGGCCGGTGATTCTGCGCGACCCGCAGCAGGCCCAGTTTCTGTCCAACCGCAAGTACGCCTACATCCGCGAGCAGCAGCTGATCAAACGGGATCAGGGTTTGAAGCGAATACCCGATGCGAACATCGCGGTACTGCCGACCCCGGAGGAGATCGAACAGCAGCAGTCCCTGACGCCGCTTGATAAACCGCAGGAGGTCGTGGCGGAAGAGGTCACCAGCCAGAAACGCGAGTATCCTTCCTTCTCCGACAAGGAGTCTCAGCCGGAGTGGTGAGGATTTGCCCGTGTCCCTAGAGATAACGCGGTCGCAGCCGTCCTACACCTTTGTTCGCCGACACGGCGTGTTGCCGGGCGAGTGGTTCGAGGACGCATGCGAAGTGCTTTGCCGGCCGGATGTGCGACCCGAGAGCCTGGTCGAGCTGAGGCGTTTTCTGGGCTGCAAGATTCGTCCCCGCCGGGTGGATGCGGACGAGTTCAGCCGGCGTCTGCGGGATGTCTATGAGCGCGGCGGCGGTGCGGCCGAGACCATGGATGACCTGGGTGACAGCCTGGATCTGGGACAGATCGCCGACCAGTTGGCGGAGCCTGAGGATCTACTCGAGGCCGACGACGATGCGCCCATTATTCGTCTCATCAATGCCCTGCTCACCGAGGCACTGAAGGAAAACGCCTCGGATATCCATATCGAACCCTTTGAAGGCCGCTTGTCGGTGCGCATGCGGGTTGACGGTGTGTTACGCGAGGTGTTGGCCCCGCCCCGGATGCTGGCCCCACTGCTGGTCTCACGGGTCAAAGTGATGGCGCATCTGGACATCGCTGAGAAACGTCTTCCCCAGGACGGTCGTATCTCTCTACGGATTGCCGGCCGACCAGTGGATGTGCGGGTTTCGACCATCCCAACCGGTCACGGCGAGCGGGTGGTGCTGAGGCTGTTGGACAAGGGTGAGGGGCGCCTCGATCTGGAGCAGCTCGGCATGTCGTCGCAGGATCGGGATGAAATGGACCGTTTGATCCATCGACCCCACGGGATACTGCTGGTGACCGGCCCCACCGGATCAGGTAAGACCACCACATTGTATGCCGGCCTCAGTCGTCTGAACGACGATAAGCGCAACATGATGACGGTGGAGGATCCCATCGAGTACTACCTGGATGGGATCAGTCAGACTCAGGTCAACTCAAAGGTGGACATGAGCTTTGCCCGGGGCCTGCGCGCCATTCTCCGGCAGGACCCGGACGTTGTCATGGTGGGCGAGATTCGTGATCTGGATACCGTGGAAATCGCGATCCAGGCCAGCCTGACCGGGCATTTGGTCCTTTCCACGCTGCACACCAACAGCGCCGTTGGCGCCATCACAAGGCTGCGGGACATGGGAGTGGAACCGTTCCTGCTGTCCTCCAGTTTGATCGGCGTTCTGGCACAGCGTCTGGTGCGCCGATTGTGCGCGGCCTGCTCGGAGCCCTACACCGCCAGCGAGGCGGACTGCGTCGAACTTGGGTTTGAACCGGGTGTCGAGCCGCCAGTGTTGCGCCGCGCAAAGGGCTGTGCCGAGTGCAGTTACAGTGGCTATCGCGGGCGCAGTGGTGTGTTCGAACTGGTGGTGGTGGACGAGCATCTGCGAAGCATGATCCACGACGGCGCCAGTGAGCAGGATATGGAACGCCATGCGCGCAAGCGCACGCCCGGCATGCACAGCGACGGTTTGCGTCGGGTGCTGGCTGGGGAGACCTCGCTGGAAGAGTTGATGCGCGTCATTCAGGAAAAGTGAGATGAGCGCCTACGAGTATGTGGCGCTCGACCCGGGTGGGCGGCAAAAGAAAGGGCTGCTGGAGGGCGACACGGCCCGTCAGGTTCGCCAGATTCTCCGTGAACAAGGCCTCACCCCGTTGTCGGTGGAAGAGACCCGGGGCGAAAGAGGATCGAGGCTGCGCCAGCGCCGCGGCCTGTTCAAACCCAGAATCAGCCCCACCGAGTTGGCTTTGGTCACCCGACAGCTGGCCACCCTGGTGCGCTCCGGTTTGCCGCTGGAAGAGGCCGTGCAGGCGGTGGCGCGACAAAGCGAACGGCCCAAGAGTCGTAGTCTGCTCATGTCGGTGCGCAGCCGCGTCATGGAAGGCCATTCACTGGCTGCGGCGCTGGATGACCATCCTTCGGTGTTCCCGGAGCTGTATCGAGCCACCGTTGCGGCAGGCGAGCAGTCCGGGCATCTGGATGTGGTGTTGGAACGTTTGGCGGACTACGCCGAGGCGCGCCAGCAGATGCGGCAAAAACTGACCCTGGCCCTGTTGTATCCGGTCATACTGACCGGCGTCGCTGTAATGGTGGTGATAGGGCTGTTGACCTACGTGGTGCCCCAGGTGGTTCAGGTGTTTGACAGCCTGGGACAAGATCTGCCGTTGCTGACCGTGATCCTGCTGGACACCAGCGCCTTTCTTCGTCAAAACGGTTTGACGCTGTTGATCCTGCTGGCGCTGGGGTTGGTCATATTCAGTTTTTTGATGCGGCGTCCGGGTTTTCGCAGCAGCGTGCATGCACTGATGCTGCGCTTGCCTCTGGTGGGTCGATTGCAGAAAGGTGTGAACACGGGCCGTTACACCCGGACCCTGAGCATACTGCTCGCCAGCAGCGTGCCGGTTCTGGAGGCGCTCAGAATTGCCGGGCAGGTGATCACCAATATGCCTATGCGGGCCGCGGTGGAGCGCACTGCGGTCAAGGTGAGGGAGGGGGCCGACCTGCATTCCTCCCTGTCCGAGAGTGGTTACTTTCCACCCATGACGGTTTCCCTGATCGCCAGCGGTGAGGCCAGTGGCCACTTGGAACAGATGCTCGATCGCGCGGCCATACAGCAGGATCGTGAAACCGAGACCCTGGTGGGCACGTTGATGGGGTTGTTCGAGCCGATTTTGATTCTAACCATGGGTTTGGTGGTATTGGTGATCGTTTTGGCGATCCTGCTGCCAATTTTTGAGATGAACCAGTTGGTACGATAGTGGGGCGGTACGGATCACCGTTCCATATGTGCTTCAGGTGAGTGAGAAATGAAACGATGAGAGTGAGACGATGGGACATGCGTGCTGCGGGTTTCACCCTGATAGAGGTGATGGTCGTGGTTGCCATTCTGGGCATCCTGGCCGCCATTGTCGTGCCACGCATCATGGACCGGCCGGATCAGGCCCGGATTGTGAAGGCGCGGCAGGACATCCGCGTGGTACAGAGCGCACTGTCTCTGTACCGTTTGGACAATTTCCATTATCCGAGCACCGAGCAGGGTCTGCAGGCTCTGGTGAGCAGGCCGTCCGGTTCGCCTGAAGCCAAGAACTGGAAAAGTGGTGGATATCTGGAGAAGTTGCCCAAGGACCCCTGGGGCAATCCCTACGAGTATCTCAATCCCGGCATCCATGGCCAGGTCGATATTTTCTCCTACGGCGCCGACGGCAGTCCCGATGGCGAAGACACCAACGCTGACATCGGCAACTGGAATCTGGAGTGAAGCAAAGGTGCGCCGGCGGGATGGCTGACTCTGGCCGCAGCGGGTGAGAGCGATGCCGAGCGTCGGCTGGCGTTCGGATCGCGGGCACGGGCCTGCGTCCGGTCCGCGTGTAACGACGGAAGGCGGGTTTACCCTGCTGGAGATGATGGTGGTGCTGGTGTTAATCGGCATCTTGACGGGTTTTGCCCTGCTCTCCGTCGGGCCGGAGCCCGCCGGTGACCAGGTCCAGAGTCAGGGCGAGCGATTGGCTGCACTGCTTCGTTACCATCGGGAAGCCGCCATGCTGAGAATCGAAAACCGAGGTTTGATGCTCAACGAGGAGGGCTACACGCTGTTGCGCTGGGACGGAAAGAAGTGGATCGAGGTCAGCGATACCCAAGCATCCGCCGGTGGGCGCCTCCCTGAGGGACTGCGTATGGACCTGAGCGTTGATGACTTGCCGGCCGCATTGAAGCCTGAGAAGAGCGAACAAGGCGACGCCTTGCCCCAGGTCTGGTTGTTGTCCAGCGGCGAAATGCTGCCATTCCGTCTCACCCTGTCCGATGCGTCCGAATCGCATCGTTTCCACATCGATGGTTCCGCGAGTGGTCGAATCGACACGGTATTCGAGAGCGATGGCTAGCGTCCCGTCCCATAAGTTCGCTGCATTTCAGCGGGGCGCGTCCCACATCCACCCCTGCGGCGTTGCCGCTGCTCGGCAGAGCCTGCTATACCTTCGCATCGGCATCTTGCATTGGCGGATGAGGGGCGCAGCGGGTCGGCCCTTGTGGATCGAAGCGCCATCCGTCCGAACGATTCAGGGCTTCCCCGGGCGGCAGACCGGTTTCACCCTGCTCGAGGTGCTGGTGGCATTGACCATCGTGGCTGTGGCTTTGGGTGCCATCATTCGCGCCACTGGTCAGTCAACCGGCAACCTGGTCTACGTGCGCGACAAGATCGTGGCGTCGTGGGTGGCAGAAAATCGGATTGCCGAGGCGATACTGGCAGAGGAATGGCCCCCGCTGGGAACCCAGAGTGGCAGCGAGGAGATGATGGGTCAGGACTGGAACTGGGATGTAACGGTATCGGTCACGGCAGATCCGGATTTGCGGCGTTTGGATGTCAGTGTGAGCCATGTGGATGCGACGGGCAGTCCATTGGTGACTTTGAGCGCGTTCCGGGGCAAGGGTGGGGAATCGTGACCCGGCGCTCAAACCAAAGCGGGTTCACCCTGCTCGAACTGGTGGTGGCCATCGCAATCTTTGCGGTCATGGCGGCGATGGCCTATGGCGGCCTGACCCGGGTTCTGGATGTGGCCGACCGGGCCCAGACTCAGGAAGATCGAATGGGCCGCGTTCAGCTTGCGATTGCGCGGCTGGAACGCGATGTTGAGCAGACAGTGGCCCGTAGCGTGCGCGATGAGTTCGGCGACCGGAAAGCGGCTTTTAACGGCGCCGCCGACGGCGATGGCCTTGAGTTCACACGGTCCGGTCATATCAACCCGCTGGATTTGCCTCGGAGCATGTTGCAAAGGGTCGCTTGGCGGCTTGAGGGAAGCGATTTGCAGCGCTTGAGCTGGACCGTGCTGGACAGCCCAACCGGGCTTGAACCGCCGGAGCCGGAGACCGTACTGACGGGCGTCGAGGGGTGGGAAATCCGCTACCTGACACAGAAGGAGTGGGTGGAGAGTTGGCCGCCGCAGAGCGGACCTGACGGGCCTGCCGCTGACCTGCCCATGGCGCTTGATGTGACCCTGCAGTTGGAGGGTTGGGGTCAGTTGCGACGGCTGCTGGTGGTGCCGGGGGGCGCATGAGCAGCGTAAACCCGCGCTCCGATCAACGTGGCATTGCACTGATTACGGCGATGCTGGTGGTTTTTCTGGCCACCTTTGCCGCCAGTGACTTGGCCTACCGTGTGCAACTCGCCATCAATCGGACCGCAGTCGTTCTGGGGCAACGCCAAGCGCTTTATTACGCCATCGGCGTCGAACAATGGGCGGCGGAGATACTGCGCCGCGATGCCGAGGACAGCGAAACCGACCATGGACAGGAGGGATGGGCCAAGCCCTTCGCCGAGTTGCCCATCGAGGGGGGTAAGATCACCGGTTATATCTCCGACCAACAGGGTCGTTTCGATCTGAACGGATTGATCGGAAATCAGGGTGCCGTCGATGAAGCGCAGTTCGAGCGACTGTTAACGCTGCTGCGCAGTGTCGGTGTCGATGAAAACATCGGCGCGGCGGTTGTGGACTGGATCGACACCGACGAAAACGAGACAGTGGACAAAGGCAACGGCGCGGAATCGCTCTACTATATGACTTCGAAACCACCCTATCGCGCTGCCAACGGCCCCATGGCCCATATCAGCGAACTGCGGCTTGTGAAGGGCATGGATGCTGAGATGTTCGCCGCCCTGGAACCCCATTTGACCGTGCTGCCCGTTGCAACCGGGCCGGAAGCGGCTGGTATCAATGTCAACGCCGCCACCGTGCCCGTGCTCATGGCCCTCAGTCCAGAACTGGGTGAAGCCGACGCAAAGGCGTTGCAGGAAGAGGCGGCCAACGCCGCGTTCGACAGCGTTGAGGCGTTTCTCTCCCATTCTGCCGTCTCCGGGCTGGCATTGGATGCCGCCGGATTGACCGTAGCAAGTCGGTTTTTCAGCGTGCATGCGGAAGTGGAAACCGAGTATGGGTATGCCCGTATCGAATCCTTGATCGAGCGGGTTCCGGACGGGCCGGTGCGTGTCGTTCGACGCGAGTTGGGAGGCCCGGTTTGAGCGATTTAATGTTGCGCCTTACCAATGACCCAGCCCTCCCGGTGGAATGGTACGGTCGAGATGCCGGCGATGATCAAGTGCAGCGTGGCTCGATGCAGGAGGCAGCGAAACGGGCTATCGGACATCGTTGTGTCCTGGCTGCGGACGGCAGCCAGATTATGCTGACCCGGGCCGAAGTGCCGAGCCGCAACAAGAGTACCGTGTTGAAGGCCATTCCATACGCTTTGGAAGACCATTTCGCCGAAGATGTGGATGATTTGCATTTCGCCGTCGGCGAGCGGGATCCAGGGGGTGGCATCGCGGTGGCGGTGGTGCGCGAGGCGTTGATGAAGGACTGGATCGATCGCTGCCAGGAAGTCGGCATCGTCCTGTCCGCGGTGGTTCCGGAACCGCTGTTGCTGCCCTACACCGAAGGCGAGACCGTGCTGCTCGTGGATGGAGAAAGGGTGCTGGTGCGCAATGGCGAAGCATCGGGCTATACCGCAGACCGCGACATGCTGCCGGTTTTGCTAAACCCGGAAGCCGCGACGGACGCAAGCCTTGTGGATGCGAACCTGACAGAGGAAACCGCCCCAGTTCCGCAGGTCCTTCGGGTGTACGGGGATATCGATCCGGCGCTGTTGCCGCCGTCCGACCACATGGACATTCAGCTCGAGCCGCTTGAGGTTGCGCCGCTGGTGGTTCTGGCGCATCAGTTTAGGCCGGCTTCGTCGTTCAATCTCCTGCAGGGTGCGCACAGTCCTCGTGCTCGCGTCGGTCGATTGCTCAAACCGTGGCAGGGCGTGGCCGTGCTGTGTGTGTTATTGCTGGCGACCCAGTTTGGCGCGAATTTGGTCGAACGCTTTCGCCTGCAACGAGAGAGCGAGCTTCTGTCCCAGCGTCTCGAGCAGATCTACCGAAGGGCGTTTCCGGATGCCCGTAAGGGAGGTGACCCCCGTCTGCTCATGGAAAGCCGGCTCAAGGCCATGCGCCAGGCCGGCAGTGGTGGACAGATCGGGTTGCTGGATTTGCTGGCCCAAGCGGGTCCGCTACTCACCACGGCGAGCGACATTCAGATCACGGGCCTCAACTATCGGGAAGGCGCGCTGACCCTGAGCCTCTCGGCAACCAGTCTGCAGGCGGTGGATCAACTGCGCCAGAGCCTGATCTCAAACCGGCCGCTTGAAGTGCAGATTCAATCGGCCTCATCCCGGGATGGCAAGGTAAACAGCCGGCTCCTTATTCGGGAGACGGCATCGTGAAGGCGTGGTTCCTGAACCTGGAGCCCCGGGAGCGGCTCACGTTGATGATCGGTGCTGCGTGTGCCGTCGTGATTCTCAGCTACGCTCTGGTTTGGTCTCCGGTGACGCGCGATGTTGCCGCTCTGGAATCAAAGGTATCCGGCCTGCGGGAAGCGGCTGTGTGGATGGATCGGGCGGCTGACGAGGTGGCCCGCAGTCAAGCTCTGGCCCCCTCGCCCCGGGTGGCAAATGCCAGCCCATTGCTGACCCTGGTAGAGCAGACCGCAAAACAAGGTGGGCTTGCGGGCGCGCTCAAGCGGGTCGAGCCTCAGGGGGCCGATCGTGCCCGGGTGTGGTTGGAGCAGGCGAGTTTCGATGCCCTGGTGCAATGGCTGGCAGACGTACAGAAGCGCATGGGCGTCTATGCCGAGAGCGCCGTGGTGGATCCGCAGAAGCAGGCCGGTGTCGTCAACGCCCGTTTGGTGTTGCGGCGGGGGACGGAAGGATGAAGCGTTACCTGCGCATCGTGTTGCTCGGGCTCGGCTGCTTTGCTTTGGCTCTGTTGCTCAGGACCCCGGCGGAGTTTGCCTATCATTACCTGGGTAACCGCTTGCCCGGCCAGTTGTTCGACATCTCTGGAACCGTGGTCAAGGGCCAGGCACGTGGGCTTGCCGGTAATAGAATTCTGCTCGAGAACGTGCGCTGGAGCCTTCGCCCGGGCGCTCTGTTCAAGGGCCGGCTCGAGTATGGCACCAAGCTGACAGTGGGTGATGGCAATTTGCGCGCGCGCACCGCCTTGGCCTGGGATGGCGCCTATCATCTGACCGAGGTGGAGGGCAATGTGGCGCTGGCGCCTCTGCTGCCCGCAATCGTGCCCATTGCCGGTGGCATCGACGGGCGTTTGAGTCCAGATCTGGAACTGCTCCGAATCGACGACGGTGTGTTGCAGGCCGTTCGCGGTCAGATCCGGGTTAACTACCTGGTTTTGCTTCAGTCCCCACTGGTGATGCTGGGCAACTTCGTGGCCGAGCCTGAAGGGGATGGACCGCCCTGGCAGTTGGCGGTGCGGGACGACGGTGGCCCGCTGCGTCTGACCGGCCGGGTCAGCCTCAGCGGTGCCGGAAGTTTTGAGTTCGATGGTTTGGCGGGCGCCCGGGACGAACAGGGTCCGGTCTCTGGCATTCTGAACGCGCTGGGGGTTGCTGATCAGGAGGGCCAGCGGCGGATTCAATTCACGGGTACGCTTTGATACACGCCAACGTGTCCGGGTCTATCTTCGGCAACCAGAATTGACGCACGGCTCTCAGCTCATGGCGGGTAGCTTGCGCTTGCCAGCCGCTGCTCGATGAAAGCAGGTATTCGCTCCTCCAGCCAGTAACGCGGACGCCATAGGGATCCGGACACGAATCCGACATGTCCGCCAGAAGCGCTGATTTCCAAAGTGACTTGAGGGGACAGCTCGGCTTCATTTGGCAGCACTTCCGGGGTCATGAACGGATCGTCCCGTGCCTGAACGATCAGAGTGGGAACCGAGATGCCGGCAAGATGAGATCGACTGCTGGCCGCGGCGTAGTAGTGTTCCGCGCTGTCGTACCCGTTGAGGGGTGCGGTGATGAAGTGATCGAAGGCCCGGAAATCCCAGAGCGCATCGAGACGGTCCAGCGGATAAGGCGCGTCAGCGCGATTGGTGAATTTTTCGCTGTAGCTCTGTTTCAAGCTGCGCAGCAAATAGCCCCGGTAAAGGCGCGACAATCCGCGGTTGAGGCGGTCGGTGGCAATGGCCAGTCGAAAAGGAATCGAAACCGCGACCGCCGCACTCAGTGGATTCCGGTTGCCGGACTCGCCCAACCAGTTGAGCAGCGCATTTCCTCCCAGAGAGTATCCAACCGCCACCAGAGGTACCCCTGGAAAGCGTCTAGACAAGCTCAGCGCCACTGTGGATGGGTCGTCCGTCGTGCCCGCGCAGTAACCGCGTCGCAGCCGATTCGGCTCACCGCTGCAGCCTCGGGAATGCATCACAACCCCACGCCAGCCTTTTTTCACCACGGCATGCAGCAGCCCGCGTGCGTATCCTGAATCGCTTGAGCCTTCAAGGCCGTGCAGCACCATGACTATGGGTGCGGCGCTGGAACCTTCGGTCCAGTCCAGATCGACGAAGTCGCCATCCGGCAGCTCCAGACGATCGCGACGCAGTTGAATGCGGGGAGGGCGGCGTACCTGGGACGCCCACAGTGTTTGGATATGTGGCCCGCGGAGCCCGCCTGCGGGTCTGAAGTTGCTGTTGACGATCATGCGGTCATAGAAAAGCCCGGCATCGAAAATCGATGCCGGGCTGTAATGCTCAGAACGGTTTCAGCTCAGTGGCCGGAGCGTTGATCCACCAGATCATCCACCACGCTCGGGTCAGCAAGGGTACTGGTGTCTCCCAGGCTGTCCAATTCGTTGGCCGCCACCTTGCGCAGGATGCGGCGCATGATCTTGCCCGATCGGGTCTTGGGCAGACCAGGCGCCCACTGAATGATATCCGGTGTGGCGATCGGTCCGATTTCCTTACGAACGTGTTTGACCAGATCCTTCTTGAGTTCGTCGCTGGGTTCGATATCCGCCATCAACGTGACATAGGCGTAGATTCCTTGGCCCTTGATGTCATGGGGGTAACCGACTACGGCCGCTTCGGCAACCGCATCGTGCAGCACCAGCGCACTTTCGACCTCGGCGGTACCCATTCGGTGACCGGAGACATTGATGACATCATCGACCCGGCCGGTGATCCAGTAGTAGCCGTCGGCGTCTCGGCGTGCTCCGTCGCCGGCGAAGTAGGTGCCGGGATAGGTCGCGAAGTAGGTGTCCTTGAATCGCTGATGGTCTCCATACACCGTCCGCATCTGACCAGGCCAGGGTTGGGTCAGAACCAGCGAGCCCTCGGCGACGCCCTCCAACTCCTTGCCGTCGGCATCGAGCAGGGCCGGCACCACGCCAAAGAATGGCAGCGTCGCGGAACCCGGCTTCAGCGGAGTTGCGCCTGGCAAGGGCGTGATCATGATACCGCCCGTCTCCGTCTGCCACCATGTGTCCACAATCGGACAGCGATGGTCTCCCACCACACGGTGATACCATTCCCATGCCTCAGGATTGATCGGCTCGCCCACCGAACCCAGTGTCCGCAGTGATGCGCGGCTGGTTCTCTTGACGGGCTCCTCGCCCTCCCGCATCAGCATGCGAATGGCGGTGGGTGCGGTGTAGAAAATGTTCACTTTCCACTTGTCCACCACGTCCCAGAAGCGGCTGATCGACGGATAATTGGGCACGCCTTCAAACATCAGCGTGGTGGCGCCGTTGGCCAGAGGTCCGTAGACGATATACGAGTGTCCCGTCACCCAGCCCACGTCCGCGGTGCACCAGTAGATATCACCGTCGTGGTAGTCGAACACATACTTGTGGGTCATGGCGGCATACAGAAGATACCCGCCGGTGGTGTGTTGTACCCCCTTGGGCTGGCCGGTGGAACCGGAGGTATAGAGGATGAACAGCGGATCCTCCGCATCCATTTCCACAGCAGGACAATCGGTAGAGGCTGACGCGATCGCGTCGTGGTACCAGACATCCCGCCCATCCACCCAGTCTATCGGGTCGCCACCGCGTTTCACGACAACCACACTCTCAATGCACGGTGTGCCTTCGCAGGCCTTGTCCGCATTGGTCTTGAGCGGCACCTTGCGGCCTCCCCGCAGGCTTTGGTCGGCCGTGATCAGCACTTTGCACTCGGCGTTGTTGATGCGGTCCCGCAGAGCATCCGGGGAAAAACCGCCAAACACGATGGAGTGCATGGCGCCGATGCGGGCGCAGGCCAGCATGGCGACAGCCGCTTCGGGAATCATGGGCAGATAGATACAGACCCGGTCACCTTTTTCGACGCCCAGATTCTTGAGGGCATTGGCGAAACGGCAGACCTCCCCGTGCAACTCCCGATAGGTGATCTGACGGTCGTCGCTCGGATCGTCACCTTCCCAGATAATGGCGATTTGATCGCCCCGGGTCTCCAGGTGGCGATCCAGGCAGTTGTAGCTGACATTCAGCTTCGCGCCTTCGAAGAACTTGATCTCGGGCGTGTTGAAGTCCCACTCCATCACCCGATCCCATTTTTTGAACCAGGTGACGAATTCGTCGGCCTGATCAGCCCAGAAGCCTTCCGGATCCTCGACTGAGCGGGCGTACATTTCCCGATAAGTGTTTGCGTCGATGTGCGCGCGTGCAGCTGCGTCCGCCGGAACCGGGTAGACCTTGTCGTCAGACATAACGAGCTTCTCCTTCAGTTGGTCGTCATTTTTGTAAAGCGGCCGATGCCGATCCTACGCCCCAGATTGTTATGGCGGCATCCGTTTGATCGAGCAATCATCTCTCTTGACTGGAAATCCCAATCCGCCCAGCGCTTGTGGGTTCTGAAAATCTCAGGCTCAGCATCAGGTGTTGGAACTGATGTTGGAACTGAACGCGGCTCTCCATCGGGGACCCTGCGTCTGCGCATCGAATCGCGATTCGCGTCGGCCGCTGCGACGTTTCCTTGGGAATGATGAATGCGAACCCGGTTTGAAAAGAAGCAATCGAGCAAGCGATCCGCACGGTGCCCGCCTGATCGTAAAGCCGTCACTTCCTTCCCGGCCCCCCGTAAGAACTGTCCGCGTGCGTACTCAGCGCGAACCTTGATCGGTCATGTCCGTAGCATCCGGGTAATTTTGTTCTTGTCATGACTCGATCCACGATTTTTCCGTTCATGCGTGGCAAAGTCAATCGTTGCGTCGACTGGTCGCCGCTTTGGATCGTAATCGTTGAAAATGAGTGTGATACAGCCCTTGCTCTGGGCTGAAATCCGATCGATCGGAGCCGGGCTGGTTAGTTCTAGGGAACCGCCGATCTATTCGTGTACTTGCACCTTGGGACTGAAATGCACAGCTTCATCGTTGCAGATCTTGGCAATAGAGCAACTATTACCTGCAATCTGCGCCTTGAATCTGCACATTTCAGACTCCAATCTGCTTCGTCCAGAATAAATCAGCGGCTCCCCAGAGGTCCGGTGTAGGTCCTACGTATTTGCTGGTTTCACTGGTTGAAAATCCGGCAGCGCAAGAGTTCATATAGGAAAATCACCGGACGCTCCTTGCCTTCACCCCAATTTGGGAGGCTGTCCCCCTGGGTCATGATACTCCGGGTCTTGCAGCGTGTTGAAAAAGCCTCACTCGGCCGGATACGGCGTTGAAAACACCCTCAACCGAGACTTTTTGAACACGCTGCTATTCAGCCTCTGATCGCTTCGTGAATGTTCATCGGGGGACATCGGCAATAGCACGACTGGGGGATCAGAGCAGGATGGTGCCGAAGTCCCCTTGCAGTCGACCTTGCAGGGTCTTGGTCACCCGCATGGCCATTCTCAGTGACTCCTGCTCCAATGGTGTGAGCCGATCCGGGTCGATGAGTTTGTCCAACGGCACGCCCTGCTCGAGTTGCTCGATCTGATGGCCCAATGTGAGGTCCAGCAGCTCATCGAGAGCGGCCAGAACTGAATCGGCAAACTCCGCATCGAATCGACCCTGCCGCACCAGTGCCCGGATGCGGTCACCCGTGCCGGTGGCGTCGATACCCTCGCTGAGGGCGTACACTCGGGCCGCATCAGCCAGCAGGCGCGTGCCGTTGCGTTTGAGATCCACCTTGCCCTTGCGGTCTTTGTCCGATGCCGTCACCAGCCGATTGAATAGACCAACCGCGGCTCTTCCAGACGCATCGTCTTCCACCATCATCTTCAGTAGCCTGGGATGGCGTTTGAGTTCGCTTAACAGATGACTGCGTAACTCAACGATCAGTGCGTCGTCCCCGTACAGGGTATCGAAATCGAAGAACACGGTGGACCAGCGCGCGCTTTTTTCGCTGGGGCGGGTGGCGATGTGGCTCAGGTGCTGGCGCCATTGGGAAAGGCTGCGATGAAAGTCCGGATTGCGCGCCATGATGTCGCCCTTGCACCATTCATAGCCAACTTCGTCCAAACGATGATTCACTCGATCGCAGAACTCCTTGAACCATTCCTGGGTGGCGCTGGTCGTGGTACTCGGGGTATCGGCCAGGATGATTCCATTGTCCTGGTCGGTGCGTATGATCATTTCCTTACGGCCACCCGAGCCCATGATAATCAAGGCATAGGGAATGGGTGCACTGCCCTTTCCATCGTCGATCATCTCCTTGACCACCAGATCGATGCAGCGGCGTTGGACGGCAAGGTGGACTTCGCTCAGCGCTCGGACAGCGGTTTCGGCGCTGCGGTTGTGGTGAAGCAATTCTCGTGCGATCTGCCCCATCCGGGCGCTGAAGCCCCTGAGCTGGTCGTAGTCGGTGGCATCGCCGATATCCACGATCACCGAGCGTTGATATGAAATGAGGGTTTCGAGTACGTCGGTCTGAGAGATGATGCCGGCCGGCTTGTTTCCGTCGCACACCACCAGATACTTGACACCCCGCTGCGCCTGTTCGCTTTGTACCTTCCAAAGGGGCGTATCCGGCTGGATGGTCTCCGGGGCGTGGCAGACTGATTCGACCGGGCTGTGGCCACCGATGGCGTTTTGCTTGAGCAGGCCCTCGGCAAGGGTTGCGTAGGTGACGATGCCCAGCAGGCGGCCGGGCTTGTCGACCACGCCCAGGCTGCCAATGCCCCGTTGGCGCATCAGATCGAAAGCCTGCTCCACGGTAATCTCGGAGCCGCAGGTGGCGAGGGGCGATTTCATGATGGCGCGGGCCGGCATCAGCCATACACCTGACACCGTCTGGCGCCTGGATGCCTGGCTTCTCATCCGGTTGGCCAGCAGGCGATGCATGGCTTGGAACAGTTCCGGGCGGTCCTGTTCAACCTCGTTCAGTTGTTCGTCGCTGAGTGCAGCGAGTTTGACCTGGGACGTGGCGGTGGCGGTGGCGCGACAGGGCAACTGGTCGAACAGACAGTCCAGTCCCAGCACGTCATTCTTGCCGAGCAGTACTGGCGCCTCTCCGTTTCTGCGCAGTTCAATCGTCCCGTCGGCGATTACATACAAACTGCCGGTGTAAACATCGTTCTGCCGAAACAAGACCTGGCCAGAATCCAGAACGACTTCAGTCATGCGACTTCTCAGTTCCCTGAGCGTGTCCGGCGACAGCTGGTTGAACGTTTTAAGGGTCTCCCGCATGGCCGCGGCGTATTCGGCGGGGCTGTCCATCGGTGCATTTCCTCAGTTTGATGTCCCGGGCATGGGTCTGGTGAGCTGCCGCGGTGAACGGATACGGTGCGATTGACTGCGGGGATTCTACCCACCCGGCCTCACAAGTCGAGCGCAAGTCGGTCGTGCATCAGGGCTCTGGGGAATCCAAGTTAGCGGATCGCGTCTGTTGCGTGGTTCCATTGCGAACTGTCCGGCATACTGACAGTCAACTACTACACGTTGCTGATCCCCCTTAAACACTGCACCGCGGCGCAGCGAATGAATGCGCCTTACAAACACCGGTGTCCCAGGAGCGGCTGATGAAAAAACGTTCGCCCCAGGCTCGAGGTGACAACGAAGATGTGGCCCGCTCCGCCTCCATGCTGCAGATATCGGAGTTTGAGCTGTTTCAGTTGGCCTACCGGAGTTGGTACGGACAAACGCCTACGGAGCTGCAGCTCACACGGGCGTTCGATGCATATATGGTGCAAACCCAGGTGCCGATGTGGGTGCGCGCGTTCTCACGCCAAATTCAACATTTGCAAGACGAAGGACGTCTCGACCGTGCCTGCTTTGGGCTTCAGTCCCGCCCTGCCACCGGATTCTGGACTCGCCTGATCGGTGTTTCGAGCCTGCTTGCGATGATTCTGTTTATCGGCATGTTGGTATACTGGTCTCATCTGGCGCAGGATTACACCACTCAAGGTTGTCAGCTGCCGCCGTGCTATTGAGGGACTTTGGGAATGACCGAATGAGGAGATCGCTTGGAGGACCTTGAAAACTGGGTTTTCGTTTTCGCAACGGGATTTGTGGCGTATCACGGGCTGACATTTCGGGACGGCAACGGAGAGAAAGAGTGGGTGCACCTGCTTTTCGGTGCGATCGCGCTGCTGTTCTGCGTACGCGTGCTTTTCTCGGACATCCTGGGTTTGGTGCGGTTCTGACAGTTCGTCCCGCCATCAATCCACGTTGCTGAGGCGGGTTATGAGGCCAATGAGCCTGCGACTCAGGTCTCCGGCCTATTCTTTGTAAGGCCTCTGCGCATCATCGACCTCCGGGACTCGAAGCAGTCGATCTTCCGCCGGCAGTGCCAGTTGTTCGCGCAGATAGGCTGCACGATCGGCGATGCCCGGCGGCTTATCGGGCTGGTTGCGGAGTAGACGGGTCAACCAATGGGGTCCGTCGCCGGTCTCGGCGTCGAGGCTGATGGCTGTCTCGTAGCTGGCCAGCGCCTCGGCATATTGCCCCATACGATCCAGCGCGATACCTCGATTGGCGTAGTTGGCCGCAACATCGGGTTGCTGTGCAATCAGTTCGTCGTAAATCTGAACCGCTTCGTACTCTCGGTTCAGCATGATCAGCGTTTCAGCGCGGCCCCACTGAGCCCCGCTGAGATCCGGATTGACCCGCAGCGCCTCATCGTAGCTGTCAAGTGCCTGCTGGTAGTCTCCGTCAGAGAAGGAACGGGAGGCGGCAGCGCGTTTGTACTCGCCGGGCTGTTTGCCCAGAAAGAAGTTCTCGTAGACAGCCCAACCCAGCCAAGCGGCGGCCATGATAATGGCCGTCCACTTCAGAAATCGGTACAGGCGGTCATCCATAGATCGAACTCAGTACATGATGGTGGAACAGATAGGAAAACAGCAGTACCACCGGGATCGTAACCACTCGGGCCCGCTGCAGCTGGCCTTTGACTTCATCGGCAGTAAGCTCTCGCTTCAGTCTACGATGCAGCCGGCGGGCGCTCAGCACCCAGATGATTTTGGCCACCGGGAAAAACAGCAGCGACGCCAGCAGCAGAATCGATAGTGTTTTACCAATCGTCATAGCGGAACTCTACACAAGGATCCGATCGATGGGTTGACCGGGTGTATCGGCGCTGTCGCTGGGACGACGAGATCCGGGGAAAAAAAGAGGGAGGGCTTTTCAGCCCTCCCTCCGACTTCACGAGGCAGGCTTAACGGCTGGTTGTCGCAGCCGCGCCGGCGCCCTCTACCAGCTCCACGACTTCCGTCTCCGGCACCGTGGACATTTCCATCTTGACCGCCAGGAACCACATCATCATCACACCCAGGGCCCAGAACAGCAGCTGCCAGGTCCAGATCGACGGGATGCCGAACATCCAGGTGGCCGCATCAGTCGGGTCTCCAAAGATGGTGTTGCCGATGACCGCACCAGGACCGATTGCAAAGAAGAACCAGGCCAGGGTCACGATCCAGGCGATCGGCACCAGACCCCGCTTCGCCGCCGGCAGGCTGGCGTGCTCCTGCAGGAAGCGATGGAAGGTCATGCGGTGCTCACGCTCCTGAGCGTTCTGCGTGACCGCAGAGATCAGGATGGCCAGACCCAGGTTGAAGATAATGCCCCACCCGGCGGAGTGAATGGTCATGGGCCAACGACCCCACGGCATGAACTGGGCGCCAATGCTTTCCGTCAGAGTGACCGCGGCCAAGCCGGCGATCAGTCCGACCACCACACCCTGGCGGGTAAGGAAAGGCCACCAGCACACTGCGATCAATGCCGGCCACATCTGGAACCCGTAGGCCACCGCCAGGCCACCCAGGAGCACCAGAGCATCGGTGGCCGTCGTTGCCACCACAAGTGCCGCCAGAACCACGCAGACCACCATGGTCCGACCCCAGAACTTCTGCTGGCCGTCGGTGGCGTTGGGCATCATGTAGCGCTTCAGCACATCGCGAGTGATCATCGAGCCCGCAGTGGACATGTAGCCCGAACCGGTGGACTGCATGGCTGCCAGGGCACAAACCGACAGCAGACCCACCAGCCAAGGTGCGGTGTCACCCAGCAGGTAGATCAACTGAGGCACCAGTGAGCCCTGGGTGGACGCGTTCTTCGACTTGTCCATCATGTCCACCAGGCCGGTCTCCTCGATCGGAGTACCCGCCTGCAGGGCTTCGATGCCCGATTTGGCTGCCGCGGCAACCTCTTCCGGGCTCATTTCCGGGTTACCCACGGACATCAGGCCCTCGACCATGACTGGGTTGACCAGCTCGGGATGCGCCTGCATGAACTTCACGTCCGCGCCCAGGAAGTGGCCGCCGAGGCCCTGAAACGCGGTGAACACGAACAGGATGATGCCGATTCCGAACGATGACGCCCATACCTGTTGCGGCACGAACGGGGCCGGGCTCTTGTTGGCGAATGCCCACATGGAGAACGCGGGTGCCGACTGGATGCCCATCAGGGCGAACATATAGGACAACACCATGATGCCGGTCCATGCGCCGCCCACGGTCTCGGTCACACCACTCACGTACTGAATGACACCGGGAATGGCGATGTACTGGCTGTACCCATCCGGTGTGGTCTTGCCGAACAATGCCTGGCCGTCCTTGATCTCGGTCAGAGCTGCGAGACCGGCCTTCAAGTCGGGGATATAGGCGATGGCGATGATACCGATGATGACGATACCGGCTGCGAGAAGAATAGCCTGCATCGTGTCCACGTAGGCCACGGCGCGCAGGCCACCGGAGGCAACGTAGAGCACAACCACGAACGACAGCAGCCACATGCCCACTTCAACCGAGAGCATGCCATCCGTCAGCACGTTGAACAGGAAGCCCGAGGCGCGTAGCTGAATCCCCAGGTAGGGAACCGAGAACACCAGGGCCACCAGCACGGTGAGCAGACGGGCTGCGTCTGATTTGAAGTACGCTGCCAGCATTTCGCCCGGCGTCACAAACCCAAATCGACGGCCCAACATCCACTGGCGTTTCAGGAACATGACGCCGGTGAAGGGGATCGTGATGGCATAAAAGGACGCATACGCGTACTGAAAGCCGTCACGGTACAACAGGCCGGGATGGCCCATAAACGTCCAGCCGGAGAACGAGGTGGCGGTTGCTGCAAGTACGAATACCCACAGACCGATGCCTCGGCCGGCCAACATATAGTCGGTAGCGGTCTTGGACGACAGCGCGCCCTTGATGCCCCAGAACAGGCAGTAAGACCAATAAATACCGACGAATATAAAGAGCCAAAGTGTCTTGGCGGTCATATGCGTCAGGCCTCGCTTCTACAGAAATGGTGATCACCCATCGGCTATCGTGCCGGGGCAGTGCAGCTCAACCGTCTTCCCTGACGGTAGTCTCTCCGGACGCAAGAAATTTGCCATGCTGTAGGGCAGATCTATCTTACTGTTTAGTAATGAAAATCGGATATCGCGATTTGAGGCGATAATGAAAGCGTTACCATGCGTAACACTTGGGTGGGTGCTTTGGTAACGATCAACCCATGCGTTACTCAATGACACAGTCGGTGGGATGCGTTGCCGTTCTTGGGGCGATGAATGGTATGGGGCTTGCACGTCTCATCGGCACTTGAAATCGCTTGCGCGGGTGTGCTCGCGGATCTCTGACACGGGCTCCGAAATGTCGTACCGGATTCAACAAATTCAGTGGCTTGCGGTTCGTGATCCCCGATCACCATACTGTTTGAAAGCGGACCAAGGGATGGCAACGCATTGAACCAATCAACCATCCGTCCGCGACCGTTCTGGACGTCGAGCGACCGCGCCCAGCGCCTCTGGACCCGGAATAACCATATAAAGAAGGTAGCCATGCGACAGTGGTCGGCACAAAGGGGCTTTACCCTCATCGAGCTGATGATTACGGTTTTTCTGAGCGCGATCGTACTGACCTTCGCCGTGCCCAGTTTCCGCAGCATCGTTCAGGACAATCGGCTTGTCACCCAGATCAACAACCTGACCACCGACCTTTCGTTGGCTCGCAGTGAAGCCGTGAAGCGTGGGCGGAGAGTCACGGTCTGCTCTGGTGCCGTGGCCGAAAATGGCGATGGCTGCGCATCCCCGGCGGCTTGGGCCGGTGGTTGGTCCGCATTTGTCGATGTAGACGGTGATGGGACCCTGGATACCGCGGATGGCGATCTTGCCCTGCGCAGCCATGTGCCGCTGGATGGGGGGCTCACGCTGGACTACAGCGGCGCCAACCGAATCACCTTTGACGCCAGGGGCGCCACCACCAACATCGGCACCTTTGCGCTGTGTGATGACCGCGG
The DNA here is from genome assembly GCA_963783675.1 of uncultured Gammaproteobacteria bacterium. Classification (GTDB taxonomy): domain Bacteria; phylum Pseudomonadota; class Gammaproteobacteria; order Competibacterales; family JAHEDQ01; genus JAHEDQ01. Next base: position 353,676 of record CAWAOU010000007.1, read on the forward strand.
TGCCGGGCATGCCAGAGGACGCATCATAAGCATGACCGGGCGGGTGCGAACCGCCGATCCCGGTGGGTGCAGTTAGATGGTCGCCGTGTCCAGAAGATCGCGCAAGCGCGCCCAGAGCGGGTTCACGCTGCTGGAAGTCCTGGTCGCTGTAATCGTCCTGACGCTCGCCCTGCTTGGCTTGGCAAGCCTCCAGAACGTAGGCGTCCGCGGCAGCCACAACGCCTACCTCTACAGCCAGGCCACCATTTTGGCCTATGACATGATCGATCGCATGCGCGCCAACCGGGGCGAGGCGCTGGCCGGCAATTACAACATTGCCATTGCCGACGGCAGTCCCGGTGTGGCGACGGTTTCAAGCGCCGACGTGACCGACTGGTTACTGGGGATCGCGGCGGAACTGCCCGCCGGTGACGGTTCCGCCGCCTTGAACGGGGACATCGCCACGATCACCGTGCAATGGACCAATCCCACGGGCACCGATGAGGGGAGCCGCAACGAAACCGTTGCGGTACAGGTGCAGCTATGACACCGGCCTTCCCATCCTCAGCATATTCCCCCCGCCAGCGCGGGGTAACGCTGATCGAAATAATGCTGGCCTTGGTTTTGGGCCTGTTGGTTGTTGCCGGTCTGTTACAGCTTTTCCTGGGCAGCAAGGTCTCCTACAACCTTCAGGAAGGACTCGGGCGATTGCAGGAAGACGGTCGGCTGGGCATGGAGCTGATTGCCGCCGACATTCGCATGGCAGGCCAGAACGGCTGCCGCCGCGATCTGGAACTGATCGACAATTCTGGACTGAATGCGTTTCTGTCGGACCTCAGCGTGCCCATCCAGGGCTTCGATGCGGCGGGCACCGGGCTCGGCTCCACTTATGCCATCACCGCCACTGACCCTGCGGCTTCCAGTACCGCAGCCGACTGGCTGCCCAATCTCGACGCAAATTTGCTGGGCGATGTCATTCCCGGAACCGATGTGGTGGTGATCCGCTATGTCGATGCCCTGGCTTTCCCACTCACCGCTGACTCAACCAATACTGTGTTTACCGCCCAGGGACATACGTTTGTGGCCGGTACCAGCCCGATTCTGGTGGCAGCCGATTGCCAGCAGGGGTCCATATTTCAGCCAACGGCCGTGGATGATGCCGCCGGCACCATAACCCATGCGGCCTGGACTTCCCCCGAGGGTCTCAATGAGGAGCAGACCCGTATCGGTGCTCTGCGCACCGTCGCCTATTTCATATGCCAGAGCGCATCCGGTTCGCCCGCCCTATGCCGGAGCCGGGTGCTGCCCAACACCGGTGTCTGGAGCGGAACCGAGGAGTTGGTCGAGGGCGTGGAGAATATGCAATTGCTCTACGGGCGGGACACAAGCGGTGATGGCGCTGTTGATGATTTCGTGGCGGCGAACACGGTCGGCGCCGGCAATTGGGGACAGGTGGTCAGTGTGCGGCTGTCCCTGCTGGTGCGCACGGTCGATGAAGTCACCCGGGACGCCGACACCCAGACCTACGATCTGGTAAGCCGACTTGCTGCTCAGCGAGCGCGGATCAACCCGGTGGATGACAATCGCATGCGCAAGGTCTTCTCCACCACGTTGTCACTGAGGAACCGGTTGCCATGAATACCCATGGGTACCACCTACAAGGCACACACGGAAGCGCAAGCAAGACGCGTCAAGGCGGCGCAACGCTGATCGTGAGTCTGATCATCCTGCTGATTCTGACCCTGCTGGGTGTCACCGCCATGCAGAGTTCGACCATGGAAGAGCGCATGGCGGGTAACATCAATGATCGAAATCTGGCGTTTCAGGCCGCCGAGAGCGCACTGCGCACCGGCGAGGCCTGGCTGCAGAGTTTTGGTGCGTTGCTGCCCATCGCCAATGACAGCGCCGGCAACGGCATCTACACGGTCGATACGCCTCCGGCGAACTGGTGGACGGGTACCGCGCCGGCCACGCCGCCACAGGTTGCCAGCGGCACCTTCAGCGCCCTGGCCACCCAACCCCGCTACATCATCGAAGAGCGTGCTTATGTCGAGGGCTCAAGTCTGCGCATTGGCAGCGACCCCGAGGGTGGTGGTTTCAATGTCTATAGGGTGAGTTCCCGCGGCACCGGTGGCACCGACGCCGCGACTGTGTCGCTGGAATCCACTTACGCTGTGCCTGAGTAACGTCCACCGTCCGCCCCTGGGGGTTGGATGGATAATAAGAGAGAAAACAGGATGAGTAACGCCAGACGTTCGTTGCCGGTTGCGGCTCTTGCAAGCTTTTTGCTCGTAAATGGAATGCATGCCTACGCCGCGCAGTTGGACCTTCCAACCTTCCCGCTCTATCTGGGACAGGTGGTGGATCCGAACGTGTTTTTCGAGGTGGACGATTCCGGTTCCATGGACTGGGAGATTCTCACCAAGAAACACTGGCACTTCTGCAGGTACACCAGCGATGGTTGCGGCTGGCTGGTGGATAATGGGCTGTGGCGGTCCAACAGCGGCGGCTACCGATACTTTGTCTACGTTGAGTCCAATCCTGACAATGCCTACACAAACACTTGCACGGACGCTGACAGAAACAGCATCGCGTCCTGCACTGTCTCTCCGATCGATTCGGACTGGCGTGTACTGAGTTCCTCGCTCAATGTCATGTACTACGACCCGGCCAATACCTACGAGCCTTGGCCGGGCTTTCCCAATGCCTCGTTTACCGCGGCGCGCAGCGATCCCCAAAGCGGCACCAGCGGCTACGACGATTTCAAGGACCTGACCGGGTTCGAATATCACATCTGGGAGGACGACCGCGGTTTCACCGGATCCTCACCCGGACGCGGAACCAACAACAACGTCAACGCCACCCCCAATGGCCTGGTGGATCTCTGGGACAGTCATCGCCGGGTGGTGGTGGATACAGCTTCAGCCGCCGTTCAGGACCACAGTTACGCCCCCGACGCCAACAATCTCAATCTGACACTCGGCGCCGCGGTTACCCTGGATGGGTCCGGCACCCATACCGAACTGAACGGGCGGACCGTAACGGAGGAACAGCAGAACATCGCCAACTGGTATCAGTATTACCGTCGGCGCTCGTTCATTGCCAAGGCCGCGGTCGGGTTTGTGCTGGAGGCCAACCCGTCCTACCGCTACGGATTGAGCGTGATCAATCAGCACAACACGCTGTTCGTGGAGGTGCCTGGCGCGGGGATCAGCGACTACGCCGTCCACAACAGCGATTTACTGGAGGACTTCTACCAGTTCAATTGGCCTTCCTCGGGCACGCCGCTGCGCAACGGTTTGAAGCGGGCCGGTGATTACTTCGACGGCGCCTTGACCGGTAAGACCGACCCCATCGTGGATCAGTGCCAGCAGAATTTCACCGTCTTGTTCACCGATGGATACTGGAACGGGGGCAGCCCGGGTGTGGGCAATCAGGACGGCGACGGCGTGAGCAACTCACTGGCTGATGTGGCCAAGTATTACTACGACAAGGACCTCAGCCCGCTGCCTAACAATGTGGCGCCCAATCTGTTCGACACCGCGACCCATCAGCACATGGTGACCTTCGGCGTCGCCTTTGGAGTACAGGGTGAGTTGACCGATGGGGACGGCGATGGCTGGCCCGACGGGCTCACTGAAGGTTCCGACTGGGGGGATGCCACGGCGTGCTCGGACTGTCCGGAGAAAATTGACGACATGTGGCACGCGGCCTACAACAGCCGCGGCACCTACCTTGCCGCCCAGACCCCGGCCGACGTGCTGGATGCCATCAACTCGGCTCTGGAAGACATCGCCGATCGCACCAGCTCGGCCTCTTCGGTCGCGTTGAACACCCTGTCCACCCAGGCCGGCGCCAGCCTGTTCCAGGCGCGCTTCGACAGCGGTGACTGGTCCGGCGAACTGATTGCCTACAACATTCAGACGGACGGGACGCTGAGCACGGTCATACCCTGGAAGACCGACGATACCTTTACCGCCGTGACCAATCCCTGGGACTCGGGCCGTAATATTTTGACCTACAAACCCTCGACCGGCGTGGGCATTCCGTTTCGCTGGCCGGCGAACCCGGCCAGCCCGGACGTGGGCGAATTGGATGCTGCCCAGATCGCGGCGCTGACCACCGATCCTGACACGGGAACAGTCGATGGTGATGCGGTGGGGGAAGCACGCCTCAAGTACCTGCGCGGCGATTCCTCAAACGAAACCACCGGCCTGGGATTTCGCAGCCGCAGCAAACTGCTGGGCGATCTGATCCATTCCTCACCGGTGCACGTCGGCACACCGCCATTCCGCTACCCGGATGGAATCGAGTCGGTCAGCTACTCGAGCTTCCGAACCTCCAAGGCCAACCGTACACCGGTGGTGTACGTGGGTTCCAATGATGGCATGTTGCATGGCTTCAATGCCGATACCAGCAGCAGCGAGGTGGGTCGGGAGCTACTGGCCTATGTGCCGGGACCGGTGTTCGACAGTCTGGCGGAGTTGACGTCGGTGAACTACACCCACGGCTACCGGGTCGATGGTGAGCTCAGTGCGGTGGATGCGTTCTGGTCCGGCGCCTGGCACACAGTGCTTGCCGGCACCCTGCGTGCCGGCGGTCAGGGCCTGTTTGCCCTGGATGTGACCGATCCGTCTTTCATCGATTTCAGTGAATCCAATGCCGCCAGCACCGTGCTGTGGGAGTTTACCGACAGCGACGACGCCGACCTTGGCTACACCTACAGCGAGCCCTCGATCGTCAAGATGCAGAATGGCAAGTGGGCGGTGATCATCGGCAACGGCTACAACAACAGCGAAGCCGACGGCAACGCCAGCACCACCGGCAACGCGGTGCTGTTCATTCTTTTCATCGAAGAGGGCATCGATGGTACCTGGTCGACCGGCGACTACATCAAGATCGACACCGGCGTCGGGGATGTAACAACGCCCAACGGGCTTTCAACCCCGGCGGTTATCGACATTAACGGTGATTACGAAGCCGACTACATCTATGCCGGCGATCTGCGCGGCAATATGTGGAAGTTTGACGTGAGCGACAGTTCCGCCAGCAACTGGGACGTCGCCTATGTGGACGGCAGCAGCAACCCGCAACCGCTGTTCCAGACCCAGGCCGCCGATGGCAGCGCGCAACCCATCACGGTGCGACCTGATGTGGGTCGTCATCCCACCGGAACCGGTTATCTGGTGTACTTCGGTACCGGCCAGTATCTGGAAACCGGTGACAATTCCGCCACCGGTGAGGTCACCCAGACCTTCTATGGGGTTTGGGACAAGAACGCCAAGAACAATCTTGGTCAGGCCGCATTGACCGCTTTTGACCGGGGAGATTTGCTGCAGCAGTCCATCATGGCGGAGGTCACCGGGTTGGGTTTCGATCTTCGGGTCACCAGCAGCAACCCCATTAGCTGGCACACAGGCAGCGGTTCGCCCACGGGAACACCGCCCAGCACCCACATGGGCTGGTATATGGATTTGATCAATACCGAGGGCGGCAACACCAACAACTTCGGCGAGCGTGCGGTAACCGATCCGATCCTGCGGGGCGACCGGATCATTTTCACTACGCTCCTGCCCTCGCAGGTGGCGTGTGATTTCGGCGGTACCAGCTGGTTGATGGAGTTGTCCTCGTCCAGCGGCGGCAGATTGGACGAATCACCCTTCGATCTCAATAACGACGGCTATTTCAGCGCCCCCGACTACGCCACCGTGCTGTTCGACATCAATGACGACGGCACCATCGACAGCGACGACAAGGTACCCAGCAGCGGCAAGAAATCCAAGGTCGGCATCATCACTCGGCCCGGTATCCTTAATGTCTCCAACAGCAATCCAGGCAAGGAGATCAAGTTCGTCAGTGGTTCCACCGGGGCGGTGGAAGGCACCGTGGAGTCCAACTCGGGCTTGCCTCGCGGCCGCCAGTCCTGGCGTCAGATTCTGGATTGAGCCCAGGCGGGCAAACATAGGGAGTGAAAAGTATGGGACGCAGTCAATGGTTTGCCGCAGCGGTTCTGAGCATCGGTTTCAGCCTTGCCACCGCCCAGGCCGGTGAAGCCGCCGTGGACGCCTTCGGGACGGTCACCGCGGTGAGTCTGGAACGGGGTGTACTGGAAGTGGATGGCACCCCCTACCGGATACTGCCCGGTGGGGTGCATGTAACCGCGGGAAAACAGCTGTTCGACCCTTCGATCCTGGCCCAGGGCATGCAGGTAGGCCTGGCGACCGGTCAGGATGACGGGCAGCAGGTTGTAACCCACATCCGGCTTCTGGGTGCGGCAGAACGTCTTCAGCCGACCGACTGATGGTGACAAACTACGGGCATTCAGATGACTAAGTACATCCCCAATAGGGCGCGGCAAAACGGTTTTACCCTGGTCGAGCTGATGATCACCGTCGCAGTGGTTGTGATCCTGGCAGCCATAGCCTACCCGGCCTTCCAGGACAGCGTCCGCAAGGCGAGGCGGACCGATGCCCATGGCGATTTGATGCAAGCGGCTCAGCGACTGGAGCGATGCTTTACCCAGTTTCACGCCTATAACAACGCAGGATGTGGCATTGTCGCCCCGCTGGTGGCCGGATACAGCAGCACCGAGGATTTTTATCAGATCTCACGAACTGCGCTCAACGCCAACGACTATATTCTGCGGGCGGCGCCCCCGGCAGGCGGTCCGCAGAATGACGATACGGGCTGTACCGCCATCACTCTCGACCAGACCGGTGCCCGCAGCCCGGAGGATTGCTGGTAATCGGGGCGCTACGCTTTTCTAGGATTTGCGCCGTCCTCGCTTGGGTATGCCAAGCCGCTGTCGCCGTTCCCACAACGACTTGCGGCTGATGCCCAGGCGTTTGGCCAGATCGGTTTCAGTCATGTGATCCTCATGACGGGTCACGAAATGCACGAAGTAGTCGTCCAGTGAAAGATCCACTGTGGGCGTCTCGACCTCTGCTTTCCTTTCCAGCCCCGCACTGAGCTCATCGACGCTGGGATCGATGGCCAGGAGCTCGCGCGTAACCAGGCTTGTTTCTGCCAGGATCACGGCGCGTTCCAACGCGTTTTCCAGTTCCCTTACGTTGCCGGGCCAGTGGTAGGCGTTGATTGCTTCGAGCGCCTCTTCGTCAAAGGCAAGCTGGGGCCGGCTTAGCCGATTGGCGACTTTTGCCAGCATAGACCCAGCCATGGCGGTGATGTCCGCACCCCGATCTCTCAGCGGTGGCAGGCGAATCTCCATGACCCGCAGGCGGTAGTACAAGTCACGTCGGAACAGTCCGTCTTCCACCATCTGCGCGAGATTCCGATTGGTGGCGGCGATCAGCCTGATATCCACCTGCGCCGACGTGGATGAGCCAACACGGCGGATCTCGCCTTCCTGCAGAACCCGCAACAGTCGTCCCTGTGCTGCCACGGGCAACTCGCCGATCTCATCCAGAAACAGCGTGCCGCCATGGGCGGACTCCACCAGTCCCTTCCGCGCTTGCACCGCTCCGGTAAAGGCGCCGCGCACATGTCCGAACAATTCGGCCTCGATCAAACCCTCAGCTATAGCGGCACAGTTGACTGCGATCAGGGGTGCGTCGCAGCGGGGGCTGCGTTCGTGTACCGCCCGGGCAACCAATTCCTTGCCGGTGCCGGACTCACCCAGAATCAGAACCGTCGTGTCGGTGGGTGCCACTTTTTGAATGTGGTCAAACACCTGTTGCATGGCCGCGCAATCGCCGACGATGCCGCGCACCGGATAGTCCCGCTGCAAATCGGATTTGAGCGCCTGATTTTGCTGTTTGAGGCGTCGGTTCTTGATCAGACGCGCAACGGCATGAAGCATTTCATCGTGGTCGAAGGGTTTGGCGATGTAGTCCGCCGCACCCTGCTGCATGGCGTCCACCGCCGATTTGACGCTGGCATAGCTTGTCATGATCAGCACCGGAGCCTCTCCGGCCTGGGCGATGATCTCGGTTCCTGGCGGGCCGGGCAGGCGCAGATCGCTGATAATCAGATCAAACCCGCTCAGGTCATGCTCGCCACTCGCTTCCGGCACCGAGCCGGCCTCGGCAACCATGTAGTTGTTTCGTTCCAGGAGCCGTCTCAGGGCGGTGCGAATGACCCGTTCGTCCTCGACGATGAGAATACTCTGCATTGTTAGCTCGCTCTCGCGACCGTCTCACTGGCTCGATTCAGGGGCAGTTGTACCGTTACCGTGCAGCCTCCCTCGGAGCGGTTTTCGATGCGCAGTGATCCACTGTGATCGTGCACGATGCTGTAGGCCAGGGGCAGGCCCAGGCCCGTGCCCTCACCCGGTTCCTTAGTGGTGTAGAACGGTTCCAGAACGCGCTCGCGTAGGTCCGCCGGTATACCCGGTCCCTGATCGCGCACGCGGATGACCGCCAGATTACTGGCGCGGAAGCTCTCAACTTCGATGCGGCCACCGGGTTCTGATGCGTCGCAGGCATTGCTGAGCAGGTTCACCACCACTTGCAGAATCCGTTGGCGGTCGCCCTCCACCTGGAGCGCCTGATCGCAGTCGATCTTGTAGTCCAGTTGCTTGGCATCCCGGCTGAGCCGAACCAGGCGATGCGCGTCATTGATGCATTCCGCCAGATTGAAGGTTCGGACACGGTCGCCCTCCGGCGATCCGCCGTGGCTGAAGGTCACCAACGACTGAACGATATCGGTGATACGGGTGGTTTGCTGCAGGATTTCGTTCAGGCCTTCCTTGAGCATGTGGGGTTCCGTTTCGTAATGCAGATTCTGTGTGATGCATGCGATTCCGGTAACAGGGTTGCCAATTTCATGGGCCACCCCGGCGGCCAGCCGGCCGATTGATGCAAGGCGTTCACTGTGGGCCAGTTCGTCTTCCAAGGTTTGCACGCTGGTAAGATCTTCCAGCAACAGAACCACCCCGCCGGTGAGGTCTGATGCGGGCTCCTGGCGGGCTTGGGCAGGTGCGGCGATGGCCGATTTGTGAAGATTGAACCAACGGGCGCGGCTTTCCACGGTAATCCGTCGCTTGTGTACGTGCTGCCCTTCGTCTTCGAGAAAATCTCCCAACAGATTGTTCCAGGGACCGGGTAGATTGGCTGCCAAACTGCCTACCGCGTCCCGCCGCGGGACATCAGTCAACAAAACCATGGCTGCGTTCCAACTTACGATTTCGCCGTCGCCTGCCACGGAGCAGGCTCCCAGCGGCAGATCCTGCAGGATCTGCCGGTGATAGCGCCGCAGAGTGTCCAGTTCCCAGGCCAGTCCTTGCAGACGGGTTTCGGAGCGCTCAAGTTGGTCCTCGATGAATCGCAGGTGGTCACTGAGTACGGTGCGCGTGCCCGCATCCAGCCGCAGCCTTGCGTCGACGATCATGCGCGCCATCATCGGACCCACCATGCCGGACAGGTTCCGTTCCAGACGGTCCCGCAGGCGCCGAAGCTCACGTGGACGATGTTCACCGGCAGACATGTGCAAATCGTCCAGCGCCTTGGCGACCTCTTTATCCGCAGCCTCGTCCCCGATGATGCGGGACAGCTGGTCGGAGAATTCCGCCGAGGATGCGGCTTTTGGCGTGGGACGATCCGGCGGGGTCACGTCGTCGCCAAAACAGGCCGACACCGCCCGCCGTTCTCCCGCGTCCTGGCGGGTCGCCAGCGAAATCGCGATAAACAGCAGGGTGTTCAGGGACAAAGACCAGAAAGTCGAAAACGCCCAGGTGTCCTGCGCGGCCGCCCCCAGAAACTCCTGCAGATTGAACGGGCTCTGGATAAACCCGGACTGCTTCAACAGGGGCATCAGCAGGGTCGTGTACCAGACCGCACCCCCTGCCGTCAGGCCCGCCAGAAAGCCGTAGCGGGTGGCTCTGCGCCAGTACAGAACGCCCACCACCCCGGGTAGAAACTGAGCCACCGCCACAAACGAAATAAGACCGAGTTCCACCAATCCCCGGGTGTGTTCGAGCACCAGGTATACGCCATAGCTGGTGAGCATGATCAGGCCGATGATCATGCGTCTGCCCCAGGCTATCCATCGGTATAGATCCACCGACGGGTCGGGATAACTGGCGGGTAGCAATAGATGATTGAGGGCCATGGCCGATAGCGCCAGGCTGGTCACAATGACCATTGCGCTGGCGGCTGAGATGCCACCGATGAACGCAATAGTGGGCAACAACGCCGCATCCGAGAACAGGGTGATGCCCAGCACGTAATAGTCCGGGCTGGTGGCCGGTTGCAACAGCTGGCCCGCCCAGAGTATGGGGGGAATCATCAGGTTGAACACCAGCAGAAACAGGGGGAAAGCCCAGCTCGCGTAACCAGGGCCACGCTCATCCAGGCTCTCGACGAAACCCATGTGAAACTGGCGGGGGAGAAGAAAGGCCGCTGCGAACGAGAGCAGGATCAGAGTGACCCAGGGCGCCGTTTGAATCGGCTGGTACAGGGCCACCAGCGCTTCAGGATTGTCCCGCAACCACTGGTCCAGCCCGGCTGGGCCGCCGAATACGCCGAATACCGCGAACGCACCCACCACCACGATTGCCGCAAGTTTGACCAGCGACTCAAAGGCGATGGCCACCACCAGGCCTTCGTGCTTTTCCCGTGGCGATACGTGCCGGGTGCCAAACAGGATGGCGAATACCGACAGGGTGATACAAAACACCAGGGCCAGTTCATCGGGAGAGGCATCCTGGGTCAGGACCCGCGCCGACTCCGTGACGGCACGGATTTGCAGCGCAATATAGGGCAGGGTGCCGGCAATGGTAAACAGGGTGACCAGCACGCCGGCCAGCTGACTGTTGAACCGGAAGGCAAACAGATCGGCCAGCGACGTGAGCTGATAGTCCCGTACCAGGGACAGGATCGGTCTTAGAATCAGTGGGGCGAGGATAAACGCCAGGGTGGGTCCAAGATAGATCGTCAGAAATAGCAACCCCTGGTCCTGTGCCAGCCCGACGCTGCCGTAGTAGCTCCAGGTGGTGCAGTACACGCCCAGGCTCAACGCGTAAATGGCGGGGTGCTGGACCAGCTTCCGCGGCAGCCAGCCACGATCTGCGATATAGGCGATCAGGAACAGAAGTGACAGATAGCCCACCGCGATCGCGAACAGCGCAGCCAGATCAAGCGTCACGGTTGCCCCGCCATTGCAGCCAGAAGGTCAATGCGATCACGCCCAACCATATGCCATAGGCCAGATACCAGGGACTGCGCAGTGTTGCCCACCAGTGCAGAAACGGTGAGGCGAACAGGAACAGAGCGAACAACACCAGCAGGATCACCAGATCTCCGCGTGCGCCGCGTTCTTGAGCTTGTCGCATCGGCACCTGTCCGGCTGACCTTGTTACCATTGGTAACGTAAGTCGGTCGGCCCGGCCCGGTCAAGTAGACTCTTCAAAGGACGGGTCAGGCGCCCTGAGCGAACTCTCCCCCGGCACTCGCTCCAATGCCCAGTGCCCGACCGCCCACGCGAGCACGGCCTCGGGAGGCTCACCGCTGAGCGCCGTCGGCGGGTCCTGTCCAAGAAAACGAAGTGCGGCCAGCAGTCCGGTGGACGGACGTAACAGATCGACAGCCGGCGCCTGGGTCATCTTGCTGAGCTTGGACCCGTGCCGGTTTACAGCCAGCGGGACATGAACGTAGTTTGGCGTGTTCAGGCCCAGCAGCCGTTGCAGATACACTTGTCTCGGCGTGGAATCGAACAGATCCATCCCCCGCACCACCTGGCTGACATCGGCGTCGGCGTCGTCCACCACCACCGCCAATTGGTATGCGAAGATTCCGTCGGCTCTGAGCACCACGAAGTCGCCGACTTCCGTCTCCAGATTCTGTTGCATGTGGCCGTGTATCTGATCGATAAAGCCCACCGGTATCGGGCTTACCCGCACTCGTATCGCGGACGGCTCTGGTTCCGGCTGTGGTTTGCCGCGACAGGTGCCAGGGTATACGTAGCCACTGGAACCGTGTCTGGCGACCGCCGCGATTTGTTTGCGGGAGCAGGTGCAGCCATAGGTGTCGCCCTGCTGGCTCAGCCGGTCCAGGGCCGCTCGATACGCCGGGGTGCGGCGGGATTGGTAAACCACCGGACCGTCCCAGAGCAGCGCATGGGACTCCAGGGTGCGCAGAATGTCGTCGGCAGCGCCAGGCACTGTACGAGGTGGGTCCAGGTCCTCGATCCGCAAAAGCCAGCGCCCACCCCGGTGCCGTGCTTCGGCGTAGCTGGCGACCGCGGCCACCAGGGAGCCAAAATGCAGCGGGCCACTGGGTGAAGGCGCGAAGCGGCCCACCGGCGGCATGGGTGCCTGTGATTCCGGATGCAGGCCTATCCGGGGTTGTTCACCACGCCGTTCATGGACCATGGAGATCGGCCGCTCTGAGAACCCAAAAAAAAGAGCGGCCGAGAAGCCGCTCCTTGCCCGTTTCGTTTACGGGTAACAGTTCAGGGCTTAACCGTGGTCAGACCCAGCGTTTCCCAGTTCTGCATGCCGCCCCGATACCATTTGATCTTGTCAGCGGGGTAGCCGAACTTGAGCAGGTTCTTGATGTTGTTCGGTGACTGGCCACACCACATGCCGTTACAGAACATGACCAGCGTCTTGCAATTGCTGTAGTCGAACAAACCCTCCACCTCGTTCACGTTGAACTCAGTCTCCATGATATCGGCGATCGAGATCGGGTCGGCACCTTTGGCCGGATTCAGTGCGGTCCAAGGAATATTTTTGGCGCCGGGGATGGTCCCACGGGATACCCAGTCGGGGGTTCGGGAGTCGATCACCAGAATGGAGTCGTCGCCCGCCGCCATTTTGCCCAGGTAGTCCAGCATCTCCACTTCGGCGATGGTTTCGACCCCCGGCGCCAGCTTGACGGGCTGGATGCAGAACGGCGGGCACTTGCGCGAGGTTTTGGCGAACGCCGGGTTGATCACCGCTTCCTCGTCCTGGTTGCGGGTGATGGTGATCGTCTCGCCATTGTGCATCACCTCAACCCGGTCCATTTCGGGTGTGATGCCCACCGCCATAGGATCCTCGGCGCTGACCAGTCCTGGCAGTGTAGCGCCGAGGACGAGTGCGCCGGTCACGATAGAGTTCAGTTGCTTCATTATTGTCACGGGTCTCTCCTCCTCCTATCAACAAACCCTGCGTGCAGGGAACATCCGAAAGGCCGATACCAACTGTGTTCCGATCCGATCCGAACAAACGGATAATCCGAAGCAATCTCTCACATCATCTGGATGCGTTCCGAGCACCACGGTGTCTGGGGCTCAGGATAGACGATTGCTCAGTCGCAATCGGGTTCCTCTTCTTCCTCCTCGTCGGAGTCGTCCTCCGATCCGGATTGCGTGTCCTGATCCGAGCCTGCAGCGGTGCCCGAGCCGTCTTGCTGGCCACCGGTTTGGGCCAAAACGCTGTCCGTGGCCAAGAATCCAAACAGGGCCAGCGCCAGTACAAGACCTGAAAGCATCTTCATAACCCACCTCCAGTGTAGCCAGTTCCCGTCGTAGTATGGTCTCGCACGCCCTGTCGCGGCAACGGTCTACGTGTTTTTGACGACCCCATCAACCCTGCACATCAGTTCGCCATCACTCAGTTTTGCGACCACGCTTTGTCCGGGGGACACCTGGGCCGCACGGGTAATAAGCTGGTTCTGTTCGGCTCGACGCAGTATTGCGTAGCCGCGATCCAGTGTTGCCAGCGGGCTGACTGCGTTCAACGCCCGACTCGCCAAAGCCAAACGCGCCTGACCATCGGTAAGCTTTTGGCGGGTAGCGGCCTCTATGCGGACGCCCAGTCGCGTCGCGCGTACTCTTGCGTCGGAAAGCCGTTGTCGCGGTGAGTAGGTCATCAAGCGTGTGCCAAGCGCATCGACCGATGATTTGTACATCCGAAGCTGTCGCTCCAGGCCGTAGGCCAGCCTTGCGCCCGCATGAACCAATTGCTGGCGGCGTTGCGCCAGGTGCCGGGCCGGTTCCTGACCGATCAGCCTGCGTTCCAGCCAGTCTACGCTCTGAACGGTTTGCTGCAGGCGCGCGCGGATATGACGCCGCTGTCGTTGCTCGATGCTGTTCAGGTGCTGCCGCAACGCCGTCGCCGAGGGGGCGACCAGTTCGGCGGCAGCGGATGGGGTTGGCGCGCGCAGGTCCGCCGCGAAATCCGCAATAGTGGTATCGGTCTCGTGTCCGACGCCCGTGACCAGCGGAATCGGGCATGCGGCGATGGCCCGCGCCACCGACTCTTCATTAAAGGCTTGCAGATCCTCCATGGCGCCCCCACCCCGTGCGAGGATCAAGGTATCGCAGCGCCCATCCGATGCTGCGGTCGCCAGGGCGCGAACAATCTCTTTCGCTGACTCCTGACCCTGCACCGCGACCGGGTAAACCAGCACGGGGAGGGCGGGGAACCGTCGACCCAAAACATCCAGGATGTCGCGCAACGCGGCGCCGCTGGCGGAACTGATGACGCCCACCCTGCGCGGGAACGCTGGCACGGTCTGTTTGCGCTCGGGATCGAACAGGCCCTCCTGCCGGAGTTTTGCGGTGAGACGCTCGAACGCGCGCTGCAGATCGCCATCGCCGGCCTGCTCCATATGTTCGACAACGAGCTGGAAGTCGCCGCGGGCGGCGTACAGCCCAACCTGGGCGCGAACCTTGACCCGCATTCCGTTTTCCGGCGCGAACCGAAGGTAACGTCCACGATTGCGGAACAGGGCACAGCGCACCTGAGCGCGCTCGTCCTTCAGACTGAAGTAGAGGTGGCCCGAAGCAGGCCGAGAAAGATTGGAGATTTCGGCTTCGACCCATAGCAGGGGGAATGCATCCTCCAGCAGGTCCCGCACCAGCGCGGTCAATTCGCTGACGCTCAGGACCTGGGACGGCCCATCGGGTGTGACGGCGAGGCTTGCCATACTGGATGCCGGGCAGAATTATCCCGCCAGCTGAATCATCAGATGCGTGGCCCTGCGTTGGCTTCCCGCGCCGCCTGGGCGATCGCGGCCTCGGACTGGGCTTTGGCCTGCGTCGCGAGCTTGATGGCCTTTTCCGGGTCGCCGTCCGCTGCCGCTTTTTCGGCCTGTTTGATCATTTTGCTGGTGTCGCGCCAGGCGAAGCCACGGCTGTCGGCGTCTTGATAGGCCACCTTGGCCTCTTCGATCGCCTTTGCCGCGTCCTCTTCCGCCATAGCCGGGAGTGCAATCAGACCTGCGCAAACAAGGGCGCTCAACAGAAATTTCTTCATACCGTCATTCTCCCAAGCCTTTGCGCAGGCGTTGCTTGTTGGTGTTGTTCCAGCCAGTTAAAATATCGGGTTTACTCCAACAGCGTCAACCGGCCCTCGATTGACGATCCACCGGACGGAGCCGGCCCGCTCATGCTAAGAATCGTACAAGAAGCGCTCACATTTGACGATGTTCTGCTGCTACCGGGTCATTCCACCGTCCTGCCCAGGGAGGTGGAGCTGCGAACCTGGCTGACCCGGGAGATTCAGCTCAACATTCCCGTCATGTCCGCGGCGATGGATACCGTTACCGAGGCGCGAATGGCGATCGCGCTGGCCCAGGAGGGGGGCATCGGCATCATCCACAAGAACATGACCGGCGAGCAGCAGGGTGATCACGTCAGGCAGGTCAAGAAGTTCGAAGCCGGCGTCATACGCGATCCGATTACGGTGGGTCCCGACACCCGTATCCGGGAGTTGCTGGATCTGACCCGCCAGCACAACATTTCCGGCGTGCCGGTGGTGGATGGGGCGGATCTCGTGGGCATCATCACCAACCGGGATGTGCGTTTCGAGACCCAGCTGGATCAACCCGTGCGCAATCTGATGACACCCCGGGAGCGCCTGGTGACGGTGCGCGAAGGCACCGGTCTCGAGGAGGTGCAGTCGCTGCTGCACAAGCACCGGATCGAGAAAGTGCTCGTGGTCAACGGTGACTTTCAGCTTCGCGGCATGATCACGGTAAAGGACATTCAAAAGGCAACCGACTTCCCCCGGGCATCCAAAGATGAGCATGGGCGCTTGCGCGCGGGCGCCGCTGTCGGCACCGGCCCAGGCACCGACGAACGGGTTCAGGCGCTGGTCGAGGCAGGAGTCGATGTCATCGTTGTGGATACCGCTCACGGTCATGCGCAGGGCGTGATCGATCGGGTCCGGTGGGTGAAGCAGAACTTTCCCGACGTCCAAGTGATAGGCGGCAATATCGCCACCGCTCAGGCGGCGACGGATCTGGTCTCCGCCGGGGCCGACGCGGTCAAGGTGGGCATTGGCCCGGGGTCGATCTGCACCACCCGCATGATCGCCGGCGTCGGCGTTCCACAGATTACTGCCGTGGCCAATGTGGCCGAGGCTCTGGCCGGCACCGGGGTCCCCCTGATCGCCGATGGTGGGATCCGCTATTCCGGTGATATAGCCAAAGCGCTGTCCGCGGGCGCCTATCTGGTCATGCTGGGCGGGCTGCTGGCGGGTACGGAAGAAGCGCCCGGCGAGGTCGAGCTGTACCAGGGGCGGTCCTACAAGTCGTACCGCGGTATGGGTTCACTGGGGGCCATGGCAGGGCAGCACGGCTCCAGCGATCGCTATTTCCAGGACGAAACCGAGGTGGAGAAACTGGTGCCGGAAGGAATCGAGGGCCGCGTGCCCTACAAGGGTGGCGTGCTGGCGGTTGTTCACCAGTTGCTGGGCGGCGTGCGCTCCAGTATGGGATACGTGGGCGCACGGGACATCGAGGAAATGCGGACCCAGTCCCAGTTTGTGCGCATTACCGGTGCCGGGGTGCGGGAAAGCCACGTGCACGATGTCGCTATCACCAAAGAAGCGCCCAACTATCGCTCTGAGAGTTGATCGGTCCACGGGCGACCGGCGCCTCCGCCCGTGCGTCGGCTCGCGTTCTGACAGGCCTTGTGGCCTTTGATCGCGGTTCAGTAGCACACCAGGACCTTTGATCCATGACCAATGCCGATATCCATGCCCACCGCATCCTGATCCTGGATTTCGGGTCCCAGTACACTCAGCTCATCGCCCGTCGGGTCCGGGAACTGGGTGTCTATTGTGAGATTCTGCCGTTCGATTTGAGCGATCAGGCGTTAAGCGACTTCGCGCCCCGGGGCGTCATTTTGTCTGGTGGACCGGAGTCCGCTACGGGCGAGGCGTCCCCGGCGGCGCCGGCGGAGGTGTTCCAACTGGGTGTGCCCGTTTTGGGCATCTGTTACGGCATGCAGACCATGGCTACGCAATTGGGCGGGGAAGTGGAGTCCTCCAGCCACAAGGAGTTCGGCTATGCCCGGGTTCGGGCCCGGGGCCACACCCGCCTGCTCAGGGACATCGAGGACCATGCCAGTGCGGAGGGATATGGCCTGTTGGATGTCTGGATGAGCCACGGGGATCGTGTCGCCAAACTGCCGCCCGGGTTCAAACTGATGGCCAGCACCGACAGCGCCCCAATCGCTGCCATGGCCGATGAAACCCGGGGCTTTTACGCGCTACAGTTCCATCCCGAAGTCACGCATACCCATCAGGGTGGCCGAATCCTAGAGCGATTTCTGATTGAGATCTGCGGCTGCCAGGCGCTTTGGACCACAGGCAACATCATCCAGGACAGCGTTGAGGCGGTGCGCCGGCAGGTGGGGTCCGACCAGGTCGTTCTGGGCCTGTCCGGCGGCGTGGATTCTTCGGTGGTCGCCGCCCTGTTGCACCGGGCCATAGGCAACCAGTTGACCTGTGTTTTCGTGGACACTGGTTTGCTGCGTTTCAACGAGGGCGATCAGGTCATGACCACCTTTGCGCGCCATATGGGGGTGCGCGTTGTGCGGGTCGATGCCGAGCACCGATTCCTGTCCGCCCTGAAGGGCGTCAGCGATCCGGAACAGAAGCGCAAAGTGATCGGCGGCCTGTTTATCGACGTGTTCGACGAGCAGGCCGCACAACTGAGCGATGCTCGATGGCTCGCCCAGGGCACCATTTATCCCGACGTGATCGAATCCGCCGGAGCCCGCACCGGCAAAGCCCATCTGATCAAGTCACACCACAATGTCGGTGGCTTGCCGGAGGATATGAAACTGGGCCTGGTGGAGCCGTTGCGTGAGTTGTTCAAGGATGAGGTGCGCAGACTGGGGCTGGAACTGGGTTTGCCCTGGGATATGGTCTATCGGCATCCGTTTCCAGGGCCCGGTCTTGGCGTGCGCATTCTGGGCGAGGTGCGCAAGACTTACGCGGATCTGCTGCGTCAGGCCGACCACATCTTTATCGAACTGCTGCGCCAACACGACTTGTACGACAAGGTCAGCCAGGCTTTCGCCGTCTTCCTGCCAGTTAAGTCGGTGGGTGTTACCGGAGACGGGCGGCGCTATGAGTATGTGATTGCGCTGCGGGCGGTGGAGACGGTGGACTTCATGACCGCGCGCTGGGCGCATTTGCCGTATGAATTGCTGGATGAAGCCTCGCGCCGCATCATAAACGAGGTTGAAGGCATCTCGCGGGTGACCTATGACATTTCCGGAAAACCGCCGGCAACCATTGAGTGGGAGTAGAGGGAATTCATAACATATTGAAATATAACAATAAGATGCCTTAAATCAATAATACAATCTGCATCATCAATGGTTTTCTTTATGGTATTTATTGCGTGTGGCAAGGCAGAAAACGTCGATACCATGAAAGGAAAATAGATGCTGGCATGGTACTAGAGTGCTATGAGCTGCTGTTTCTTCTGCTCAGGCTCAGCAAGCCTCGCACGCGGCATCATTAGCGGAGATATCACGCAACTTTGCTCCGCTGGGGTATTGGTTAGGCATGCGCTTGCGGTGGTTTGATCAATGACTCTGCTGGAATGCCCAAGCCTTCGTGGAGCTTCCAGATCATCTTCAAAGTCAGCGAGCGCTTGTGATTAAGGATCTCGTATACACGATTGCTTTTGCCGATCATGGGCTCCAGATCTTTTACGGTTAAGCCCTTGCGTTCCATTTCGAACTTGATCGCCTCAACAGGATCAGGTAAATCCATCGGGAAATGCTTGGCTTCATAAGCCTCAGTCAGTATGACCATGATATCCAGCTTTTCGCCTTCTGGTGTATCTGGTCCAGCCATCATCAGCCTTTCAATTTCCTTTAATGCCGCGCGGTAGTCGGCATCAGTTTTAATCGGTTTGATGTCCATCGTTAATCCTCCGGCAGTTAAATGGTTTGCACATCAATCTTGTCGTACTGCGCATGGGTGCCAATAAAGCGGATGTATACAACCCTGTAGGCGTAGTTGATCCACACGACAAGTCGATACTTGTTCCCCGCGATATTGAACACCACTCGGCCATCTTTAAGGATACTGGCATTTCTGAAGTCCTGCTTTACCTCGGCAGGTGAGTTCCAGTCAGCATGCAAGGTATGACGGTGCCAAGCCAATGTTGGCTCCTTGGCATCCTGATACTCCCGGTTCTCTTCCCAGAAGGCTTTCAGCGTCGACAGTGCGATGATTCTCATGTATTCATGATGCTAGTCCCAAAATGGGACTTTAGCAACAATTTCTTAGCTACACGGGCTTGGCCGACATCATCAACCTGGGTATCCTCATGAAATAGTGTTCGAATGAGGCATTGCGTGCTTACGGATTTGTGGAAAAAATGAGTTCATTTCAAGAAATTTCTGAGCATGGTATTTTTCATGGTATTACCAGCTACACAAATAAGTAAGTTATTGATAATAAATCGTAAAAACGGCCCGCTTACAATCGAGTGGGAGTGATAAGAATTCGTAACATGTTGATTAATAATAATAAAAACAATCCAGTTGATAATATAATCTGCATCATCAATGGTATTTTTCATGGTATTTTCCGCGCGCTGTAGTATGAAAAGCAGCGATACCATGAGTGGCAGATTGGCGTAATCATGGTATCAGCGGTCGGCACTCAGATATCGCCTTTTGAGCGCGCGTGGCGTGATTTAGGGCTATAAACACGCCAAATATGTCTGTAACATGGCGTGAATAAGCGCTAGAATCGCGCCATGAAGTGGATATGGCAACAGCCCGACTGGCCAGATTTTGGCTACGACAATCGCGCGCTCACTGATCGGGAACTTGAATTTCGCCTGAACTCAGAGCGCCTGGCTGGCAGCTTTGATGCGCTACCGATGGCGTCTCAAGAGGATGCCACGATTGACTTGATGCTTTCCGAGGCCATCAAAACCAGCGCCATTGAGGGCGAGGATCTGGACAGGGAATCGGTCAGGTCATCGCTACTTTCTTTGATTACCTCGGATACGCTACCGGACAACACAGACCAGAAAGCTGCTGGGGCTGCATCGCTGCTGGTGGACGTTCGCAAGAATTGGCAAACATCCCTGACGCATGACCTGCTGGGCAAGTGGCAGTCCATGGCTGTCCCGGAGCAGCGCTACACGTCTATTCTGCGTGGCGCATATCGTAACGATCCTTCACCGATGCAAATAGTGAGCGGGCCTTACGGGCGGGAAAAGGTTCACTATGAGGCCCCGCCAGCGACTCTGGTGCCTGATGAAATGGCGAGGCTTATCGACTGGTACAACCAAACCAGTCCTTTGAGCGGGGATAAGACAATACACGGGATCGCAAGAGCAGGTATTGCTCATCTTTGGTTCGAGGTGATTCACCCCTTCGATGATGGTAATGGTCGAGTCGGCAGGGCAATTGCTGACCATGCGCTTTCCCAGTTTCTTGGTTATCCAACCACGGCCTGTCTTGCCACGGCGATAGAAGGGGATAAAAAAACCTATTATCTGCAACTGGAGAAAGCGAGTCGTGGAAGCCTGGATGTTAATGTTTGGCTTGATTATTTTGCAGACACAATAATCAAGGCACAGGAAATTGCCAGGGAAGAGGTGGATTTTGTATTGGCCAAGACACGATTCTACGAAGCCTATGGTGACCAGCTGAATGACCGGCAGGCCAGGATGGTGTCGCGGGTATTCGCTGAAGGTCGAAAGGGCTTTGAAGGCGGAATAACGACTAAAAAATATGAAGCGATTACCAAGTGTCCGAATCGAACGGCCAGCCGCGATTTATCAGACTTGGTTGCAAAGGGGGTCATAATCCCGTTACCGGGTGGTGGCAGAACGACCCGTTATGAGTTGACGACTGTTGACCAAGCTGTACATGGTTTGGTGAAGCAATGATTATCTGCGAGAACAGGGTGGGAGTGACCGGTACTGACAGGCAATGCCTGGCACTGGCTGACGGAAGGCATCACAGACGGTTCTTCAAGTCCCCGCAGCCAAGCGCTAGACTGTATGAAAATACAGTATCGCAAGGATGCGAATCATGCCTTCTTCCACCGCGGCAAGGAATGCCGAGGGAGATTGGCCGGCTGGCAGTTACCAGCGCCACCGGCCAGAGCAAACCCTTCTCTACCAGATTGTTGAGCAACACTACCCGGCCTTCACCGCCCATCTGGCGGAGCGGGGCAAGGAGTTGCCAGGCTATGTGCAACGCGAATTCGAGGATTACCTCAAATGCGGACGGTTGGAACATGGCTTTCTGCGGGTGCGCTGCGAGTCGTGTCACGTCGAGCACCTGGTTGCCTTCAGTTGTTGCAAACGCCGCGGCTTCTGCCCCAGTTGCGGGGCGCGGCGCATGGCCGAAAGCGCCGCGCTGCTGGTGGATGAGGTCTTTCCAGAACAGCCGGTGCGCCAATGGGTGTTGAGTTTCCCGTATCCAACTGCGTTTCTTGTTTGCGAGCCGGCCCGAGACCATGGGCCGGGTGCTGGGCATCGTCTACCGCTGCATCGCCACGCACCTGATCAAAAAGGTAGGGTTTTCTCGTAAGACTGCTCGGACCGGTGCGGTCACGTTGATTCAGCGCTTTGGCAGTGCGCTCAATCTGAATAAGCAGACATAATACCCCCGTTGTGCAAGCTATTGATTTTCATCGAACAGGCTCTGCTGATCGGCCAACGCATCCCCCTCGAGGATGAGTTTGCCGGTTGCCTTGAGGCGCTTCAGTATGCCGAAGACGGGCTCAGAGTCCAAGTCGGCGCGTTTGATTTCGAGCGGCGCATACGGTGCGATCTGCTCCGCGGCCAAGATGTTCTCCTGGATGAGCTTCAACAACGTGGTATCACTGACGCCGCTGTGTTGGGTCGCTTGCGCCAAGTTCAGGATGCCGTCGTCGCGTGTGGTTTCATCGGGCGGATCGATGGCGTATTTCTTACGCACATAGGCCACGCGCGCCTGGCTCCAACGATTGCCTTTACCGGTTCGCCGTCCGAGCTTGCTGAGCACCCGCGCGATCTCGTCGTCACGATAACGACGGGCCATCTGGGTAATCAACTCGAGGTCTTCCAACGCGGTCTTGTGGGCCACCGCGCCGGATTGTGGCTTGGGCATCGTTCAAGGCGGTATGACAACCCCCGTGCCAATGAATGATCATCTGCAGTGTCTGAGCCGCCTCGTCGAGGTCAACGACGATTTCGTTGATCAGCGTGCGGGCGATTTTCTTTTTCAGTACCATGGGGCAGGCGGGATCGTCCCACACCGGCGCAAAGTCGTTTCCAAGCGCTAGGATGGCCTCGGTTTCAGCCGGACTGAGCGACACAGTGGTCGTCGCGGTGTGCGTCCAGTTCGCCCTTGCAGCCTTTCCAAGTGTTTCGAGCTTGTCGTTCCAGCGTTGCTCGAGCACTTCGGCGACCAAGCGATTGGCCGGGTCGACTTGGTTATATTGCTCAAACGCGCGTTGTGCCTCGTATTCCAGCTGTTGTATCTGGCGTTGTAATGCCGCACGTTGATCGCTGCCTTGGTCACTGAGCCGCTCGATAGCCTCGATGCTGGCGTTCAAGCCGTACGGTGAGATGGCCTTGAGGATTTCCTCATTGAGGCGTTTATCGACGGTGGCGCCACCAAAGCCCAGGCAGTACTCACCGCCGGTGGCAAAATCACCACTACACACATAACGGGCCGCCGTACCGCTTTTGCCCCAATAGCGAATATGCAGCTTGCGGCCACATCGACCACAGCGCAGCAGCCCGGTTAATAGTCCCTGACCGCCGCGCACCGCCAGGGCCGACTCATCCTGCATGAAATTGCCGCCATTGCGGCGCATGATGTCCTGGTTGTCGTTGGTACTGGGCCCAGCTAATATAGCCGGGGTGATGGTCCGGAATAAAGACGCTGGCCTCCTCGGCAGGCTGTGCGCTGCGTTGGCGTTTGTGCGGCTGACCTTCTTTGACCACCACCTCAATCGGACGGCGGCCATACACATAGGCGCCGGCATACAGGGGATTGTGCAACACATCGCTGACAAAGCTAACGCTCGGCAGTTTCCACACCAACTGAAACTGACCGCCGAGCGCCTTGTTGACCGGCAGTTCGATGTGCTCCTCGTGAAACCAGCGATGGGTCTGGCGAATACTGCCGAGTTCGTGGAATTTCTTGAACACCAGCGCCATGGCCTCTTGAACCCGCAGGTTGGGATCCTTGACGATCTGCCCCAGCGGGTCAGTGACATAACCCGGGGCCAGGCACCGACCGAGCTCGCCGCGTTTGGCCTTTGCTTCGCGGCCCTGCTGCAGGCGGAATTTCAAGGTTTTGAGCTCGACCACGCTCAGCGTTCCCTTGATGCCCAACACCAGTTGGTCGTCCAATCGGTTCAGATCATAGAGGTTTTCCGCATCGGCGATCAGGGTGTTGAAGATTTGGCACAACTCGATCAGTTGACACCAGTCTTTGTCAGTGCGTGAGAGCCGTGAGAGTTCACGACTGAGGACGATGCCGACCTCGCCCATGGCGACACTGGCCAATACCTGCTTGAAGCCTTCACGGGCCTGTGCGCCGGTGGCCGCACTCATCCCCAGATCACAGTCAACGACCTCTACGTGCTTGAAGCCATAGGCCTTGGCCGTGTCCTTCAGGGCATACTGCAGCCGTTGGCTCTCTTGGTTATGTCTGACTTGAGTCATGGATGACTGGCGCAGATAAACCACGGCCTTGCGGGCCAGGTGTTCGGGGGTGAGTTTTTGCGCATTGTCATTGGCCTTCATGATCTTCTCCCCCTTGGTTTTGCACCACAGCGACGAGGACTTGCGCCATCAGCGCGATGAGCCGTTGTTCGCGTTCGGGTTCCAGCGTCAGGGTCGGACGGCCGTTCTCGTCGCTGTCGAGTTCGAGGGTGATTTGCTGCATCGCTTTGCTCCTCAAGCGGGTCGGTCGCCGCCACCTTAGAGCACGCCTGCAGCACATCCACCAGTGCGAGGAGCGCACTGGCAGCGAGTTCAATTTGTTCGCTGAGACGAACGTCAGCGGCTTTGGACTGCAGCATCCACAATGGGATCTTTAGCGAGTGGCCGTCGGGGTGCTGCACCGTCACCGCTTGGTGTGTATGACGAGGCCAGGCAACGACGTTGAGACAGCAGTTATGGAGCGGATGGAAAGGATAGTGCACCGTCACGGTCGACGGCATGGTATTCAGATGGTTTGTTTCTGAATATTCACTTCCATATGTTGTTTCTCGACGGGGTGTACGTTGAGCGCCCCGACGGCTCACTCCTGTTTCGCTGGGTTAAGGCACCGACCAGCGCCGAACTCACCCGACTGGCGCACACTATTGCTCACCGTGTTGGCCGCTTTCTGGAACGCCAGGGTCTGCTGGAACGGGATATGGAAAACAGCTATCTGGCCTCGGATTCGGTGGAGGACGATCCGATGACGCCACTGCTGGGGCATTCCATCACTTACCGCATTGCGGTCGGCCCACAGGCGGGACGCAAGGTGTTCACTTACAAACTCTGCCGGCCAGCGATGAGCCAGTCGATGGCGAGACAGGTAAGGTGGCCGGGTTCAGCCTGCATGCCGGGGTGGCGGCCAGGGCCCAGGAACGCCAGAAGCTGGAACGGTTGTGTCGGTATATTTCAAGACCGGCGGTGTCGGAAAAGCGTCTGTCGCTCACGCCCAACGGCAACGTGCGCTACCAGTTGAAGACGCCGTATCGGGATGGCACGACGCACGTCATCTTTGAGCCACTCGACTTCATTGCCCGCCTGGCGGCGCTGGTGCCCAAACCACGGGTCAACCTGACGAGATTCCACGGCGTATTCGCGCCGAACAGCAAGCACCGTGCGCAGGTGACCCCGGGCAACCGGGGGAAAGGCAGCGAGAGCACAACGTCAAACGAGTTTGAAGACAGAACGCCGGCCGAACGCCGGGCCTCCATGACCTGGGCGCAGCGCTTGAAACGCGTCTTTGGCATCGACATTGAGACCTGTCCAGCCTGCGGCGGGGCCGTGAAGGTCGTTGCCTGCATCGAAGACCCGGTGTTGATCAAGAGGATTCTCGATCACCTGAAGCAAAAGGCCGAGGCAAACGAGCCCCGCCCGCTGCCTGAGAGTCGGGCACCGCCGACGAGCCTGTTCGCCTGACAAAACAACCGACTACAAGACGCTGTGCCGTGAGTCCAGGCAGGGTCGCGGCTTGCCGGGAGGTTGGGAAGGGAGTAAATGGAGAAAACACAGGCAGGTTCTCAGACGATATCCGCGGAATTCGGGGCGCGCTCAGGATGATCGGACGGTGAAGTGGTGGGCCGTTGACGGTAAGCCGCTGCTGGACCTGGGCAAAAAGGCCATTTATTCTTCTTATACCCGCTTGACGTTGACGAACTGGTTCGACGGCCCTTTGAGTTCCCCCATCGCCGGCACATTGGACGTCTGGATGCGCGTGACGTCGGTGGTCACCAACGAGTTGCCATAGACGTAGGCATCGGTGGCGATATCCACTGCCTCTTTACCCATGGCCTGGCGGCGGGCGTGAGCACGCAAGACCGCCAGACCATTGAGTTGGGGCTGGCCCTGCCATGCAATGAGCTGAGCACGCATTGCGGGCCGGAGTGGATGCCGAGGGGCGTGCTGCTCTGCCATGGCCGGCCGCTAAGGCTGGACAGCCACTGGAGCTGTTTCGGTCGTACAGTGAGTTTCAACCAGGACCGGAACGCGCTGTGGTTGGATGCTGCCTGTCTGCGCACACCGGTTGCGGTCGGCTCGGACCCTGCGCATTCGATGCTGACGCCCATGCTGGTCAGTCGCGTGGACGACGCACACGCGGTGGCCGTGAAGGTGGAGGGCGTGATGGGGGCGTTACTGCCCTTTTCATCCTGCAACCGAAAGAATGTGGCGCAGCTCGCGAACCTGTCAGAGCGCAGCCTGCAGCGCAGGCTGGCCGAAGCCGGCACGAGCTTTCAGCAACTGCGCCCGGGTGCGCGCCGACATTGCGCTGAAGTACCTGCGCCAGTCCAATCTTCAGGCGGCACAGATAGGCGAGATTCTGGGCTATTCCGAACCGGCCGCATTCACGCGCGCTTTCCAACGGCAGCATGGCATCACGCCACGCCAGGCACGGTGTCATGTCGATCGAAAAGAATGATCGCCAGGGTCCAGCTCGAAGACCAGTCTTGATGTAGATCAAACAAGGAACGAACCTCCCTTGCTTGCCTTGGCTATCTTAGCTAATGATGATTTAGAAGAATCACATTCGTTAGATGCTTATGTCGTACCACGAACTACGGATAGCGCCATGAAGATCTCCTGCTATCGAATTACTGAGAACGCTCATCTGGCAGCGACTCCTGCCGAATCCTTTCTTGAGCCGTGGAAGCAGGGCAAAGGCCAATACTGGATTGACATCCACGCGCACCAGCCCCAGGAACTGGGGGAGTGGCTCAGCAGGCTGAAGCTGTCCGAGCTGGCGACAAAGTGCTGTGTGGAACCGACATTCACCAGCCGGGTCGTCCCGCTCGATGACGCTGTGTTTTTCGAGTTTCCGGTGTATGCGGAGCCATCGGCGAGGAATCCAAATGCGCACTACATCTCCTTTCTGTGCCTGCGGAATCTTGTAATCACGATCTGCGCAAACCCATACACAAACGCGAGCCGCCCTGACGGAGGTATTGAAGGTAGAGATGACACTCGCGAAGGCCACCACGTCCGCGTTGGTTTGCGTTCTGTTGGCTAGCGAGTCGGCAGGGGTTGCCCAACTGGTCGATGGTTTGAAGGCCGCGGTGTTTGAACGGGATGAACGAATGGATCGCGATCCCGACAGTGTCGAGGCAGACGATATCCGCGAACAAAAACGCAAGCTGCGCGTGTACGACATGATAGTTAGCGGGCAGGTTGAATCCTTAGAGATACTGCACACGGTCGAGGCGCCATTCCTGAATCTTGACGATAGCGAAACCCATTTCCAATTCGCTGCCGCCAATGCCTCGGCCGCGTCTCAGGCAGCGGCAAGACTGGACAAGGCTGTCGCCGATTTAGGCCAACGCTTTAACGCGCGCCAACAGGCGAAAACCGACCACCGTTTGGCGGTCTTGACGGTTCTGTCCGCGATCTTTACGCCCCTCACCTTTCTAGCGGGTGTTTATGGAATGAATTTCAGGAACATGCCTGAGCTGCGATCCCGTTGGGGCTACCCGCTCCTACTCGGTTCTATGGTGCTCATCGGCGGGGGCATCTACCGCTACTTCAAAACCCATGGATGGCTCGACTCGGACGCAGGTACCTGAGCGAGTCCAAGGCCAGGCTCCAAGCCAAGTTGTGGCCGACCGGTTCGCGCTACAAACTGAGATACTCTACGTTAAGGAAGCGGTTTTTCGCGAACCACGAGATCGATAGGGTCATGCTAGAGCATATTTCAAAAAGCCCAGCAATACTAACGAACCAAGCGTACGCGTAGAACAAGACCCGAATTGCTTG
>CAWAOU010000008.1:0-311005 GCA_963783675.1 uncultured Gammaproteobacteria bacterium
ACAGGCTCACGCGGAGCGGGCCGCACGGGGATCTGGGCGCGCGGGAATGGCAGGTGATCGTGCTGATCACCGCGCCCATGCTCTGGCCCCGCCCTGTTCGCCAGTTTTTTCCTGTCCCTGACCTTCTCCTGGGATGAATTCATCATCGCCTTTCTGGTGAGCCGTTTCGACGTCACGCTGCCGGTGGAGATCTGGAGCATGCTGCGCAGCGGCCTAAATCCCCCAACGCCATTGGCAGCTTTGTGTTTCTGATCTCGTTCCTGTTCGTTCTGCTGCTGGATCTGGTGGTGCTGCGGAAGCGACCGGCATGAGCACACCCGCGGTGGAGTTCCGCGATGTCTCCATGCGCTTTGGCAATACCGCGGCGCTCACCGGGGTCAACCTGACGGTGGAGGAAGGCGCTACATGGTTCTGCTGGGTCCATCCGGCGGTGGCAAGACCACACTGCTCAGTATTCTCGGCGGATTTCTGGAACCCAGCGACGGTCAGGTGCTGATCCGGGGTGAGGACCTGACCCACGTCCCACCGGCGCGGCGGCCCACCACCACCGTGTTCCAGGACTATGCCCTGTTCCCGCACATGAACGTCGCGGGCAACGTCGCCTTCGGGCTCAAAATGCGGCGCGTGCCAAAACGCGAGCAGCAGGAACGCGTTGCCCAGGCATTGGATCTGGTGGGTCTGGCACACACGGCCGGCCAGCGTACCCACGCGCTTTCCGGCGGTCAGCGTCAGCGCATCGCCCTGGCCCGGGCGCTGGTGGTGGAACCCAGCGTGCTGTTGCTGGACGAGCCCCTGGGCGCGCTGGACCTGAAACTGCGTCGGCAGATGCAACATGAACTCAAGATTATCCAGCAACGGGTCGGCACCACCTTCGTACACGTCACCCACGATCAGGAAGAGGCCATGGCCATCGCCGACACCATCGTGGTGATGAACCAGGGCTCGATCGAGGACCAGGGTCCACCAGAGCGGGTCTATCTGCGCCCCGGATCGCGCTTCACCGCCGACTTCATGGGTGACAGCAACCTGATCGAAGGCCAGGTCGTTACCCGCCGTGGCGAGCAGCTTACGGTGCGCAGCGCGCTGGGTGAATTTGAACTGCCGGGCACGGCAGAGTCCGGTACCCGGGTAACGCTGGCGATCCGGCCGGAGCACCTGGATACCGACCCCGGTGATGGCCGCCTCGGGCTGGGCAAGGCACGGGTTTTAGAATGCGGCTTCTTTGGCACCCATCACCAGTGTGATGCCAGGCTTGAGTCGCTGCCCGACCCGCTCAAGGTGCGCATCGATCAGAAACGGCTGCTGCGGCCAGGAGAAGTCTTGGACCTGTATCTGGATCCCTGCGACGTGGTGCTACTGACCCGCTGATGGCACCCGCGCCCAGCGCAGGATTCACAACTGCATTTCCGGCTGACGTGCTCCGGGTCGCGTACAACGGATCGCCTGCAGCGGGTCGCTCAGCATGATGAGTTCCATGTTGGCGAGTTTTCGATGTCCGCCCTGAAACCCCATCGCTTAAGCTAAGCTCCCATGAAATGATGCTGGCGCAGGTCATTGACACCTGACGTCGCCAACGGTGACAAAAAGATCGCCAAATCGGCGCATCCTTCATCTGCGCAGTGATGGAGCCCCTTGCAGGGCCGGACCGCAACACCAACACCCTGCCCGCAGTTTGGCGGCGCATCATCTCGGACTGTCAGTTGCAGCAATCAGACGCGCCTGAGGGCGGAGTGGAGCCATATATGCGAACCATGTTCAAGATCACCTTCGGTCTAATGATCGGCGCACTTGTGCCGGTCGGTCAGGCGGCGGACCTGGTGCACGATGCGGAGTACTACATCCTCGCCGAGCAGAACGCCGAGCAATGGGCCGCGGACGACAAGGCGGTGGACGCGAAGTTGGAGGCATTCCGCGACCGGAACGGTGGCAAACCGCCGAACATCGTGTACATCCTGATCGATGACATCGGCTTCGGCGACCTGGGCATTCCCGAGCTGAACGCCATTCGTGGGTACAAGACCCCTAACATCAACCAGTTCGCCCGTGAGGGCATGCGTTTCGCGCGCATGTACACCGAACCCTCATGCACTCCAACGCGGGTGGCCTTCATGACCGGCCGTCAGCCACACCGCAACGGCATGGGAGACACGGCGGTGGATATCTCCGGCTTCGGCCTGGCCGGCAAAGAGGTGACCCTGGCGGAAGTGCTGTCGGATGTGGGCTACAACACCGTGCACATCGGCAAATGGCATATGGGCGACATCATGGAATCCTGGCCCAATCACCAAGGGTTCGACTTCGCCGCCTTCCCGATTCACCAGCAGGGCCAACTGACCATCTTCCATGACGATGCCGCCGATGAGGAAATCAGCATCGGCATCGGCAAGAACAACTACGAGGACCGCTTCACCATCGATGAGTGGCTGCGCCCCGACGCATCGGCCATGGTCACCGGCGTCGAGGGGCGGCGTGGGGAGACTGTCCAGGAAGTCCACATGACCCCGGGCGAACGCTGGACCGAGGCCAAGTATCACGAGATGAACGTGCGCTACCAGCAGCAAACCTTGGAGCAACTGCGTGCGCTGGCCGGCCAGGACCAACCCTTTTTCCTGCAGTACTGGCCGCTGTATCCCCTGACCGGACCACGCACCACCACCGAGCAGTACACCACGCCCAACGGGGGCACCTATGTGGAGAAAATGAAACTGCTGGACGAATGGATCGGCGAGATCATGACGGAGATGGATGCCCTCGGTGTGAGCGACAATACCGTCGTGGTCATAATGGGTGACAACGGACACTTCACCAAGTATTCACCCGGCAGCGGCTACACACCGATGGTCTTTCGCGGAGGCAAAGCGGATACCACGGAAGGTGGCGTTCGGGTCGATGCCTTCGTGCGTTGGCCCGGCATGATCGGTGAGTACGAAATCGTAGGCGACATGGTGCACGTGTCGGACCTGTTCACCAGTCTTGCCCGTCTGGGTGGTGCCACTGGCGGCATTCCCACCGACCGGGTAATCGATGGGGTCGACCAGACGGCGCTCATGCTGGAGGGGGAGACTCACGGTCGTCGCGATTATGTCTTCATCTACTCCGGCAACAGCCTGAAGGCCCTGGTCAAAGAGCAATACAAGCTCAATGTGCCGGCGGCCGGGGAGAACCCCATCGGGGCCAAATTCTACGATCTGTTCCGCGATACCCGCGAGGAATGGCCGGTGGCCACCGAAGTGGGCGCCTGGGGCGGGGCCGAGTTTGTGCGTGTGATACAGCGGCACAAGCAACGCATGGCCAAGTACCCGAGCGAGCCTCCGGCCTACGGCGTGCCCTACGACGGCATCAGCAATCTGCGCCCGGAATCAAAGGCCGCCGTCGAGGCATTCCTGTTCAAACAGAAAACACCACAGATGTAACCCGTGCCGATACCTGTGAAGCTGATACCCCTGACCCTGGTGACGCTGTTTTGCCTGCCGCTTGCTCAAGCGGAGACACCCGACCCAGACGTCCGACTGGTGCTGCAACTGACCGTTGACGGCCTTCGGGCCGATCTGCTGGCCCGATCGTGGCAACGCTTTGAAGCGGGCGGCTTCAAACGCCTGCAGCAGCAGGGCACGGTGTTTACCAATGCCCACTATCAGCATGCCAATACCGAAACCATTGTCGGCCACGCCACCCTGGCCACTGGCGCCCAGCCGTCTGTGCACGGCATGACCGGCAATGTCTGGTTCGATGCCAGCAGCGGAGATCTGGCATACAACATCGAGGACAGCGACGCCCCCATCCTGCCCGTGCGGGATGCGTCCATGGCGGGCGACCAGGTGGACCCGGCACAGCAACTCGCGCGCAGCGCGGGCCGGTCACCCCGAGCCCTGCTGGCCGAAACCTTTGCCGACAAACTGGTGTCCTTCTCCGCCGGTGAGGCCCGGGCGTTCGCCGTGTCAGGCAAAGACCGGGGCGCTGTGCCCATGGCCGGAAGAGCCGGCAAGGCGTTTTGGATGTCCGCCGACAGCGGCGACTTCGTCACGTCCGCCTACTACTTCGAGTCCTATCCGGGCTGGGTCGCCCAATGGAACGCCGAACGCAAAGCAGAGACGCTCGCGGGCGGGACCTGGGCATTGCTGCACGCCAAGGAGACCTATGTGTTGGGGGATCGCGACAATCGCCCCTACGAAACGGATCTGCGCGGCTACGGACGCACCTTCCCCCATACCTTTGGCGATGCCGGCGACAGCCTGTTGTACACCCAGGTCATCGCAAGCCCGGAGGGTGACCGCCTGACGGCGGATTTTGCCCAGCACCTGATCATCAACGAAGCACTCGGCCAGGACGGTGTGCCCGATTATTTGTCGATCAGCTTTTCCGGGGTCGATGCGGTGAATCACTTCTTCGGCCCGTCCAGCCTGGAAAATGAGGACATGGTGCTGCAACTGGATCGTACCTTGGCCGAGCTGTTCCAGTTCATCGACGATGAGGTGGGCATGGAGCATGTGCTGGTCGTGCTCTCCGCAGACCACGGCATGGCAGAGATGCCCGAGTATATGGCCGAGTACGGCATGGACACCGGGCGCCTGACGACGGACAGGGTGACGGACCTGGCCAGCAGCATCGGACAGGACCTGTTTGGCGTCGAGGGCTTGGTCGAGTTCTACTATCGGCCCTTTGTCTATCTTGACGCGGCGGTGCTGACGACGGCCGGTCTCGATCGAGCGGAGGTGGCCACAAAAATGGCGGACCGGCTGACCCGAGAACGGGGGATAGCGCTCGCGATCACGCCGAACGACGCGTTGGCAGCGACGGAGTCAGCGCTCATAACGCGCGTGCGCAACAACCTGCATTCGGAGCGCTCGGGGGACATCTACGTGGTGCAATCCCCGTACTGGTTTAACTTCGGCAAAGGCCCGGTGGCCGCCATGCACGGTTCACCCTGGGCGTTCGATACCCATGTGCCAATTCTGTTTTCGGGTGGCCAGACACCCACGCAACGGGTCCACCGCCGGGTTCAACCGGCGGATGTGGCGCCGACCCTGGCCGCACTCCTGGGCATGACGCCACCCGCCGCCTCACAGGGCTCGGTCTTGACCGAGGTGTTCACGACCACAGGGACGGACGATCCGAAGGACTGACTTCAGGGTATTGCTTCTGTTGGCCGGACTGGCGCTGCATGCGGGTTTGACCTGGCAATGCACTTTCCTGGCGCAATCGCTCGCCACCACTGCACCAAACTGAAGTGCACATCGCCGAGCCGCACCTGGCACACTGCATGCGGACCGGGCTGAAGCCATCGTTCTCGGATGCGCCGGGATGGTGGGCTTCGCGGCAGAGTTGACGGTCGAATACGCGGTGCCGGTCATCGAAGGGGTTACAGTCGCCGTCAAAACCGTCGAAGGATTGGCTTGCCTGGGTTTGAAGACCTCATGCCACGGCGGCTATGCCCCACCCCGAACGAAACGGCATCGGGGTGACTTTCAGCGATTTGCGCCTGACGACTGAGCGGTCTAATCACTGCATCGGCCTGAACCGGTCCGGTCGGCCCCCTCCCCTGGTACTCTCGATGTCCGCAGCAACCCGGCAGCGCACTGAATTTGGGCGATTCCATCGGGCTGTAGTACGCTCGTGCCTGTTGGTGGCGAATTCTAACTTCAGTCGCCAAAACAGTTGCTTGGACAGACTTGCAGCGGGGGATTAGGCTCCCTACTCTGTGCCAGAGTGCGAGACCTGCTCATCCTCGTCGCCCATCTGCTGAGGACTGTCGCGAGGCTTCTTGGACCAGGCGGCGCCAAGACTGTCGTTGCTGACAGCCTGCTTATGAAGCACCAGTTGCTGGTCATAAACCGGTCTAGCCATCGCGCGCCCAATTTCTCGACGCTCGACCGAATCCTACTCGGCTTCTGGTCGCTGTTTCTCGCTCCACACAGGATCGCGCGGGCAGGCGTCGTCATGCGGCCATCGACGCTGCTGAGATTTCACGAGGCCCTGAAGAAGCGCAAGTATCGGCTGCTCTTCTCATCGCACAAGAAGGGCAAGCCAGGTCTTAAGGGGCCATCGCAAGGACTCATCCACGTGATCGTCGAACTCAAGCTGCGCAATCCACGGTTCGAGTGCCCGCAGATTGCGCTCATCATCCAGAGGACCTTTGGCGTGGGGATCGACAAGGATGTGGTCCGCCGGGTGCTCACCAGACACTATCGACCGGAGCCTGGCGCTGGTGGGCCATCCTGGCTGACGTTTATTGGGCACATGAAAGACAGCCTGTGGAGCGTTGATCTGTTCCGGTGCGAATCGATTACGCTGAAGACCCACTGGGTGCTGGTCCTGATGGACCAGTTTACTCGCCGGATCATCGGCTTCGGGATACACGCTGGCGATCGTGGGCTATACGAGCTGCCGGTGGCCGCCTGATTGTCAATTCGCCACGGACAGGTCACCGTGTCCTATGAATCGATCAGACAGTGGTGCCTCCAGTTTGGGCCTGTGGGTCCCGAAAATTCGAACACATTGATTTGGGGAGATCTTCCGGCCGCTCCGCGGCGACCGCCCCATGGTCGTATTGGCTACACCTGCGGTCCGAATGGTCTTGGCGTCTCACGCCGATGAGTTACCGCAGCCACCAGCATCCTGGCTGACGATAAGCTATTGTTTCTACTAGCAAACGTATTTTGATGAGGGACACGCGAAGATTGACCGATTGGACAGCGCCCAGTAAGGTGATGGCATTGACATCAAATGACTTCAAGTGGAGGTGAAATGAGCCAAGTGACTGCTCGCCTTCCCGATGACTTGGTGCGGGCCCTCGATGCCGCCGCTCGGGACCTGAATCGGTCTCGGGCGGAGGTAATTCGTCAGGCGGTCGAGCGCTACATCGAGGATTTCGATGACCTTAGCGTTGCGGTTGACCGTCTACGCGACCCCAGCGATCCGGTGCTGGACTGGGACGAAGTGAAGCGTGACCTACTTCATCAGGATTAAGGGGAGCGCAGCAAAGGAGCTGAAGCGAATTGACAGACCGGTCCGCGTACGCATTGTCGAGGCGATCGATGGGCTCGCCGAGAATCCATTAAGAGGAACTGCGCTCAAGGGCGAGCTGAAGGGCTTGCGGCGAATCCGCGTTGGCGAATACCGGATTGTGTACGAAATACAGGATCAGGCGCTTGTCGTCTTGGTCGTTCGGGTGAGGCATCGCCGCGACGTGTATCGCTGACTTCGGCCAGCGCGGTCGCCCGATTTGTCGCCACTGGCGAAGCGCTCTGAAAACGAGGACCTGCATCTCCGCAGGTCTCTCATTTTGTGGCTCCCCATCGTGGACACATATCGAACTATTTGCATCGCCGTCAAAACCGTCGAAGGATTGGCTTGCCTGGGTTTGAAGACCTCATGCCACGGCGGCTATGCCCCACCCCGAACGAAACGGTATCGGGGTGACTTTCAGCGATTTGCGCCTGACGACTGAGCGGTCTAATCACTGCATCGGCCTGAACCGGTCCGGTCGGCCCCCTCCCCTGGTACTCTCGATGTCCGCAGCAACCCGGCAGCGCACTGAATTTGGGCGATTCCATCGGGCTGTAGTACGCTCGTGCCTGTCTCGCCAAATGTGGTTGACCAACGACAGTGGGATCCATAGGCACCGTTGAGGCTAACGGGTCGTCCCCGGCACGTTTTATCAGCCCGGCAATGGTCTTAAAAACAGGGATGTCCAGGTGATTCTCCACCCCACGAACTGCATTGCCGGATGCAGCTGCGAAACGTGTTCGCGGTCGCTGGCGGCGCTGGATTGCGCCCGGAACTTCGCGTGAACAGCGACAACTCGGACCATCAGGACAAGGTTGAACGGGTCCTCAAGGATCTGGCGGCTTGCGCCAGTTCGGGTGCGGATGAGGCGTTCCTGCGCCAATGTGTGCGTGACCTGGGCGAGGTGTACGGGAGTCAGGCCGCGTTCGTGGGCGTGTACGCAACGGAGGCGCATGACAAGATCCGCACACTGGCGCGCTGGTCAAAGCAACGCGGTTTCGTCGATAACCACGTCTACGATTTGGCGGGAACACCCTGCAAGGACATCCTGGATCAAACCCTTGAGTTGATCTCCTGCGGCGTGGCCGAACTCTACGCCGAAGACGAAGCGTTGGCCCAAGCGGGACTGAAGAGCTATTGCGGCGTCCCATTGGTGACCTCATCCGGGGAGGTGCTGGGGCTGATATCCGTCGTGGACTCCGATCCCATTCCCGAATTCCATATCGCACGGCCGCTGCATCACGTATTGGCCAACCGAATCTCCCACGAGATGGAACGCGAGCAATGGTCACGGGCATTACGCAGCAGCAAGGACCGGTATCGACGCCTCATCGAGGGATTGCGGAGCAGTTTCGTCTACGCAATGGACAGTACAGGCAAGATCACCTACGCGAGCCCGAGCGTAGAACAGCTTTTCGGTTTCTCGGCTGAGGAGTTTGCCGAGAAACGATCTCGGCTGTTTGAAGATTCTCCGATAAATGCATCCGCACTGGAACACGCCCGCGGAACCCTGCGCGGGGAACAACAACCCCGCTACGAGGCGAGCGTCCGACTTGCGGACGGCAGCACACGGTTCGTTCTGGTTTCCGAGCACCCAATTCTGGACGACAGCGGTGCGGTGCGTGCCATCGAAGGCATGGTGACCGATATCACCGCGCGCAAGCGGGCCGAAGCGCAGGCGCAGGTTCGCAGCGAAGTGTTGGAGAACATTGCCGGTAACGCGTCACTGGAAAAGGTACTGGCATTGCTATGTCGTCTGGTGGAAGCGCAACGAGCCGGCAGCACGGCCTGCGTGATGGTGCTTACGGACGATGGCCAAACAGTGTACACAGCCGCAGCTCCATCGCC
The DNA here is from genome assembly GCA_963783675.1 of uncultured Gammaproteobacteria bacterium. GTDB lineage: Bacteria > Pseudomonadota > Gammaproteobacteria > Competibacterales > JAHEDQ01 > JAHEDQ01. The sequence continues at coordinate 8,854 of CAWAOU010000008.1, forward strand.
CCCCGAAGAATTCCGTAAAATACTCAATAGATTGCCATTCGACCGAGTTTCAGGGGTCAGCGGCGCAAGCGCTGATCCCCATGAAGGTGTTCTCGTCACCGACATCACCACCGACCCGCAATGGGCCGATGCGCTGGACGTTGCCGAACGCTTGGGTATCCGTGGAACCTGGTCGCATCCGGTTCGATCCGAGACGAACAGGCTTCTGGGGACATTTATCATCTCGTTTCCGGATCCCACAGAGCCCGAACCGTATGAGCGTGACTTGATGAAAATGGCAAGCCAGACCGCGGCCATTGCAATTCAGAAGGACCGATCGGCAAAGGCGCTGGCACACAGCGAAGCGCGATTTCGTGATTTCGCGGCCATCGCCGCGGACTATCTGTGGGAAATCGACGCAGATCTCAACTTCAGTTTCGTGTCGGACCGATACGGAGAGATCACCGGCCTCGATCCGGCTGGACTGGTGGGCGTTGCATACCTGGATCTCGTTGTCGGTCAGTCAGCCGAATCGGAGCTGTGGTCTCGCCATCTCCCTGCACTGCGAACCAAAGACGCGTTCGACATTGAGTTCCCCTGGGTGCGACCCGACGGAACAACCATCGTGCTCAATCACCGTGGTCACCCGATCCTCGACCCAGCAGGGGTGTTTCGCGGCTACCGGGGCACCGGCAGCGATGTCACCAACGCTTACCAGCTTTCAGAACAACTCGCCTATCAGGCAAGCCACGACACCCTGACCGGGCTGGTCAACAGAAACGAGTTTGAATCCCGGCTGGGCCGGGCTCTGGATTCAGCGCACCTGGATGACGCTGAGCATGCTCTGTGTTACCTGGATCTCGATCAGTTCAAGATCGTCAACGACACCTGCGGCCATGTCGCGGGGGACGAGTTGCTGCGACAGCTTGCCCAAGTACTGCGCGCCCGCGTGCGGAGACAAGATACGCTGGCACGGCTCGGTGGCGATGAGTTTGGCGTACTCATGGAACGCTGCCCGGTCGAGCACGCACAGTCGGTTGCGGATACGCTGCGACAGTCAGTCGAGGACTTTAGATTCCATTGGGAAGGCAAGGTGTTTGCAGTCGGTGTGAGCATTGGGCTGGTCCCCATAGTGCAGTCCAGCCATGACGCCAGCACCGTGCTGCGCGCGGCCGACACGGCCTGCTATGCGGCCAAGGACGAGGGACGCAATCGGGTCCACGTGTTTCATGAAAAGGATTCGGAGGTGGTTCGCCGACAAGGGGAAATGCGTTGGGTCTCCAGAATCCAATCTGCCCTGGCAGACGATCGTTTCCGAATCTACGCTCAGCGCATTCAGCCGATTGCAGCCGATAACGCCGAAGGCCAACACTATGAACTGCTGCTGCGCATGGTCGATACCGAGGGGCGACTCGTGCTCCCCGGACAGTTCCTGCCAGCGGCCGAGCGCTACAATGCTGCGACACGCCTGGATCGGTGGGTCATCACCGCGGCCCAGGAATGGTTCCAAACCCACCCGAGAGAGCTGGCGTCTCTGGGGCTTTGCTCAATCAATCTGTCCGGACAGTCACTGGGCGATCAGAGATTCCTTCAGTTTGTGATGGATCAGTTCAGCGACGGGTTGCTTCCCCCGGAGCGTTTCTGTTTTGAAGTAACGGAAACCGCCGCGATCGGCGATTTGACGCGCGCCACGGCATTCATCAATACGCTTCGACGAATGGGCTGCCAGTTCAGCCTGGATGATTTTGGCAGCGGATTGTCTTCGTTCGCCTATCTGAAGACGCTCGCGGTGGACTATCTCAAAATAGACGGCGTGTTCGTGCGCGACATTGTGACCAACTCCATCGATCTCGCAATGGTCCGCTCGATCAACGAGATCGGCCACGTGATGGGCAAGAAAACGGTCGCTGAATTTGTGGAGAACGCGGAGATTCTTACAAAGCTGAGCGAAATCGGCGTGGACTATGCCCAGGGCTATCACATCGCCAAGGCAATCCCGCTGGAGGATTACGCGTTGGATCGTTTATCTTCACCAAGTGTGCAAGCCGGCCGGCACACCTATCCTAAGAAAGGTCTACCCGCTTGAGCTCGGCCGGATCAAACGGCTGTCCGCCCTCCTTGGCAATGGCGACAAACGCATCGAGCTCAGCCGGTGTGAATAACAACCCCCCATGCCTGGCGCTGAGCGCGGCGTTGTGTGCTTCAAGCTGTCCCGGGAGCAGACAACCCTCGTTGCCATGACCCAGTATGTCTTCGATCACGGCTTGCACATTGGCCTGCTGGCTGCGACCAAAAGCATAGTCGGAACCCGTCAGCGCATCCGGCCTGATACACTGAAAAAAGAAGTTTGGGGTGTGTTTTTCAGCGGGATCGCCGCCGCTCCAGCGCGAGCGCACCGTGGGGAGCGACCCTCCCCCGTAGGCGGCCATAAGCTCGTTGACCAGCGACAATCCATAGCCCTTGTGCCCACCGAACGGAAGCAGGGCCTTGACCTTGCCAGGGTCGGTCGTGGCCAGGCCATGCTCATCGACAGCGGCATCGGCGGGCAAAGGCCTGCCCTCACGCCCAAACTGCTGGACCCGGCCCATGGCCACGGTGCTGGTCGCCCAGTCGACGCAGATCGGGTATCCCAGCAGTTCCTGGGTTGGGAAACCCCAACTGTGCGGGTTGGTACCCAGAGTCGGGTACCGCCCCATGAACGGCACCACTTCGGCCAGGGCCGCGGTGCAGCAGGTATAGGCGATGTAACCCTTATTTGCGGCGTCGATCACGTATCCGCCTCCCCACAGGTAGTGAAAGGCATTGTCCACGCTGACCACGCCAACGCCGTACTCATCGGCCAAGGCCATGCAGCGATCCATGGCGGCGAACGCGGTGGCCTGCCCAAGTTTGCGGTTGGCATTCCAACGCTCTACCGCCTTGAACCGGGATTCGAGCTGAACCAGTTCCGCACCCGGACGACAACCACCCGCCATGGAGCCAAACGACGCATCCAGATGCAGCGCTTTGATCGCGTTGTGTGTCTTGATGCCGTGCCAGGCTGCGAGCTGACACAAACGGGCCGCGGCTTGGGCCTCTTCTGAATCGAATCCGCGGGTCCTGAATGCCGCGGACACCAGCCGGTTATGCTGGCTGACCGGCATGATGTAGACCCACTCACCCATTTTGTCCTCCCTGAGAGCGGCTCTTGGCAAACATGTCCGAAAATAACTGGCTCAGCCGGGTTGTCATCCGGGTGCAATCGGACTCTGTAACCACTTTCATGATCGGAAACAGGGTTCTGACCGGCATTCGAGCCACTTTGATTGGCGAAAGATTGTTGGCCGGTATCAATTCCACGGCGCCTATGCGACCAACAAACTCGAGGACTGTGTCAAGCAAAACGGTTCCGGCGGTTGGCAGCGCAAGAAACGCAGTGCTAACCCGGCGAACGCATTGTAGACATGGGCAGGATCGAATCGACACACGTCGTCAGCGCAGTTAAACCAACCGGAATCAGCCAAGCCGAATGCAGACCAATCGGATGGACCACCGGATGCAGCCCCACAGCAATCAGGCTATGCAGCCCAGGACGGGAAACAGGCCGAGTCCGCGGCGCCATGTCCGCGCCGTCGCAGTACGGCATGCTACGTGGGCCCCAGAAAGGGTGTAAGCGCCTCGGCCAGGCTGGCCACGTTCACCTCATCGAACATCTCTTTATGCTGGCCGGGGACACACCTGATCTCCAGCGGGCCTGTGGTAAACCTCCGCCATTCCACGCTCAACTGCGCCAGACGGTCTTGTGAGCAAATCAGCGCCACCGGCGCATCCACGGTTCGCCCACGATACCGCCGCGCCAGTCGGATACATTCCGCGGCGATGTGATAATTGCGCAAGGTGACCGGCACCGCCTTACCCCGCCTCAAATACCACTCTCCCAAAGCCCGATGGCAAAGACGAGAGACGTTTTTGTGCGTCGCCTTACGCCACCGCCGACTGGCTCGCCTGAGCTTACGTGCAAGGGGCAGATTGGTCCGTGAAACCGCTACCGCCGATTCCACCAGACGAGCGGATCGATCGCACCGCGGGGCCTTGGAGTCAAAAATCACCAGCCACTCGATCGCTTCCCCCACCTCACACAACTGTCGCGCCATCTCCAAGGCTACCGTCCCGCCAAACGAGAAGCCGCCAAGCCGATACGGTCCACGGGGCTGCACCGCGCGTATTGCACCCACGTAGTGTTGGGCCATGGCCTCAACCGACTGAAACGGGCTGCGACTGCCGTCCAGCATCGGCGGCTGTATTCCGTAAACCGACCCGTGCCCTGAGAGACGCAGTGCAAGTGAGCGCACGAACAATATGTTGCCGGCGACGCCGTGCACGCAGAAAAACGGCCGCCCCCCCGTTCCAGGCCGTATCTCCACCACGGTTTCCGGGATGACAGGACCGTCGCCGCCCGCGATTTCCCGTGCCAGGGATTCAACCGTGGGCGCCCGGTACAACGTCGAAAGGGGCAGGTTCCGACCAAACCGCTGTTCGATCTCCCAGAATAAGCGCACAGCCATCAGCGAATGTCCGCCCAGCTCGAAGAATCCCCGGTCCAACGGCACCACGGAGACCCCCAGCAGGACGGCGAAGACGGTCTGCAGCTCCCGCTCCGTGTCCGAAACAGGCTCCGTACGTCCGGTCAGCACGTCGGTGACAGGGTCAGGCGGTTTGGGGAGCGCGCGGCGATCCAGTTTGCCATTCGCGTTTCGGGGCAAAGCATCGAGCACCTGCAGTTGGCTGGGAACCATGTACTCTGGCACTCTGCTGCCCAAGCTGGACAACAGGGTGGCCGCATTCATCGTTTGCCCGTCGGCTGGGGATACATAAGCAACCAATCGGGCATTCCCATCACGATCGGTGGCCGCCACAACAGCAGCTTCGGCCACGGGTTCCAATTCAACCAGCGCCGCCTCCACTTCCCCACATTCGACCCGCTGCCCACGTACCTTGACCTGAGAATCCCCGCGACCGCGAAACAACAGATGTCTACCGGACCTCAGCTCGGCCAGATCACCGGTCAGATACGCTCGTGCGCCATTTTGATCCGGGCCACCCGGAAACGCGCGCGCCGTCTCATCCGGATGGTGCAGATATCCTCGCGCGACGTGTCGACTGCGCAACACCAGTTCCCCCACACGCGGCGCGGGTGCCCCATCGGGCGCGCGAAGTTCGATGCCGATACCGGGCAACGGCGCCCCCATGGGGACCCCAGATGCCGAGTCGAAAGCATGGTCGACAAACTGCTGCATACAGACCGAGGCCTCGGTCGGGCCGTAGCCGTTCACCAAGACACAGCTTGGCGGAAAATGCCGCTGTAACAGAGCCACGTCGCTGGACCGGGTCTCCTCGCCACCCAGCACCACCAGACGCAGATGTGGAATATCCTCCGGCGTATCCAGAGTCGCGCACAACATGCGAAACACCGTCGGGGTTGCGTGGAACATAGTGGTCTGACCATCCCGCAGCACAGTCCGCAGAGCGCCCAGGCCGTCCTGCCTGAGATCGAACGGCTGGAGCGTGGCGCCGCTTAGCAACGCGCCGAACACATCCATCAGGGTCGCGTCGAACGCGAACGAGGAAATCCAGAGCAATCGGTCACCCGGTCCGATTCGAAGATTTTCGCGGTAGACCCGCATGAAGTGCATCAGGCCTTCGGAGGTCTGAATCACTGCCTTGGGCCGTCCGGTTGAGCCTGAGGTATAAAGCAGATACGCGGGATGATTCGGTTCAGTCTCAGCCGGCGGAGACCGCGTATCCGTCCGGTGCCGCACCAGCAGGTCCTCAATGAGCAAGGTGTCTGGACGACTGCCGTCGAGCCCGTCAATGCGCTCCCGACCGAACCGGTTGGTCATCACCAGGCTTGCGCCTGAGTCGGCCAGCATGAAAGCCAGCCGATCATGGGGATGGCTGGGATCCATGGCCACAAAGGTACGGCCTGCCCTGAGCGCAGCCAACATGGCGAGCGGTCCGTGTTCACCGTGTCCAAACAGAAGCGCCACCGGCCCATCGCCATCAGACGTACGAATCGCCAGTGCCTCGGCAACGGCGTCGACGCACGCTTCCAACGCGCCGTAGCTGACGGTGACATCCCCGGTTTGGACAGCCGCCCGATCTCCACAAACCCTGGCCACGTTGGTAAAACGTTGGCTGACGGTTGCGCCAGGATGACTCGGGGGCGCCTCATCGAATCGCGGCGCAGGTCTAAACGTCGCCGGGACAGCGCAATTCAGATCGACCCCTTGTTGGATGCCGGCCGTCAGTACCGCGAGGGGGGCATCAGGCTGGATCGATACCTGTCTGAGTAACGTCTGAAAAGCGGTGGCCATTCCCTCTATGGTGGCTGGCTCAAACAGATCGAGACTGTATATCAGACGTCCGATGCAAGCGTCGCCGTCAATACGCACATCAAGACTGAGGTCAAACTTAGACTCGATTCGATGGTCCAGATCGAGCCGGTTGAAGGTCACAACAGACGGGTCAGCACCCTGATCGATTTGGGGCTCCGGCATGTCCACCAGGTTGCAGAACACCTGAAACAGCGGATTGCGCGAGGTGTCCCGGGACGGGTTCAGCATCTCGACCAGCTTCTCGAACGGCACGTCCTGGTTGGCAAAGGCGCCCAGGGCAGTCTCTTTCACCCGCGCCAGAACCGTGTTGAAGGTCCCGGCGCCCGCCAGTTCGGTCCTCAATACGAGCGTGTTGACGAAAAAACCCACCAACGGCTCGATGTCCTGCAGAGTTCGATTCGCCACCGCCGTTCCGACTGGAACGTCGGTCTGGTAGCAGTAGCGGCTGAGTATGATCTTGAATACCGCAAGCAGGCCCATGAACTGCGTCGCACCTTGCGCCAGGCATAATGCTCGGAGCGGGGCCATGGTGGACGAGTCCAACCGAAACGACACCATGCCGCCGCGATGACTTCGTTGCACTGGGCGCGGAAAATCCGTCGGCAGATCTAGAGTCGGAAGGCCGTTCCCCAGACGTTCTTTCCAGTAGCGAATCTGACCGTCCAGGGCCCCGCTTTCGAGGCGCGCGTGCTGCCAAGCGGCAAAATCCCCGTAATCGATACGCAGCTCAGGCAAGCCGGGGTCGGACACACCCGCCAGCGCACCCCGATAGAGGGCCGCCAGGTCCCGCATAAGTACGCGTCGTGACCAACCGTCGATGGCGATGTGATGAAAACTCAGGAGCAATACGCTCTGATGATCCGACTCGAGAATCAGTCGCGCACGGACCGGGTACTGCAGACTCAGATCAAACGGACGTGCAAACCACTCAGAGGCCGTATTCAAGCGCATGGTCATCCGGTCGCTTGCCGAATGATCCCGAACATCCAATGTTTCCAGTTCCAGATCGAGTTGTTCAGAAAGGTCGGCCTGCGGCAAGCCATTCGCAACGCTGAACCGGGTTCTCAGCGTGAGATGGCGTTGGATCAGCTGATTGAGGCTGCGAATAAGGGCTTCAGAATTGAGCGGGCCGTTTAGACCGACTGCCAGGGGCACGTTGTAAACCGTGCTCCCAGGCTCCATCCGGGTCAAAAACCAGAGCCGCTGTTGCGACAGTGACATGGGCGGCGGCACGCCAGTCGGCCGCACCGGAATTGTCTCCGGGCGCGCACCCTTGCGGCGCTGGCGCACGAGTTTCGAAAATATGAGCGCCTTCTTAGGGTCCGCGGGACCCGCCCGGGCATCGCGCGGCTCATGGCCAACCTGCGCCCGGGTGGGCGGCATTGCATTGTCACAGCGCGTCATGATCGAAAGCTCCTCTTCACGACGGCGAGGATGGATTGTGTTGCCGATCCAATTCGAAACCGCAGAACTGGCTGTGGTCAGAAACGGGGCAACTGGCCGCCGAAAAGGCGCTCACGGTTGCAGAGCAGCCTGGCTCGGCTACCGTCGGTTTTGCCACTGGCCGGGCAAAAACGAAACTGATCGTACAGTTGTCACACGCGAAGCAAATCCCATGCCTTCACACGGCAGGGGTCGCTGGTTCAATCCCAGCCGCGCCCACCATTTAAATCAGTCAGTTAGGAACCACGACACCCCTCGATCGGGTTCCCAAACGATTATTTGTCACAGCGTTGTCACACTCGTTCGCGAACGAACGGAGTGTGGCAATGGCCTCCTTCAGAAAACGCGGCCCCTACCAGTGGCAGGCCCAGGTCCGGAAGAAGGGCCATCCGCTGCAGACCAGGACCTTCGAGACTCGTGCCGAGGCCAAGCAGTGGGCGCGCGCCATCGAGGTCGAGATGGACAGAGGTGCGTTCGTCTCGCGCGCCGAGGCCGAGTCCACCACCCTCAAGGAACTGCTCGAACGCTACCTGACCGAGATTACCCCGCTGAAGAAGGGCGCGGAACCCGAGACCAACCGCCTCCGCTTGATGATGCGGCATCCCCTCGCCGGCCGTTTCGTCGCTGGGGTCCGAGGCGTTGACATCGCCCGCTGGCGCGACGAACGGCTCCGCAAGGTCACCCCAGCGACCGTCAAACGGGACCTGGTCCTGCTCGGCCATGTCTTCGAGGTCGCCCGCAAGGAATGGGGCATCTATGCCCACAATCCGGTGCGCGACATCAAGCTGCCGCCCGGCGGACGCCCGCGCGACCGGCGCCTGCAACCCGGCGAAGAGGCTCGCCTGTTTACCGCCTGCCGCGAGGCACGCAACCGCTGGCTGTTGCCGATGGTGCAGCTAGCAATCGAGACCGCGATGCGCCAGGGCGAACTGCTCCGACTGCGTTGGGAGCACATCGAACTCAACCGTCGCACCGCCCACCTGCCGGACACCAAGAACGGCGAGGCGCGAACCGTGCCTCTGTCATCGACCGCCGTCAGCCGTTCTTCGCACTCTCCCTCGCGCCTTGCATGGTGACGTCTTCCCCGGGGTCACCACCGAGGCGGTGAAGCGCTCCTACATGCGTGCGATACGACGGGCCGGCATCGAAGACCTCCGCTTCCACGACCTGCGCCACGAGGCGACCACCCGCCTGTTCGAGAAGGGGCTGAATATCATGGAGGTCGCGAGCATCACCGGGCACAAGGATCTGCGCATGCTGCGGCGGTATACACATTTGAAGGCGGAGGATTTGGCGCGGAAACTTGGTTGAATGAATGGATGAATGCCGACGAATACAAACCGCATAAGCGCCCATTTCCTCCGATCAAACGTCTATCCCAGAGTCATCAGCGGCAGGCGCCAGCATCAACGCTTGGTACTCGAGGTCGTCCGCACTCAGTTCAAAACAATCTTCGCCGGTAAAGCCGGGGCGATTCAGGCCTAGCGGACGGGGACTCCGTTTGCGCAGGCGAAAGACACAGCCCCGGCACGCAATGTATCAGCGTATTCAACTGAGCAGCCAGTCGGTGACGGCAGCGCCATCTGGATCGAACCTGCGAAGGAAACTAACCCCTCAGTTAGCCGTTGCTCTCACTTAGCCGGCCTTCAACATACTTGTGCAGAATGCTCGCGATCAGAGTTTGGTAAGGAATACCTTCTGCCAGCGCTCGTTTCTGCAACCCACGCAAATCCTTTGACGAAAGCCTGATGTTGATTCGCGCATCTTTTTTGAACATGGCCTCCGCGTACGCTTGATGCCGCTTCTGCGTATTCGCTGCTTTTTTAGACCGCTTGAGCTTGCCCTTCTCAAACGCCTCTAGAATCTCGCGCTCTTCACTCGATAGTTTGTTCATGTTCCTTCACTCAAATAGCTCTTCGTTGCCCTTCGGCTGGGAATGATCGTTTTCAGAAAAACCTCTTCTTCCGACTCCACGAACGGAACCAGATAGACGTATTCCTCAATAGCAATGACATGAATTTGCTGCCCGGGATAACGCTCTTGATTGGGGTGATCGACGGTATCGAGGACGTCGCCCGCCATAATATGGAAAACCACATCCTCGAACGAAACACCTCGCTCGGCCCTCAGCAGAGCGTTTTTCTCAGCATTCCATGAAATTGGCTTCATGAGCTGAGATTAGCACAATGTGTGCCTATTGTCTTTTTACGGCCAACGATGGAGTTGAGCGGTACAGCTTTTTTGGCGTCCGCTAGAACGCCATGTTGGCACTCAAGAATTCTTCGTTGATAGTCTGCATTTTCTTACATGCGTGCGATACGTTGGGCCGTCATCGAAGACCTCCGCTTCTACGACTTGCGCCACGAGGCCACCACCCGGCTGTTCGAAAAAGGGCTGAACACCATGGAGGTCGCCAGCATCACCGGACACAAGGACCTACGCATGCTGCGCAGGTATACGCATCTGAAGGCGGAGGATCTGGCGCTGAAGCTGGGGTGAATCGAGTAAGCATCCACCGGCAACGCCTGGGAATACTTACTGCCGTTGCGATTCACTTCGTTCGCCGTTATCGAGTCGCGACGGGACCTTCACCCACAGCAACCATCCCCCGGCTCTGCCTGGCGATGGTTACTCTGCCCTCGCCCAACGGTCAGCATTGCCCGAATGAAACATCGTCGGTAGCGGCTGCCGATCCCTCAAAACTTGTTTACTTCATCTGCGAAATGTTGACCAGCATTTTGCGCATTCAGGCGAAGGTGCGTCGGAATGACCGCCCACATTCAATCGGAATGGGCGGTCAGCTTGGGTCGGAATACGTACATTTCCCGGCAGAGAATGGAAATGCCGGTTAATGGTCTGTCCAAGTGGGTTGTTTACCAGATCGTCTTTACGTGTTTGTAGGCCTGGATCTTCGCATCGCTGGTGATCAGAACGGTCGATAGACGTCTAGCCAACGCGACGATCATTCGATCGGCGGGGTCGGGGTGAAATTCACCCGGCAGTCTCACCGATTGAATGACGACTTCGTTATCTATGGGGACAAAACGAACACCCTCGATAGCGGTCACGGTATCAATCCAGTCTTTAACATCCATCGTCAAAGTCAGACGACCCTTTTCTACAAGCAAAGCGATCTCCCAGGCGGTTATCGTCGAGATAAACACCTGTCCATCCTCGCCGCTGATCTCCTTCTCAATCGCTTTGCGCGCCCTGTCGGAGAGTTGCTCATCGTCGTTCACCCACCAGATCAACGCGTGGGTGTCCAAGACGATCATGTCAGCGCCTCCCAGTCTTGCTCACCCACCGGCTCGGTCGGGTCGAGGTAATCCACGACGCTGCCTCGAAGCAGGTCGAGCGGAGAACGCTCGAGCGAGCGATGTCGGCGCACCTCGATTGTGGGCTTTCCGTGGTCTGTTACCAGAACAGGCTCGCCGGTGGCCTCGACCCGGCGAAGTATCTCCAGGGCCTTTGCCTTGAACTGCGATTTAGAGACTTCGGTTTCCATAATTGTATCTATAGTCATATAACCGTAGTCATAATTATAGCGCCAGCGATTGATCTATCAACTGGCCTGGCCGCTCCAGGGGACCGATCGACAGACCGGCCTCGGCTAGAAACGCCGCCTCGACCACGACCGCAGGCGAAAGGCTGCCGCCCCGATCGGGCTCCGAAAGAGGGCCGCTCATGCCCATCCCTGGGCTCCGCGGCATTGGGACATCCTGTCCAGCAGGCCACCCGCTGCAGACCAGGACCTTCGAGACCCGTGCCTAGACCGAGCAAGGAATGGGGCATCTATGCCCACAATCCGGTGCGCGACATCAAGCTGCCGCCCGGAGGTCGTCCCCGCGACCGGCGCCTGCGGGCCGGTGAAGGGGCCCGCCTGTTCAACGCCTGCAGCGAGGCGCGCAATCGCTGGCTGCTGCCCATGGTGCAACTCGCGCTGGAAACCACGATGCGCCAGGGCGAACTGCGGCGCCTGCGCTGGGAGCACATCGATCTGAATCGCCAAACCGTCCACCTGCCGGACACCAAGAACGGCGAGGCGAGGACCGTGCCTTTTGTCGACAACGGCTGTTAGCGTATTGCGCGACCTACCCCGCAGCCTGCACGGCGATGTCTTCCCCGGCGTCACCACCGAGGCGGTCAAGCGCTCCTATATGCGGGCGATCCGGAGGGCCGGCATCGAGAACCTTCGCTTCCACGACCTGCGCCACGAGGCGACCACCCGGCTGTTCGAGAAAGGGCTGAACATCATGGAGGTCGCCAGCATCACCGGGCACAAGGATCTGCGTATGCTGCGTCGCTATACACATCTTAGGACAGAGGACCTGGCGAGGAAGCTTGGATAGGTTCCCTAAAATATCCTACGTACAAGGAAATTGAATACTTCACTTGCAAGAGATCAATCCAATTGTCAATCGCCGCTTTTCTCCCTTCCCATCCAAAATTACCGAATGTCGTCAAGGCTGCAAGTGCGAAAGTCTGATTTAAACCTCAGAGTTGCCGTTCCTGGGACACAGAAATCGCACTGATGCGGGGTGATTGAATGGCAACCTCCCAAAACGTCGTTGATGAAACTTTTCTGGACGAAAACTATGCCGCAACTGTTGTCATTCACACCCAGCACCTTGTACTCACACTTTCGGCCAACTTCTGCCCCACACGGATGACCAGCGAAGGGCAGAGACAGAGTCCTTACCGTTTCAATCCACACGCACCGCGCCCGGCATGTCGTAGCTGCCGTCGATCAACGGCGCGGAGGGGCCGCAAAAGCGGGCGGTTAACTGGAAGCCGTCCTTCGGCGCGGGCAGCCAGTTCTGGCGCTGCTTCGGGGCGGCCGGTTCGTCGTGCTGTACGTAGATCACCAATTTGCCGTCCTCGGTGTGCAGCTTGCCGCGCTCGAGCATATAGCTGCCGAGCGAATAGCGGTCGATAGGGTTGTCGTAGAAGGTGTCAACGACAGCCATCACCAACCCTTATTTCCTGGAAAGCATACAGCGGAACCGGGAAACACTTTATACGGCTTGAAAACAAGCTACCGATCCTATCGCCAGTTCAGGATTTGACCGCAAAAGCTATACCAGCCATCCTAAATCTCCTTGCAGTGTATCGCATCCTTGAAACGATGAACGGCACTGCTACTGCGGATGACCTGGAGCACGCCTGTGGAAATTCCACCTTGAAATCAACCTCGCCAAATGGCATATATCATGGTATCTATCATTGCTGATTTAGAGAGCGCCATGACTAAAATTGCAAAACTGTTCACGACGGGACGAAGCCAGGCAGTCCGGCTGCCGAAAGAATTCCGTTTCGAGAGTTCTGAGGTCTTTATTCGGAGAGAAGGCGACGAAGTCATCCTGTCTGAGAAGCCCGCATCCTGGGAGGATTTCTTCAATTCTTCCGCGCACCCGACCGACGATTTCATGACCGAGCGTGTGGACCTGCGCGCGGAGAAACGGGAACTGTTCGGATGAAGCTGTATATGCTGGACACGGACACGTGCAGTCACATTATCCGGGAAAGACCCATCGGGGTATTGGAGCATTTCCGCAAACTCGCTATGGAACAGATCTGCATATCCACAGTAACCTATGCAGAACTGCTATACGGTGTGGAGCGATCCAGTTCCAAACGAATCAATCGCCCCATTATCGATGACTTCGTGCAACATCTGGATGTGATCGACTGGGACAATGGGGCCGCAGAACAGTACGGGAAAATCCGTTCTGACCTGAAAGCCAGAGGCCAACCGATCGGCGCAATGGATATGATGATTGCCGCACATGCGAAAAGCATCAAGTCTGTGTTAGTAACGAATAACCAGAAACACTTTGCCCGGATCAAGGGGTTAAAAGTTGAGAACTGGGTTTAGCATTACTGACTATCGATAACAACCGGAAGCCTTAAAACATAGAAGAAACGGAAATTATTAACCCTGTGCATGGACAAAATACTTGTCACAATTTTGTCGCAGTGCGAGCGAAATTCAACGTGATCTGGCCTTATCAAGAAACAAACTATTTGACTGATTATTTCTTGTGTTAATCTATAAATCCCTGAAACAGAACGGTTGTAACAACAGATTCACACGGCACGTGTCGCTGGCTTGAACCCAGTTGCACCCGCTCGATGTTGTATCAGGGGCTCTTTGATGGAGATCATGAGGACGTGAGACTTCGTCCTCAGGCTGCATGGTCTCTCAGGAATGTCCCGATCAATGCACGATAGCGTCGACCATCGAAACTTGGGAAATGTCCCCCATGCACGACGCGGACGGGCAGATCGTGGATGCGTTTCATGCTCTCCAGATAGTCATCCACATTCGAGTGGTATGCATCGTCGATCAGCGGTCCATCGTAGACCGTATCGCCGGAAAACAGGATTCCGGTGGACGCTTCCCAGAGCATGATTCCCCCTGGGGAATGTCCTGGTGTATGCACGACCTCGAAGTGCCGGTTACCCAGGTCAACCACATCTCCAGCGTCCAACAGGCGAGTGGCCGGTGCCGCGGACACGGCGTATAACGCGGACCGGTAGGGGGCCGGGGGCAGTTGGGTGAATATGTCATCCGTAACGTAGGGATCGGCCAAGGTCGCGGCACGGGTCGGCGCCCCCATGATGTCCGCTTCGGCCCGGTGCACCCAACGGTGTTCAAACTCGTGGTGGCAGCCCATATGGTCGAAGTGGGTATGGCTGGCCACGGCAATGCACGCCCTTTGTGTGACCAGCGGGACCTGTTTTCTCAGGCTGACCACCCCCATGCCGCTGTCCACCAGCAGATCCTTGTCACCACCGCGAACATGCCAGATGTTGCAGCGGTAAAACGGCTTGATGTGGGGTTCCCAGATGGCGGTGACGCCGTCGGCTACAGCGGCGGTTTCGTACCAGGTTTCGGGGGTTGCAACGCGCATGATGTTGACAGTTTAACGCCAAACGTATGTGCGGCAGAGTCCGGCCTTACGTTTGATCCACAGCCCGCCCCGTGGGCACCAGTGGCGCCTGTGGCAAGTTCCGCCTCGGCCGGTCAGAAAGTAGCCACCCGCGGCACTCATGTCCCGCATCACTCGTGAAATGTCTATGCATACCGGCCTCCGCGTCCGATCCCCGTCACACGATGATACGGGTCAGTTCGAAGTGTTGAAATCCACGCAACACACGATAATGTGCCGGCCCGATTTCCCTGCCCATCCCACGTCAAAGCCACATTTCGACCGCCAGACCGGTCTGTTGTGAATATTCACGTTGAAAGTTGGCACCGCTGTTCACTAATCTGTTCATCAAAGAATCGGCTTGCTGCACCTGACGGCCAGATCAATACAAGAGGTTTTGCAAAGCCCGCAATTCACAGACTTATGAGCACATCCCACTGGAGTAAGGTCCAAGCACTCTTCGAAGCGGCGCTGGCGCTGGACCCAGACGCTCGATCGGCTTATCTGGATCAGGTCTGCATGGGCGATGAGGCGCTCGTGAAAGAGGTCGCCGGCCTGCTGGCTGCGGATGCGGACGGCGACGGGCTGTGGGGGCAACTGGCCGGGGCCTTGCCAGAGGCGCCGGAAGCCCCCCTCAAACCGGGCCAACTGCTGGGTCCCTATCACATCGTTCAGGAGATCGGGTTCGGTGGCATGGGCGTTGTGTACGCAGCTCTGGACACGCGCCTGGATCGGGATGTGGCGCTGAAGTGCCTGCCTGCACACCTGAGCAAGCATCCGGAATCACGACAGAGATTCATGGCCGAGGCGAAAGCCGCGTCGCAGTTGGATCACCCCAACATCTGCGTGCTGTTTGATATCGGTGAGATGCCCGACGGGTCCCTGTATCTGACCATGCCCTATTACCGAGGCGAAAGCCTGGCAGATCATATGGAGAGCGCCCCGCTGCCCCTGGAAACGGTGCTGGGGATTGCCCGGCAAGTGGGTTCCGGGCTCGCTGCAGCCCACGAAAAGGGCATAGTGCATCGGGATATCAAGCCCGCAAACCTGATGCTGACCACCGACGGCCGGGTGAAAATCGTCGACTTCGGCATTGCCAAGATGACCGGCATCGAACTGACTCGTACCGGCGGCAGTGTCGGCACCGTAGCCTACATGGCGCCGGAACAGATACGCGGTGAGCAGGTCGATCACCGGACCGATCTCTGGGCTCTGGGTGTAGTCATGTACGAGGCACTGAGCGGTCAACGGCCATTCGCGGGCACCCTGCCCCACGAGATCATGATGGCTGTCCTGAGCGGGACCGCCGAGCCGGTTTCGCGCGTCTGCCCGGATCTTGGCGACTCAATCGATCCTCTGCTATCAAAACTGCTCGCCCATGACCCTGATCAGCGCTATCCCAATGCGGAAACGCTGCTCCAGGATCTGGATAGCGTTCTGGGTCGCTGTGCCGGGCGTCGAGGCTCCGACGCTGACACGGCCGCGCACATGGCACAGGGCCAGGATTGGAATCCGGCGGTGCTGGAACAAATCGCCCGGGAACTGACGGAGTCCATCGGACCGATTGCGCCGATCCTGGTCCGTCAGGCTGCACAATCCTGCACCTGCGAAACAGAGCTGCGCGATTGCCTTGCCGCACGTTTGCAAGATCCCAACGCGCGGCGGACCTTCCTGCGCAGCGCCGGTATCGATAACCCAACCAGTTCAAGAGGGATCGACTCAGAGACAAGAGCCTCTGCCAATCGGACTACCGCGTTGCCCCCTGAGACCATTGATGCAATCGAGACTGCCCTCGCTCAAGTCCTCGGGCCCATCGCCCACACCCTGGTGCTGCGAACTGGAGCCCGGTGCACATCCACGGAAGCCCTGTGCAGGGCGCTAACGGAACACATGGAACACGAAACCGATCGCGATGCCTTTATGTCCACGGTGCGCCGTCTGTGGTGAGCCAACGAGCAACAAGGCCGGATCCAGCCGAAGGTAGCAAACACGACGGCATATCCCTCCGCCCCTCGGCCCGCATACTGGCCTGCTTGCTGCTAGCAACAACCGCGAGCTTGGTGGTCCCGGCCTGGGCGCAAAGCTGGCGGGTACTGGAAGGCACGGACCCCATAGACGGTTCAGCCCGCTGCCTTATGATATCCAGTGAGTTGCAAGTAGATGATGGACAAACCATTACACCCGTATCGCTGGTGTTTACAGGATCGGCGCTGGCCGTGGTGACTGAATCAAACATCGACCTGAGCTATCCGGATGTCGGCCTGCAGGTGGACCAGGGACCGGTGATTCCAGTGGACCGGGTACACCGGCAGACTATCGCCGTGTTCGAGAGTTCGGCAGACACCCTCCGCGGGCAGTTCCAGCGCGGATATACCGCACGATTAAAATTGGGTTTCTGGCCGACCTGGCCGCAAACGGAAACGGTGGTGATGGAATTCAGCCTGCTTGGCTTTACCCGGGCCCAAGAGGCCATGCTGCACTGCGACCCTGGCAGCGGCGCAGAATGATCCGGGACGGGCCGGAAAAAGAGGCAAGCCCGTGGGACTGAAAACCAAGTTCAATATCGCCTTGTGCCTTGTCATGGCATTGGCCATGGGGGCCACCGGGTACATTTCGTACCGCATGCTGCAGGACCATGCCCGACAGGAAATCCTGCACACCGCCGGGATCATGATGGAAAGCGCCATGGCGATCCGCGCCTACACCGTCAGCGAGGTCCGGCCCCTGTTGGCGGTCCAAAGCAAACGCAACTTCTTACCCCAGACCGTGCCGGCTTATGCGGCGATGCGCAATATTGTCGGCCTGAGAAAACGGTATCCGGAGTACACCTACAAGGAGGCCACGCTCAATCCGACCAACCCCGCAGATCGGGCCACGGACTGGGAGGCCTCGGTAGTCGAGCATTTTCGGAACAACCCGGGGTCGGATGAACTCGTGGGCGAGCGGTTGGGTGCGGCCGGACCGAGCCTCTATCTATCCAGACCCATACAGGTCAATGACGCAAGCTGCCTGGTCTGTCACGGTGCGGTTGAAGACGCACCCAAAACCATGGTGGCCCAATACGGAACGGCAAACGGCTTCGGCTGGTCACGGGGTGAAATCGTGGGTGCACAGATCGTGAATGTGCCCATGGCCATTTCCCTGGAAAGGGCGCAGTCGGCCTTCCAAACATTCATGCTGCTGATTGCGGGGGTGTTCGCCGCGCTTGCGCTCACCCTCAATATCCTGCTCCACCGAATTGTGGTGCGGCCAGTGACGAAGATGTCCAGCATCGCGCACGATGTGAGCATGGGTAATCTTGACGCACCCGAGTTCGAGACCAACGGCAAAGACGAAATCGCCTCGCTGGCCGAATCTTTCAACCGCATGCGACGCAGCCTGGTCAACGCGATGAATTTACTGGAAAAATAAGACTGAGTGCAATCTCGCGCCGCGGCAGTGGCAGTGGCAACCTGGGCCCGGGACCCCGTCAGGATGTGGGGCTCAGTTCACGCGCAAGCCAGGCCTTGGCGAACCTGAGTTCGCGATCGACCGTGGCGACGGAAATCTCAAGTGCCGTGCCGATTTCATCGTAGGTCATGCCACCGAAAAAGCTCATTTCAACCACCTGGCCCTTGCGTGGGTCCATGGCGGACAATTTATGCAGCGCTTCATCGAGATCCAGAACATCGGGTTCAGGCGCGTCCGCCGCCAGGCGGGCATCGTACAGGGTGACCTGAACCAGGTCGCCACCCCGCTTTTGCCGCCCCCGGCCGCGTGCGTGATCAACCAGAATGCGTCGCATGGCGGTGGCCGCCACGGCGAGGAAATGGGCACGATCCTGCCATGTCACATTGGCGTCCATGAGACGCAGGTAGGCTTCGTTCACCAACGCTGTGGCCTGCAGGGTATGACCCGGTGACTCGCCCTGGAATTGGCGAGCCGCAATACGATGCAGGGTATGGGCAACCAACGGCATCAACTCGGCCAGCGCCTCTTGGCGCCCGCCCCGCCAAGCACCCAGAAGCTGAGTCACGCGCGCCTGCTCCTCCACCTTGGTATCCTCTCGAACCAATTGCCCCTGCCGTTCCAAGTCTAGTGCAGTGCCCCGCCGGTGTAGACACTCTGCATCTAGTGTAGTGTCTTCCACACACTTAACACCTGCGCTGGCCCTCGCGGTCCCTGACGGCGTTGCGGATCGTCGCAATAGCGCTGGCTATTCCTCCTCACCGCGCCTTGTCAGTAACCACGATGCCTAACCACAACCATCAAGTGAGTGGAAGACACTACACTAGCTCCAGATGTGGCGAAGTGGAATTCCAGTAACGGGATAGCCGTATGACGCAGCTTGGTGATGGCAAATGGACGGTGACCAAGACCTATCGCCAATTGAGCCAGTTGCTGACGGGCCCGTCACGGGATTTTTCGCGCTGGCCGCATTCCGATCTGCGCCAGGTCCAAATCGCGGCCTTAACCCTGTGGCAGGGCGACACTCTGCTGCTGGCTGACGCCGCCACTCCGGCCGGGGGCGGCTTGCAGGCACGTCTTGCGATAATTTTCGAAGGCGGGTGCCAGGCGCTGTGGACAAGGGTCATGGCGCCGGCGCTAAGTCCAGCGGCGGTGAGCGATATGTCGCCCCATGACCGACAGCGCCAAGCCCTCAGCCAGCGTTACTGCCGGGAAAACCTGAGTTACCGATACCTGGTTCTGGAGACGGAGGACATGGCCAATGCCTTGGCAGGCCGGATTCGGACGGGCGCGCTGTCAATGCCTCCCCCATTCATCCAGCCGGGCTGTGCGGAATCCGAAAAGAGTAACGGCTGACTCAGCCCGAACTGGGCAGCTGGCGACGGCGTAACCGCGCCTGGGCGGAAAGCGCCAGTAAAAAAGCGAGCACCGCCAGCAGAGCCGAAGTCGTCATGACGGTGAGCATGGGGAACTGGGTCTCTCCCTGCAGATGTCCCACCACCAATGTACCGAGCGCTCCGATGGCCATCTGTATAAATCCGGCCAGGCCAGACGCGGTGCCGGCCAGTTTTGGATCCACGCTCACTGCACCGACCATGGAATTGGGCAGGCTGAGACCGTTTGAGAAACCAATCAAAGCGGTGGGGCCGAAAAACGCCAACGGCGGTGGCGTTGCACCGGAGGCAAAAACCCAGAGCAGAGTGGTGCCCAGCAGGGCCAGAGCGCTGCCGTAAATCACCATTCGATCGGTGCCGACGCGCATGGAGAGGCGAGCCGCGGTGAAATTCCCGAGCATGTAACCGCCGGACACCAACATAAAGTACAGGCCGTACTCACTGGGACTGCGTCCCAGTAACTCCACCATGATGTATGGGGCACCGGCGAGAAATGAAAAGAAGACACCGGTGGAGAAAGTCGCGTTTAGCGCGTAACCGACGAAACAGGGAGACCGCATGAGCGTTGCATAGTCCGCCAGCATGCCGGAGAAACCCGGCATGGGGCGACGCTCATGATGCGTCTCCACCAACCAGCGGATCGCGGCCAACAGAACCGCCACACCCAGCAATCCAACCAGCACAAAGCCGGACCACCAGCCGAAGGCGTCCTCCAGATAACCGCCGATCGCCGGGCCGAGCATGGGTGCGACAACCATGGCCATGGTGATATAGGCCACCATCCGTGTGGCGCCAACGTGGTCATTGATGTCCCGGGCGATGGCCCGTGACAGAACCAGGCCGGTGCTGCCGCCTACGGCTTGAATGATACGGCCGGCAATCAACACCTCAATGGTGCCGGCGGCGGCACAAATGCCGCTGCCGAGAACGAACAGCACCATACCCACCAGCAGCACCGGCCGTCGGCCGTGTTTATCGGACAAGGCCCCGATAAACAGTTGCGCCACCGCCACACCAATGAGGTACAGCGTAAGGGTTAACTGCACCGTGCCGTAGCTGATGCCGAACACCCGTGTCATGCCGGGCATGGACGGGATAAAAATGTTCAGCGCCAGCGGACCGATGCCGGCCACCGCAATCAGCAGTAACAGGGGTGGGCGGTGATCAATGCCGGACGGAGTCATACGCGCAAGTCTGGCGGTCCAGATGGCTAATACAAGGTTTTTCCAAGCTTCACGCCGCGTCGATCCGGCCAAACGAGACCTGGGCGCCAAAAAAAGGGGCGGCCTTGAGCCGCCCCCCAGTCGGGTGTTTGAACCGACGGCTTTACAGGGTACGAACCACCCGGATGGTTTCCCCCGCCTGCAACTGGCGTCCATCGTCCAGGCTATTCCAGCGGTTCAGATCGGTCACACTGACCTTGAACCGGCGCGCGATGCCGTACAAGGTATCGCCTCGCTGCACGGTGTAGCGAATGGCCACACCATCATCGTTGCCCGCCACCTTCTGGGTCTCATACGCTTCGGTGACAACCACCGTCTCGCCAGTCGGCGCAGTCGGCGCGGCCACCTGCATTGTCTGTCCGGTACGCAGTACGCTTTGCGGCGTCAACTGATTCCAGGCAGCCAGTTGCTCCACTGACACGCCGTGGCGTTGCGCAATGCCCCAGAGGGTATCGCCCGGCGCGACTCGGTACTGAGAGGCTCCGGATGGCGGTTTCGGTGACGACGGCGCTGCGCTCGTGGTGGATTGCGACGCGGGCACGGCGGTCCTGGTCTCTGTTTGAACCGGTGCGGCACCCAAGCCCATTGCGCTGGCGTAGCGATCGCGCTCCTCACGCATGGCCTCCAACTGCAAAGCCAATTCCTGATTGGCCGCGATGACGCGCTGCAGGTCCGACTGCAGCGCCTCTATCTCGGCTGGGTCGACCTGAACAATGGGCGAGTCGGTTGATGTGGAATCGGCAGCCACCCCTGGCAGGAGACTCTGCGGCGCCGGTTCGGTCATTTGCGCGTTGGCGTCGACCTCTACCACAGCGGTCGTCACCAGCGGTTGGGGCGCGGCGTCCGCCTCTGGAATCGATATGACCATCGTTTGCTGATTGCCACTTTCCGTGCGGGATACGGCCAACTCCTGCGCTTGGCCGGAATCCGCGGCCATACCCGCGTCCCAATCGGGCTCGGACTTGGGGGCCATGAACACCAGTGACAACACCAGAACGCCGCACGCGACCGCCACGCCGCTGATGACATCGAACCGAGAGCGACCCGACTGCTGCCGCCCTCCATCGGTAAATTTGGACAACCATCCACGGTCCAGGCGCGCTCGGCCTTTCATAAGCATACTCACCTTTGTCTTTGCTGTTTTCAGATCAGATTCAAGCGTGCCGAACACCTCGGCAAAGTGGCTTCGTATCGCGGCCAACGGCGCGCGATTGGAATCCTGGTTTGGCGCCACCACCGAATCCGGGGCGCTCGTCTCCGGAGCGGCCGGCCTCGGTCCATCCAACGGCGACCGCGCGGCCTGCTCCACGGTTTCAGCGCTGACCCGCGTTCCGCCAGCATGGAACACGTGGGCCAGTGCCTTGTCGCAGAGCAGATTGAGCAGCCGTGGATTACCCTGGGTATGGTGATAGAGATTGGCAATCGCATCGTCATCGAACAGGTCGTCACTGCGGCATCCAGCGGCATGGAGTTGATGGCGGACGAAATCCGATATCTCGCCCTGGTTCAACGGAGCGAGTTTCAGGTCCAGGGCAACTGCCGAGGTCAAGTCCAGGGATTCGATGGCAGTCGAGATCTCGGACTGGCCGATCAGCACCAGCTGCATCAGGGGCCCGGCATCGGTTTCCGTGCGCGCCAGCTGAAACAACAGTTGCAGCGCATCCGGGCGCAGGTTCTGCGCCTCGTCGACGAACAGCACCACCGGCAGGCCATTCATGAGATGCGACTCAAGCAGGTCGTGAATTTGCTCGACTCGCTCCAGTCTCGGCCCGTCCAGCAATTCGCCATTGAGCCCGTCGGCCAGCAGCGTCATGACGCCGTCCAGATCCACGTTCGGATACTGGAGCACCACTGCCTCGACTCCGGAATGCAGCCGACCGAGTATCTTGCGCAAGACCGCGGTCTTGCCGGTGCCAGCCGGTCCGGTGAGCACAACGGTGCCGGTGCGCGCCTGCAACGCACTCAAGGTCTCCGCGACGACCCGGCGATGGACAGGACCGCAATAGAAAAAACGGGGGTCAGGACATAGGTTGAAGGGTTTGTGTTGAAATCCGAAGTAGCTCGTGTACATGACGCTGGACCTCCCGCCTCCAAATCGACCGGTCTCACCTGCGCCGGCGCTCGTACCCCTCGCGGAGTGACTCGTTGCGTCATCGGCCACCGCGGTGTCTCGATCAAGCACCCTGCGCAAACCCTCCAACATCGTCCCTGAAACCCCAATCGGGCTGTCCTGATGCATAAACTAACCAACTTCCGATGACTTTATCAACGGGCATGAAAGATATATTCCGCAACTTATTGAATAGTTAACACAAAAAAAATCGCGTTAGCAACCATGAAATGACGTGGCATCGTATTTCGGCGGCCCAAGGAACGTCATCATGCAGGGCGAACACCGCGAGCACGGCGCAGATCAGCGTCACATCCGGGTAAATTTCGGGCGACTGATTCGCCGGCATGGCAATCCAGTGTCCCGTGCCATAAGTTCCTTGCATCTCAGCAAGGCGAGAGGCGGACACAGGGCTGGCCTGCGCTCATTCAAGCGCGCCCAGGACCGTCCAAGACCGCGGACAGGTGCTTTGAAACGCTACGAGCTCACGGGACGGGACACCCGCGTTCGTTTAGGAGGATCCGGGGGGGCTGGCTGCTGGGGCTGACTCAATCGGATTCGGCGAAACGCGAGACCGCGTCGATACTGATACCGCCACGGGCCTTTTGCCGCAGGGTGACCACGCAGCGCCGGGGGCGAATGCTCGCCACGACCCGGTCGCGCAGGTCCACGGCGAGTTGTTCACAGAACAGGGCCTGGTCTCTGAAGCCCCATAAAAACAGCTTCAAACTCTTCGACTCGATGCACAGGGCATCCGGGTCATACTCGATGGTCACCGTATAGAAATCCGGCTGACCGGTCACCGGACAGAAACTGGTCAACTCATCGCAGTTCATAACGACGGTGCCGATCCCCTCTGGGGCCGGAAAAGTATCCAGATCGGTCACCGGCCCAGAGACGGTCTTTCCCAGATATTTCGGTTCCACGCAAAACTCCGATCGGCTTAGATGGGTGGCCGCTTGGCGGGCGGGACCATCGTGTTGTTCAAGTCATGCCGCTAACGCTGGGAACTGCGGGTTTCCGGGTCATGGCCCAACGCTGTTGAGGCCGACAAAGGTTCCGCCGTTACGCTGACTCAGCGCTCGCATCAGGGTTGCGAACCGAATGCCAGTGGTCTGCATTTGATACGCCCGGTTGAACTGAGTGGGAAATCCCACTCCGTGAATTCGGACCAGGCGTTCGCCGCCGCCGCCAGGCCGATTCAAACGATCGACCTCATCCACCACTGCCTGGATCGAGCCGCCGGCAAACTCGTCCCCGAACACGTACAAACTGATTTTCCGGTCGGGCGCATAGAACGTTCTGATCGCCGCCTCGATGCCCTCCACCGGGCTGGAGTTGCTGAACGGGCGCCAGGTCCGAAGGCGGCTGACGATGGCCCGTCGCCGGGCCGGCGTGTCCGGTATCCAGCGCCCGCTATAGGTGGTGAACATGTAGACGCCCATATCGTTCATCACCTGAATCCCCTTGACCCGGGGATAGATATCCAGGGTCTCCTGGACCTTCTTTATCACCCCGGACCAGGCAAAGTCCTGCATGCTGCCGGAGGTGTCGATGATGAAAATAATGTACTCGCTGTCCACCGGGATGCCGCCTACCGGTGCATCGACTCTGGGTCTTTTACCAAGCTGAGCCTGCAGCCTTTTCATTTCCTCGGTCAGGGTCTGGCGGGCCGAATCCAGGCTGCCGGCGATGGTGGTCTGGACCTTGGCGTCGCTGTTGGCCGCGGCATACCGCCCGCGCGCCTGCTCAACATCCCGCTTGAGGCGCGCGACACGGTCCTGGACCTCGGATCGTTGCGTCCGCGCAGCGGTCAGCTCACGATTCAACACCCGCGCCTGGCCTCGAATCTCTTCGATCCGGGCCTGCAGGTCGGCCACCATGGCATCCATGTCCTGACGCGTTTCCTCCAGCACCACCAGTTCGGACGACTTGGTCAGGACCAACAACAGAATGATGGCGCCGAATCCACAGCAGACCACGTCGAGAAACGACAGGTTGAAACCCTGCCCTTGGCGCCGCTGGCGTTTCACGGCCAATCCCGCGCCGGGCTCATCAGGGAACCCGCGGTGGCGCGGGCCAGTTTCCAGAACGCACTGGGCGCCTCCGGATCCCCCTCGATCGGGAACAGAATAATGTTTACCGGCAGACGACCTGGCAGCACCCGAACCGCTTCGTCGAAGTATCGATAGCGCTGGACCGCGGTCACCTTGCTCCCGCTGGGTCTATTCTTGCCCTGGGTCGGGAGCCCATCGGTGATGAGAAATACGTTGTCAGCGCGTGGGGTGAGTCCGTCCAGGGTCTTGAACGCGTGATACAGACTGGTCCCCTTGGCGGGAACCACGCGCCGGACCTGATCCAGCGCCTGGTTGACCCGGGCCGCGTCACTGCTGCTCAACCAGCTGCCGCCGGAGTCCGGGATCAAGGGACGCGACTGGTCGTTGAACAGGTAGATCTGGAATTGGCTGTTGTTCGGGATCTGGGCCACGATCCAGTCCAGGGTGCGCAGGGCGCGCTGCCATTTTGGCGACTGACGCTGGCGTGACTCGGACATGTTGCGACGTCGCACGATGTTCACAATGGTCTCGTCCAACATGCTGGCCGACGCATCCAGCAGAATGAGAATGCGCGCACCCCCCACCTTCATCCCGGTCAGATACTGGCGGTCACCGTCGCCCACCACCCGCCGCAGCTGTTCGCCCTCGCCGGGCTCGCTCTCCCGCGCCAGTTCGGCCATGCGCTGACGCTGCTCATCCAGGGTCTTCAGATCGGACTGCAGGGCCTGGACATCATCACGCTTGGCCAGTGTGCGCGCGTTGAGGTTGGCCAGGCTTTCCTGCACCGTCTGCTGCTCGTCGATCAGCCGGTTTGCCAGGCCCTCGGCCTCGACCCGCTCACGTTCCACCTCGGCCAGGGTGTTGCGCAGTTGTGCCAGCTGCCGGCTCTCATCCAGCAGCGTAACCTCCATCCGATTGACCTCGCCGCTGAGATCGCGGCGGACCTCGTCGCGGTTTTGCACCATGCCCTGGTTGACGATCATCACCAGCAGAATCACCGCGCCGAAACCACAGAACATGCAGTCCAGAAATGACAGGGTGAAAACGTTGAACTCCCTACGGGGCTTCGCCATGGCCCACCGCCTGTATCAGCAGCAATTCCACGCCAGGCGTGCCGATGCGAACCCGATCTCCTGCGCGCAGATACGCTTCCGCGTCCAGACGCCGGCCATTCAAGTAGGTTCCATAGCGGCTGAGATCCTTGAGAACCGCGCCCTGCGGTTCCAGACGAATGCTGCAGTGTTCCCTGGAAACACCGTGCAACTCACCCTCCAGCCGCAGACCGTAGACCCCTGCGGGCGGCGCGCGGCCCACAACCAGCGGATGCGGACCGATGGCATGGGCACGCTCCTGATACAAGAGGTGAGTCGGAGACGGCCCCTCGGTCACATCTTCCCCGCCCACCTGGAGCCCGCTTGCGGCGTCCGCGTTGAGGGGTCGGGACCGTATCCATGCCACCCCGTGGGTCGGGTGCGAGCAGGTGGTGGCCAGATCCAACCCCCCCAGCACCGCGGCGTCCGCGGGCAGCACCTGGGTACGCAACCCCTGCTCGGCATCTATGGCCTGGATCAGCCCCGGCACCTCGGCGGATCGCGCCGTGAGCTGCACTTCGGTGACCCCGTCGGTGGCGGCCAGCCGGTCGATTTCACGCAACAACACCTGGACCCGGGCGGACGAGGCAGTCTCCAGATCGACACGCCCCAGGGTAAGCGGACAGGGTGTCTCGCCGGTAGCCAGTTCCAGCGTATCTCGGCCCTCAGAACGCAAGTTTTTCAGCAACGTCGGCAGGGCGTCGTGAAGGGCCTGCTCGGACTGTGCCCTATGCAACGGATCGAAGCGGGTTTCCCGCACAAAGCGACGGCCTATGCTGCGCGCCCAATCCTCACGAAACCCGATCAGACCCACGTCGTCGATGCGCTGAGCGGCGGTTACGCTGAGCGTGTCGGTCTGGGTCAGCGTGCTCAACACCGCCTGGTGCAGATGCAGGTCCAGGTGCAGCAATGTGGCGCAGTCCGTGGGCGCCTCGGCAGCCGCCAGTGAGGCATCCACCAACAACCGAACCGGCATATCCAAGGCCTCGGCGATGCCCAGCAGCAACCCGATCTGGTCGCGGCTCCAGGTTCCGGGCAGCACCAACACGACGTCCTCGGGCGTTTCGTTCAGACCCGACCAGAGTGCCTTGAGATGGCCATGCACCAAGTCGGCCTGGCTGCGTGCCTGGACATGCGCACGGGGCAAGGGCTGATCATCCAGATGCTGCCAGTAACGGTTGAAACTCAGGGACGGTTCCAGCTTTGCCCGGCCCAGAGCGAGCTGCCCGAACTGCATACCGTCCTCGCTCAGATGTGCATAGCCCGGACTGTCGGCCAACAGTCCCGAGACATCCGCAACCCGGATGCCGGCATCGTTCAGTTCGATGGCGATCATCCCGCTCACTGAACCTGGAGATGCTGAATCAGATGACCCTCGCAATACTTTTCGGTATTGAGCACCAGTCGCTCCTGCGTCAGTTGCAACTGATGCACGACAAACACCAGCACGATGCTGATCAGCAACGCAACAAGCGTAGAGTTGAAGGCCACGCCCAGACTCTGGGTGACGCCAGTGATGTCCCCCGCCACCGCCTTGTGGGCCTGGCCCAGCGCATCTCCGATGCCGCGCACCGTGCCGATAAAACCCACCGAGGGGATGGCCCAGGTGATGTAGCGGATCATGGACAGCTCCGAATCCAGCCGCTCGGATTCAGCCTCGCACACGCTCTGGGTGGTAGTGGACACATCCTGAATATTGCGTGTGGCCTGGAAGCGTTGCAGGCCGGCCAGCAGGGCCCGGGGCAGCAACTGATTCTGCACCCGGGGCGGCAGCGCCTGAATGCGTCTGGACAGCTCGGGCACGTCGTCGGGCAGCACCCGCATGCCCTCGATCAGGGGAACCAGTTCTTGGGACAACAACCGATTCTCACGGGCGCTGGCAACCGCCTTGTAGCCCATGATGGCGAACGCCCAGAACATCAGGACAAAACACGCTTCCTGTTCGTAGTCCCGAATCATGACGTAAACCGAGCGCCGGGCCACATAGTCCTCATCCGCCCGCATGGCGGCCACTTCTTCGGCCAGAAAAACGTCCGCCTTGGGGCGCACCACCGCCACATAGAAGGCATGGATCAGGATAATTGCGGCGGCCAGGGCAAACACCTGGAACACGAACTCAGTGGGAAAACGCTTGTTCATAGATGCCTGAAAACGGGTTGACGCACCCTCAGATGTCCACCGGGAAGGACACCGGGCTGTCCGCCCGGATGCGTTCGCTGGGTTTGAATCGGTCGCCGCTGGCCGGCTTGCTCTGGCCGCTGCCCGACGTGGTCGACCCGGCCTGTTTCGGATCGGGAACGGTTTCGGCGCCGGGTTCCGACACCGCCGCCTCCTGCTGAGCCAGCAGCATGCCCAGAGGCAATGCGCACAGGGCGACAATCAAGATTAGGATTTTCATCTCTGAGCAGTTCCGACGAATCAATCCGCGTAACGGGCAAGGCGAAACCCGACATCCGGACGCTTATCGCTGTCGTAGTCCCGAAAACTGATCCGAAGTTCACTGATGCCACCGTGCCGCCAACTGGCGCCTCGAATGACATGGTGGCGTCCGGAACCCGGGCCCATAGGATCGGTGGCGGTACGCCCTCCCCCCGGGGTGACGCCATAGAAATCATTCGCCCATTCGGACACGTTACCCTCCATATCCCGCAAACCCAAGCGGTTACCCGGGAACTGGCCGACCGGGGCGGCCACCGGGAATCCGTCGTCGTATCCCGGCAGCACACTGCCGATCACCGTCCGCGCCTGCTCGTCGCCAAAATTGCCGGGCTTGCCGGTCGGCGGCCAGTTCGCACCCCAGTAGTACTTGATTCGTGCGCCGGTGTTGGCCTGGCGAGCCGCCCAGGCCCACTCGGCCTCGGTGGGGAGTCTGTAGCCGCGGGTCATGGGTTGCGCCGGCACCAGTCGCCCCCCCTGCTGCACATAGGCCGGCGGCAAGGACGCTTTTTGGCTCATCCAATTGGCATAGGCCGCGGCATCCTGCCAGGTGACGTTCACCACAGGCTGGTTGTCCAAGTCCAGGGATTGCCCCCCCATTGACCCGGACCGGTGCCCGGGGCGAAAGCGCCTGAACTCGGCATTGGTGGTCTCCCGTTCCGCCAGATAGAAAGGCCGGGTGAGGGTGACCTCACGCAGCCGCTCGTTGCTTCTGCGCCCCTGCTCACGGCGCGAACTGCCCAAGGTGAGCCGCCCAGGCGGGATGCGAATCAGCGTTTGCCCGTCGGGTGTGCTGACACGTGCCGCGCCGGGCACGGCGGTGGGCGGCCTGAGCGGTGCGCTGCCCCTGTCCTGGATCCCGGCACCTGCCGCGGGGGGCTTGGCGCTCACAGGCTTCAGAACCATCTTCAGGTCCTGCGCGATGCCGCTGCGCGGGGTGACCGAAAGGGTCTGGGAAACGTGACCCTCGCGACGCACTTCAATGCGATGGGGCGCGGTCGATAGCCGCAAAGTCTGATCGCCTTTGCCCCTGGACCGGCCATCCACCCAGACGCCGGCGTCCGCCGGACTGACCTTCAGCCTGACCGTTCCCAGTCGGGGCGTCAGGTCCAAGGCCAGTTCCCGCGCCTCGCCCGGACGCAGACTGAGGGTTTGATCCAGGTCGGCATGGCCGGCTTTGCTGAGCTGGAGTCGGTGCTCCAGATCCGGCGTCAGGCTCAACGTGATCGGCGTGCGGCCCTGATAGTCGCCGTCGACGCGGACGCTGGCCCCATCCGGCCGACTGCTCAAGGCAACCGTTGCCGCCGCCGGTTGCAAAGTGACGGGCACCACCAGGGGTTCGTTGGCAGCGACGGTGAGGCTGCGGTTCCAATCCCCGTAACCAGACAGGCTCAACGTCAAGTCATGCTGACCGGCCATGAGATCCACC
This sequence comes from uncultured Gammaproteobacteria bacterium, assembly GCA_963783675.1. Classification (GTDB taxonomy): domain Bacteria; phylum Pseudomonadota; class Gammaproteobacteria; order Competibacterales; family JAHEDQ01; genus JAHEDQ01. Next base: position 38,769 of record CAWAOU010000008.1, read on the forward strand.
GTCAGCGGGGTCACGCCCTGTTCCTCGCCATCCACCGTGAGCGCCGCACCCGGCGGTTCACTTCTGATCTCAACCGCGGACCAGCCCGGCGTCAGCTCGATGTCCACCCCTTGGGGCTCCCCCATGCCGACCACGGACAGGCTCTGCTCGTGCGCCAGGTACCGATCGGCCTCGACGCGAACCGCATGTTCGCCCGCGGGCACGTCGATCTCTGCCAGTGGACTCTCGCCCAGAAGGTCTCCATCCAGATATATCCGCGCACCCTCGGCGGGTACAACGTGGAAGCTGATCCGTCCCGGCAGCTTGAGCAGTTCGAAACGCTGCTGCTGGGCATCGCTTTCATCGACCTGAAACGGTTGCTCCAGCGTGTGGTAGCCGGTCAGACTCGCCCGCAGGCGGTACCCCCCGGGCAGCAGGAGATAACGGTCTCCAAAACGCGGAACCGGCCCAAGGAAGGCCAGCGGTCCGCCCCGAATACTCACTTCATCGGCTGCCGGCTCGATGGTCAGTTGCACACTGCGGGCACTGAAAGTGAACCAGAGCACGGCACCCACCAACATCGCCAGCAGCGTCAACAAGAGCCTCGGCCAGGCCCGCCGCCGGACCTGGACCGGCGCCGCCACGGGTGGAGTAAACGGGCGCGGTGCAATGGTATCTGTGGCATCCGGCGGCATCAGCGTAAGCGGCGGCAGGGTGGCATCGTCGGCCGCGCCATGGCCGACGCGGTAACTGACCTGCTGTTGCGAAATACGGCAGGTGATCCACACGGTACCGACCTGGATGCGATCCCCATCCTGCAGCCAGACCGACCCGGTGAGCGGCGCCGAGCCGATGTTGACCTCAGCCCCGCGGGGCCCCCGCTGGGCAAACGGCTTGTCACCCGACAAACCGAGCAACAGGGGCTCGTCGGCCGGGCCGGCCTCGGGTATCTGCACAGCGCAGCGGACACTGCCACCGACCACAATGGGTCCCTGCTCCGGCGGATACGCCCGCTCGACGCCGTCCTGGTCGATGACCACAGTCGTCATCACACAGGTTCCTCACAGCGCAGGACCAACGGCGGCAGCAGGGTGCCCGGATCGACTGTCAAAGTCAGACGCACGTCTCGATAACCACGACGGGTTCCCAACACGGTGTAGACGCCCGGCCGCAAATCAATCTGTCGCTGGTCGAAGCGCCCCAGCTTTCCGACTCGGTAAATCACCACATCGGTCTCGCTGTCGGACTCCAGACGAACCGGCACCGGCGTACGCACGACCCGGAGCCGCGCCTCGAGCTGCGCGGCTTGAGTGCGGAAAGGTTGCGGCGCCGAGGCCAGGCCAGCCACTTCGTCGATCAACGCTGTTGCCCTGATCTGGGCTTTTTCCGGATACAGCGCACGCGGGTCCGCCATCAACGCGCTCATATCCGTCTCGATGCGTGCGTTGCGCTGATTGCGCTCCACACCCTGTCGGGCCGACACCAGGCCGGGGGCCATCTTCAACATCTCGGCATAGTCAGCGGCGGCGCCCGTCCAATCCTGCGCCACCTCCCGCCCCTCGGCACGCCGCTTGAGGGCGCTGATGCGGCCCGCTGTGCGCCGGGCATCGACCCGCCGCAACCCATCCGCCGCATCCGGGGCATCGGGCCTCAGTCCCTTGGCCCGCTTGAAAGCCTCTGCCGCCGCCGTGAGATCGCCCGCATCGAGGGCGTTCAGGCCCTGGGTCATGGCGTCGCGAAAGGCCTGTTCCTCGATCCGGGCGGTGAGTCGCTCCACCGCCTCCCGCGCCGCAACGGCTTCCCCGTCCAGGCCAAGCGCCTGCTGATACTCGGCCAGGGCCGGCCCCCACTCACCACGGTCCTCAAGGGTCTGTCCGGCCAGCATCCGCTCGCGGACCTGGGGCAGAATCTCGGCACGGGCCAGACCCTGTTGCGCCGCAATGTTGCCCGGATCGATCCGCAGGGCCATTTCAAAATGAGTCCGGGCCGCCTCATCCTCGCCCTGCTCCAAGGCCACCGCACCCTGGGCAAGAAGCCGGGCTAATACGTCCGGTATGCGCGCTTCAATCCCGGCGAGCCCGGCAGCGGCTTCTAAAAACGCGGCCCGGGCGGTGGCATAGTCCCGATCCAACCAGGCCCGGTCGGCCCGCTCCGCGACAACCGCTGCCGCGCTGAACGCCTCGCTCGCCCAGATGTTCGCACCCTGCTCGAGCAGAGCATCGCGCTGGCCGACATAGGCACTCATGGCGACTTCCGCCTGAGTCATGGCGGCGGCGGACTGGGCCGCCGCGGGGCGCGATTGCGGCACCACTTCCACCACCTCGGGCACGGTTTCCGCAGCCGGCAGCGGTGGCACATTGTCTGGCGCCGGTTGTGCTGGGGGCGAATCCGGAACGCGGGCCGCAAGGTCCGCCGCCTCACGGTGTTCTATCCAACTGGGCAGATAAACAAACACGCCGACGCCGATCAGCACCAGAACCAGAAACAGGGCGCCGATTACCAGGCCAATCACGCCTGAGCGTTCAACCGCGGGCGTCACAGGTGGCGTGGTTACGGGCCTGGGTGAAATCGGCACGGCAACCACTTCAGGTGGCGTCGCGGTGGCGATATCGGGAAGCAGGGTGCGATTGTCCGAGGTGTCGGATAGCGCATCCAGTGCGGCGCGCACCCGGACCATGTCCTGAGGCCGCTCGGCAACCCCCTTCGCCAGCATCCGCGACACCAGATCCACTAAGGCGGCCGGCGGTGGGGGCGAAGCGTGCATCGGCTGCGGGATCTCGCTGCGAATCCGCTCTGCATCCAGTGGCAGTGCCAGAGGCGGGCGAGCGCACACCAGTTCGTAGATCAGGGCGCCAAAGCCGTAGACATCGTCCGCCGGATGAGGCGGATCGCCAGCAAGCTGCTGGGGCGACATGCCGGCCGGTGAGCCGCCCGGAAACGCGCCGCTTTCGGCCCCGGCCTCCAATGCACCGGCGACACCAAAGTCCATCAGATGGGGACGACCGCTCGGGTCCACCTGAACGTTCTCGGGCTTGAGGTCGCGGTGCACCACACCCATCTCGTGGGCATGCGTCAGCGCATCGGCCAGGTCCACCAGCAGGGGCTGCAGTTCCGGCCAGGGCCGCCCGCGCCAGGCGGACAGGGACTGCCCGGGAACATATTCCATGCTGATGCAGGCATGGTCGCGATCGCTGTGGAAATCGTGCACTCGAACGATGCCGGGATGCCGCAACCGCCGCGCCAGCCGGCATTCCTGCTTGAGCAGGGCAAGCAACTCGGGCCGCGCCCGGAGGTGAGGCGACAGCAGTTTGAGCACCACCGTCTCTTCGAGCACCCGATCCTGGGCCAGCCAGACCGGCCCAAGCGATCCATCGCCCAATTGCCGTGTCAACTCAAACCGATCACCCAGTACCGTGCCAGGACCCAACATATGTGTGATGCCGACTCCGTCCCGGAAATTCAGATATCGGTGGCGGGGGCATCATAGGCCCGGATCGGCTGACCCGGTTCAAAACCGGTTTCCGCATAGTAGATCTGCCGCAGGATCTCTCGCCACTTGGCATACTGCTGCTCCGCGGTTCCGGTCAGCTTGAGGGTTTGCCCTTCCACTTCGATCACCTGCGGTGTGACTTCCTCCTCGAACGAAACGCTCAGCTCACGAATCGCTTCAGCGTGGATGTCCGCCTCCTGTGCCAGATTCGATCCGCTGATAAAGGCCGCCGTGCCGCCAATGATCATCAGATCGCGCATGGCCGCCGAGTTGGAATCGTTGCCTGACACACCCACCGCCACGCCACCCAGAATCGCGGCGACGCCCACGGCACGCCGTATCCACGCGTCCCGCTCGACCTTGCGCAGATTGCTGGCCTCGGCAAACTGGTACCTGCGCCAGTTGTCATAGGCCGGTTCCATCTCGTCATAGAGGTAGGCGTAATGTTCGTTGACGCCGTCGAACAGCAGATACTCCCGCTCCCGCACCTCCATCATGCGATCCATCATCGGATCGTCCACCGCCGGCAGGCGGATCGCCTGCAGGGAACCGTCCGAGCCCTGATCCAGATACTCGGCATAGGGGTCCGGCGACAGATCAGACGCGAATCGCAGCTGAGAGACGCGCCGGATATCCCGAATCTGCTCGCTCTGAAGAATGCCCCGCACGGCCAATAAATCATTGGCGATGGTGTTGTAGAGATCGTGGTAGGGGTCTTCACCGGGCTCCAGGTTAGCGTAAAAACCGTCCTCGGCAACCAGGGTGTAGGATTCCTGCAACCACGGTCGGCCGCTCGCATCCCGGGCATCGATCTCCAGTACCAGATGCTCGCCGCTGGAGGAAACAATGCGCCCCTTGACCAGCACATCCACCGAATCGGCCGCGTCCGGCACCACCCATACCGAACCCCAATGGCCGGTTCCCTGGAGTGTGCGCTTCAGCTGGGTGGACATGTATATGGACTCCGCCTTCCGAATCTCGGCGGACTGCCCCCGCTTGTCCGCCTGATCATCGGTGACGACGCCTGGGTCGAACACCTCGATGCCCACGTCCAACAACTGGTTTTCGGCGATCTCGTTCTGCGCGCGAATGACGGGGGTGGGTTCCACATTGGACGAGCCCAAAGTGGAACAACCACCAAGTAACAGCAGAATCGAGCAAAATTGCAGCGCGGTAAAACATCAGGTTCCGGCCCCGTCGCCACCTCGGCTCTGGTTGAGTTTGTAGGCTCGATACTCTTCCCATAACTTCTCTCTCAATGCCGGATCGGTCTCCTGCTCGGCCGCCTCCCGCAACTGTCGTGCAACGATGTCGTCATCGTCGCCGGGGGGAATGTTCGGCGGCCTGGTGGTTTTGCCATCCGCTCGCTGCGTGGTCGCCAAGCCGCCGTCCGCACCGGTTGACTGTATCGATTGATCACCTTCCCCGGTTTGGGATTCCTCGCCGCCGAAGCCGCCGTCCATCCCATTGGGGTCCTGCCCTTCAGGCGGCCCCCAACCGCCGCCCGATCGCCCGCCACCCGCTTCAGTGGCGCCGGAGCCTGAACGGCCTTCGCCGGTCTCAATCTTGGACTGCAAAGCGGCTCGATCTTCCAACAGGGTCTGATCGAAGGACTGCAACGAGCCCTCGAGTTCAGCCTCCAACCGTGCCAGCGCGTCGTCACCCTGAACGCCACCGCTCTGCCCGGTCCCGGCCACAGATGAGGAAACCGGCTCTGACCCCTCACCGGATTGGCCGCCGGATGGCGCCTGGTCTTCGGCGGACGCGGCGGCCGGCGCAGCCTCATCGCCCGACCCGCCGCCCGCGGGCTGGGTGGCGCCTGCTTCGGCTTCGGCTCCGCTCGCTTCGGCGCCGGTGCCAGCCTCATCATTTGTTTCCGCACCGGTTTCGTTCGACTTGGCCTGCATCTCTCCCTGTGAACCCGATGCTTCGGCCGCGGCACTGCCCGAAGCCGTCTCGGAGGATTCGCTCTGACCAGACTGCTCTGCCTGCGACTCCGGCGCCTCGGCGCCAGCCGGTGAACTGGATCCGGTCGCCTCGCTCGAAGGCGGGGGTGGAGGCGGTTCTGCAGGCGACGGTGTGCTGCTGGGCATGCTCGCGCATCCGGCCAAGGCCTGCAGAACCACCGCCAGACCCAGGTACTTCAGGTCCGGCCGCGCAAGCGCCACTTTTGCCATCGAATTCCACCCAGCGATAACGCGTTGGCCTACATTCTAAACTGAGCAGGGCATTGACGCAGACCGTAATGACGCACTGTAACCTTAAGGAGGTCAATTGATACGAATCGCGTTTCGGTCCAACAAGGGGGCAGATGCGAGGCCCCAGGCACAGCGTCATAGTCATTCCATGGCCAAGCCGGGAAACGCTGCAGATGTGCCCTTGTGGGCGAAACTCCAGAGGGGCCGGGCCTTTGCGCCCTTGGTACCGGGTTGCACCTCGCTCATTGGCAACTCACTTATTTGCCTTGGGCCAACTTCGCCCGGCGCGCCTTGTACGAGGGCGCGTAAAGACGCCGGCGCGATCGCAGCAATTGTTCAGACTTTCCTTGAGGCGCCTCTGATCTATCCGTGAACGTGCATCTTGGGACTGAAATGCACAGCTTCATCGTTGCAAATCTTGGCAATAGAACAACTATTATCCGCGATCTGCCCCGCGTTCCCCCCTTGAATCTGCACATTTCACCCTCCAATCTGCTTCGTCCAGAAAAAATCATAGGCTCCTTAGCATTTAAGACCCGTGAAAAACGCAGGTGTTCACAAATGGGCGAGTCCGTGCACGACGGTGCGAATAGGTCAAGCCAACGGTGGTGAATGGGGTCGAGTAGACCCCATTACAAGTGTGGTCGGAGCATCTCCAGCGCGCGCGACGGGTCGGGGCTGGGGTTGGTTGGGTATAACGCCTGGGGGCACGGTCTCAGCCCGAGCACGACCCCACCGGCAGCCTTGAATACCACGCCAAAAACCACGACCCTGCGACGGGTGCGGTTGTCAGTTCTGGTGACCTCTCGAAAGGAGACCCAATGCCCCTGGACATCGATTACGTACGCGCTCAGTTTCCCGCCTTCCAGGAGCCGTCGCTCCAGGGTCAGGCATTGTTCGAGAACGCCGGCGGATCCTACGCCTGCGGCCCGGTGATTGACCGGCTGACCCGTTACTATCGCCAACGTAAGGTCCAGCCCTATGGACCCTATCCGGCATCGCGGCTGGCCGGCGAGGAAATGGACGAGGCTCGGCATCGCCTGGCGGCGCTGCTGAACGTGGGCGCCGATACGCTCAGTTTTGGTCCCTCCACCACCCAGAACACCTATGTGCTGGCCCAGGCGTTTCGGCAGATGTTGACGCCGGGTGACGTGGTCATCGTGAGCAACCAGGACCACGAAGCCAACACCGGTCCCTGGCGCCGTCTGGCGGATTCGGGCATCGAGATACGGGAATGGCAGGTGGACCCGATCACCGGCGCGCTGGATCCGGCCAAACTGGCCACCCTGCTCGACCCACGGGCGCGTCTTGTGTGCTTCCCCCACTGCTCAAACATCCTGGGACAGATCAATCCGGTGGCCAATCTGTGCGAGATGATTCACCAGGCCGGCGCGTCGGCCTGCGTGGATGGGGTCAGTTTTGCACCCCACGGCCTGCCGGACATCGACGCGTTGGGCGCCGACATCTATTTGTTCTCGAGTTACAAGACCTACGGCCCCCATCAGGGTGTCATGACCATCAGGCGGGATCTGGCCGATCGTCTGCCCAACCAGGCTCACTATTTCAACAGCGGCTCACCGGTCAAACGCTTCACGCCAGCGGGGCCGGACCATGCCCAGATCGCGGCCTGCGCCGGCATGGTGGATTACATCGACGGTCTGGCCCGCCACCACGGTGGTGGAGACCTGGACCCGGCCGAACGTGGGCGTCAGACGCAGGGTTTGATGCGGGCCCATGAGACGGCGTTGCTGGAACCGCTGTTGGACTACATATCTCAACGCGATGACCTGCGTCTGCTCGGCCCAACGGATGCGGCTCAGCGCGTACCAACGGTTGCCCTGGTACTGAAGCAACCGGCCGATGCGGTCGCAGCGCGTCTGGCGGATCATGGCATCATGACCGGCAGCGGGGATTTCTACGCGGTGCGTCTGCTGGAGGCGCTGGGCGTAAACCTGGACCAGGGCGTCCTCAGACTGAGCTTTGTGCACTACACGCGCGCCGATGAGATCGACCAGCTCATGCGCGCGCTGGACGCGGCGTTGTGAGCGCCTCTACCCCGCAGCCCCATTCCGAGTCCCGGATGCTGCCCCGAATCCTGGTCGCCCATCTCAAGCCGGACGAAATTCGGCCCATCATCGAGAGACGTTTTCCCGATGCGCCGGTCTGTTATCTGGACGATCCGGACCGGCTCGAAAGGACTTTGGCGGAACATGACCCACAGGTGGCCTTCACCATCAAACAGGAGACCTTTTCCGGCGACTTGCACAAAACGGTGCTGAACCACCCCTCGGTGCAGTGGTTTCACGTGGGCGGCTCCGGCTATGAACACATTCAACCCTGGGATCGGCCCGGGCTGGTTGTGACCAATTCCGCCGGCGTGCTGGCATCGTATCTGGCCGAAACGGTGCTGGGCGGCATGCTGGCGCTCAACGGTCACTTTCTCACCTATCTACAGCAGCAACGGGACCATGAATGGCGCAGCATCCCGTTTCGGCCCCTATCGGGACAGACGTTACTGGTGGTGGGGCTTGGGCAGATCGGTGGCGTCGTGGCTGAACACGCCAGACAATTGGGCATGCATGTGATCGCCACCCGGCGCAGCGATACACCGCATCCGTCGGTGCACGAGTTGTATCCCCCGAAAGCCCTGCCGGAACTGCTGCCCCGTCGCTGACTTTGTCTCGCTGCACGTCCGGCTCAACCCGGAAACCCATCATCTATTCGACGCTCAGGCGCTTTCGCTGATGCCGCCCGGAAGCCGCCTGATCAATACCTCGAGAGGCCCGGTGGTGGACGAGTCCGCGCTGGCCGCCGCGCTGGAAAGCGGGCATCTTGCCGGCGCTTATCTGGACGTATTCGCCACCGAGCCGCTGCCGCCGCAGAGCCGGCTGTGGTCCACGCCGAATCTGCTGATCACACCACATACTGCGGACAACATCGCCGGATGGCCCGGCAAGTTCACGGAACTGTTCCTGGACAACCTCGATCGCTGGCTAGACGAGCAACCGCTGATCAACGTGGTTTCCCCTTGAACAACCCCGGGAGGCATTCCACCCATCAAGCCAGGGCCTGGCGCAATCGATCCCGGGTGTAGTCAAGCAGGACGCGTAGACTGGGAGACATCATGCGCGCGTCGCTGTAGACCAGGCTGACCGGGTCCGGAACGGGTTCAAACGCCTCCAGCACCCGGACCAGGCGGCCCTCGGTCACAGCGGGCGCGACCTGATAGGCCAGAAATAAGCCGTAGCCGATGCCCTGCACACAGGCTTCCACCGCAGTGAGCGCATGGTTGGTGGCGAACGTGCCACGCATCCTGACCGGAATCTGACGCCCACCGTCCCAGAAACGCCAGGTTCCGCCAGTTCCCAGTCCGCGAAACTGGACGCCGGGACATCCGGCGATGGCTTCCGGTTCGGGCGGGTGACCGTGCTGTTGCAGAAACGCCGGACTGGCCACCAGCACCCGTCGCATGCTGCCCACCCGGGTGGCGACCATGGAGGAATCGGCCAGCGGTCCAATGCGTACCGCCAGGTCCATCCCCTCCTCCAGCAGATTGACAACCCGATCCAGCAGCAGCAGTTCGATCCGCACCTTTGGATACTGCTTGAGAAACGCCATTGCGATGGGCGCCACATGCTGCTGCCCGAAGGTCACCGGGGCGGTGATCCGCAAATCACCCCGAGGCTCCGCATCACCGCTGGCGATGCTACGCTCCGCATCCTCAATGTCAGCCAGAATACGCCGGCACTGCACCAGGTAGCCGCGCCCCGCCTCGGTCAGGGCAATGCGACGTGTCGTTCTGCGTAACAGCCGGGCACCCAGAACGGATTCCAGATTGGACAGGGTGCGAACCATGGTTGGCTGGGATTTACCCAGGGCCTGGGCGGCCGCGGTCAGACTGCCCCGGTCGGCGATCTCGACAAAGGCACGCATGGCGGAGAGCTTGTCCAGCTATTACTCCATTTTACTGATAGGTGAAATTGATTTGGAGTTATATATCCATTTAACAAATATCTCTAGAGTGGTCACCGGATGCTGAACCGGAAGAGACCGGTGGGCACCGAAACCAACGACCATCGGGAGACCTCACATGAGCGAATCTAAGAACATCACCCAGGGGATTCACCACGCCGGACTCACGGTCCCCGACCTGGAGGCAAGCCGCGCGTTTTTCACCGATGCATTGGGCTTTGAGCAGGTCGGGGAGAAACCAGACTATCCCGCCGTATTCCTCAGCGACGGCGTGGTGATGATCACCCTCTGGCAGGCAGAAGACCCGGCCACGGCGATTCCGTTTGACCGCCGCAAGGGCATCGGCCTGCACCATATGGCGTTCAAGGTTGCCGACCTGGATGCGGTCCACCAACGTTTGCGGCGTCGCGAGGATGTGGTGATCGAGTTCGCTCCGGAGCCGCTGGGCGGCGGGCCCACCCGGCATCTGATGTGTGCGATTCCCGGTGGCATTCGGATCGAGTTCATCGCGCCAACGGCATAATCGAAGCACTGGGAGAGTCGCCATGCCTGCCACCACACCGTTTCACCCCGGCGAAAGCGCGGTACAGACCCGAATGGGTGTGCGCGAACAGATCGAACCGTTTGCGCGCCAGGTGGTGCGATCGTTCATGCCCGATCAACATCGAAGCTTTTACGCCAGCCTGCCGTTTATGGTGGCGGCGGCAAGAGACCGAGCAGGGCGCCCCTGGGCCACCCTGCTCGCGGGTGAGGTCGGGTTTATCTCGACGCCGGACCCGCAACATCTTCGGATACACGCGGGTCTGACCGCCGGAGACGCCCTGCAGGACAGTCTGGCAAAGGCGCCGACCTGGGGCTGCTGGGGATCGAGTTCGCCACCCGGCGCAGGAACCGGGTGAACGGCCGCGTCGCGCGCTCCGACGAACATGGCCTTCTGGTTTCGGTGGATCAGAGCTTTGGCAACTGCCCGCAATATATCCATCCCAGGGACTGGGTGCTGGCCCCGGCCGACGTTCAGCCCGAGGCCCGCCGCCTGGATCATCTGTCCAGGGAACAGATGGATTGGATCGAAAAAGCCGACACGTTCTTCATCGCCAGCGGACACCGGGACGAGGGTGCCGAACCCTTTTTTGGCATGGACGCTTCACACCGTGGCGGCGATCCCGGCTTTGTGACGGCGAAAGATCAACGCACTCTGATGTTTCCGGACTACGCGGGCAACAACCACTTCAATACCATCGGTAATCTGGTGCTGGATCCACGGGTCGGCCTGTTGTTCGTGGACTTCACACAGGGGCATTTGCTGCAACTCACTGGCCGAGCCCGGATCGACTGGGACTCCCCGGCTGTGGCAGAGATACCGGGTGCCCGCAGACTGGTGGAAATCACCATCGAAGACGGGGTGGAACTGCGCAATGTCCTGCCGATCCGTTGGACCAGCAACGGCTCGGCAGCGCGGTCTTTACGCGTCACGCAAAAACTGCGTGAAAGCGCGGACGTCGTGTCTGTGTTCCTGGAAGCACGGGACGGCGGAGATCTGCCTGATTTCGAGCCGGGCCAACACCTGCCCATCCAGGTCAGCATCCCCGGTCTGGACCAGCGCTTCGACCGCACCTACTCTCTGTCCGCCGCCCCCGGCCCCAAGGTCTACCGACTGACCGTAAAACGCGAAGACAAGGGACAGGTATCACGCTTTCTGCACGATGTCCTGCAGGAAGGTGACATTCTGAATGCGCATCCACCGGCCGGCGAGTTTGTACTGCAACCCGGCGCTCGCCCGGTGGTCCTGCTCAGCGCCGGTGTCGGCCTGACGCCGATGACCAGCATGTTGGGCGTGCTCACGCGACCCGAAGAAAAACGACCCGTCTGGTTTGTCCACGGTGCCCGCGACGGCGCACACCACCCACTGGCGGCGGAGGTTCGCCTGGCGGCCCAGGGAAACCCTCGTGTGCATGCCCATAGGGTTTACAGCAAACCACGCCCCGACGACCTGAACGGACAGGACTATGATCATGTCGGGCACATCGACATGGGTCTGCTGGAGGCCATTCTGCCCACCCTGGATGCCGACTTCTACCTGTGCGGCCCGGTTCCGTTCATGGTGGCAATACAGGATGGGCTGGTGGCGCGGGATGTTCCGCCAGAGCAGATTCACCGCGAGACGTTCGGGCCACTTGGCGAGGTAGTCGATGGGGTTAAAGAGGCCTCTTGATCGCCATTGGATTATTGCGGAAACTGGGGCCGGAGGAATCATAGAAACGCACATGATTGAACCGACGACCCACGCCAGATTCGCGGTGATGGACAATCGCCGGGGTCGCCGTCACCTCCGATTCGCCCTCGTTCCCTGATTTTCAACGACACCCGCCAACCTGAATCCGCGGTTCATTGGCCTGCGGTGCAGGCCCGTCGTTTCGAATCATCAGGGTAAGACATGACGCAACATCGCCTCGCAGTCGATATTGGTGGCACCTTCACCGATGTCGTCCTGGAAACGCCCGGCGGCCGGCATCTCTCATCAAAAACCCCCACCACGCCCCTGGATCCGGTGGTGGGCGCCATGGATGGAATCCAAAAAATCATGCGCCAGGCCGCGACTGATCTGGAGCAAGTCTCCATGGTGGTTCACGGCACCACTTTGGCCACCAACACGCTGATCGAGAAAAAGGGGGCACGGGTGGGTGCTCTGTTGAGCGCGGGTTTTCGGGACACGCTGGAGATCGGTTACGAGCGCCGCTACAACCAGGAGGATCTGTTCCTGGTCAAGCCGGATCTGCTGGTGCCGCGGGAACGGTGTCTGACCGTGAGCGAACGGACCGGCCCGAACGGCGCCATTCTGTCTCCGTTGGACCCGGCAACCGTGCTCGAAGCGCTGAAACAGTTCGAGCGGCTGGGGGTGGACAGCATAGCCGTCTGCCTGCTGCACGCTTATGCCAACCCGGAACACGAAATCCGCATCGCTGAACACATTGCGCAGCACCGGCCTGATCTCGCGGTTTCCCTGTCATCCGGCGTCAGCCCGGAAGTACGGGAATTCGATCGCCTCTGCACCACGATCGCCAACGCCTACATCAAGCCCGCCATGGCGGACTATCTGGCGCGATTCGACCAAAGCCTGAGGGAGCGAGGGTTTCGCGGGCGCTTTTTCATGATGACCTCGTCCGGCGGCATGACCACGCTGGACAATGCCAAACGCCACCCGGTGCGGCTGGTGGAATCCGGTCCGTCGGGTGGAGCCATCCTGGCTGCCCGGGTGGCGCGACGTTGCGCTCTGGATCGCGTCGTGTCCTTTGACATGGGCGGAACCACGGCCAAATTCTGCCTGATCGACGACGGCAAACCGCTCACTTCGCGGCAGTTCGAGGCGGCGCGGGCCGAGCGGTTCATGAAAGGCAGTGGCATGCCCTTGCGCATCCCGGCCATCGAGATGATCGAGATCGGCGCCGGTGGCGGCTCGGTCGCCACGGTCAACGCGCTGGGCCAGATTGCCATCGGGCCTGAGAGCATGGGCTCGTCGCCGGGTCCGGCCTGTTTCGGCCGTGGCGGCGAGCAGGCCACAGTGACCGACGCCGACGTGGTGCTGGGCAACATCGATGCGTCGAGTTTCGCCGAAGGCGAGCTGCGCATCGATGAGGCCGCCGCTCAAACCGCCGTATCCCGCGCCCTTTGCCGGCATCTGGACCTGGACCCCCTGGCGGCGGCCAACGGCATCTCGCAGATGGTGGGCGAAAACATGGCCAATGCGGGTCGTGTGCACGCCGCCGAACGCGGTGCCGGGCTGGCCGAAAGGACCCTGATCGCCTTCGGCGGCAACGGGCCGTTGCACGCCACTCGGGTCGCCGAGAAAATGGGGGTCTCGCGCATCATCGTCCCGGCGGATCCCGGGGTCGGATCGGCGATGGGATTTCTCTACGCCCCGGTCTCATACGAGATCGTATCCAGCTTCCACACCACCCTGGAGCGATTCGACTTCGCCGGTGTCAACCGTCAACTGGACCGCATGACGGAGGAGGCGCAACGGGTGGTAAACCCCGGCGACGAATCGGTCACACAAACCCGTACGGCATACATGCGCTATGCAGGACAGGGCCATGAAATCGAGGTTGAACTGCCCACTCGTGCACTGGGGCCGGATGATCTTCCGGCCCTGACCAGAGCCTACGATCATGCCTACCGGCATCAGTTCAAGCGCACCGTCCCCGGAATGCAGATCGAGATCATGAACTGGGCTGTGCGGATCGAATGCGGGGTTGAACCCGACCCAGCCGTTGAAGCGGCGACCATCAGCGCTCGGCCCAGCCCCAGCGACACTCGGCCGATTCATTTCGGCGGGCAACAGGGTCGGCCGGAAACACCGCTTTATGAGCGGAACAGGTTGAGACCCGGGGATGCCATCGACGGCCCCGCCCTGATCGTCGAGGGACAGACCTCGACGCTGGTGGAACCCGGCTTCGGGATGCGTGTGGATGGAGACCGCAACCTTGTGCTGACCCGCGAGGCCAAGGTCGGGCGTTCGACGGATGCCCCGATCCGCGACGGCACCATCGACCGTCAATTGATGTGGAATCGGCTGTTGGCGGTGGTGGAGGAACAGGCCCAAGCCTTGATTCGCAGCGCTTTCAGCCCGATCGTGCGCGAGTGCGGCGATATCTCGGCGGGCATATTCGATCAGCACGGGCGGATGCTTGCCCAGGCGGTGACCGGCACCCCGGGGCACATCAACACCATGGCATCAGGGGTGGAGAAGTTCATCGCTGCATTGTCAACATCGAGCATGAAGCCCGGCGACATTTATGTCACCAACGACCCCTGGTTAGCGGCCGGACACCTGAACGATTTTATGCTGGTGCAGCCGGTGTTCAGGGCGGGCCAACTGGTCGGCTTTACCTCGTGCACTTCGCATCTGATCGATGTAGGAGGAAAATGCATGGGCCCGGATGGCAGCGATGTGTTCGACGAAGGCCTGCGCATCCCGGTGTGTCGTCTGGTGGACCAGGGCGTGGTCAACGGTCTCTTGCTCGACATCGTCCGCGCCAACTCCCGCCAACCCACCGAGAACGAGGGGGATCTGTATGCCCTGATCGCCTGCTGTGAGGTCGGCGCCAGACGCCTGACGGCGATGATGGACGAATATGAACTGACGACCCTGGAGCCGCTGGCCGAGCATGTGATCGAAAGCGCCCGGCGGGCAACCCTCGCCGCCCTCGCCGAACTGCCCCGGGGTCGGTTCGAGCACGCGATCACCCTGGATGGCTACGATTTCGAGATCGAGCTCAAAGCCGCCATGACCATCGACCGGGACCGTATCTCACTCGACTTCAGCGGTTCCTCGTCTTGCTCGAAGTTTGGCATCAACGTCCCGCTCAACTACGCCGCGGCCTACTCGGTGTTCGCCATCCGCTGCGCGGTTGCGCCGGGCATTCCCAACAACGCCGGGGCCCTGGCCCCATTCCGGGTGAGCGCGCCCGAGGGATGCATCCTCAACGCGATCGATCCCGCGCCGGTGGCGATGCGCCACACCATAGGCCAGCTGCTGCCCGATCTGGTGTTTGGCTGTCTACACCAGGCCCTACCCGGATCGGTGCCCGCTGAGGGCGCGTCCTGCATGTACGATCTGCCCATGCGACATGTTCCGGCGACACGCCAGACTCGCTTCGCGGTGGAATTGGTGCACAACGGCGGCACCGGAGCCCGGCCCACCCAGGACGGGCTCTCCGCGACCGCCTTTCCCAGCGGCGTATGGGGCTCTCAGGTGGAGGTCACGGAATGCACTGCGCCCCTGAGGGTGCTGCGCCGCGAACTGCGAACGGACTCCGGCGGCGCCGGCCGCTACCGCGGCGGCCTGGGCCAGACCATCGAGATCGAGTCCGCCGAGGGCGCAGACTTCCAACTGTTCCTGTCCCTGGATCGCACCCGACACCCGCCCCGTGGGCGGGCTCAGGGACACTGTGGCGCCACCGGCGGCGCCACACTGGCATCGGGCGCCAAACTGCCTGGCCGGGGCGAGCAGATCGTTGGCCGTGGAGACAGGCTGATTTTTCAAACACCCGGCGGTGGCGGGTACGGCGATCCCAGGCGAAGAGACGCAGAGGCAGTTCGCCGGGACGTGATCGGCGGTCTGGTGTCGGCCGCTGCGGCCCGGGAAACTTACGGCGTCGTGCTGGATCGATCAAACGCCCTGGATCTGGCCGCGACGCTGAAACTGAGGGGCGCTCGACCGTGCTGAAACCCAGAGCTCATTTGCGGAATCTTGCGCCGTACGAGCTGCCCGGAAAAGGCACTGCGGGCGACTCGAAACTGCTGCAACTGTCCCAGAACGAGAACTACGTCGACGCCAGTCCGAACGCGCTCGCCGCCGCCCGGGATGCATGCGCCGCCAGCGTTCGCTATCCGGACCCCGACGCCAACGAACTGCGGGCAGCGATCGCCGCACTGCACGGACTCGACCCTCAGCGCATTGTCTGCGCACGGGGGGCAATGGAGTTGATTTCGCTGCTGACAACGGTATTTCTCGAGCCCGGGGCCAGCGCCGTCACCAGCCAATACGGTTATATGTACTTTCGAACTGCATCGGAAGTCACCGGCGCCCGGGTGGTGCAGGCACCAGAGCGCTCGATGACGGTTGACGCAACTGCGATGGCGGCGTGCGTCGACCAAACCACACGCATGGTGTTTGTCGCCAACCCGGGCAACCCCACGGGCACGCTGATCCCACAGTCCGCCCTGATTGGCCTTCGCCGGGCGCTGCCGGACTCGGTTGTGCTGGTCATCGACGAGGCCTACGCGGAGTTCGTTGAGCCTGAGCGCTACACCCGCTGTTTCGAACTGACCGAATCCGGCGACACGGTGGTGCTGCGGACCTTCTCGAAGATCTACGGTCTGGCGGGTTTACGGATCGGCTGGGGCTACTGCCCGCAACAGATCGCCGATCTGTTGCGGGTGGTGCAGCAACCGAACGGCATCACCGGACCCGGCCAGGCCGCAGCTGTGGCGGCCATCGCCGACCAGACGCATATCCAGCGCCTGCGGACGCGCACCTTGGCGATTCGGGACGAATTCACCCAATCCCTGCGCACCCTGGGATTGAACCCCTGCCCCAGTCAGGGCAACTTCGTACTGCTTGCCCTGGACTCCGCTACCGCCGCGGTCGATGCCGACGCCCACCTGCGCCGCCACGGCATCGCAGTGCGGGGCATGAACGGATACGGATTGCCGAACTGCTTGCGTATTACCCTGGGTACCGAGCCACAAATGGAGCGCGTCGTGCACACCCTCAAAGACTGGATGGGCAACCGATGAACACCCGTCATCGGCCCGACTTCGCCACACATCCGGGCTGGAGCGGCTCCCGCGGCCGCGCCCGGATCGGCGTGGTGGTGCCGATGAGCAACACCAATCTGGAGCCGGATCTGAATCTGTTGCGGCCGCCTGGGGTATCCCTGCACTTCGCCCGCGCCGGTGGCTACGAGCTTGATCGGGTCCCTGATTCTCGGCAGATGCGCGATTTCGCCCTGGCCTCCCTGGATCCGGTCATGGCGTCACTGGTGGCGACCCGGCCCGACCTGATTCTATACGGCTGCACATCGGCCACCCTGGCCCACGGTCCGGAGTTTGATGACGAGTTCGCCCGGCGCATCACCGCGTCCGCAGGGGTGCCTGCAATTACCGCCGCCGGGGCTCTGGTGGAGACGCTCCGATGCCGGACTGTCTCTCGGATCGCATTCAGCTCGCCCTATGTAGAGCAACTCAACCGTGAGGCGATCGCGTTCCTGACCCGCTTTGGCATCGAGACCGTCTCGAGCGCGTATGTGGGCCGCGATCTCGGCAACTACGGCCAGGGCGAGCTGACGCCGGACCAGGTGTTTGACCTGGGTGTGCGTGCCGACGCCCCGGACGCCCAGGCTCTGGTCCTGTCCTGTACGGATATGCGCGCGGTGGAAGTCATTGACAGGCTGCAGCGCAGCCTGGGCAAACCGGTGATCACCAGCAACCAGGCATTGATGGAGGCGGCAAAACGCGCCCTGAAGCTCGAGTAACAGACCTGACCCGCAGACCGCAGCGGCCAAACTCACTGATTTGGCGGCCACCAGCTGGACAGACGCTGCTCGTATTCCCGCGCGGGCAAACCTTCGTAGTGGGATATGTCGTTGAACAGTCTCAGGCGTGCCCGTACCTCGGAGGCGAAATCCAGGATGGTCAAGGCGGCCGGGCTCTGATCCAGTCGGTCCCGATAACCCCGCGCATCGAAACCCAGCAGGCTGCTGACCAGCAGCCGATTGGTGCCCTTGTGCGAGACCACCAGCACCGAGCGTCGGCTGTGACCCTGTACGATGCGCCGCATGACCGGGAGTGCGCGGGCCAAAACCTGAATGCCCGACTCGCCGCCTTTGGGTGCTATGGTCAGTGGATCCTCCTGCCAGGTCTGATACTCGTCGGCAAACTCGGTCTCCACCTCGGAACGGGAGCGCCCCTCCCAATGGCCGTAGTCAATCTCTCGCAGACCCGGCTCGGGCTGCGGCTCCAGCCCGCGGTCGGCGGCAATGATACGGGCGGTTTCCAAGGTCCGCCCCATGGGGCTCACATGGACCGCGTCCAGGGTATCGCCACGCAATCGTTCGGCAAGCGCCTGCACTTGGGCTCTGCCCTCTTCGGATAAGGGCACATCGGTGGAACCGGCGAAACGGTCTTCCGCGGTCAACTCCGTCGCCCCATGTCTTACCAGGTAGATTCGAGTCGGCATTCCGCTATGCTCCCGGGTGGTTGCAGTGCAGTGTACAGAGGAGCCCGGCGCCACACCCGGAGCGCGCGAAAGGTCCGTACTTCCAGCCACAAAGAGCCATCCCGCCGCCCGTTCCCCGATCGGTGACTGCCCGCTGCAGGTCAATGCCAATCCGCATCCTGCTCATCCAAACCAGGCTCGCGGGAGATGGGCGGCTGCACCGGAGACGCTGGACCTGGGCACGTTCAGCGGCGTCATACTGATGC
The DNA here is from genome assembly GCA_963783675.1 of uncultured Gammaproteobacteria bacterium. Lineage (GTDB taxonomy): Bacteria > Pseudomonadota > Gammaproteobacteria > Competibacterales > JAHEDQ01 > JAHEDQ01. The sequence goes on from CAWAOU010000008.1 coordinate 57,393, forward strand.
TGCCGGTGACCGCGCCGCAGGTCATCAGTCGATCGCACTTCCCTGAGCTGCCACCCCTCGTCACCGTGCTCCAGCGGTCTAAGATACCGTCTATGGTGGGTGATGGGCTCCCCACCCGGGCGCAAGAAACCCGCCCGATTCAGGTAGCCGGCCGTTGTCTCCACCGCCTAGGAGCCTGTCCGACTTAGGCCGCCCTACTGCGGAACGACGGATACCAGCGCGATTTTCCCCGCGATCTCGTTAAATAGAGCCCACTATTCGCCTCAATCGCGGGAAAAATCGCACTCGGCCCCGACGTCCCTCGCTACGAACGCCTAAGTCAGACAGGCTCCTAGTGGGCCATTGGGTTCCCCCCAGCATCGACAAACCCCTGGCACTGGTCTGACATCTTGTCGGATTGGCGGATCAGCACCAACCGACAGGGGATCATCAATGATTTCCCGGGGCGGGAGAGCGGTTCGTCGCGGCGCCCTGTCCACGGGACGCCGCGCGACCCGCAGCGCCTATCACATCGGGTTTGGCGTAAACGAGAACTTTTGCGCGCCCACCGAAGCATCACCCATCAGGCCACCCTGATCGGTTATGAAGACGGCAACGCCATTGCGAAAGCTCGTGCTCGCAGCGGCGCCGGCCTTGGCAGCAACGGCGCTTGCCTGTGCGCCCATATCAAATTTGCCTTCCTTCAACCGGGCCAAGGCTTCCTCGGTCTCGAAAACCACCAGCTGGCTGAAGCTTTCAACACCCGCCACCAGACCTAACTTGGCCTCGGTGATCGAGGCCGCTCCGATGGCAACCCCGTCCTCGAACACAACGCCCTTGCCATGGGCGCCGCCGATGATAAAACCGGCCTTGCCCACGCTCGGGAACACGGCGTAGCCGGTGGACTGATCGACGAACGCCTGGACGCCGCTGTCTTTGTCGATGAACTTTTGCAGAGTGGCGCGGGCGGCCTGTTCCTGATCGGCTGTGACGCCATCCTGCGCATGGGAAACGCTGGCGGTGAGCATCAAGGCCAGCATGAAAAGACCAGTCATGAGTCGCATGTAAATTCTCCAGTGTCCGCCAGTTGGAACACAATACTTCAACCGCGTCGGACCGCTGGCCGACGGCGCAGGGTCTGCGGTGCGTGCAGAGAATAGACGCTGCCGGGCCAATCTGCGACCCCAATCCACCACGCTTTCCAAAACGTAAGTTTTACACGCAATGCAGCAGGCTGTCCGCGACGGGATTGACGTCATTCGCCGTACGCTTCCCCGGGGACGCCCCAGCAGTGTTCCAAGTCTTCAAAGCCCTTGAACTTATGCGGCCCCAGGTAACAAAGCCTGATACAGCCTTCCACCAGTTGCCGTGTGGTGTCACACACGACGATTGAATTGGGCTCGCACAGATTGTTGAGCCGGGCAGCCAGGTAGGGGGCCATGCCGAACACCAGATTTTGCCGGACCTGACCCGTGTTGATGGTCCCCTCGATCAGGGCGTGGCCGGAGGCGATGGAGATTCTGACCCTGGGCGGCCTTTGCAGGCGTCGAAACGGTGCAATTCCGCCGTCACTGATGACCTGGAGTATCTCCGTGCTTGCCCGTATCGCCGTTTCCGCAGCAAGCGATGGATCGCCCGGCTTGTCGAAAACCGCCTGGATGCCGTCGCCGATGTATCGGATGACCGTCCCACCGGACCCTACGATTATGCTGGTGATCGCCTCGTAGTAGGAAAGAAAGAACTCTTTCTGGTCCAGCAAACAGTGGCGCGATACGTAGTCGGTTGAATCAACGATATCGCAGAACAGAACGGTCATTTGCTTTTCCTGCTCCGGTTCGAATCTGATCGCGCGGGGCTCGAAGGGCAACGGCAAATGCCGAATCGGAGCTTCAGTCAGGTCGGTTGCGCGTTTAGCCTGAAACATCATGATTCCTTTCCGTGGCGTTCCTTGTCGGATTTCAATGTAACAAGCGCCCGTCAATCCCAGCCGCGGCCATCGCAAAAACGCAGTGCCACAACGTAAAAAAATCGTGAATAAGACTTTGCGATGCGTACAACCATGTTCAACCGGCTAATCTGTTGGTATCAGTCATAAGGAAAATCTCATAGGGAAAATCGTCGTCCCAATCCGGCCGAATTTCTGGATGACGTGATTAATCAAGGAGCTGACCATGTTTGTTTTCGGGTTTCAGAATCACTACCAAACTCAGTTCGACTCAGATGGGCACGGCGGAAGCGGTGCCGGCGGGCGAGGCGGGCGAGGTGGACGGGGCGGTCGCGGTGGGCGAGGCGGGCGAGGTGGACGGGGAGGTCGCGGCGGGCGGGGCGGAAAGGGTGGGCGGGGCGCAGACAGCACGCTCTCGATCGGCGAACTCCTGATCTCAGATGTGCTGGACGGCAGCCTGAGCGAACCGGACTTTGTCTCGCAGGATGACTGGAAAGACTCCGAATACCTGGTCGAGGTAATTCGAAACGTCGCACTGGGCGGGCAGGAATCAAACGGTGCGATCGTGGTGGAACCAGACTTCGAGACTCAGTATCGAAGGGCGGACACGGTTGAGGAGCGAAACCAACACCGTCTCCAGATCCTGGACGAAATCCAGAATCTGAAAGACAAACAAGCCGATGACGGGGGCGACAGCCGGTATGAGGATATCGTCGGTGAAGCCACCTATTTCAGCTATCGTTTCGAAGCGTTCTGTGGGTTCGACGCCCACAGCCATCCCAAGACATACCGCGTGACCCAAGCCATGATCCTGATCGGATGGCATGTGGTCATGCAGTTCAAACGACAGTTCAACAGACCCCGCCCGTCCTTTCTCTGCCCGGATATCGAGCCGCTCATCGATGTGCCGACACATCCTTCCTATCCCAGCGGGCACTCGACTCAGGCGTACCTGGTTGCACTGGCCTTGAGTGATGTGCTGAGTTACCGGACCTCTGCACTGGAATGGGACAAGTTTGATCTTGGGCTCCGAAACCTGGCCAAACAAATCGGTGAAAACCGTGAATGGGCCGGTGTTCACTATCAGAGCGACACCATCGCCGGCCGGAATCTCGCCCAGAATCTGTGGAATCGTATTTCAAACAATCCCAAAGAATTCAAAGCAACCCATGGACTGATAGAAGATGCCCGCCAGGAGTGGTATGAGAATATCCACCTGGAGAATGCCGACAATTCCCAAACTGGCAAGGACGCCTAGCCATGATCGCAATCCATGTGGATGGAATGGAAATCATCCAGTCCGTGCAGAATCTGAAAAACGAGGTGGAGCTGATCCGGGGCAAGAATACCCTGGTACGCGTTTTTTTGAGCATTCGAAACGGGCAGCCGCTTTCCAACGCGACCGTGCGCGGCCAACTGACCGTCAAAGCGTCGGGCGCCGATGGGGCCACCGCGACCATTGAAAGCGAAAATGCCTTGCGGCTGATCGACCACGACGATGCCAATCTGGCAAGTCGGCACAAACATCTGGACCGGTCGCTGAATTTCCGCTTTCAAGGGAATTTGCCTCAGGGGCAGATTGCAACGGACGGATCGTCTGTCGAGTACCGCTTTGAACTCACGTCGGTGCGGCAGGAGTATGCTGTCTACGACGTCACGCCAGAGCATGCCTCACTGACGAGATCGTTTTATGCACCGGCCCCGCTCAGGGTCCGGGCACTCGGCCTACGCTACTACGACATCGATGGCGACTCGGCAAGGCCTGAGAGGCCTCACTTTGAATATATGCGCCAATACCTTGAGCAGGCGTTTCCCGTTGCCCGCTTGACCTGGTCTGACACCGTGGTGGATGCGAACCCAGGTTTCGGTCCACCGTTTAGCGATGGGGCGCCAAATCCTCCCGACCTGGTATGGCAACGACAACTGAATCTGACTCATGCCCAGTTACTGGCGTTCAAGACCCTGGATGTGGACCACGGCGGCCCGCGCTCACCATTTCCGCACACCTGGTACTACGGCATGGTCAACGACCCCGACTCTGAGTTTCGGGGTGCGGTGCAGGATATCCAGGATGGTGGCCCGATTCTGAACCCGGACATCGTATGCGCGGGGCGGGCGGAAATGGTGTCGGGCTATTACGGCGCCCACGAAATCGCTCACTGCCTCGGCAGATCGCATCCCGGATACTGCGGCCAGAGCCGGGACGACACCGAATACCCTTATCCCCACGGACTGATCTCGAGGGAACATCTGGATTCAACCCAGGCGGCGGCCCTGAAGGAGATTCGCGATCTCATCGATGCCGGGTCAGACCTGCCGGATAAAATGATCGCAAGGCTGATGCAGTTGGGGCACGAGACCGTCGCGGCCCTGGCGTGGAAATGCCTGAAACGGTCGCGGGATCTCGATCGGAACAGTCCCGACCGGGCGGCCTGTGTGTTGGCTCTGGGTCGAGGTCTGAAAGAGATTCTCCAAGCCGACAGTGATCCGCATGGGAGCGGCCATGTGGGTTGGCAGGATGAAAGACCCACCGGTGCCGGTCAGATTCTGCCCCACGATGGGTACTACGACATCATGACCTACTGCCAGCCCACATGGGTGTCGCCCTATACTTATCAGGCGCTGTCCAAGGCCTTGCTAACGCTTGAGAAACACACCGACGCCGCACAGGCCAAGGACAGCATTCAAACGGCAGGCCGCAACATCTGCATCATCGGCACCTATGATTTCTCCACCAACAGAGGTGAGATCAAATACCTGTTCACAACAGCCCACGCCGTCAACCCCGGCGAGCATGACAGGTCAGTTCAGATCCGCCTGCTACGCAGCGGCAACGCCGTGGAGAGCCAGAATGTGCGCATCAAGCAGCCCCATGGTGACCTGCCACAGGAGTCCGGGGTGTTTCGCCACATCGTTTCGGACCCCGGCGAGGCACCGCTTGAGCGGATCGAGTTGTGGGTGGCTGATCACAGGGCCACCACCCATACACTGGATGTCGACGCCAAAGATGATCTCCACAGCGACGGAGTGCAGTTTGAACTGATTAGGGATTCCGCCGATCCTACGGACACGCAGTACTTCCTCAAAGTTGAGGTTCCGCATGCGACCTCCCATAAGTTTGTCGCACGGGCGCTGTTCCCGTTTGGCCCGGACCTGGAATTCGGGCAAGAATGGGTGACCATCGGCATGGGCTGGCCAATCAGCGAATGGCTGTATCTGGACAAACGTCATGCCCTGTTGTCGCCCTCAGACCTGCGGGAACTGGCCAACTGGCTTGAGGGTGGTTCGAAACAGCAAAGCGCAGAATTCGCTGCGATACTCAGGGTCCTGTTTCCTGAGCGGCTTCTGGAGAACTTGGACCATGCGGCAAACTACCCGATGGGTGAGGTGCTGCTGATCGGGCTGGATCTCAGAGCGATTTGCCAGGAGACACTCAAAGAGACCGAGTTGTTCCAGGGTTTTGTTTTGGAAGACCCGTTCGAGGCCGGGCTCTTCTATTATCGCCGACTCGACGACGCCACCAGCGCACAGACTGCCAGCGCACAGAGCTGGAGCACGGATTCTCTGGGCAGGCGTTTGGCCGGCACCCTGGGGCAATGGAATCAAGGCCGACGCCAACGCGGGTACTGAGTATCAGCGGACTTACCGCTCCGGCACCCCGGCGGCCACCAGACCGGCCAGATACTGCTGCCGGTCAGCAGCGTGTTTAAACGGGTAGCTCTCGGTCACACTCCGGATGGAGAATGTCGGTTCGAGCTCCAGCAGCGTTGCCAGATGGAGCCGCGCCTCGTCCAACTGTCCGAGATGGCCCAGGCAGGCAATGAGCGGCTTGTATCCGTTGGTGAATCCCCGGTTCTCAGCGATGACCCGCCGTCCCCAGATCGCCCCCTGTTCATAGTCCCGATCAAGGGTGTAGGCGACACACTTTGCCAGATTGAAAAAGAACTGGAACTGCGGCTCGACGGGACACAGGTCTTCAACCCGCCGTAACACGCTGAGCGCTTCCTTGGGCTGACCCACATAGGACAACGTCAATGCTTTCAACACCCAGGCGAAGGCCGAGTAGGGATTGATGCTGACCGAACGTTCAAGCAGGACCTCGGCCTGATCGAAGTTATGGTTGATGAAGGACTCGAAATGCCCGCGGATCGCCAACGCCACAGAATCGTCCGGATCCCGTTGCAGGGCTTCGTCGGCCATTCTGTTGGCGCGCATCACCTCGGCACGCGGGTCATCCGCCCAGCCCTGGCCGATACAGAACACCTCCCACAAAATGCGCCAGGTGTAGACCGCTGCGAAATCCGGATCCAGTTCGATTGCCCGATCGAACAGGGCATCCGCCTTTGAGAACGCACTGGGGGTCATCTGCTGAATGTTGGAGATGGCCCGGATGACGCAGTCATAGGCGCTGAACGTATCCGGCGGAGTCTTCGAAACTCGCTGAATTTCACGGGTACGCAGCAGAATATCCAACTGGCAGATGATTCTGGCCAGCGTATCCTGCATCTGTTGCACATCATCGCGTTGCACGCGGAATGTTTCGCCCCACACAATCCTTGAATCCAATCCGTCCAACAGCTGGATGGAGAGCAGGTCAGAATCCGCACGCCGTTTTATGCTGCCGTCCACGACATATCTGACCCGGAGATTGCGGCACAGATCCGAAAAGTCGCTGTTCTCGCTATGCAACTTGACCGCAAGAAAGCGGGAAACGATAGACATCCATTGAAACTTGGTCAGGCCGATGCGGATCTCCTCGGCGATTTCAGAACCGAGTTGGTCCGCCTGGGCCGCATCACCTATTTCCTTGAACGAGAATACCGCCACCGACAGGCCATAGGTGGGCGCGGCGTGAGGCGGGACCACATGCCGTGTTGTACCGGACGACACGGTCGGCGGTTGGGGTTGTTCTGTGCGAATTGACTCATACAGGTTCACCGTCTCTGAAGACGGCCGGTCACCCAGAACCTCCTGTAAAACCTGGCAACAGCTTCGATACTGGGCCAGAACAAGCGATTTTCGACCTTCGGCGAAATAGCACCGCATCAGCACCTGGTGCGCCAACTCGGCACAGCTGTCCACTTCAAGAAGACGCTGAGCCGTCTGCTTGGCAAACTCGGACATGAGATCAAGATCAAGCCCGGCCAGCGTATCGCTCAGGACTTTGCAGTAGAGCTGCTCGTAGTGGAGCCGTTTCATGGCGATCCACTCTTCGTAAGCCGGATCCGGTATGGTCAACCCGTGCAGGAAACCACCCTGGTAGAAATCAGGGCGATTGACGATCTGATCGGAGTCGGCGCCTGTTGGATACTCCTCCAGACACTGAATGTCATAACGAATGCCCTCCGCCGCCACGGAAACCTCCCGGCGATCGGATTCGATCCGTAGATTGCTGACCGGCCGCAACTGCTTGCGCAAATCGCTCAGACACTGCCGCAGACTGGCTTTGGCCTGTTCCGGCGAACGCTGACTCCACAGAAACTGCTCCGCGCCGGTACGGGGCACAGAGTGGGTGGGCTGTAGCAGCAGATATGCGAGCAGGGCCGTGTTCTTTTTTCCCTGAGTAGCAACGTCGCGCCCGTCTGCCAAACGAATGTGCAGGCCACCGAGAAAATCGACCCGGCGCGCCGCGCTTGTTTTGCTTGTGGTGTTACCGAGATCGTTCAACACATCCACGCACACGTTGCCAAGTAGTCGGAACTGGGCGCACCGCCATAGTCATTCCATGATCAAGCCGGGAGACGCGGCGGGTGTGCCCTGTGGGCGAAATCCTGGAGGGACGGGCCGTTGCGCCCTTGATACCGCGTTGCACCCCTCTCAATTGCGAATAGCCAGCTTCGCTCGGTGCGCCTTGTACAAGAGGGCGGAAAGACTCCGGCGCGATCGGTGGAATTGATCAGACCTTCCTCAAAAGTGTTCACGCAGTGTTTGAGAAATCCTCAATGAGCGCAAAGCCTTCAGCGTGACCGTGCGAATAAATCAAAGGCTCCCTAAGTCCACCTCAAGCTCGGAAGTATAGGACGCTGCGGTGGCGGCGAACACTCTGCGCGACCCATCCGGCTGACCGAGTGCTCAGAATCGGGAGCGCCGACGGTCGGCGCGATTCAACCCGTTTCCTGAGTCTGCGCGCCATCGACAATCGCATGCAAAGCATTCAGGTCGACCACTCTGAGTTCCTTTGAACGTTTCTCGATAATGCCCAAGCGGGTGAGGTGGGCCAGTTCACGGCTGACGGTCTCCCGCTGAGTGCCGACGCGGCTGGCAATTTCCTCGTGGGTGGGTGGGGATGTGACCACCGCGGTGTTGGGTGTGTCCGGTCTACCTTCGGTTGTCACCAGACGAAGAATCTCGCACTGAACCCGTTGCCGCACCGGAAGCGCGTGCAGTTCATAGACCCGATTGCACAGAAACCGAATCAACCCGGCCAAACGAGCCAAGGTGGCGCGAGCCAGGGACGGGTTGTGGGTCAATACCTCCATGAACTGGGGTCCTGGTATCCGGGCCAGAAACACATCTTCGATGGCAACCACGCTCGCCACACGAGCCGTCTCGTCGATTGCCGCCAGCTCTCCAAACATGCTGCCAGCACCCAGCACTTGAAACGTGATCTGCCGACCCGCAGGCGTGTACATGGTCGCACTCACATGCCCACTGATGATGAAGAACACGTCCTGCCGGGTTTCACCATAGCGAAGAATTTCGTGATTTTTCTCGTACAACCGCCCCTCGCACAGTCCAAGAATCTCGGCCCGGGCAGTCAGCGCCAGGTCACGAAACGCGTCGATCCCCGCCAATGACTCCGGGGTAAGCTTCACCTTCTGGTATGGCGCATCCATTTGCTTCACACAACTCCATGTCTCAACGACGCCCGCAATCCACATGGCGCAGAACGCGCCAGTCTTTGGCCGGTCGCCATTGAGGTATAGCCGCGTAAACGTGGTTTTTCCACGTACCCGGTATACGCAAGTGCTAAGGAGCCTCTTATTCTGGACGAAGCAGATTGGAGGGTGAAATGTGCAGATTCAAGGTGCGGAAAGCGGGGCAGATCGCGGGTAATAGTTGTTCTATTGCCAAGATTTGCAACGACGAAGCTGTGCATTTCAGTCCCAAGATGCACGTTCACGAATAGATCAGGGGCTCCCTAGCGCAGGTCATGAGGTGGAGGACTGATCGGCGGCCCGACCCCAGGCCCCGAGACGGAAAAAGGGAATCTACATCGCACCTGCACGCGCAACTCCGAGAGGCACAACAATAGGAGTAGCCTTCGTGAATCACCGCAGCGTTCACCCTTGCCCAGAGCACGCCAGCGCAAGCGGCCGCGATCAGGTCGCGGGCTGGTGTCTGATTGTATTGATGATGGCGGGCCTTGCAGGCGCGGCGCCGTGCGTGGAGGACATGCGCAATGAGACCTCGCAACTGCATGCCGGTAACGCGACGCAGCAGGAGACGCGATCGGCATCCAACAGTCGATGCTGACGCATCCGCGCCGAGCCGGAACCAATTGCCTTACTGCGGCGCAGGCCTTTGAAATCGCACGGTCAATGGACTGTCCTGACTCGGCCAGACGCCCCGCGCCAGAGCGCGGCCTGCCTCGAACACAAGCCAGCTTTGCCGACCGTAGTGCGGCAGGGGTCGAAGCAGCGCTTGAAGGGCAGCCGCGTCCACCGCTTCGATCAGCAGCAGCATAGCACCCGACTCATTTCGGTGAGTCCAGACCCGTGCGCTGCCCTCGCTGTCGGCCAGCTCCTTTGGCATGGAAACGCCCGCGGCTGCGAGTAATTCGGAGCGTCTCGCCCGCGGACCCACTATCAGTGCGGTGCCGCTCGTTTGATCCAGAGCCTCGGATTCTGTGAGCGATGCCGAGGAATCCAACAGGCGAACGGCCAATTTCCGCGCACTGTTCCGGAAATCAGCCTCGCCCAGCAGAAGCAGCACCGGTTTGGCCGCCAGCGTCACGTCGCGCAAAATGGGGGGCGCTTCACCGGGCAGCAGGTGGCGAAAAACCTGATAGTCCGGATCCACCAACAAGGCCTCGGGAGCGGCGCTCGCTTTCAGCTCGAAACGCTGCTCGGGGCGATTGAACCGCAGGCTACGGTCGTCGGCTCGATCATCGAACTCCAGTGTCACCGGCAACTCGAGGTCGAACGGGCGAGTGTTGCCGTCCAGGTCAAGCCAAACCCGAACGCCGTCCCCAACCGCCGTCAGACCGGCACTGCGCACGCGAATCTCCGGGGCCCCCTTCGATTCTACCCATTGCCGGAAAAAGCCCTCGAGGTCCCGCCCGGACGCGGCCGAAAAAGCCGTTTCAAGATCCGACCAGGAAGCCGCCTCGAATCGATGCCGGGTCCAGAAATCCCGCAGTCCCCGGCTGAACGCCGGGTCTCCGATCTCCTTGCGCAGCATGTGGAATACGAACGCGGCCTTGTTGTAGCCGATCACCTGGCTGGCGTCGTGGGTCTTGGCGCGAAAATGACTGAGGGGATAATCCCGCTCGGGTGGCAGGGCGGCGTAGTCCCGCAGCCAGGACAAGCGCATGTCGCGGGCGGCTGCGGGTCCCTGATCTTCGGCCAGCGCATAGTCGGCCAGATAGGTGGTCAGACCCTCCGCCCAGTTCCCTGAGTCATAGTCCACGTAAACGCCATTCCCCCACCAGTTATGGAGCACCTCGTGGGCCAGTGAACGTCCCCGCATATAGGGCAGCGGCAAAATACGACGACTGACATAGGTCAGGTTGGGAAAACCCAGGCCAACAGGTATCACCGCAGAGATGATGTGAAAGTCGCTGAACGGATAGGGTCCGATGTCGTCGCTGTACCGTTGCAGATACTCTGCGGCCGCATCGAGATAAGCGTCTGCCAGATCTTCAAGCTCGGGATGAAAATAGGTCCGAATCCGGATGCCGCCGGAAAGCTGTTCGGTGATGCGATACGGACCCGAAAACAGCGAGGGCGGCTCAGGCGCACCCTCACCCACCACCAGAGCGCTGTAGACGTCGCCCTCCACTTCTTCCTCTACCAGCCGCCCGGTAGCCGCCACCCGATGCGCCCCATGGATGACCACATTCAGTCGAAAACGACGCCAGTCGACCGCAAGCTGCGGCATCCAGCCCGTTCCCGCGGGCAGATATCCGCCGCCATCCCCCAGGAAGGGCTCACCCGCCCTCGGGCCTGCGGCCTCTTGGGGCTTACGCGGAAGCCGACCGGACCAGCGGAGTTCAATCGTCCCGGAATCGTCAGTATTCAGCAGCGACACCCGCCAACGATTGGCACGGGCGCTAACAGTGGCCGCTTTTCCTGCAAAGGTGACGGAATCCAGTTCCAGCCCGGGCAGTAAATCAAACTCCAGAGCGCCGTTCTGCAGATGATCGAAACGCAGCGCCCCTGTCAGCGTCCCGGTCGCGGGGGACAGCACGATCTCCAACTCCGGCGGCTCGGCCCAGACCCTGGCACCCCATAGAAGGAGCAAGATCAGTCCGGCGACCGCGTGGCTGGCGGTCCTGGGCTTATGGCACATCGAAACGGGTGGGGAAGCGCGCCACCTGCTGCTCAGTCTTGCCGTTGCGCCTGATGGTCAGGGGAAGCCAGGTTCCAGGTGCCTGTCGGCGAATGACCTCGATCAAGTCGGCCGAACCAGGGGTCGGAAAGCCGGCCGCTTCGACGACGATATCGCCAACCTTCAACCCGGCCTCGGCCGCCACACTGCCCGGGTTGACACTTTGCACCTCTGCGCCACCTTCACCGTCCTGGACCATCACGCCGAGCAGTGGCCGGGGCTTGGGTTTAGCCTGCCAATCCGCAACGGTGTAAGCGTAGCGTCCGATACCTGCAGCGAGGGCATGACAGCCCTCCCCCACCTCAACAGGAAGCGCTGTGACAATGCGTCCTATACCCAGATCGCGCAGCTGATGGGGGATGCCATGCCCGTACTCCACATGCCCACGCCCTACGACACCCACCACCAAGGGGCTGTTATCATCGCCCAAGGCGGCAGCCATGGCCTCCGCCATGGCCCTGTCCCAGGTGATCTGGGCCTGAACGAATCGCTGAAATTCCACATCGTCGGCTACCGCCTCCAGGGCCGTGTCCGGTGTCTCCGGTTCCGCATCTGCGGTGCCGTGGGCCGCCGGGTCCATGCCAAGCGTCTGCTTGTATCTGTAGAGCTGTGCAAGACCCGCCCGGTAAGCACGCCCAGCCTCGGCCGGGGTGGAGACCCCTTCCCGGTCTGATTCAGGAATGTCAGCCCATCCTTTCCTGGAAACGTCGGAGATCAGACCGCGTTCCACGTTCATGGCAATCATGGGAACCTGGTGCTGGCGGGCAAAATGGAACAGCGGCAGGTAGAACTCTGCGTCGTAACCCCATACCTGCGACCACTGGGCGGACTCCAGAAACGCCTCTGGCTCCAATGTGCCCGCAACCCATTGGTCAAGCACCGCTTGGACGCGTCGGGGAAACATCTCGAATGCGATCACCATATCCGGCCGCAGCGTGTGCAGGGCGGCCAGTGTGTGGAGCTGCCACCGGTGGTGCTCGGCCGATGTGTGGGACTCGCCGAGGAGCACCACCCGAGCCTCGGTCATGGCGGTCAGAACGGTACCCGCGGCGACGACCTGATCGCCACCGGGCAAGATCCAGTTTCCAACCCGTGAGCAGGCGTCGGTGTTATCGGTGGCAGCCATCACCGGCATCAGCCATACGCTCAACAGCAGCAGGGTGCCCAGGCGATGGGATCCAGCCCCGCGCCGCGTGATGTAGCTCAAGAGCTCGCGCACGATTCACTCCTCGACCGCGGCCCGGGATTTGGGCCACGCGGTTTCGAGCGCCGTAACCCGCCAAGGTTCCCACCCAAAAAGAGGGTTTCCCCACACACGACTCAGCGCTCGATGACCGCGACCAGGGGCTGACTCCGCGTCATACTGGTCAGGACCACCCGTTCCAACCCGGCCACCTCGGCCAGCACCTGGTGGGCAACGTCCCTGGCCATGTGCTCACGCTGATAATCGTCCACCATGTTAATCACCGGGGTCAGTCTCCTGCCGGGCACGCTTAACAACCCTTGGCACTGTCTTGCAATCAGGCCGACCAGATGCCGCGGCTCGATCAACCCACCTGCGGCGATCCCCACCATCTTGGACAGGCGGCCTGGGCGGTGCACACAGGCCTCAGTGGATGCCATGCCCACGGCTGCCGCGGACGCCAGCAGCACCACACTGCTGGTGACCGTTGGCAACACCGGCTCGCCGGGCAAGGGTGCTTTGAGCAGGCGCGCGCGTGCGCCGTCCGCTTTCACAAAAATGGCATCGAAGGCCAGATCACGGGATACCCGCTCCAGCAGAGCGGGCGACACGCCGGCCCAGCGCCCTTGCTTGTCCGAGGGCGTGGCGAATGCGACGCGCCGCTCGCTCCGCGCGACCGAGGACAAGGCAGCGTACAGATGCTCATCCCGTTCAATCAGCTCGCACCATCCCCGACCGGCGGGAAAGTACGGGATATGGACCGTGCTGGTCACAGCGACCCGGCCAGGATGCGTGCCGGCAAGATGGTAGAGGGTCGACTTCTTGCCCCCGGCGCCGACAAAACACACCACGCCACGGCGTGCGCCGAGCAAATCAATCAATGGGGATGTACTCACCGCGTCCAGCACAATGACGCTCAAGCCGCACGCCGATCGTCTGGACCGACGCGGTTGCCACCGGCCTGGACGGCCATCGGCAGTGTTTGTTCAGTCGCTTCGATCGGCTGTCCAGCAGGTCCAGGCGTCTCCAGGCCACGTGGACTGAAACGACCTTGTCGAGACCTCAAGGAAGGTCGGTTGTTGGATGCTCTGGACATGGCGTCTCGATGTTTCGGGGCGGCAGACCCGTTACGGAGCCTATGGTCTCTTCGTTTGGAAAGGTCTGAAATACACAGCACCATCGTGGCACATTTTGGCAACAGACCATCTACTGCTCGCGATCTACGCCTTGATCCTGCACATTTCTCCCGCCAATCTGCTGGGTCCAGGATAAGTCAGAGGCGCTTTATGGTTTCCGGCGGGACCGGTGCCAGAAACATATCACAGCCAGACCGCAACCCTGTGCGCCGCTATGCCGGCGGATTCCCGGCACCAAGGCAACCCTGAATCGCATGCACCGCATTCCGGGCGGACTCATACGCCCCGTGAGCGGATCCGAAGGCACGCAGACTGATCGCCTCGCCGGCAAAGAACAGGCGTCCGCCGACCGGTTCGCCGAGCAGTGGACGACAATCCGCGTAACCAGGGCTCGCAATGGAGTAGCCGCCCAACACATGGGGATCGCCACACCACGCCGTGGCATCGGCCCCGGTGACCGCACGTCGCAGGTCGCCGCCAAACATCTCGATCAGCTGCGAGAACACGAACTCGATCATGGCGTCGCGGCCTTGGGCTTCCAGTTCCGCCGCAAAACTGCCGGCGAAGTTGGCAATCACCAACTCGCGACCGTACGGACGGACCTGATATCCCGCCGTTCGAGAGGTGCCGTTGTCGAACCGCACGTACTGGCTGTCCGGCAGATCGATAAAACCGGCGCGCACACCCACGATGACCTTAGCGGCCGGACCCATGGGAATGCCGTCAATGGCATCCCGCTTCCAGGCCGGTAGCTGCGGCTCGAATCGAATCCGGTCGGCGGCGAGCACGCCGGTAGACACGGTGATCAACGCACACTTGGCCTTGATCGAACCGGGACCGGTTTCCAGCACCACCCCCCCGCCTGTCCAGTCGATCCGACGCACCGGGCAGTCGGTTTGCACTTGCACTTCAGCCCCATAGCGGGCGATCAGGGCCCCATAACCATCGATCACCGGCCATGCACCCCAGCGCTCGTCGTAGCGTGCCAGATCCGCGGTGGAAACCCGCTCGGGCTCAAACCCTGTCAGGGCAGCACACCAACCGCCAAACAGTCCGGCCCAGCGCGGATTGGGCGGCGCCACCTGGGCCAAAGCCATATCGTTTCCCGCAGCGGCCGCCTCGCGTCCGGCCGCCCAGACCTGATCGGCGTAATCGGAGAACGCCACCGCGTCCTCGGCCGGGCACCATACCCCGGAGCCGAACAGATGCTCATTACGGTGCGAGCGCTGGTAGGCAATACCGTGCCTGTCCGCATAGGCGCGGAACGGATTGGCCTCGGCACCCTCAAGCCAGTGACAGCCGTGATCCACCGGCACACCAAAGCACTCGTGCTCGGTGTAGGCACGGCCGCCCATGCGATGCTTTGCCTCGAGCACACAGTGGCTCAGCCCCAACTCCGTGGCCGTTCGCGCCGCCACCAGTCCAGCCGGCCCGGCACCCACGATTGCAAGGTCATAGTCCATGAATACCCCGGTCCGACCCTACCCGCCCATGCGTCGGTTTACGAGGCGCACGGCAAGCATCAGTGGCACCAGAGTATACAAACCCAGCACCAGTAGATGCAGCACCACATGGTGCGGTGTCGTGCCGATCACCAAAGGTCGGATCAGGGCCACGGCGTGGGTCAACGGCAGCGCCTGAGCTGCGATCTGAATCGCCTGAGGCATCCGGTCAAGCGGAAAAAACACTCCCCCTATCAGCAACATCGGTGTTATGACCAGGGTGGTGTAGTAAAGAAAGAAGTCGTAGCTGCGGGAAACCGCCGTCACCACCAGGGACATGGAGGCAAAACACAAACCGGTCAGCAGAACCAGGGGCAAAACCAGTATGGCCCGTGCATCACCCACCGCACCCAGAACCGTTGCAACCAAAAGGATCGCCACGCCGCTGAAAACACTCTTGGTAGCCCCCCACACCGCTTCGCCGAACACCACATCGGCGACGCTGAGGGGCGTGGTCAGAATCGACTCCCAGGTGCGCTGGACCTCCATCCGGGTGTAGGCCGAATACATGCCCTCAAAACTGGCCGTGGTCATGGCGCTGGAGACTACGATGCCGGAAGCGAGGAACACGATGTAGCGCATGCCCTGCATATCCCCGACGAAGCTGCCCAATCCATAGCCCAGGGCCAACAGATAAAGCAGGGGCTCGCCGAAATTACCCAGGATGGCGGGGCCGGCCAACCGCTGCCAGACGCGGAAGTTGCGCCACCACACGGCACGCCAGCGTCCACCGCGCAGGCAATCGAGTAACTGTCTCCATGTGACGGCCACCGGCTAAGCCTCCCGCAGCTCGCGTCCGGTGAGCTTGACGAACACGTCCTCCAGGTTCGCAGGGCGGTGCAGATAGCTGATGCCGTGGCAGGCCTTGAGCGCATCCACCAGCGGTTCTTCGTCCAGTGCGTAGTAGAGCCAGGTCTCTCCGACCTGTTCGCTGCGGTCCGCCAGACCAGCGCCAACACCGCGGTGCCATGCTTCGGCGTCGTCGCCATAGACCTCGACCACGTGGGGCTCGATGTGACGTTTGATCAGCTCGCTGGGTGAGGCACTGTCCAGCAGGCGGCCGTGGTCCATGATGGTGATGCGATCGCAGAGCCGCTGAGCCTCCTCCATGTAATGGGTGGTCAGTACCACGGTGATACCTTTGGATTTCAATTCGCGCAGACGTTGCCACATGAGCTGCCTCGCCTGTGGGTCAAGTCCGGTGGTGGGCTCGTCGAGAATCAGCAGGTCGGGTTGATTGACCAAGGCGCGCACCAGAGACAGGCGTCGCTGCATGCCACCGGAAAGCGCACTGATGCGGGCGTCACGCTTGGATTCCAAAGCAGCAAATCCAAGCAGACCTTCTATATGGGTATCGAGATCGGGACCCGAAAGGCCGAAATAACCGGCATAGGTCCGGAGGTTCTCGACAACGGAAAAATCCGGGTCGAGATTGTCGAGTTGGGGCACGACACCGATTCGACGCCGCATCGGCCGTGCCTGGGCCGGAATCGGGTACTCCAACACCCGCAAACTGCCGGAACTGGGCGCGATGGCGCCGGTGATCATGCGCAGAAACGTGGTCTTACCGGCCCCGTTTGGGCCGAGAAGTCCCCAGAATTCACCGCGCCGGACCTTCACGTCCACGGCGTCCACCGCGGTGTAGGACCCGTAGTGCTTGCTCAGCAAACGGGCCTCAATCACCTGAACCTGATCATCACTCATCGGCTTCAAGCCCGGGCGTTAAACTCGTTACAGACCGCGCACAATAGCACGGGCCTGGAACGACGAATGGGCCCACTGCGCTCCGACAGGAAGCGCGGTGAGCCCATTGGGTTCGCGTTGTGGTTCGAAGCCTCCCGTCACATGTGTCGGAAGCCCTGCCCCCGACGTTTCGACACCAGCTGCCGGGAGACCGAACGGATCTCGGGGCGATGAATGCCGATGTCGTTCAGAGTTCGGTCATCGAGGGTGGACAGTTCATGGACGGAATGCCGATAGGCTCTCCAATCCTGAAAGCGCTGCCGCAGCCGGGCAAAAAAGCCCCGCTTTCCAGCGTCGCGCGTCTCAATCGCCGTATCCACCATTTCCTGCAGTGCGGGCACACCGACATGAGCAAGCTCGGTGTTGTGCCCTCGGTGTTGCCGCAAACTATGCATGACCCGGTCCTCTGTATGTTGCACACTAAAAAAACTAACAATCGGTGTCGCAATGCTTGGTGCGGTCAACCGCCCTTCAGCGGCTTCGTTATCTCGTTTGGCTGGGGCGAATCGCCTCGCTTATCGCTCGTCTTGGCCAAGCCACCAATTTAGGAAACACTAATTGTGCGGTGCACTATAAGGAGGACCTAATCATCCCACAAGTGAGGAAAAATAGCGGAGTGGATGAGAAATTCTCATGCTATGAGTCACAGGCCTGCAGCGCTGAGCTAAGCCGAACTTGCGTTACGGGACACCAATCAATTGATCAGACCTTCCCTAGGAAAGTCTGTCCGACTTAGGCGTTCGTAGCGAGGGACGTCGGGGCCGAGTGCGGTTTTTCCCGCGATTGAGGCGAATAGTGGGCTCTATTTAACGAGATCGCGGGGAGAATCGCGCCGGTATCCGTCGTTCCGCAGCAGGACGGCCTAAGTCGGACAGGCTCCTAGATGCGCAGCACTTTGCCTGGATTCATGATGTTGTTCGGATCAAGGGCCCGCTTGATGTCGCGCATCAGCGATACGCCCTCGCCGTGCTCCGCCACCAGAAAATCCAGTTTTCCGTAGCCGATGCCGTGCTCCCCGGTGCAGGTGCCATCCATACTCAGGGCTCGGTGGACAAGACGTTCGTTAAACGCCCGTGCGCGGTCGACCTCCGCGGTATCCGAACTGTCCACCACCAACACCACGTGAAAATTGCCGTCTCCCACATGGCCGACAATGGGGCCGATCAGATCCGACTCATCCAGGTCGACCCGGGTTTGCCGGATACACTCCGCCAAACGGGAGATGGGCACGCAGACATCGGTGGGCCACATGTCCGAACCCGGCCGCAAAGCCTTGCAGGCATAGGCCGCGTCGTGACGCGCCTGCCACAATCGAGTGCGCTCTTCCTGCACAGTGGTCCACTTGAAGTCCCCACCACCGAAATCAGCGGCGATCTCGCCCACGGTCTGCGCCTGCTCACGCACTGCCGCTTCGGTACCGTGAAACTCCAGAAACAGCGTTGGCGCGAGCGTCAGCTCAAGTTGCGAATAGCGATTGACCGCGTCCACCTGCACTTCGTCCAGCAACTCGATACGGGCCACGGGCACGCCCAGTTGAATGGTCTGAATAACCGCGTCCACAGCGCCGTCCAGGGTGGGAAACGAACATACCGCGGATGACATGGCCTCGGGCATGCCATATAGACGTAACGTCAGCTCTGTAATCACACCCAGGGTGCCCTCGGAACCGACCAGCAGATGTGTCAGATCGTAGCCGGCGGAGGACTTGCGCGCGCGACGGGCGGTACGGACGCGCCGGCCATCGGCCATGACCGCTTCCAGGGAAAGCACGTTTTCGCGCATGGTGCCATACCGGACCGCGTTGGTGCCGGAGGCCCGGGTGGCGGCCATGCCGCCGAGAGAGGCATCGGCACCCGGATCCACCGGAAAGAACAGGCCGAGATCCCGCAGATGCTGGTTCAACTGCTTTCGGGTCACACCAGGCTCGACCCGCACGTCCAGGTCTTCGGCGTTGACCTGCAGCACCCGATTCATGCGGCCAAAATCCAGGCTCAAACCGCCGCTCAGGGCGGCAACATGGCCCTCCAGGGAGGTTCCGGTGCCAAATGGAATAATCGGCATGCCATGGGCCGCGCAAATTCGCACGGCTTCCACCACTTCGTCTGTGGACTCGGGGTAGAACACTGCCTCCGGCGGCGTGCCGGGGAGGTGTCCTTCGTCGTGGCCGTGCTGATCCCGCAGCGCGGCGGAAAGGCACAGGCGTTCACCGAAGCGCTGGCCCAGTTCGGTGAGCGCCGAAGCATGCTGTGCGGCAACCGCTTCCACACCATGGCTCATGGCTCATCAAGCCTCGGCCGGGGCTTCCGCCATGGCCGCGACCGCCTTTTCGAACCGGTCCAGGCCCTCGTCGATCAAACCCTCATCGATGATCAGAGAGGGTGCAAGGCGGATCACGTCAGGTCCAGCCACCAGCACCATCACCCCCAGTTCCCGCGCCGCATTCATCAAGTCTCTGGCCTGGCCCGGTCGGTCCGGACTCATCGCACATCCGATCAACAGGCCCTGCCCTCGGATCTCCTGGAACATGCCGTAGCGCTCGCTCATCTGTTCCAGCCGCCGTTTGAAGTGCTGATGCCGGGTCTTGACCCCATCCAGCAGCGCCGGCTGGTTGACGATATCCAGCACCGCTTCGGCAACGGCGCAGGCCAGGGGATTTCCGCCGTAGGTGCTGCCGTGGGTTCCAACGCCGAAACTGGCGGAAATCTTCTCGGTGGTCAACATGGCGCCGATGGGGAAACCGCCACCGAGACCCTTGGCGGTGCTGAGGATATCGGGTTCGACATCCTGCTGCATGTAGGCGTACAGGCTGCCGGTGCGGCCGA
Source organism: uncultured Gammaproteobacteria bacterium (assembly GCA_963783675.1). Taxonomy (GTDB): domain Bacteria; phylum Pseudomonadota; class Gammaproteobacteria; order Competibacterales; family JAHEDQ01; genus JAHEDQ01. The sequence continues at coordinate 77,255 of CAWAOU010000008.1, forward strand.
CGCCGGTCTGCACCTCGTCGTAAATGAGCAAAGCCTGGTGTTGATCACACAGAGCCCGAACCCCACGAACAAACTCGGGGCTGGGGCTGTTGATCCCGCCCTCGCCCTGAATCGGCTCCATGATCACCGCACAGGTGTGGTCCGAGATCTGCGCCTCGAGGGCGTTGAGGTGGTCATAGGGCAAATGGGTGATGCCCCCCGGCAGAGGCTCAAAGCCTTCGGTGTACTTGGGCTGACCGCCCACGGTGACGGTGAACAGGGTGCGGCCATGGAACGAATTGTAGAAAGAAATGATCTCCCGCTTGTCCTCACCGAAATGATCCCAGGCATAGCGACGGGCAAGTTTCAGGGCCGCTTCGTTGGCCTCGGCGCCGGAGTTGCAGAACATGACCCGCTCGGCAAAGGTCGCCTGGCAAAGCTTCTCTGCCAGGCGCAGCGCGGGCTCATTGGTCATGACATTGCTCAGGTGCCACAAACGCCCGGCCTGCTCGTTGAGGGCAGCCACCAATGCGGGGTGGGCATGACCGAGACAGGTCACGGCGATGCCACCGGCAAAGTCGATGAACTCCCGCCCGTTCTGATCCCACAGGCGCGAACCCTCACCCCGAACCGGAATCACCGACGACGGCGCGTAGGTGGGCACCATCAAATGATCGAAGTCGTCCCGGGTCACGTGCGGCTTATTCGCCATGGTTCATCCCTCCCTCTGAAACGGATAAATTGCGCCTAGGCCCAGGATGCGGCTCAGTTCATCCAAAGCGGTTCGGCTTTCCATCAGCAATGCCGGATCGCACAGATCAGCCTCGGTCACTCGATCCCGGTAGTGCCTCAGGATCCAGTCCTTCAGCCTGTCATGCAGCCCGGGGTCGAACCGTACCCCCGGCGCCACCGCGCTCAACTCTTGCGGCGAGAGTACCACCCGCAACCGTAGACAGGCAGGCCCACCGCCATTTTGCATACTCTCGCGCAGATCCAACACCTCAACCCGGCGGATCGCGTTCTCGCCGCTGCGAAGCCAGTCCAGGCAATCCCGGACCGCGGGTACTGCCTCACACTCCGCCGGCACGATCAGCGCCGCGCCCTTCGCCCCCAGGTCCACCAACTGGCTGTTGAACAGGTAACTCCTGACCGCATCACTGAGACTGACCTGTTCCGCATCGATTCGGACAGTGCGCAGGGGCGTTGGCGCCAGCGCCGACTCCAGGTTCTGCAGCAGTCGGCTTTCGTCGTGAAAAGCCTGGCCGTGATAGAAGAGAACATTGGTATTACCCACTGCCACCACGTCGTTGTGGAACACACCGGCGTCGATGGCGTCCGGATGCTGCTGCACGAACACCGTGCGATCGGGGCTGAGCCCGTGCAAGCGGGCGATCGCCTCGGAGGCTTCGCGGGTTTGCCGCGCCGGATACCGTCGGGGCGATACGGTGCCGTCATCAAATGCTCGCTTACCGTAAACGAACAGTTCGACGCCAGGATCGCCGTAAGCGCCACACAGGCGGGTATGATTGGCCGCGCCTTCATCACCGAAGGCGTCATTGGCCGGCAAAGGGGGGTGGTGGGCAAATCTTTCCGGGTCGGCGAATACCGCGCCCAGAATCGCCGACGTGGTCTCGGGTTCCAGGGAACGATGAAATTTATTGACCAGATTGGCCGGTGTGAAATGCACCCGCCCATCTGCCGAATCCGCGCTGGGCGAGACGGTGGCCGCGTTGGCCGTCCACATGGCCGAGGCGGAACAGCAGGCTGCAAACACCCTGGGCGCCTGCCGATAGGCTGCCGCAATGATCTGGGTGTCGCTTCCGGCAAATCCCAAGCGTCGAAGGGTCGCCACCGCAGGGCGCTCCTGGGGCGGCAACACCGCCTGGGGCACACCCAGGTCTGACAGCACCCGCATTTTCTCCAGACCCTGGAGCGCCGCGGCCCGGGGATTCGCGGGATTGGCCCGATTGTGTTCCGACGCCTGGTTGCCGTAGGACAGCCCCGCATAGTTGTGGGTGGGGCCCACCAGGCCGTCGAAATTGACCTCGACCGCACTCACAGAGTGACACCCGGGCTCAGGGTGGCCGGCAGCAGCGGCGCCTCGGCTTCCAGAGAGGCCACCGGGTAGGCGCAGTAGTCGGCCGCGTAGGCCGCGCTGGGACGGTGATTGCCGCTGACGCCGACGCCACCGAAGGGCGCACCGCTGCTGGCGCCGGTGAGCGGACGGTTCCAGTTCACGATGCCGGCCCGGACCCGATTGCGGAAGTACTCGAACATCTTTCGATCACCGCCGATCATACCGGCGGACAAACCGAATCGGGTTTGGTTGGCCAGGGCGATGGCCTGATCCAGACCGTCGTAACGCATGACCTGCAGCAGGGGACCGAAGTATTCCCGATCCGGCAAATCCACCACGCCGGACACCTCCAGCAGGCCCGGACTGAGCAATCCGGTACCCGCCTTCAAGTGTCGAAGCGCCACCAGGGGTTCTGCGCCCACGGCCAGCAGGCGGTTCTGCGCCTCAAGCAGATCATGGGCCGCGGATTCGCTGATGACCGGCCCCATAAAGGGCGCGTGCGAGGCATCCCAGGCACCCACCTGCAGCCCGGCGACCGCACGGGTCAATCGCGCCACCATTCGATCCCCTTCTTCACCCTGCGGCAGATAAACACGACGCGCACAGGTGCAGCGTTGCCCTGCGCTGATGTAGGCCGATTGAATGATCATATAAACCACGGCATCCAGATCCGGCACCGAGGCCACCACCAAGGGATTATTGCCCCCCATCTCCAGCGCCAGAATCTTCTCGGGCTGACCTGCAAACTGTTGGTGCAACACCTGACCGGTGCGATCGCTGCCGGTGAACAGCAGACCGTCTATCCCGGCGGACGAGGCCAGGGCCTCACCGCAGCCCCGTGCACCCTGCACCAGATTGAGCACACCGGCGGGCAGACCGCTTTGCGCCCACAACTCCACCGTGCGTTCTGCGCACCATGGGGTCTGTTCGCTGGGTTTGAACACCACCGTATTGCCCGCCAGCAGGGCCGGAACGATATGACCGTTGGGCAAATGGCCGGGGAAGTTGTACGGGCCGAACACGGCCAGCACGCCGTGTGGCCGGTGGCTGACCACACTGGTCGCATCCGCCATCTGAACCGTACGGTGACCGGTGCGCTCGGTGTATGCCTGGGCGGAGATGTCGATCTTGGCAATCATGGAACCGACCTCGGTGGCGGCTTCCCAACGCGGCTTACCGGTTTCGCGCCCGATGATGTCGGTCAGCTCGTCGCGTACCCCGTCCAGAGCGGCGCCGAACCGGCGCACCTGGGCCAGGCGCGCGTCGAAACTGAGCTCCGCCCAGTCCGGGAACGCCGCCCGGGCGGCCGCCACGGCGCTGTCCACGTCGCCCGCATCGGCACTGTGCCCCTGCCAGAGAAGCTCACCGCTTGCCGGATTCAAGGATTCGAACGAGGCGCCGTTCCCCCTGCGCCAGTGTCCCCCAAGATAAAGTTCACCGGCCATTTCCACGCCCCTCTGCTGAGCTCCCCGGCAGACCGGGCCAAGCCGTCTGGTCCGACGCCAGACGCATGAGCAGCAGCGCACTGAGCCGTCCCCGGCTGATCAGGCTGTCCAGTTCCATGTACTCCCGATCACTGTGAATGTTGCCACCGACCACGCCCAGTGTGTCCACGTTCGGCAGCCCTGCGGCAGCCAGATTGTTACCATCGCAGCAACCCCCGGTGGGGGCCCACGCCAGGTCCATCCCAAGCCGCTTTCCGGTATCCGCCACCAACTCGAACAGCCGCTGAGTGTCACCCGTCATGGGTTTGGGTTTGCGTCCAAAGCCACCGTGAAACACAAGCTCAAATCCGTCACGCCCGGTGATGTCGGAAGACAGCCGTTTCAGTTCCCCAAGTATCCACTCCTCATGCTCAACTTGATCGATGCGCACGTTGAAGCGCAGCAACGCCCTGTCCGGCACCACATTGACCGGGCCACCGCCAGCCACGAATCCGGGATTGACCGTCACCCCCGGGCGCTGCCCGTTGAGGTCGTCCAGGCCGCTGGTGAAATCCGCCATGGCCCGAATCGCGTTGCGGCCAAGATGATGCTCACGTCCCGCATGGGCCGCACGTCCCCTGAACACAGCGACAAAGTTTCCGCTGCCCTTGCGCGCCCCGGCCAGTGTTCCATCGGGCATGGACGGTTCAAACACCAGGCCGAGATGGTTGCGCCCAGCGGCGGCGGCGAGAAATGGAGCGGAACCAGGAGACCCGATCTCCTCATCCGGGTTGAGCAGGACCTCCCACCCCAGACGTCCCGCCCAGGGCGAGCCTTCCAAAACCGACAGGGCGTTCAGCATTACCATCAGGCCGCCCTTGAGATCCGCCACGCCGGGGCCGTGCAATCGGCCCTGCGGCAATGCGCGCACCGACTGAAACGGATGATCGACCGGGAAAACGGTGTCCATATGCCCGACCAACAGAACCTGGAGCGGCGCCTCCGGCCATTTTCGAATACTGAGCAGCGGCCCGTGCTCCCAGGGTTCCTCTTCGCCCGAATCGTTGATCCGTCGAGTGCAGCCCAACTCGGAACGGGTCAAGGTTCCGCCCAAAGGCGCGAACTGCTGGGCCAGCACATCCGCTAGCGCGCGCAAACCCGGTAGATTGTTGCTGCCGGAATTGATCTCGGCCAGGCGAATCAATTCATGCTCCGCCGTCGCGGCCAAGGCATCGATCCTGTCCACCCAGGGCGTGTAATCGGGTTCAGTCATGCTCAAATCCACCACATCCGCGTCACGACATCGGCCTGGCGGCCGATCGGACCGGTCAGAATTCCACCACCCGCACGCGGTCGCCCACGGTCACCCCTAAGGCTTCTGCGGTCGGCCGGTCAAGATCGGCCATGCCCGGCTCGGTGCGCGCGATGGAACCGCGGATCAGGCGAAAATCTTCCAGCTCGGTGTTGCACACCATGTGCTCGCCACTGTCGACGGTGAGCCGATCCTGCACACGCCCCACCATCAACCGCTCGCTGTGACGCACGGTCATGATCTGATCCAGCGGACAATGCACTGTCGGACCCGCATCGAATACATCCACGCACCCTTCAAACCGAAATCCCTCGCGCTCCAACAAGGTCAAGGCCGGCTGGGTCGCCTCATGAGGTTTGCCGATCACCGCCTGCACCTCGACCGGCAACAGGCGCATGTAAATGGGAAACTTGGGCATCATATCGGCGATAAACTGATACTGCCCGAGCGAGCTCATGTAGTCCGCTTTGGAAAAATCCATGTCGATAAAGTGACGCCCCAGATTGTCCCAGAAGCAGGAGCGTCCCTGCTCGTCCTGCATGCCGCGCATCTCCGCCATCACCCGCTCGGCAAAGCGCTCCCGAAACTCGGCCAGAAACAGAAAACGGGACCGGGACAGATGCCTGCCGTTGCCGTCAACACGGGCCTCCGGCAACAAAAAAAGCGTGGCGATCTCGGTACTGCCCCCGTACTCCTCCACCATCTGCAGCACTTCAACCGGCTCGTACCTGTCCAACTCCTGGGAGGAATGGGTCAGGCGAATCACCCGAAAGGAGTAGAACGGACGGCGTATGCCCACCCGAGGCAAAATCCCGCAGCACCCGACGACACGGCCGGTTCCGAGATCCTGCTGAACGAAAAGGTAGCCCCCCTGCATGGAGTCCTCCGCCGAGGCCGCAATGGTCTCCATGGATTGCGCGATTTTGTCCCGCAGCAGATCCCTTTTATCCGGCAGGTTGGTCATCCCGGGGCCGGCCGAGGCGGCCAGGGTTTCGATGGCGTAGAGATCGTCGAGCACGGCCGGGCGGATCAGCATCATGAACACACAACTCCCTTTGGATAAGACTCCAAACTATTCGTCCATGATAATGGCATATTGGCAGTTTTTTTCACTATATTGAATCGGAATAAGTCACAGTTATTCACTGCATCACACTGGGATATTGTCACCACATGGTTAAATCGCCTGAAACCCGCCCCCTGGACCGCATAGACCGACAGATACTTGAGATCCTGCAGCGGCAAGGCCGGATCTCCAACACGGATCTGGCGCGCCGGGTCAACCTCACAGCAACACCCTGCCAGGAGCGCGTCCGGCGTCTGGAGCGAGAAGGTCTGATCGAGGGATTCGGGGCGCAGTTGAACGCGGAGCGATTGGGCTTGCCGTTGTTGATTTTCATCCAGGTACGGCTTGAGCAAACCGGCTTCAAAGTGTTTGAGGACTTCGCCCAAACCGTGCGCGATCTGCCCGAGGTGATGGAGTGCCACATGGTGGCCGGCGGGTTCGATTTCCTGCTCAAAGTCAGGGTCAGCGACATGGGTGCATATCGGCATTTCATGGGGGAAAGGCTGTCGCTGCTCCCGGGCGTAGTCCAGACCCACAGCCATGTTGTGATGGAGGAGATCAAGAACACCTGGGCTTTGCCGATCGAGGACGCTTGATCAAGCCGCGGCCCTCCGCGAGGATGCACAACAAAACGCTTGCCCGCTGTCCTTTCTAGTGTCCCGTCCCATAAGTTCGTAGCGTTTCAGAGCGCCCCAGATACGCCAATGCAAGGCGCAGGTGCGAAGGCATAGCCAGCTCTGTCAAGCAGCTGCAACGCCGCAGTGGCGTATCTGGGGCGCTCCCGACGGGCAAGGCGATAAGCGCCCATCCGCGGTGTTGGGCGCGCTTGAATGAGCGCAGGCTAGTCCTGCGCCCGCCCGCCTAGCGCCTGGGCGCTTCTCGCCTTGCTGATATGCAACGAACTTGTGGGACGGGACACTAGGCGCTACTGTTATTTCTTGTAGTGGTTCCCGTCATGGGAAGCAATAGGGAACGGGGTGTCGTCGCGCACTGTTTGCGACACACGTAACCCCGACTGTCCCCGCAACTGTATGCGGTGAGCTAGCGCCCGAAAAATGCCACTGGTGCTGCACTGGGAAGGCTGGGCTGAGGCAAGGACCCGCGAGTCAGGAGACCTGCCACTGCAGGCGTCGCTTTACCGCGGGACGGGGTGTTCCAGCGGTACGGGATTTCCGTTTTGGCGGCGCGGGAAACTGCGTTGTGTCGGAACCTGTATAAGCGCGTACTCCGCACACTCATCCCCCGAGAATGGGATCGGCAGCTCTGGCCCCGCGTGGTTTCCCATGTACGGGCGTTGTTGTAGTGGCTGAACCCGATTCCACCACTACGACGCGCCCATGCTGTCCAGAACCACTGGGGGAAACATCATGGGTCATCCTGACCGATTTCACAGGAGCGCATCGTGCGCGTCGCGGCACATCGCCGTGGGGACTGTTCTGTCTTTGCTGCCCGTTCTGGGCGCCACCCAACCCGCGATAGAGCTCAGTCCGGAGGTTGTAGTTACCGCCAACCGTGTCGCAACACCGGAAGATGAGGTGGGGAGCGCAATCAGCGTGATCACCGAGGAGCAGCTTGCTGACCGCCAGGACACCGTCGTATCGGATATTCTGCGGGACGTGCCCGGCGTTTCCGTGACCCGCAGCGGCGGGCTCGGCTCAGCGACCGAAGTGCGCATCCGCGGGGCCGAAACCGATCAGACCCTGGTGCTGATCGACGGCATCGAGGCCAATGATCCTTCGTTCGCATCGGTATTCGATTTTGGCCACCTGCTGACCAGCGGCGTTGAGCGGATCGAGGTATTGCGTGGCCCTCAGAGCGCCATGTGGGGCAGCGATGCCGTCGGCGGCGTGATCAACATCATCACCAAGCGGGGGACCGGTCCCATCGGCGCCACAGCCAGCTACGAGGCCGGGCGCTATAACACCCATCAGTTCATCGCAAACCTCAGCGGTGCCGGTGAGACCTACGATTTCTCACTGAACGGGACCCGACTGAAAACCGACGGGTTTTCCGCCGCGCCGGAAGGTGTAGAGGACGACGGTTATGACAACACGACAGTGTCCTTCAGGGGTGGCTTCCAACCGATCCAAGACCTGCGCTTCGATCTGGTTCTCAGGGATACACAGACATCGAAGGACACCGATGCCCAGGTGTTCGACTTCCCACCCGGCCCCAACTACGGAAAGCTGGTGGACGCGGATCTGGTCAGCGAGACCGACCAGTTTCTGGGGCGTCTGCAGGGCAAACTCAACACCTTTGACGGGCTGTGGGATCACACGGCCGGCGTCACGCTCACCGACACCGACAACAACAACAAAGAGAATGGGTATCGCACCAGCCGCAACTCAGGCAAGAAACTCAAGTATTTCTACCAGAGCGATGTGTTCTTTGATACGCCGGATTTCGGCGATGGGGAGCACACGTTCAGTGTCGCACTGGAGCATGAACACGAGGAGTTCAGCCAGCGGGGGACCGGGCCCGATGCGCCACGCAACCAGGACCAAGAGGCGGACACCAACAGCGTGGTGGCCGAACTCACAAGCGGCTTTCTGGAGACGTTATTTCTCACCGCGGCGGTTCGCCATGATGACAATGAGGACTTCAAGAACAGCACGACCTATCGCTTCACCGGCTCATATCTGATCCGCCAAAGCGCTTCCCGGTTGCATGCGAGTTACGGCGAGGGTGTCAAGAATCCAAGCTTTTTGCAGCGCTACGGGTTCTTCCCCGACAGCTTTCAGGGTAACCCGGACCTGAAGCCGGAATCGTCCAAGGGCTGGGATGCGGGGATTGAACAGACTATTTTTGATGGCCGGGCCAGCGTCGACGTGACCTATTTCGACATGGATCTGACCGACGAGATCGTGGATGTGTTCAGTGTGTTCCCGTTTACGGTGGAGAACGCAGATGGGAAAAGTACCCGTCGCGGGGTCGAGGTGTCACTCAGTGCGCAAATTACGGATGCGCTCGGTCTGGCCGGGAGCTACACATACACTGATTCGAAGGACGCCCTGGGCGAACCGGAGTTGCGGCGGCCAAAGAATACGGCCAGCCTGAACCTGAACTATGGGTTTGCCGATGGGCAGGGCAACGTCAACCTGGGCGCCCGTTACGTGGGATCGCGTCGGGACAACGATTTTGCCGACTACGACCCGGTCACGTTCGGTCCCACCGTGGTCAAGCTGGACAGTTACACCCTGGTCAACATTGCCGCCAGCTATCGTTTCAACAGACACCTGCGTGTGTTCGGACGCGTCGACAACCTGTTCGACAAGGATTACGTGGAGGTGGTGGGTTTCTCAACGCCGGGGACGGCGGCCTATGTGGGCATCCAGGTTGGACTGTAAGGACGGTTGGACCGTTGCGGACTACCGAACAAAATCTGAGGCGCGCCATGGTCTCCTCTCCAGAAGGTTACACCGGCGGTTGGACGCGGCGCGTCGGTCGGTGGCTGCCGATGATGGCGCTGCTGGCGGCGGGCATCGCCTCGGCCACACCCCAGCGTATCGTGTCGATCAATCTATGCGCGGATCAGCTGTTAATGACACTGCTGCCCCGCGAGCGCCTGATCTCGGTTACCCATCTGGCCGCAGACCCGACTCAATCCATGATGGCCGGTCAGGCGCGGGGTGTGCCCGTCAACCACGGACGGGCCGACGAGGTGGTCCGGCTGAAGCCGGACCTTGTGGTGGCCGGCCGGTACTCCCAGACACAAACCGTGGCGCTGCTCCGCGCGCTGGGGATCCCCGTTCTGGAACTCGATGTGCCGTCGTCCACCGAACAGCTGATCAAACAAATGGACGATCTGGGCCAGCGTCTCGGAGTATCGCAAACCGCCCATATCGAAATCGAACGCTTTCGGCGGGCACTGGACGAGCTTGACCGGTCCGAGCTGCCAAACCGGCCCCTGGCCGCCCTGTATCGCGTCAACCGCGGCACCGAGGGCCGCGATACCCTGATCGGAGAACTGATGCACCGGGCCGGGATGCGCAACGTCGCGGACGAACTGGGCGTACGCCGCTGGGGCACGCTGCCGATGGAATCCCTGCTCCTCGCCCAACCTGACATCATCATTGTCGAGCAAAGCAGCGATCGACAACCCGCCATGGCGCACCAGTTTCTGCGACACCCGGCGCTGCGGCGTTTGCTCGCCGAGACGCAGACAGCGCTGTTGGACAGTCGGGATTGGAGTTGCGCCGGACCCTGGTTGACCCGGCCCCTGGCGCAGCTGGTGCAGACACGTGCACGCTGGTCCGACGCCCTGACTGAACCGGCAACGGTCCAGACGCCGCCGTGAATGCATCCAATCAACCGGCGTCGGTGCAGACCCCCTGGCTGTGGCCGGTCCTCGTCACGACTACCGTGGCGCTGTTCGTCGCATCGCTGAAAGTGGGATCCGCGCCGATTCCACTGTGGGATCTGGCCACCGGAAACGCCGGTCCGGAGGCCGCTACGCTGTCCCTGATTCTGGCCGAGATTCGCCTACCGAGAGCCATACTCGCGGTGTTCGTCGGCGGCACCCTGGGGCTTTGCGGCGCGGTACTGCAAGGCCTGCTGCGCAACCCGCTGGCCGAACCGGGTCTGCTGGGCGCCTCCTCGGCCGGGGCGCTGGGAGCAGTGATTGCTCTGTACTTCGGCCTGACCGCGACGCTGCCGCTGGCACTGCCCTTGGGCGGCATCGCCGGCGCAGTGCTGGGCATCATGTTGATTCTGTTTCTGGCAGGTCGCGGCGCACGGCCCTCGACGCTGATCCTGGCGGGGGTTGCGGTCAATAGCCTGGCGGGTGCCCTGACCGCCCTGGCACTGAACCTGGCGCCCAGCCCATTTGCGTCTCTGGAGATCGTGTTCTGGATGCTGGGATCCCTGGCCGATCGCAGCTTCGAGGACGTGACCATTGTGCTGCCATTCGTGCTTCTGGGCTGGCCCATTCTGTTGATGCTCCGACGTCCTTTGGAGGCCCTTACGCTGGGCGAAGACGTGGCCAGCAGCCTGGGATTCGACCTGAGGCATCTGCAACTCCGGGTGGTCCTGGCCACCGGGCTGACAGTGGGCGCCTGCGTATCGGTTTCTGGCAACATCGGCTTTGTCGGACTGATGGTGCCCCATTTGCTGCGGCCCTGGGTGGGCCACCACCCGGGCCGTCTGGTGGCGCCCAGCGCCCTGGGCGGTGCCGCCCTGTTGCTGGGTGCCGATCTGTTGACCCGCAGCCCGGTGCTGGGCCAGGAACTCAAACTCGGCGTAGTAACCGCACTGTTAGGCGCTCCCCTGTTCCTGCACCTGCTCTGGCACCTGCGTACGCGGCTCTTGTGATGACACTCGAAGCGACGTCTATCAATCTGACGCTGGGTGGACGAACGATACTCACCGATGCATCGGTCCGAGTGGACACGGGACGGGTGATCGGCTTGCTCGGTCCGAACGGTGCAGGAAAATCCACTTTGCTGCGCAGTCTCGCCGGGCTCGAGCCATCGGCAGAAAGCAAACGCACGCTCGATGGTGTGGCAGCACCGACGCGAGCCAATCGCGAGTGGGCCTGCAAGGTGGCGTATCTGCCCCAGACCGGCGACCTGAGCTGGCCGGTCACGGTGCGCGAGGTGGTGGCGCTGGGCCGGCTTCCGCACCACACCGGACCCTGGGGCTCGCAGTCCGCACAGGACCGGGCTATTGTGGATCTGGCCATGCAACAAGCCGACGTGAATTCACTCGCAAACCGCCCGGCGGATGCCTTGTCGGGTGGCGAACGTGCACGAGTCATGTTGGCCCGGGCACTGGCGACGGAACCAGATTATCTCCTGGCGGACGAACCCGTCGCCGGCCTCGATCCGGGTCATCAGCTCCAGGTAATGGAGTTGCTTAGAGCGCGGGCGGGCGCCGGCATGGGCGTGTTGGTGGTATTGCACGACCTGACACTGGCCTGCCGCTACTGTGACGTAGGTAATGCTGCTATACGCCGGCCGTGTCGTGGCGCAGGGAAGGCCCGTGGAGGTGCTGAACCCGGACAACATGGCGAAGGTGTTTGGCGTGCGGGTGCTGGCCGCGGACACCCCCGACGGACCCGTCCGGATCCCCATGGCGCGGCTCCGGGAAAACACGCCATGAGTGCCGCATCGTATCGAAAAAGTAGACGACGATGGCTCGAAAGCAGTGTCATGTTGAGCGCTCTGGCAGGTTCGGTGCTGGTGCATGCGGCGGTGGTTTTGAGTCTGAGACCGGCCCCGATTACGGCGGCGAAACCACTGCCCGTGCTGTCCGTCCGGCTGAGTGGCACCGCCGCGCAACCAAAACGAACCCAGGTGCCGCACGTCGCGGCAATGACCGAGAACGCCAGCCCCGCGCGCGAGCCGCCGCCACACCCGAGCACACGCCCACCGGACGCTCGATCCGGCACCAGCCCAACGCTAATACCACCGGTCAACACGCCGGAACCGGCTGCGCCCCCCGCCGCACCCGCTGCCGTCGCACGGGTGCCGGTCAAGCCGGCTCCCAAACCAAAACACAGCGCTAAACCGATTCCGACCAAGTCGAAAGCACAAGAAGCCAAGGCAACGCGACAGAGTCTCGAACCAGTCTCCGCGAATGCCAGGCTTGCGCCTGTAGACAGCCCGATCTCTTCGGTGGCTGCAACTGAGCCGACCCACCCGGCGCCCACAGATCAGGTGGCACCGCCGGCGAAAGCACAGCCCAGGGAGGCGACGGATCTGGCATCGCTGACCGATCAAGCCGGCCGGCAAGCCGCGCGCTACAGCGCGCCGGGACTGAAAAACCGGCCGCCCCGATATCCCAGAAAGGCCCGTAGACTCGGCCTGGAGGGACGCGTGATCCTGAGGGTACAGGTGGACGAAAACGGCAAGGCGACTTCGGTGATGATCGCTCAAAGCAGTGGCCACGACATCCTGGACCGGGCGGCCCGGAAAGCGATCGGTCGCTGGCGTTTTCTGCCTGCGGAGCAGCGAGGTCGAAGCCTCGCATCGACCATAGAGATCCCGGTCAGCTTCCGACTTGAGGACGACGCCTGAATCTTACCCGCTACGCGCACCACAGAGTTGGCCGGGGCCGCATGGGCCCCGGCTTTCACTACGGGTCAGAGACAAGACCTTACTGAGTGGCGGTGTAATCCAAAGAAACGGCACGCACCTGCACATCGTTGGTGTAGGTGGAGCCCACCCCTCCGCGCTGAAACGATATCAACCACCAGTTACCCACCAGCGTTGCAGCCGGTATGGCAAAGGTTTGCTCGTATAAGGAGCCAGAGGCTGCGGAGACGGTGACCGGCAACGTGGTTACATCTGCCGCCGGAACCAAGTCTCCAGGTGTGGAAAAGGATCGGGGTTTGATGAAGAAATCCACATCGCCGTCGACCGAAGTGGAGGTCTGGAACAGAACCGTAACCTGAACATCACCACCGGCATAGTCGGCCGGCTTCTGCAGCGTCAGAAAACCCTGGGCGTTGAGATTGCTCTGCCAGTTCAGGCCACGCACGTGCTCGGTAATGATGGTGCCGCCCGGAGGGTACGACAGAACCCTGGCCGGGAAAGACAGGGTCCGCACCAGATCAGCGATCTTGTCCCCGTTCACGGCGTTGGCGCCGATTTTCCCAGTGACAACTGAGCCAGGTGCAAGTGCTCTCTTCGAAACCTGGCCGGCCCCAAAATGGAACTCGCGTACGGCCCGCTCGGCCAGTTTGGGTGCGGTGACCGCCTGGGGTACGAGGGCCGGTGTGCTCACGCACTGTATGCAGTTCAAATCGGTCGCGGTCTGAGCCACCGCGGATGTCAGAGGCATCATCAACGCGGCGCCGACGGCAGCCGCCATTATCCAATCCATCCTAGTCATAACAGCCTCACTATTCTAATTTTCGGAGAGTTTGGGAGAACCCTGATTCGAAGCATACCGGTTCCCGCGATCCATGCCCACGTCGCAATACGGTCTCTGCGTCCTAGCGTCCCATAGGTTGGGACGGGACACTGGGGTTCACCAGTAAGACATGGCATCGCGATACATCCCGGCCAGATCGGATTCCGTGACCGGTCGGGGCGACTGTTTGAGCAGGCGCTGTTGCCGAAATGCGCCGTCAACCAGCGCGGGTATGTCCTCTTCGCCGTAGTCCAGGGCGGCCAGGCCGTTCGGGATCCCCGCGGCCCGCATCAGATTCACGAACGCCGCAGCCAGGGCCTCACCAGGGTCTGCATCGGCGCCCACCTCCGCTCCCAATGCCCGCGCGGCCTGTAGATGCCGCTGTTGCGAGCCGGCGGCGGTGAACCGAAAAGCCGCGGGCGCGTTCACCACCACCGAAATGCCATGGGGGCAGAGCGCGTGGTCGCTGGGCCAACCCTCGGGCTGATAGCGCCGAATCATACCGGCCACCGAATAACTCATGGCGTGGGGAATGTGCACTCCGGCGTTACCGAAGCTGATCCCTGCCATGGTGGCGGCGTACATCATCGCGTTGCGCGCTTCGCGGTCGTCGGAATCGCGGACAGCGCGCACCAGAAAGCGACCACCCAGCCGGATCGCCTCCAAACTGCCAAGATCGCTGTGCGGGTTGGCGCCCTGATAAGGCGGTCGCTGATCCGGCTCCGCAGGCCTCGGACGCTGAGTGTAGGGCAGCGCGGTATAGCTCTCTATGGCGTGGGTCAGGACATCGAAACCGGTGGCGGCTGTCACCAGTGCGGGCAACGAGTAGGTGAACTGGGGATCGATCACTCCGAGAGAGGGCTTTAGCCATTTCGATGAAATACCGGTCTTGAGCTTTTGCGAAACCAGGTCGAACACAGCGACACCGGTGGACTCGCTGCCGGTGCCGGCGGTGGTCGGACAGGCGATATGGGGCATCAGCGGCCCCGGCACCGGACGCCCATCGCCGATGGGCGCATTGACATAGGCCAGCAAAGGCGCGGGATGGCTGGCGTAGAGATTGGCCGCCTTTGCGGTGTCGATCACCGACCCGCCACCCAGCGAGACAATGCCGTCAAAACCGCCTTCGCGGACAAAGGTCGCCGCCGTTAGAAATGACGCATCGGTGGGCTCTACCAGCGAATCCCGGTAAATCTCGCACGCCACACCCGCCTGTTCTAAAGCAAGCAGCGCTTTGGAAGTGGCTTCCAGGGTGGCCACGGTCGCATCGGTAAACACAGCAGCCCGCCTGATTCCCAGGGCGCGGGCATCAGCGCCAAGTTCGTCGACCGCGCCAACACCGAACTTCACAGGACGAGGATCGACCGTAAAGACAGTCTCGCCGCCAGGCATGGTCTGATAATCGTCGCCGAACATACTGCATGACCCCTTGAGGCGTGTGTGGATGCGCAGTGTGTCACAGCCCCCCGAACCCTGGGTAGGGAACCCCGGGCAGGGATCGGGAAGGCAGGATGCAAACGGGGCAGACAGGCCTACTAAGCTGGGCTAAGATCGGGTTGATGGCTTCACAGCAGGCCATCAGGTCCGTAGCCGACCCGGGGCATTTGACATAAGACTGGCGATGGCCCGGTCGGATTCGCGACCGAATAGATCCGTGTGTTTCGGCACGATGATTCGAGCACACGCTATCGGGCGCGGCTCGCTGCCATTGGCTGCGTGCCCGGTACCTAGGTCGAAATGGCAGGTAGGGAATTCACGTATCTCCATGAATATCTATGTCGGTAATCTCTCCTACGGTATGACGGAGGAGGACCTCAGGGCGGCCTTCGAACAGTTTGGCGAAGTAACCAGCGCCAAAATCATCTCCGATCGCGAGTCGGGGCGTTCAAAAGGGTTCGGTTTCGTCGAAATGTCATCCGATGAGGATGCCGAGTCCGCCATTCGCGACCTGGACGGTAGTGATGTGATGGGCCGCACGTTGAAGGTCAATCAAGCCAGACCGAGATCTGACCGTCCACCCGGTGGCGGCGGTCAGCGGTACTGAGCCGCCGCCCCACGCTGTGAAGACCCGGGACGTCTGACAAGAGCGTCCCCGAGCCGTCCACCCGCGTCTCCCCGACGCGGGTATCTTTCTTTATTATCTATGCAGCTCTGCCGCGGCAGGCACAGCTCTTGCTGCTACTTGGCCAGGATGCACCCCGAACGGATGCCGCGGCCCCCGATGACACTCAAGCCCGCGTGGGCCCAACATGGTTTGCGTCAATCGTTCAGCACATCCGTTAAGGCACAGCGGAACGGAAGGCCGTTACGAGCGTGCGGATCAACAAAAACAACCCCGACCGGACGGATAGACAGACCGGCGAAAACGGGGGTACTGAAGACGAGCCATGAGGATTCACCACCATGCTTGGACTGCGAGCACTGACCATTTTTCTTTCGGCCCTCTTGTCCGGGCCTGGCATTGCCGGCGCTACTTCCCAGGACAACAGCATCACCTGGGCGGGCTGCGGCATAACCAAAAAGGCCTTCATGGCGGAGTTAGCCACCGCCTTTACGGCCAAGACAAACATCGTCATCAATCTTGAAGGCGGCGGCGCAACCCGGGGCATCCGCGACGCCGTCGCGCACAATATCGACATGGGCGGGGCCTGCCGCATGACGCTGCCCATGACCGATCGAAGCGAACTCTACGCGTCGATGCACCCGGTAGCCTGGGACGCGCTCGCGATCATCGTACACAAAGACAATCCGGTCACCAGCCTCACTACGCAGCAAGTGAAAGATGTGTATCTGGGCAGAATCACCAACTGGCGCCAGCTTGGCGGCGCCGACGCGCCGATCAAGCTGTACACCCGACAGGGGCAAGGTCTCGGGCGTGGGTTATGCCATAAGACAGTATTTGTTCCAGGACAGCCAGACCGAATTCGTCAGCGACTATGTGGCGAAATCCTCCGGCCCGCTTGAAAAGGCCGTGGTGGCGGATCCGCTGGCCATCGCCATCACCGGCATCAGCAGCGCACGCAAACGGGACGTCAAGATCATCGGCTTCGACGGCAAACTGCCATCCTACGAGAACATCAAGGACGGCAGCTACGGGATGTATCGCCCCCTTTATCTTGTCACCGGAGCCAAACCCAGCCCGGAGGTGAAGCAGTTCATCGCTTTTGCCCGGTCTGAGCAAGGCAAGCAGATCATGCGGGACAACGGCACCGTGCCCCACTCCGACGCCATGCACCTGATGGCCAAAATGCTGGTGTACGGATTCGGTGTAAAGTAGCGCGGGCGGAGTCCCTCATACTCCAAGACAACCAGGCCGAGGCGATGCACATCGCCTCGGCTTTTCTTGTGGCCCACAAGATTGGCCACCTCGAAAGTTGACTGATCAAGTCGTGCACCTCTGCTCTGGTACTTGCCCACCGCGAATCGCTGTATAAGCGCTATAATGATAGGGGTTCCGGGACAACATCCGAGGCCGGGAATATGTGTTTTCGGGACCTGGGCTGGGCGTCAGCTCTGGCTCTGGTGTGCTGTCCCATGTGGGCAGGCGCCATGTTCGGCCCCGTATGGATCGAGTTCGATCCAACGATAGCCTATGGCGTTGATACCCATCACCAGCCCCCGGCACCGGCGGCGGAATCACCCAACACCCTGACCTCTTCGAGACTCAGCGCTCGACTGCACCAGCCGCAGGTGTCCATACCGCAACCTGCGGTCATCCTGGCTCACGACTGCGAACCAGGCGAAGATTTTCAGAACCGAATGGCTGAGCATCTGACCGCGTCGGGCTATGTGGTTCTGCAATTGCGGCCGGCCCTGGGGATGAGAAGCGGGCTGGCGTGCAAGGCTGGAGACATCGGGCCGAACAGGGTCAGAAGTTCAGATCTGGGCGCCGCCATGGCGTATCTGCGGACTATGCCGTTTGTGGACCCCCTCAGGATCGGTGTCGTCGGCTGGGGCCCCCGGCTCGCGCTTGAAAGCGTGACCGAGGACGGCCCAATGGCAAATGTGGGGCGACCACCACTGACCTCGGTGGGTTTTGCAGCCGATTGTCGCTACGCCGTTCCCACGCGATTCATCGCACCGGTGCTGGTTGTGACCAGACCCGGGGCTGACGCGGTTAGCGCCTGCCGTGAACTGGCCCAGGCGAGTCGCGGCGACCGGTTCCCGGTTACGTTGCATCGGGTCAAGCACACTGCCGCGACTCAGGATCGGGCGCCACATGGCGGATCTTCAATCCCACCTGGCAGTGACAGCCATATCATCGCGCTGGTATGGGATTTTCTGGAGCGCACCCTGCGCTATCGCACCGTTCAGGGCAACCTGGATACATTGCCCCCGATGGTCAGCGCCGCGGATCAATCCCATGCAACCTGGGCCATCGATCCGTTCGCGCATGAGCCCGACCTTCCCCCCATCGGTGGGTCACTGTTTGATTTGATGTTCTCCGTTTCCGGTCCCGACGGTCCCCGGTACCGGATTCCCGTCCCGTTCACCGCGCTGGTAGCGGAATTGGAGCAGCGATTGCCTCGGGATGGTGCGGGGCGCCGCGATTTGAGGCGTGCGCTGATTCCCCGCGGACGCTCATTGCAGCGCGATGCCGCCGCACCGGATTACTTCAGCTCACCCCGAGTTGTTCTGGCGGCGGTAAACGAGGGTGAGGTCAACAGTGAACACGGGCCGGTGTGGACCAAGGACCGGCTGTTCATCGCTTATCAGGAACGCACCGGCATACTTGAGGTAATCAGCTACAACCCGGCTGCCGGACGGTTTGAATTTCAGTTGGTCCGTAACTATGGCGCCGGCCTGATGCCGGAGGTCTACTACGCGCCACGGGCCTTGTGCCGGGGTTGCCACCAGGCCGGAGCCCCGATTTTTCCCAACGCACCCTGGACCGAGACCAACAGCTTCCGCGGGGTGTTTCAGCGTCTGAGTGCGATACAGCAGACGTTTCACGGCATTCCGACACGCCCGATTCGACAGGACGTCAGTGACATAGACCGATCCACCAACCGCGCGATCATGCTGCCGATACTTCAGAATCTTTGGATCGATGGCTGCGCGCGTGCCGACTCAGCGAACGGGGCTCGCCAATGTCGTCTTGCTCTGATCACCGCGGCCCTGCAGTACCGGCTCAGCGCAGCCACCCATTTCGACCAGTCCGATCCAAGCTATCGATCCGACTTGCTGCCGTCGCTGAAGCGCCACTGGGCCGACCGCTGGCCAGGGGGCATGCTGCTCCCCTTCGCCAACATTCCCGACCGGGATCCATTCGAAGACGATGGAAACCTGTCGACCCGCCTGGATCCGCTGTCTGCGCGACCGGCGGAGGACCTGTGGGAGACGCCAGACCCCTTGGTTATGAGGCGAATCGTCGCCGCTCTGGCGGGCCAGTTTCCGATGAACGCAATGCACGACCTGTCCGCTCAACTTCAGGCCCGCGCCTCGGCGCAACCCTATCGGCGGGTGCAAAGCTACCGGGCCCGGTGCGAATACACACCACTGCCTCGAAGGGGACCGATACTGCAGGGCCGAATCGTTTGCGCCCCGGCTTTCGAGCACGGGATCGCCCTGAGTGGGCGACTCGGTATCAGTGGCTTGGACCAGCCCCAACTGAAACTGGATGAACTTTGGGTGGGTTCGGCGGCTAAACTGGTCGACTTGGAAGACCCAACCGGTCAATCCGTATGGCGACCGGATCTGATGGAGCTCGAGTTCAAACCGACGCATCGGCGCCGCGACCTGATCGCACGACTGCCCGACGGCACCAGTGTCAGCGGTCTGCGCTTGAGCGCACCCCACGCCATAGGGCTCAGCCCGGCCGATTTGTTTCGCACACCCTTCAGCCTGAAAGCCGAAATCGACCTGCTGGACGACTTCCAGCCGATCAGGGACGGCCTAAAAAACCTGGCAGAATCGGACAACACACATCGGGCGCCACTGCTTGACGGCAGGGTTTTCGCGCCCCGCAAGATACTGTCAGCGCTGCAGACGGAGCTCGATATGCCGGCCACTTCCTGGTGCTGTATCGACCTGCCCGAACTGCCGCCAGCCCGCCTGGAAGAAACCCGGCTTGCGGTTTCCGGTATCGATCCGGCGGGCGACGATGACGGTTTTGGGGACTTTGAACGTTTCTGTGCGGCCTGCCATGGTCAGGACACGGCGTTTCCACCTGCCTTTCTCCGGGGTGACCCGGATCGTGTGCGGCAACAGATCGATCATTGCGCCCCTCGCATTGCCTACCGGCTGCAGATGTGGTCGCTGCCGCACGAACTGCGTGTCAAGAGCGGCATGCCACCCCGCATTATCGATGCGACGGGGACAGACGCTGCATCGGATACGGCCGCACGCGATGACATCGACCGGTTGCAGGGTCAGATCGCAGAGCTGCTGGCCGGACGGGGGGACCCCGATCCGGAGCATCTGCTGGAGCGCCCGTACGCCGACCTCAGAGCCTGCTTGCCGGCAGAGCAATCCCGTAACGATTGAGGCGTCTTTGAGCTATTCGTGAACCTGCATCTTGAGACTCAAATGCACAGCTTCATGGTCGCGGGGACTGGCGTCGACAAGAGGTCGAGGATGGGACACCAGTGTCCCGATCAAACGGATCTCAAGGAATCCAGAGACAGCGCAT
This sequence comes from uncultured Gammaproteobacteria bacterium, assembly GCA_963783675.1. Classification (GTDB taxonomy): domain Bacteria; phylum Pseudomonadota; class Gammaproteobacteria; order Competibacterales; family JAHEDQ01; genus JAHEDQ01. Next base: position 97,598 of record CAWAOU010000008.1, read on the forward strand.
ACTCCCCCGCCGGCAGGATACGGCTGACATTGAGCGCTTCACGCCCCCAGCATGCCTCCTTCGCCAGGTCCAGAATGCGTTGCACCGCGAGGCGACGCTTCTTGCTATCCAACAGAACCAAGACCTTGGGTCGACGAGGTATCAATCGATTCGGTTCCATCACCATGCCGACCTGTCCGTCAGTCAGTTCCAGCTGACAACCCACCGGAAACAAACCGATCGCCTGGATGAACTGCTCCACCAATTCGGCATCCAGGTCCCGGGCACCCCATTCATAGATCTTGCCCAGCGCGTCTTCGCAGGACATGCCATCGTGATAAACACGGTCACTGGTCAGGGCATCGTACACATCGACTATGGCGACGATCTTGGTGAAGAGATTGAGCTGATGGGACTTGAGCCCCCGGGGATATCCACGGCCGTCCATGCGCTCATGATGGGTGTAAGCGACCTCCAGCGAAGCATCGGGAATCGTTCCGCTGGACATCAGCAGGTTTTTCCCCTGTTCCGGATGCGATTGCATGACCTTGAACTCGTCGCGGGTCAGCTTGCCGGGTTTATTCAGAATGTCGTTGGGAACCCGAAGCTTCCCAAGATCGTGCAGCAGAGCGCCCAAACCCAGGTGGAACAGTTCACCCTCGGGCAATCCCAGATGACGGCCAAAAGCAACCGATAACGTACACACGTTGACACAATGAATTGCGGTGTACTCATTGCGATCCTTGAGCTGGCTCATCCACACCATGGCGTCCGGATTGCGGATGATGCTCTGCACCATGTCCTGGGCGGATTCGAGGGTACCTCGGGTATCGGGCATTTTGCCGGATCGGACACTGTGGAAGATGTCGAGTATCCGTTCCACTGCCTTCTTTCGAATCGAGCTGGCCTTCGGCAGCTCTTCCTCGATACTGGCCTTTATGGGATAGCGCAGGGCGACCGGACGATCAGTGAGTTCCAACCGCCGTTTCGGAAAACGCCGGCGCCTGGCCTCGGGGCTTTCGGTTGACACGCCGTCCATGCGGACGATACTCGGGCGATCAGGGGTGTCCTCACCACTGAGGCTCTTATCGACGTAGACAAAATCGCAGGATTCACGGAGCTTGTTGAGTTGCGCGTCGGTTTCGACCCGAAACCCTTGAAACATAAACGCAGTTCCAAGCCAAGGCCGGTCGAGTTCGCACACATACATTCCGATTTCCAGGTGGTGGGCCTCCACCCTGATCTTGTGCATATGGACCTGCTGTATTAGCCGGGGAAGGCAGGACCTTCCCGCTCTTGTTATCGTTCTGATTGCGTCCAAAAAATCGCGAGCAAGACACGTACCAGAACTGACTCAAAATCGCCTGTGCAGTGCCATTCCGGCCAAGGGACTGGCGCTTTTCCTGCAACCATGCTGCAAATTGCTAAGCTATGCAGAGTTGAGCCTGTCCCCGGATCGCGTTCGCCCACACCGCATCCGGGCCCCAACGATTCGAACGTAACCCGTTGCCCGCGAGTCCAATGCGAGGCAGCGCAGGTGTTTTGGGTCATCGGAGATTGAAATGCCCGAGAGCGACACAAGAAAACGGCATATCGTGCTGAACTCACATCCATCGGGCGGGCATACGCCGGATCGAATCGTGTGGGGCGCAGCCGATCCACAGACGCGCGGCCCGGTGATCTGCTCGGTATCCGACGCCCGCCGGCGCAATGCCATAGGCGCACACTCCGGCTCCTATGCCCTGTACCGGGCACTGGCGGTCGCGGCCGGCAGCCTAAGCGCACTGCACCGGCCTGACCTGACCGATACCGCACCGGCCATCGGCCTCGGGCCACATCCGCAGTGGAGCGACCCGGCGCGTATCGTATCCCTGGACCCCTGGGGCCATCGGGTGGGCGAAGTGTTCGCCGACGCGATCGAACAAGGCGCCGACGTACGACCCACGATCGCGGTCACCCGCGCCCGATTGACGGTGCCGGAACTTGCCCAGGAAATCACCTCGGGCCGGTTGGTTCCAGACGGCGAAATCCTGTTGACCAGCGGCGAAGTCAACGTCACCAAGATGGCCATTGAACCGGTGTGGCATCTGCCGGGCATTGCCACGCGTTGCGGCATCGAGGAGTCGGCATTGCGACGGCATCTGTTCGAGCAAACCGGTGGGATGTTCTCTGAGCTGGTGACACGCCCCGACCTGCATGTGTTTCTACCGCCGATCGGCGGGGTCACCCTGTACATCTTCGGCGATCTGGATGCGATCACCGATCCAAACCGTGAACTCGCCTGCCGGGTCCATGATGAGTGCAATGGGTCCGATGTGTTCGGATCAGATATCTGCACCTGCCGACCCTACCTGATACATGGCATCGACATCTGTATTCGAACCGCTCAAACCGGGGGCGCCGGCTTGATCGTGTACAACCGGAAGGAAGGCCGCGCCTTGGGCGAGGTTACAAAGTTTCTGGTGTACAACGCCCGCAAACGCCAGGCAGGCGGGGATCGCGCCGAAGCCTATTTCGAGCGAACCGAATGCGTCGCGGGGGTGCAGGACGTGCGCTTCCAGGAACTCATGCCGGATCCGCTGCACTGGCTCGGAATCAGTCGAATCGACCGTTTCGTGTCCATGAGCAACATGAAGTACGACGCCCTGACCCGGCAGGGCATCCAAATCGTCGAGCGCGTCGCGATCCCGGACGCCCTGGTGACCGCCGAAGCACGGGTGGAACTCGAAGCCAAAAAGGCCGCAGGCTATTTCACCGAGGATACGGTGCCCACCGAAGAAGATCTGGCCGCGATTCGCGGCCGCGGTCTGGAGGACTATTGAACACGGACACACTAGCCCAGGCCGCCGCAATCAGCCAGTTGCGGGATCCGGATACGATTCGTTGGCGGGCCCGGGCGATCCAGACTGCGGGGCATGAGGAAAAACTCCCGCATTTTCGGGTGCATCCATTGAAACTGCCATCCGTGGTCGACTATGTCGCCGACACAGTGCGCGACCGCTACCCAAACCTGAACGTACCCTTTCACAGCCGCTGGCGCCATTTCGACGTTGGCGGTGTAGACCGGTGGGCTGCGCTGGCCGCCTGTTTGCCTGCCGGCGACCATCGCGAACGCGGTCGTGTACAGACGGAACTTGCGATTACCAGCGTTTTGCTGGACGCGGGTGCCGGCACGGCGTGGTGCTATCGGGATTCGGCGGACGGCCGGACCTACAGCCGATCGGAAGGTCTGGCATTGGCCAGCCTTGCGCTGTACCGGGACGGACTGCTATCCGCCGACGATGCGGCGCCGCATCGGGCCGACGGCCGCGCGCTTTCCGCACTGTCCGAGAAGGTCCTGGCGCCCTGTTTTCAGGTCTCCGCGGCCAATCCCATGGTGGGTCTGACGGGACGTGTCTCATTGCTCCAGCGCTTGGGCCAGTCGGTATTGGCAAGGCCGGACGTGTTTGGCGCTGACACACCGCGGCTTGGCGCTTTGTTCGACTGGCTGACCGGGTGCGGCGAGGTCCGCGAGATCGAAGCACGTCAGATTCTAGCCGCGGTTCTGGAACTGTTTGCCGACGTCTGGCCGGACGGGTACCGTCTGGCTGGGCAGAATCTGGGCGACGTGGGTTACCACAGCAGCTTGGCCTCCCAGCCAGCGCTGCCCGGCCTCATGCCGTTCCACAAACTGTCCCAGTGGTTGACCTACTCGTTGATCGAGCCGCTGCAGAGTTCCGGCATCAACGTGATGGGCCTGGACGCACTCACCGGCCTGCCGGAGTATCGCAACGGCGGCCTGCTGGTGGATCTGGGGCTGTTACAGCCCCGTGACCCAAGCGCCGGAGATCGAACCCATCCGGTGGACTCGGAGTTTGTTGTGGAATGGCGGGCACTGACCGTGGCTTTCCTGGATGACATTGCCTCCGGGCTACGTTCGACGCTGGCCCGATCCGCAGAGGAACTGCCCTTGGCCTCGGTATTGGAGGGCGGCACCTGGGCCGCAGGCCGACGCTGCGCGCTGGCTCGGCGCGCCGATGGATCTCCGCCCTTTAGGATCGAAAGTACCGGTACCATTTTCTGACTGGCTGAATGACATAGGGAAGGTCTGATCGATTGATACGAATCGCGTTTCGGTCCACAAGGGCACAGATGCAAGGCCCCCGACGCAGCGCCATAGTCACTCTATGGCCAAGCCGGGGAACGCGGCAGATGTGCCCTTGTGGGCGAAACCCCGGAGGGGCCGGGCCTTTGCGCCCCTGGTACCGCGTTGCACCTCGCTCATTGGCAACAATCCAACTACGCTTGGTGCGCCTTGTACGAGAGCGCGCAAAGACCCTGGCGCGATCGCAGCAATTGATCAGACCTTCCCTAGGAGACTCACCATGACCGGTTCAGTAACCGTCGTCGACCACCCCCTGGTCCAACACAAACTGACCCTGATGCGTCGCCGCGACGCATCGAGTTTAAAGTTCAGAACCCTGCTACGCGAAATTGGGCTGCTGCTGGCCTACGAGGTCACCCGAGACCTGCCGACACATCTTGAGCGCATTGAGACGCCTTTGACGCGGATGGATGCCCCGGTTCTGACCGGCAAAAAGCTGTGTTTCGTCTCGATCCTGCGGGCCGGCAACGGTCTTCTGGATGGCATGCTGGAACTGGTCCCGTCGGCCAGAGTCGGTCATATCGGCCTGTACCGGGATCCGGCCACACTGGTCGCGGTGGAGTACTACTGCAAGTTGCCCCGAGACGTGGCTGAGCGACTGGTGATTGCCGTCGATCCAATGTTGGCGACCGCAAACTCCGCCATCGCAGCGGTCGAACGGCTCAAGGAACACGGCGCCCAGCAGCTCAAGTTTGCCTGTCTGCTGGCGGCGCCGGAAGGCATCGAAGCATTCCATAGAGTCCATCCCGATGTGCCGATCTTCACCGCTGCGGTGGACGAGCGGCTCGACAGCCACGGCTACATCCTGCCCGGACTGGGTGACGCCGGAGATCGACTGTTCGGCACCAAGTAAATCGCTCTCAAATATGATTCTGCCGGGCGACCGTGCGCGGTCCGGATTGTGGACTACGCTTGTGTAGGCAATCGGATCGCGACGGCGCGGCGATAACGAAACCGGACGATCGGCCCCTGCTCGCGTATCCCCGGCATCGTCCGGTATTTTTTGGCGACTTAGCATCGATAAGGAGACTGACATGACCAGGTGGTTGGGCGGATTGCTGTCCGCGCTGTTGGCGCTGGGTTTGATGGGTGTGTCCTCGGCTCAGGCAGAACCGATCAAGGTGGCGGGCATCTACACGGTTCCGGTGCAGCAGAAGTGGGTCGGAACGCTGCACCGAGCGCTGAGTTCGGCCGAAGAAGCGGGTGAGATCGAGTACAGTTTTTCGGAGAAAGTGCCCAACACCGACTATGTCCGCGTCATGCGGGAGTATGCGGAAAGCGGCGTGCAACTGATTGTCGGTGAAGCCTTCGGCATCAGTCGCGAAGCCCGGAAAGTCGCCGACGACTATCCCCAGGTGGCATTTCTGATGGGCGATCCGGGTGGCCCATACGGCACCAACTTTTCGGTGTTTGACAATTGGATCCACGAGCCCTGCTACCTGATGGGGATCGCCGCCGGCCACATGACCGAAACCAATCGGATCGGCATGGTGGGCGGCTATCCAATCGGCGAGGTCAACCGCCTGTTCCACGCGTTCATGGAAGGCGCCCGCTCGGTGAACCCGGATGTCCAGTTCAAGGTCTCCTTTATCGGCTCCTGGTACGATCCGCCCAAGGCCAAGGAGTTTGCCTTTGCCCAGGTGGAATCCGGTGTCGACGTGCTGTACGCGGAACGTGCGGGCGTTGTGGATGCCGCTCGGGAGAAAGGCATCATCGCCTTCGGCAACGTCAACGACATGAACCAGCAGGAGAACGGAACCGATGTCGTGGTGGCCTCCTCACTGTGGCACATGGAAAACGCGCTCAACCATGCAATCCAACAGGTAAAAGCCGGCACCTTCCAGGCCGAGGATTACAAGGAGTGGACCATGATGGCCAAGGGCGGCGCCTCGCTATCGCCTTTTTACGAGTTCGAGGACCGGGTTCCGGGTGAAGCCAAAACCCAGATTGAGACCCTGACCCAGCAGATCCTGGACGGTGACTTCGTGGTAACAATCAACGACGAGGAACCCAAGTCCACGTTCTGACCGGTGCATCATGTCCAGCAACGTTCAACCCCCATCGGTGCTGAGTGTCCGCGGCATCAGCAAGCGTTTCGGCGATATCCAGGCCAACCGGGACATCAGCCTGTCCCTGAATGCCGGGGAAGTGCTGGCATTACTGGGCGAGAATGGCGCCGGAAAAACCACCCTGATGAGCATTTTGTTCGGCCACTATGTGGCGGACGCTGGCAGCATCGAAGTCAACGGCAGGCCACTTCCGCCCGGCTCGCCCTCCGCCGCCATCGACGCCGGCATCGGTATGGTGCATCAGCATTTTACCCTGGCGGATAATCTCAGTGTGCTGGACAACGTGGTGCTGGGCACCGAGCGTCTGTGGTCCCCGTTCCAGCGACGACGGCAGGCGCGTGACCGACTGAGTGCCCTCGCCGACCGTTTTGGGCTCAATGTCGACCCGGACGCGCGGGTCGGCAATCTCAGCGTGGGCGAACGTCAGCGGGTTGAGTTGCTCAAGGTGCTGTATCGGGACGCGCGCATCCTGATCCTCGATGAACCCACCGCCGTCCTGACACCGCAGGAGGCGGAGGCGCTGTTCCAGACCCTGACCGAGATGGTCTCCAACGGCCTCTCGGTCATTTTTATCTCCCACAAACTCAATGAAGTCATGGCCATTGCCCAGCGGATCGCGGTGCTGCGCCACGGCGCCGTGGTGGGCGAGTACAACCGGGCCGACACCTCCCGCACGGAGCTGGCGACGGCCATGGTGGGGCGCGAGGTGGCAAGTCCCACCAGAACCCAGATGGATGCCGGTGAACCCGTACTGGAGCTCAAATCGGTCAGCCTGCGGCATAACAACAGCCGCCTGCTGCATGCCACGCTCAAGGTGGGCCAGCACGAGGTTCTGGGCATCGCGGGGGTATCCGGCAACGGGCAGACCGCGTTGGCCGATCTGGTCAGCGGTCTGTGCGTGCCGGAGTCCGGCGAGCTGGTGGTGCTCGGCCGTCCGGCCGGGGGCCATACCCCGGCGCACATGGTGGCAGCCGGGGTGGGTCGGATACCCGAAGACCGACACACCGCCGGTGTCGTGCATGAGATGACGGTCAGCGAGAACTTGGTTCTTGAGAGTTATCGGCAGCCAGAATTTTCCCGCTTTGGCTGGCTCAGGGTGAGGCCGATTCTCGAGCATGCCCGGACGTTGATGGAACGCTACGATGTGCGCGGCGCCGGGCCGGATACCCGCACCAGCAGCCTGTCCGGGGGCAACATGCAGAAGCTGATTCTGGCCCGGGTGCTGAGCCGACGCCCTCCGCTGGTTCTGGCCTGCCAGCCCACCCGGGGTCTGGACGTGGGCGCCACCGCCTACGTCCACCAGCAGATCCTCGAGACGCGGAACCAAGGCAGCGGCATTCTGCTGATCTCAGAGGATCTGGATGAGCTGCTCACCCTGTCGGATCGAATCATGGTCATTTACCAGGGTGAATTGAGCCCCGCGATTCCAACCGAGCAGGCGGACCGGGCCCGGTTAGGACTGTTGATGAGCGGCCAGCGGACCACCGGGCCATCCTCCGGGCGTGACCATGCGGCTTGAACCCCGCACCGAGGCCACCTTCTGGCTGCGCGCCATGGCCCCGATTCTGGCGGTGATCGTTGCCCTGGCCCTGTGTGGATTTCTCATCCTGTGGGCCGGAGCGCCGTTGCTGGAAGCCTATGCAGCGCTGGCCCGCGGCGCGCTGGGCTCACGGTTCGCCCTGAGCGAGACCCTGACCCGGGCAACGCCCTTGATCTTCACCGGTCTGGCGGTGGCGGTGGCGTTTCGTGCCAAGCTTTGGAACATCGGCGGCGAGGGGCAGCTGTACGCCGGGGCCCTGGCCGCAACCTGGGTCGGGACCGGCGCCATCGATCTGCCGGCGTATTTAATGATTCCAGCTATTTTCAGCGCCGCTGCTCTGGCCGGCGGGCTGCTACTGCTGCTGCCGACGCTGCTGAAGATTCGCCTCAAGGTGGACGAGGTGGTCACCACCCTGCTGCTGAACTTTGTGGTGCTGTTATTCGTAAACTACCTCCTGTTCGGTCCCTGGAAAGACCCGTTGTCCATGGGCTGGCCCCAGGCCGCCCCGATCGTGGACAGTGGTCTGCTACCCAACCTGGTGGATCGCACCCGTTTACACTTCGGTTTGCTGGCCGGTCTGGTGGCCTCGGTGGCGGTCTGGATTGTGATGCGTTTCACCCATTGGGGATTCGAGATACGGGCAGTGGGTCTGAACACCCCGGCAGCGGTGTTCGCGGGTATACCGGTAAACGCGACTGTGGTCCGGACCGCCCTGTTGTCCGGCGGATTGGCAGCCTGTGCCGGTGTTACGGAGGTGTGCGGCACCAAGGGCTATCTGACCCTCGATATTTCCCCCGGCTTCGGCTACACCGGGATCGCGGTGGCCATGCTTGCGGGTCTGCATCCCCTGGGTGTGGTGGTCTCCGCTGTATTTGTGGCCGCGATCTACAACGGCGCCGACTCCATGAGCCGCGCCGTGGGCATATCCAACTACCTGGCGGATGTCATGACCGCCGTGGCGCTATTGGCCGTGCTGGTGAGTTCACTGCTGGTGCAATACCGAATCAGGCGGGGCTGAGGGGATGGACCTGCTGGAGATGTTTGTCAGCGTGGGCTTCTGGGCTGCAACCGTGCGCATGGCCACACCTTTGATCTTTGGCACCATAGGTGAGTTGATCTGCGAGCGGGCCGGCGTGCTCAACCTGGGGATCGAAGGCATCATGACCTTTGGCGCGATGATCGCCTGGATGTGGGTGTATCAGGGCGGTGATCTGTGGATGGCGGTGGCGGTGGCCGCCGGCTGCGGCGCCGCCTGGGGCCTTCTGCACGCCACCTTCAGCGTCTATCTCGGGCTTTCACAGCATGTCACCGGCATCGGCATCACTCTGCTGGCTTCCAGCCTGAGCTATTTCAGCTTTCGACTGCTGCTGCCCGATGTGAGCACGCCGCCCAAAATCGAACCCTTTGAACCCATTGCCCTTCCCGGGTTGAGCGAGATTCCGGTGCTGGGCGAAGCTTTGTTCACTCAGACCGCACTCACCTACCTGGCCTTGGCCACCGTGCCCCTGTGCTGGTATGTGCTGTACCGGACCCCGTTGGGGCTGGCCGTGCGCATGGTGGGTGAAAACCCAATGGCGGCCGCCTCCCAGGGATTGGACGTCCTGGCGATCCGCACCGGCGCGGTGTGCGCCGGCAGCGCCTTGATGTCCGTGGGCGGGGCCTTTCTGACCATTTCGGTATTCGATGCCTTTTACTTCGAGATGATCAACGGTCGGGGCTGGATCTGCATCGCGCTGGTGATTTTCGCCTCCTGGCGACCCGGAAAAGCTTTGTTTGGCGCCCTGCTGTTCGCCGCCTTCGATGCGCTTCAGATCCGGGTTCAGCAGGCATCGAGCACCCTTATTCCGTATCAGTTTTTCCTGATGCTGCCCTATGTCCTGAGCATCGTGGCGCTCATCATCATGTCCCGGAAAGCGGCCTATCCCAAAGCACTGCTGGTTCCCTTCAGACGCGGTGAACGATGACATGCTGGATCTGATCGTACGCAACGGCAATTTGAGCGATGGCCGCAAGGGAATGGATATCGCCTGTCGCGATGGCCGCATCGTGGAACTGGCGCCGGTGATCGAGGCGCCGGCCACCCGCGAAATCGACGCCGCAGGACGGCTGGTGACAGCGCCCTTCGTCGATGCCCATTTTCATATGGATGCCACCCTCAGCTACGGTCGCCCGAGGGTCAATCAATCGGGTACCCTGCTGGAAGGCATCGCCCTCTGGGGCGAGTTGAAGCCGCAGCTGACCCATGACGCGATCAAGGCCCGCGCCCATCAACTGTGCCGCTGGGCCATCGCCAAGGGCAATCTGGCGATACGCAGCCATGTGGATATTTGCGACCCGGAACTGCTGGCGGTGCAGGCGTTGCTTGAAGTACGTGAGGAAATCCGGCCGTTTCTGGATCTGCAGCTCGTGGCCTTTCCCCAGGACGGATATCTGCGGGGCCCCAAGGCCGCGGTTTTATTGCAGCGGGCGCTGGATCTGGGCGTGGATGTGATCGGTGGCATTCCGCACTTCGAGCGCACCATGGCCGACGGGGCGCGTTCGGTGCGGCTGTTGTGCGAACTCGCCGCGGATCGGGGTCTGCCGGTGGACATGCACTGCGATGAATCCGACGATCCATTGTCGCGTCACGTGGAGACTCTGGCCTATGAGACCCAGCGCCTGGGTCTACAGGGCCGGGTGACCGGCTCCCATCTGACCTCAATGCACAGCATGGATGACTACTACGTCTCGAAGCTGTTGCCCCTGATGCGGGAGGCCGGGCTGCATGCGGTACCCAATCCCCTGATCAACATCACACTGCAGGGACGGCACGACAGCTACCCCAAACGCCGCGGGATGACCCGGGTGCCGGAACTGCTGGCCGCCGGGATCAATGTCGCCATGGGCCATGACTGTGTTTTGGATCCGTGGTATCCAATGGGCTCCCACGACATGCTGGAGGTGGCTCATATGGGTCTGCATGTGGCGCAAATGACCGGCACCGATCAGATGAAGGCGGCCTTCGAGTGCGTCACCGGCAATGCGGCGCGGGTACTGGGGCTCCAGGGTTACGGCTTGGAACCGGGCTGCAACGCCGATCTGGTGGTGCTGCAGGCCTCTGACCCGATAGAGGCCCTGAGGCTGCGCGCCGTCAGAACCCATGTCGTGCGCCGTGGCCAGCTCATTGCAGAGGCAAAGCCCCAGATCACCACGCTGCATCTCAACGGCGATGCCGAAACCGTCGATTTCACACTCAGCCCAACACAGAACGAATCGGAACAGTCTCTATGATCGGACCCAAACGCACATTGGCCTGGCAGGAACTGGACACCCTGGCGGCCGAAGTTCGCAGCCAGCATCTGCGCGATCTGTTTGACAGCGACCCGGGGCGGTTCCCGCGCATGAGCGCCCAACTGGACGACCTGCTGCTGGATTACTCGAAAAACCGCGTCACCGACGCGGTCATGTCCGCCCTGTTTTCCCTCGCCCGCCATCAGGACGTGGAGTCCTGGCGCGATCGCATGCTCGCCGGCGAGAGAATCAACCTCACAGAGAACCGTGCGGTTCTCCACGTGGCCCTGCGCAACCGCTCCAATGAACCCATGCTGTGCGACGGCCAGGACGTGATGCCGTCGGTGAACAAAGAGCTGGCGCGAATACGGGGATTCGTGGAACCGGTTCGTGCGGGCAACATCTGCGGTTCCACCGATCGCCCCTTCACAGACGTGGTCAACATCGGCATCGGGGGGTCGGACCTGGGACCGGTGATGGTGACCGAGGCCCTGCGCCCGTACGCCGACCCAATGCTACGGGTGCATTTCGTATCCAATGTGGATGGCGCCCATCTGGCTGACACGCTGGACCGGCTGGCACCGGAAACCACCCTGTTTATCGTGGCATCCAAGACCTTCACCACCCAGGAAACCATGACCAACGCCCGCTCCGCCCGGGCCTGGCTGATCCGTGCTCTGGGCGAAGCCGCTGTCGGCCAGCACTTCACCGCCGTATCCACCGATCTCGCGGCCACGGCGGCGTTCGGCATCCCGGCGGAACGGGTGTTCGGGTTCTGGAACTGGGTCGGAGGACGCTACTCATTGTGGTCGGCCATCGGCCTGCCCATTGCACTGGGCATCGGCATGGGTCGTTTCGAAGACCTCCTGAGCGGCGCACATGTCATGGATCAGCATTTTGCCGAAACGCCGATGGAGCGGAATCTGCCGGTGATTCTGGCGCTGCTGGGCATCTGGAACCGGAATTTCCTGGGCGCCACCAGCCACGCGATACTGCCCTACGAACAGCATCTGCATCGCCTCCCGGCCTATCTCCAGCAAGCCGATATGGAGAGCAACGGCAAACGCGTGAAACGGGACGGCGAACCGGTGGACTGCGAGACCGCACCGCTGATCTGGGGCGAACCCGGCACCAACGGTCAGCATGCCTTTTTCCAGATGCTACACCAGGGAACCGATATCATCCCCGCCGATTTTCTGGTCGGCGCCGAGACGCTTACACCGCTGGGCGATCACCACGACAAACTGCTGGCCAACTGCCTGGCCCAAAGCGAAGCCCTGATGCGGGGTCGAACGCTGGACGAAGCGCAGGCCCTGTTGACGGCCGCCGGTATGGATGACGCGGCGGCGGCAAAGCTGGCGCCGCACAAAGTGTTTGAGGGCAACCGACCCAGCAACACCCTGGTCTACCAACGCCTGGACCCGGAAACCCTGGGCAAATTGATTGCGCTGTACGAGCATAAAATCTTCGTTCAAGGCATCGTCTGGGGTATCGACTCGTTTGATCAATGGGGTGTGGAATTGGGTAAGGAACTGGCCGGCCGCATCCTCCCGGAACTGGGCGGTGCACCCGGAACCGGCCACGACAGTTCCACTGAGGGACTGATCAAGCACATCCGCGGTATGCGGCTGGGATAAGGGCACCCCAGCGGCCGCGTGCCACGCGTCGCTGGAGTGTGACCGGCTACCGGAGTAGCAATATGGCTCTATACAGATCGAGACGAGCGGCGGCTGCACCCTGCGGATTTACCGGCCCATGCGTCTTGGCTTGCCTCGGTGTGCTCACCTTGCTCGGTGGATGCGAGCGAAAAACGCCACCGCCCCAACACAGCACATCGCCACCCACGGTCGTGGTCGCAGAGGCGACCCAGGGTACCGTGCCGGTGCTGATCGAAACCATCGGCCGTACGGCAGCGGCGAACTCCGTGGAGGTCCGGGCCCGAGTAAATGGCGTGATCGAGGAACGCCCTTTCGTCGAGGGAACCGATGTCAAGAAGGGAGATGCGCTGTTCGTCATCGACCAAAGACCGTTGCAGGCAGCCCTCAAGCAGTATCAAGCCAACCTGGCCGAATCCGAGGCGAGTTCCGTATTCGCCGACAAGGAGGTGGAGCGCTACCGCCCGCTGGTTGCGGAAAAAGTCATAACGCCGGATCACATGGAATCGGTTCTGGCCAAGGCGGAAGCAGCACGCGCAGCCGTCAATGCTCGCAACGCCGCCGTGGAAACGGCCAGTCTCAAGTTGGAATTCACCACGGTCGTGGCCCCCATCGATGGACGCGTGGGCCGCGCCATCAGAGACGTGGGCAACCTGGTCACCGCCCAGGAAACATTGCTCACCAGCATCGCCCAACTGGACCCGATCTATGTGTACTTCGAGCTGAGCGAGGTGGATTTCCTGACGCTGCAGGCGCACCAGGGGGCAACACCCCTGCCCGTGCAGATGCGTTTTGCCGACAAAGCGGTGTATTCACATGACGGCAAGCTCGATTTCATCGATCTATCAGTCGATTTCACCACCGGTACCATAGCGGTGCGAGCGGTGTTTCCAAATCCGGATCAAAAGGTACGCCCCGGGCAATTCGCTGAAGTGACGGTGCAACTGGCCGAACAACCCGATCAGATCATGATCCCGGTCGAAGCACTCACCGGCGGGCAGGCGGGAGACTCGGTGCTGGTCGTCGGAAAGGGGAATACCGTGGAAAGCCGCAGCGTGACCAGCGGCCGGGTTTACAACGGCATGCGGGTGATCGATCACGGCCTGGCAGTGGGCGAACGGGTCATTGTAGACGGAGGGCAGAAAGCGCGCCCGGGGTCGGTAGTAAAACCGCAGTTGGTCGCAGCCGAAAAAGACGCGGCCAATAACACCCCATCGGCCGCCGTGAACTGAAGCGACCTCGGATGCGGGGCGAACGGAGCCTTCAGACCTTCTCTAGGAGTCTGCGCGGTAGAAATGAATGAGGCGAGGTGCTGTCCAGTTCGAGAACGATTTCGGGATCGTTCGAGGAGCATAGCCGTCGCTATGTGACGAGGAGGATCGCGGAATCGGGCCGAAATGGCGGTGCCGCAGACCGTTCCCTTTCTACCGCGCAGACTCCTAGCCGGCCGGCGGCGTACGCTGCGCTGTGGAGGGCGGCGCCCGCCGTTCCCGCAGGCGCTCGATCACCACGTAGAGCACCGGTACCAGCATCAGGCTCAGGAACGTGGCAGCGATCATCCCGCCGAACACCGCGGTGCCCAGGGAATGCCGTGCGTTGGCCCCAGCCCCGGAGGCGAACAGTAACGGCAGAACGCCGAGGATGAATGCAAACGCCGTCATCAGGATCGGCCGCAATCGCACGCGGGCGGCCTCCACTGCAGCCATCTCAATGCTGAGTCCCTCCTTGTGACGGCGCCGGGCAAACTCAACAATCAGAATCGCATTCTTACTGGCCAGACCGATCAACATTACCAGACCAACCTGACAGTAGATGTCGTTTTCCAGACCCCGTATCCACTGCCCTGAAAGTGCACCGAACATGGCCAACGGCACCGCCAGCACAACCATGAAAGGCATTGCCCAACTCTCGTACTGAGCGGCCAGAAACAGGAACACACACACCAGCGAAAGGCCGAAGATGAGGGGCGCCAGATTCCCCGCCTCCAATTCCTGGTAAGCATTGCCGGTCCACTGGTAGCCCATGGATTGTGGCAGCGTCTCGCCGGCGACCTGCTCCATCGCCTTGATCGCCTCACCTGAGCTGTAGCCAGGCGCCGCACCGCCATTGATCGAAGCCGAGCGGAAAAGATTGTAGTGCGTGATGGTGCGGGCGCCCACGCGGGGCTCGAGTCTCACCAGGGTGCTCAAAGGCACCATACCCCCGTTGGCATTGCGCACATGCAGCCGGCCGATGTCTTGGGGATCGGCACGGGTCGCGCCCTCGGATTGCACATAGACTTGGTACACTCTACCGAACTTATTGAAATCGTTGACATAGTATCCACCGAGATAAACCTGCAAAGTGTTGAACAGAGCATCCAGATTCACCCCTTCGGCGATGGCCTTGGTACGATCAATCTCTATGAAATACTGCGGCGTATCGGCGGAAAACGTACCGAATGCCGTCCCGATCTCGGGTCGGGCCAATGCTTTGGCGATCAGCTCGTGGCTGAGTTGCGCCAACGCCTGCAGGGAACCGCCGGCGTAATCCTGCAGTTCAAGGTCAAAACCACCGGTGGCGGACAAGCCGCTGACCACGGGGGGATTGATGCTGATGATGTAAGCCCCTGGAATCTCGTCGAACCGGGCCTGGACCGAGGCGATAATCGCATCGATCTGCGTTTCCGGTGTGGTTCGCTCCTGCCAATGGGTCAAAATCGGAAAAACGGTGCCCACGTTGGAGGCACCGGTGTTGGAGATGAAACTGAAGCCGGTGAAACTCATCGCGTGCCCGATGCCGGGCGTGTCGCGCAAAATCGCGTCCACCTGATCGGTAATTTTCCCGGTTCGATTCAGGGCTGTGCCCTCTGGCGCGCTGATGCCAATGATGAAGTACCCCTGGTCCTCGTCCGGGATGAACCCGGACGGCACCACCTCAAACATCTTGTAGGTCCCGAACAGCAGGGCGATAAAAACCATCAGCACCAGATACCAGCGCTTGACCAACTGCTGAACAGCACCCGCGTAAAACTCGGTGAACCGGGCAAAAATCGCCTCGAATTTGCCGCCGAATCCGCCCGCTTGCTTTCTTCCAGGTCTAAGCAGCAGCGCGCACAGCGCCGGAGACAAGGTCAGTGCGTTGAATGCCGAAATACCGACAGCGCAGGCTATGGTCAGCGCGAACTGCTGATAGAGCTGCCCCGTGACCCCGGGAATAAACGCAACCGGTATGAACACGGCCATCAGAACCAGGGATGTGGCCACGATGGGACTGGTAACCTGTCCCATGGCGAAGCGCGCCGCCTCGGTCGGACCCAGCTTGCCGCCTTCCAGATGGCGATCGACGTTCTCCACCACCACGATGGCATCGTCGACCACCAGGCCGACCGCCAGCACCAGGCCGAACAAGGTCAATGTGTTGACCGTAAAACCCAGCATCAGCATCAGGGCGGCGGTACCCACCAGGCACACCGGGATGGTGATGGCCGGTATCAGTGTCGCGCGCCAATTTCGCAAAAACAGCAATATGACCGCGAACACCAGGCCGATGGCCTGAGCAAGGGTGATCAGCAGCTCACGGATCGACTCACGCACGAAATCGGTGGTGTCGTAGACGATTTCATACTCAAGGCCCTGAGGAAACCGCTGGGCCAGGTGGTCCATGGCCGCCCGCACATCCGCAGCCAGCTTGAGCGCATTCGCACCGGGCAGCTGAAAAACGCCGATGGGAATACTGGGGATTCCGTCCAGATTGGCCAACGCGCTGTAGGACTCGGCCCCGAGCTCAACCCGGGCAACGTCCTTCAAACGCACCAAAGCCCCATCCCCCCCGGCGCGGACGACGATTTCCCGGAACTGCTCCGGTTCGCTCAAGCGTCCAAGTGCTGTCAGGGTGTACTGAAACTTCTGTCCGTCCGGCATCGGCGGTTGCCCCAGTGCGCCGGCCGGAACCTGCTGATTCTGTTGTGCAATAGCCTCCACCACCTCCGCGGCGGCAATCCCCAGGTTGCCAAGCTTGTAGGGGTCGAGCCAAATGCGCATCGCATACTTACGCTCACCCCAGATCGTAATCGACCCGACACCGGGAATTCGCTTCAGGGTATCGGCGACATGAATGTCGGCGTAGTTGCTGATGAACAACTGGTCGAAGCGGCTGTCTCGCGAAATCAGGTTGACCCCCAAGGTCAACTCATTGCTTTGCTTGGTAACGGCAACGCCCTGCCGGATGACCTCCGCCGGAAGCTGTGACTGGGCGATCTGAACCCGGTTTTGAACGTCGATGGCGGCCGTATCCAGATCGTAGCCGGTCTCGAAGGTGACGGTAATGTTCGAACTGCCGTCATCAGATGAGTTGGAGGACATATAGATCATGCCCTCTACACCATTGATCTGCTCTTCAAGGGGCGTTGTGACGCTGTCCTCGACCACGTTCGCGCTGCCACCCGTGTAGGTAGCGCTCACCTGAATGGTGGGTGGCGCGATATCGGGAAACTCGCCAATGGGTAGCAGCGGTATGGCCACCGCACCGGCCAGCACCATGATGATGGCCACCACCATGGCGAAAACAGGCCGGTCTATGAAAAAATTGCTGAACACAGGCGCCCCCGACGACCCATGGCGCCAACACACTGGCGCTCAACAGACCATAGTCGAAATTGGCGGCCTTTGAGGCAACACGAAGCCGATGCCTCCGGCTCTCTCACCGAATCAGGATCCTATGTACAAGCCGATCGGATTCGGGTCCGGACCGTCTCACCTGCCAATTGGCTGCGGCTCATCGCTGGCCTACCTTCGTGTCACCATACAGGCCGCGCGCCTCACGCGGTTCGCTGCGCCAATACTGTACCGGCGCCTCGACCGTGGCGCCGAGTGCCTGGGCGGCATGCCACACCCAGCGGGGGTTGTAGAGAAAGGCGCGGGCCAACGCCACCATGTCGGCCTGCCCGGCGGAAATGATCTCCTCGGCCTGCTTTGGCTCGGTAATCAATCCCACCGCCATCACCGGAATGCCAACGGCCTTTTTCACCGCTGCGGCGAAGGGCACCTGGTAGCCCGCGCCCAGCACAATGTTCTGTTTGCTGGAAACGCCGCCGCTGGAGACATCGATCCAGTCGGCACCGACTGCCTCACAGGCGCGGCTGAACTCGATCGCTTCGTCCAGGTCCCAACTGCTGACTTCATCCCAGTCGGTGGCGGATATGCGCACGCCCAGAGGCCGATCTTCCGGCCAGCAGGCGCGCATTGCGGACAGGATTTCCAGCGGATAGCGCATTCTGTTCTCAAGCGATCCGCCATACTCGTCATCGCGCCGATTGGCCACCGGTGACAGGAACTGATGGACCAGATAGCCATGGGCGGCATGCAGCTCTACCGCATCGAAGCCCAGCCGAAGCGCGCGCTCGGTGCTGTCCACGAAACGCTGCAACAGGATACGCATCTGGTCGCGACTGATCGCCCGGGGGGGAAGCTCACCGTCAAGATGGGCAACGGCACTCGGTGCAAGCGCCTCCCAGCCCCCGTCTTCCAGGGCGATCTGCTGGCCCCCGTCCCACGGCGCGTTGCTGGATGCCTTGCGCCCCGCGTGTCCCAGTTGGATGGCCAGCGGCAGACGGGCGCGGGGGTTGAGGGCGCGCAGCACGGTCAACACCTCACCCATCGCCCGTTCCGTGGCATTGTCGTATAAACCCACATCGCCCGGAGTGATGCGTCCAATGTCTTCGACGGAAGTCGCCTCGATCATCAGTATCCCGGCACTGGACAACGCCAACTGTCCGAGGTGAACGGCATGCCAGGGTTGCATGCAGCCGTCGACAGCGGAGTATTGACACATGGGGGACACCACCACGCGGTTGGCCAGTTCCAAACCACGCAATCGGATGGGCTGAAACAGGGGACTGGAGGCGTTTGTATCGATATTCAAAGAACAGACTCTCAACTAAAGGGTTACTGGGATGGGAGCGGGGTGGTTGAAGCCCAAGGTGTGCTCCACCCCGGATCCGGTGCCAATCGTTTGTGTGAAACCGCCCAAACCGAGAGCGAGAATGAGCCACCTCGGCACGGTCGCAGGATGACGTTCACAATGGCCGATCCGCCATCTCAAATCGCGGCCTCGGCCATCGCGACCCAATGATGCCACGCCAACAGTCGACCGCGCATCCGCTAAGGCGGATGCTGTTAGCTCTGATCCTGTCCGTCGGCGCACTGGCCAGCGCAGACGAATGCGCACCCTATCGCTATCAAATCGGTGAGCCGCCCGCGGATGCGCCGTCGGCAAACAGCTTCCTGCTGCAGATCCAACCGCCGGACACCCTGCCGAGCTACGTTATGGGCACTTACCACAGCGCCGACCCGCTGCTGATAGACGCCTGGGCCAGGTCCACATTGCTGATGGGCACCGTCGGCATGCGACGTTTTGTCGGCGAACGGGACCTGAGCGCCGCCGTCGTGCCAAACGCCCAGCGGCTGCCCGGGGACCCGCGTCTGAGCGCGTACCTTGCCGATCAGGGCAGTCTGTTCGATCGCCTCACCGAAGCCGTCCGGCCCCTGGGAATCGATGCCACGGAGGTCGATCGACTGCAACCCTGGTTTGCCGCCCTGTTGGTCAATCAGGCGCCGGCCATGCCCGAATCCCGGCACCAGGCAATACTGGACCGAGTGCTGCAGAACACCGCCCACGTGATCGGCCTCGAGGCCCGGTTTCTTGAGCGGTTCTCGGACATTGAGAAACTCCATCAGCAGGCCTTTTCACTGAACGATCAGATCAGCCTGCTGTGGGAGGCGGTGTGCAACCAAACAGAAGTCGGCGCACTCATCGAGCGCCAGACCGACGCCTACGCCACCAACAATGTGGCGGAATTTGAGAGGCTTGGAATGGAACTGATCGGCCCCGATCCGGCGCTGGCCGATGCCCTGGACCGGGTGTTCGTCCGGGAACGCAACGCACGCTTCTGGCCGACGATCTGGACAGCCGTTCAGTCCGGCGGCGCCTTCATAGCGATTGGCAACAGCCATCTGTTCGGTCCCGGTGGCGTTATGGACCAACTTGCGTCGATGCATTCCGATGTCGCCATACGGGAGATCGATCTGGCCAGCTTGCAACTGACATTGGCGGCGCCACCCGCGCTCGCCGCGTGGGTCGCGGACTGGCTCCAGAGCCGCGACCCGGCAACCGATACGACGCATCTGTTCGACTCGCTGAGGGTTCGCCATGGGTCGGCCGGGGCACTGCGCGCACGTCTTTGCCCCGGACGCAATTGCCGGGTAGAAGCCACCTACCTGCCGGACGATGCCACCATCGTGTTCGCGGACACGATTCTGGCCCGACTCATGGGCAGTCCAAAATTGCCCGGCTACACGCTTGGACCTGGCGGCCTCGAGCCCGGCGGCGGGCCCCGACTGATCAACGGCCGAGCCTATGAGGAAAGCCTCATGGTGCGGGAGTTAACCCGCCACGCCCTGTACCGGACGATTGTCCCTGACCTGGTCGCCGCGTTCCACACAGCATTCGATCCGCCCCACTGCCTTCGCAGGACCCTGCTCCACTGGGCCAGTATTGCCCAAGTGGAGTATCTGCACTCAGTCGGCTCGGATCATACCGCTCACTACTTCGCGCTGGATTCCCGTTGTCCCGAAAGCGGTCTCTGGATTCACGCGCCGAGTGAGCAATCATCGACGGGCAGATAAGCTGATTCAGCCCAACTTGGCGCCATTGGGCACCGGCTGGTCGGGCACAGCCAAAACCACGGCGCCGTCCTCCCGATAGAAGCCGGTCACCAGGCACTCCGACATAAACGGGCCAATTTGCTTGCGGGGGAAATTGACCACTGCCACAACCTGACGCCCGAGCAATCCCTCCGCCGAGTAGATGTCGGTAATCTGAGCGCTGGATTTGCGTTCACCAATCTCGGGGCCGAAATCGATCTTCAATTTGTACGCGGATTTCCTGGCCTCGGGGAACGGAACCGCCTCCAACACCGTACCCACCCGCAGCTCAACCCGCTCGAAATCACTCCAGGCTATGGTCTCCAAACTTCACCTCCGTAATCACGTGTCTGCCAGTGGCCGACCCAAAACACAGCTCATGGGGTAACAGGAACAACCCGTTCTCACACCGCCCGTCCCCCCCGCCCTTCGCCCGGTTGGCTTACGGTTGCTTCGAGCAGGGCGCTCCCCTAGACTGCCGCCACCGGCACCCTTGATATCCACCCAATCTGCACACGCTGGCATCTCACCAGCATAGCGTGTCGTATGCGCCGATCCAGCAACGGCTTCACCGCGAGCCACCAGCCGGGAAAGTGATTGCCACGCGACCGCCCCAGGGCCGGATTCGAACCCACATCCTTTACCCCGTTCACACGCCACAGGAGATCGTCCGCGATGGAAGTTGCTGATCAGCATGTCGTCCGTATTCACTACACCCTCACCGATGACACGGGAGATGTTCTGGACAGTTCCAGCGAGGGCGAACCACTCACCTATCTGCACGGATCGGGCAACATCATTCCCGGGCTGGAGCGCGAGCTTTCGGGTAAACGCGCGGGCGACACGCTGCAGGTCAAAGTCGACCCCGCCGACGGTTATGGCGAACACCGCGAAGAACTTGTTCAAGCGGTACCCAAAAGTGCGTTCGAGGGAATTGAGAATATCGAGCCCGGTATGCGATTCGAGGCCAGCGGCCCCGAAGGCAGCCAGGTTGTCATGGTCACCGAAGTCTCCGACGATACGGTCACCGTAGATGCCAACCATGCCCTGGCGGGCGAGATACTGAACTTCGACGTGGAAATCGTCGACGTGCGCGTTGCGGAGCCGGAGGAGATCGAGCACGGTCACGTCCATGACGACAGTGACGAAGAGCACTGATGCAAACAGGGCGGGGCGCCAGCAAGACCCCGCCCTACACATCCGATAAATGGACATCAGCCTCGGGTCGATCGCAAGGTGCGCTCCAGGCCTGAACTCCGCTCAGGGTCGTGAGCCGGGGTGGGCGGAAAATGGCCGTGCAAAGGTGAACGCCTCCGGGCCCGGTCCCTGGTCGGCAAGCCGCTGCAACCTCGCCTTGGCCTCCTCCAGGTCCGGAATATGGCCGGTGGGTATCCACCACAGTGCCAGAGACGGGTCCTTCAGCTTTTCGAACCAACGATCACGCGCTTTGATCAGGTCCAGGTGGGCACTGGCGTAGACATACCGTTGCAGGCACTCGACCGAGGTCCACACCGACATGTTCACCAACAGATTCGGATCGTCGAATGCCCGGATCGCGGTGGCGTCGCCGTCTTCACCCTGCAATCGCCAGACAAAACCCTCACTGGCATCGGCCAAGGCATTTATCTCGTCCAGCTTTGCGACGAATCCCGCCATCACAGGATCCTCCAACGGCGCCTGCATCCGGGCAATGTTGAGTTGGGCCAAATGGAGATCCGCGGTCATGGCGTGCGCCTTCTGGGACTGAAATGGCCGCGCCGCCAAGCGCGGTGGCAAGATGCTGGTGCGGGCGACTCAGAATAGACCGCTCTGGTAGTCGTCAAACGCCTGGACCAGCTCGGCGCGGGTGTTCATGACAAACGGTCCATGGCGGGCGATGGGTTCGCCGATAGGCTCACCCGCGATCAACAGGAACCGGGCACCCGCCTCCCCCGCTCGAAGACCCAGGGTTGCACCTGACTCCAGTACGGGTGTCGAACCCGTACCTGCAGCAGCCACCATGGCATCCCCTGAAAATACCTGCCCCTGCACCATGTGTAAGAAACCTTGATGGGTCGCGGGTAGGCTGTGATCGAAGCCAACGCCCGACGCCAGGATGACATCCAGGTAAAGAACCGGAGTCCGGGTCTGGCCGGCCCCTTCAATATCTTTGTAATGCCCGGCAATGACCCGCACGCGACGGCCGCTCTGGGCCAACTCCGGAATCTGAGCCGCGGGAATGTCCTGGTACCGGGGTTCAACCATTTTTTGCGCGGCGGGAAGATTGACCCAGAGCTGGTATCCCCACATCAGACCGTTCTCCATCTCCGGCATCTCGCTGTGAACGATGCCTTTACCGGCCGTCATCCATTGCACGTCGCCGGGTCCGAGATGGCCCTCGTTGCCCACCGAATCCCGATGCCGCATATGGCCTTCGAGCATGTAGGTTACCGTCTCGAAGCCCCGGTGCGGATGCGGCGGAAAACCCCGGATGTACTGATCCGGGTCGTCCGAACGAAACTGATCGAACAACAAAAACGGATCCAGATGATCGCACTTTGCCGTTCCCAGAATTCGGGTAAGACGCACACCCGCGCCATCTTCGGTATCCATATGGGGCAAATGGCCGTCAAACATTGTCATGTGCTCATCGCTCCTGTATCCCATACCACGTTTCTACTTCAGATCCAGCCCGGTTGCGCGTCATGACAACCGGCAAGACGTCTATCAAGGGTCAGGGAGCCTCTGATCAATTCGTGAACGTGCATCTTGGGACTGAACTGCGCAGCTTCATCGTTGCAGATCTTGGCAATAGAGCAAATATTAGCTGCGATCTGCCCCGCGATCCGCCCCTTGAATCTGCACATTTCACCCTCCAATCTGCTTCGTCCAGAATAAATCAGAGGCTCCTCAATGGTCCCACCAAGTTAAAAATTGACATGGCCAAGCCAAGCGGGGTGGTATATGGCGCCATGTCGTGATTTGGAATTCCAGCAACTCAACCCAAGGGCATCGGCATTGAACTCAACGAGCACACAATTGAAATGGTACAAAGTTGCCGAACCGGGCGAGCTCCCTGAAGGCCGGGTCAAGACGGTGACCGCCAGCGTTCACTCGATGGCTTTGACACACATCGATGGCGAATACTATGCGATGGACAATCGCTGCCCTCACCAAGGTGGCCCCCTGGGTGAGGGCTCCATCGAAGCCGGCAAGCACGGGGAGTGTTTTCTGCGCTGTCCCTGGCACGGCTGGGATTTTGATCCAAAGACGGGGCTGCCCCCCGGCGGGCATGAAGACATGGGCCAACAGATGTTCTCCGTGGAAACGCGTGAGGACGGCATTTATGTTGCGATCGAGGAAGATCAGCCGCATGTGGTGACCGTCACCGATGTCATGGCAGAAACCATGACAAACTGGGGCATAACATCCGTGTTCGGCATCGTGGGGCATTCCAATCTGGGGCTGGCGGACGCCCTGCGTTTACAGGAACAAAAAGGCCGCCTGACTTTTTTCGGCGTTCGCCACGAAGGCGCCGCCTCGTTTGCCTGTTCGGGATACGCCAAGCTGACGGGGAAGCCGGCCGCCTGCCTGACGATTGCCGGACCGGGGGCGACCAATCTGATGACCGGCCTCTGGGACGCAAAGGTCGACCGAGCGCCCCTGTTGGCTCTGACCGGACAGGTCCAGGTGCAGGTATTTGGGCCGGGCGCGTTCCAGGACATCGACCTCCACGCCGCCTTTGCACCGGTAGCCCGGTTTAGCCAACCGGTGCTGCATCACTCGAAACATGCGGAATTGATGACGCTCGCATGCAAGACAGCCATCGTTGAACGGGACGTGGCTCACCTGATCTTTCCGGACAACGTGCAAACCGTGGTTGCAAAGGACACCACGGCTTCCGCGCCGGCGGGCAGGGTTTCGTCCACCAGGATGCTGCCAGATGAACATGTTCTGAATGAAGCGCAGTCATTGATAGGGCAGTCGAAGCGACCGATCATCATCGTTGGCTACGGCGCTCGCAATGCGATGGAAGAAATCACCGAACTCGCCGAAAGACTTCATGCTCCAGTACTCACGACCTTCAAGGCCAAGGGTCAGATTTCTGACCAGCATCCACTGGCGGCCGGCGTGCTGGGCCGATCCGGCACCATGGTGGCCAGTTGGTTCATGAATGAATGTGATTTGATCCTGGCTCTGGGTTCCTCTTTTTCCAATCACACCGGCATCACGGAAAAACGCCCCATCATCCAGGTGGATTATGACCGCATGCAGCTTGGTAAATTTCACGCCGTGACCCTCCCGGTCTGGGGCGAAATTGGCACCACGGCGCGGTATTTGGCCGAAGCGCTTCCCGTGGACCTTCAGACAGTCGATCAGCGGGCGGAGCTTGAGCAGCGTTGGGAGATCTGGCGCAGTGAGAAAGAAAGCCGCATAAGTGACGACCGGGGCAACGGTGTGAATTCCGCCGCCATATTCGCGGCGCTGACCCGCTGTACGCCTGACGATGCGGTTATTGCTGTTGATGTCGGCAACAACACGTACTCTTTTGGCCGCTACTTCGAATGTACGCGTCAAAGCATCCTGATGTCTGGATATCTGGGGTCGATCGGATTTGCTTTCAGTGCCGCCATGGGTGCCTGGGCGGCAACCCAGGACCAGGACCAGCATCGCGGACGGAAAGTGATTTCCATCAGCGGCGATGGCGGCTTCGGCCAGTACATGGGTGATTTCACAACAGCCGTGAAATACAAGATGGACATCACCCACATCCTTCTCAATAACGCCGAGCTGGGAAAGATTTCGAAAGAACAGCGCGCCGGAGAATGGGAGGTCTGGGCGACGGATCTGCACAATCCAAGTTTCGCAGAATTCGCCGAGCTGTGCGGCGGCAGGGGAATCCAGGTTACGAAGGCAGAAGAGCTGGAATCCGCAATTGAAGCCGCGCTTGCGTACGATGGCCCGGCGATCGTAGAGATCATG
The DNA here is from genome assembly GCA_963783675.1 of uncultured Gammaproteobacteria bacterium. Taxonomy (GTDB): domain Bacteria; phylum Pseudomonadota; class Gammaproteobacteria; order Competibacterales; family JAHEDQ01; genus JAHEDQ01. The sequence continues at coordinate 122,899 of CAWAOU010000008.1, forward strand.
AGCGACGCCCAACTGGTTTGACCTGAGCTGGTGTCCCGTCGCATAAGTTCGTTGCATTTCAGCAGTCGATCAGCATCCAGGCGGTAGGTGGGCGCAGGACCAGCCTGCGCTCAGGCAGGCGGGGGTGACGCCGCGAGGGTCGATGCCACGGGCGACGGCTTCAACCTCCAGGTGGAACCGGGCGCCGTGCCGGCCGGCGAGCGCGCCGCCCTCATCGAGAAATTCCACGAGGCGATCCGCGCCCTCGGCTGACCCCCAATTTCCCCTGGAACGCACCCGCAGCCCCTTCACGCGCTCGCTCGCCGGACGCATGCTCCTTTTCGGGATCGTCCCCACAGAGCTCGTCCTCGGCGGCCTCGTCTTCCTCACCACGGCAGGCAGCTCGCAAGCAGAGCGAGGTGTTGTCGTCTCTGAGGAGGGTAATACGCTGTAGTTGGAGTTCCTCGATCTTGCCGCGAATTCGAACCAGAGTGATTGGCGCGGCGGCCTCACGAACGCTTGCACTCTCGCCTTATCCCAAGTGAAGCCTTGATGGTAATCGTCCGGCAATCCGAGCAGATCGGTGATCCCGGCGACGCACCTCCAGGTAGCGCGATGGATAAAGTAGATACGAGTTTTAGCTATACCCAGCAAGTCCAACTGTCGGCATCAGCCGCTGCAACTTGCCAGCCGGCTAGATCGCTACTCGGGCTCGGCAGGATAGGCGACCGGCATCTCCCAGAAGTTGAGCATCCGGTGAGAGAGCGGCCGGCCAGGGCTGCCGGGTTTGTCTCCGGTGTTGATGACACGAATGATGTCGGAGCTTGTCGACGGATTGTTGAGGAAGTACGCATGGCCGACAAAGCTGCGGGTGCCATGTACATCAATGAACGCGACATTTTTGACGACGCTGAAAATAGCCTGCTCCCGCTCACTGAGATCCGTCACCCGGATTCGCCCAAAGCGAGTTCCGCTCATCAGAGTTTGCGACACGTTTAACGCCTTGTCAGTTTCAGTCGTGTACACCGTTATCTGACCGAAGGCGGGGCCGACCTTTTCAGCCATGAGGCGCTGTCGTACGACATCAAAATCGAGGTCGGGTGCCGCCAGGATGAGGTTCTCGATGCGATAGGAATTCCGTGGACTGCGGCCAGCGGCCCTGGCTTCGATGATCAATTCCCGCAGCGCCGTGGCGGTCACGTCGGTGCCCCGGCTGTGCGCCAGAATATTGATCCGCTCCACTTCCTGGAACGAGGCGACGAGGCGGATGAATTCCTTTAAATGGTAAATCGTGAATTCACCGGATTCCCGGTCGACGAAATACCCGAAGAGCCCGCCATGGGCGGCTGGCCAGGAGTAGAGTATCGGTGCACCTCGGCGCCCGAGGAAGTGCCAGAATTCTGCTAACGACGCTGCTGACCAGTCGAAGGAGTTGTTGAAGCCGTGAACGAAAATATGGACCTCGTTGGAGCCGGTCTGCTGCATCCTGCGATTGAGTTCGCGGCGAAATTGCGCGACAGCCTGCTCGGATGCAGCCCGGACCTCGGGGTCTTCTCTAACCTCGCCGTCAATGACCAGAAAGGCATGCGGGGTCGGGGGAAATCGCCCGAGCTCGGTTACTGACTTGACGCGGAGCGCGGGTGAAAACGATCTCTCAGATGTTTCACTCATCTGGACGAGCTGTTGCCAGCTCAACTGATTTCCAATCTCCACGATCGCCGAGCCAAAACCAACTGACGCCGAACGCCCTGTGCCGTAGTTCAAGGTACCATCGGAGGCTTCCTCCGGTGCGCGGTCGGTAACGTACATCAAGTCGATGTCATTGCTGCGCAAATGCTGGGCAACGCTCTGCTCGGGATATCCGTCGCCCTGGACGTAAATGTTCGGGGCAGGCATCAGCTCTGGCATTGTCGAGCACCCGACGATGGCGGACGTTCCGAGCAGGAGAGCGATGTGAACTGGTTTTTTCATACGAGGCTTTTCCTTGATCCTCAGATGCCGCATGTCGCGCGAACGCACTTCAGCCAAAAAGGACTGGCAGGTGAATTCCGAGGTGTGATCCACCCGCCAGTGTCATTCAGTGAATACGATGACGCGCCGCCGAAGAATCAGCTCAAAGGCTATGTCGACCGGGACCTTCAAGCAACTGGGCCTCGAGATCCACCGTCATGCGAAGAATGGATTGCACACGCGGAATATCTGACGCCAATTTGGGACGGGGCGGTCCCCTGCTCTCGTCTACCGAAGTGCGCCCAAACGTCCAGCCCTATATCGACACCGGAAAAGAGCAGGCAGCTCGTTCAGGGCATCATTTCTCCCGCGATGCTGGGTCGATAACGACCCTGACGGGTTTGGTGGAATCGAGATGCACATCGCGCTGCGGAAACGCCATCACGATCCCTGCTTCGCCGAATCGTCTGCAGATCTCGTTGTGCAGCTGGTGGTGACCGGCCACTGGCTGTCCACCGAGTCGATGAAGCAGCGTGCCGTGAACTGCAGCGCGTTATCGCCGAACGGGTGACAAATGATCGATGGCGCCGGATCGTCGACAACATTGGGATTATCGTCGGCGATCTCTTTCAAAATTCCATAGCCCAGCTTTACGTCGCTTCCGCAGGCAATACCAACGGGAACGGAAACGCGCATTGACGCGTCGGAGTATAGGACGAACAAAAACCCCTTTTCCGAACGTCGATCGAGTACGCTCAAGTCACCCAACAGTCGCCAACCCGCGCTTCGGTGCGGTGTCGGCCAGAAGCGTTGCCCAGCGTTTTTTTACGAGATTTATCAAGCGGTTATGAGGATGCAAACAACAGCTGCCGACAGTCTTCAGAAATTGCCCAGGAAGTACGGAATCATCACGGCATTGGCCAGGTCGATAAAGAAGGCACAGACCAGCGGCACAACGATAAAGGCCATGCGTGACGCACCATAGCGCTGCGATACCGCGGCCATATTGGCCATCGCGGTAGGCGTCGAGCCGAGCGAGATCCCGCCAAAGCCTGAACAGACCACTGCGGCATCGTAGTTACGCCCCATGGCCGGGAACACCACGAACAGGTTGACCGCGATGGCCACCGCGAACTGGATGGCGAGAATAGTGAAAATCGGACCGGCCAGGTCGATCAACGTCCAGAGTTGCATGCTCATCAGCGACATCGCCAAAAAGGTACCGAGCGAGATATCCGCGATCAGGGCTATCGCCGGCTTGCGGCTTGGCCAACGGGTACCCGTGATACGCGGAAGATTGGCCGGCATCAGGTTGGTGATCAGGATACCTGCGAACAGACAGGTGACGAACAGGGGCAGCTGCAGGCCGGCCTCTTCCAGGCTTTCGTTGAGCACTACGCCGGCGATCACGCAGACATGGATGGCGAGGATGGCATCGAGAAAATCCAGGTGGCCAATCCCCTGGTCTTCCTGTTGCTGCGAGAGCCCCACATCCGCCGTTTCTGCCATCGCCGGCTCGAGCTTGTGGCGGGTAATCAGGAACTTGGCAATGGGCCCACCCATCAGGCTCGCGAGGATCAGCCCGAAAGTCGCACAGGCAATACCGACTTCCATCGCATTGCTGATACCGAATTCATCTGCGATGCGCGGCGCCCAAGCGATCGCGGTGCCATGGCCGCCGATCAAGGAAACACTGCCGCCGAGCATCCCAACCTGGCTGGGCAGATCAAACAACGACGCCACCGTGATCCCGGTCAGGTTCTGCAGAACCATGTAGGCAATCGTTATAATGAGTAAAACGACCAGCGGTTTACCGCCAGCCAGCAGGTCTTTGAGACTGGCATTGATGCCGATGGTGGTGAAAAAATACACCAGCAGGACATCCCGGGCAGCGAGGTCGAACTCTACTGCCACACCGGAGACGGCATAGACCAAACCGAACAACACCGAAAACAGCAGGCCGCCGGTGACCGGCTCAGGAATGCTGAATTCACGCAGGAAACCGACGACGCCGTTGATGCGCTTGCCGACGAACAGGACGACGATGCCGAGCGTGATGGCCAGAAAGGACGTGATCTGCAGACTGCCGTCAACCAGCTCCATTGATTCTTCTCCTCACTTGGTTGAATGCCTGTTTCCCGTTCCCTGCCGCTGATGCATCCATCACCGGCACCAGGCAACAGCAGGGCGGGCATTACTTCGAACTTATCTTGAACATCATCGGGTACAGCGTCGGTACAGACACCAGGGTGAGCACGGTCGCGAAACCCAGCCCAGCCATAATCGTGATCGACATGTTGACGGAAAACACGTCCGACAACAGCGGAATCAAGTCGAGTATGGTCGAGTGTAGGACGAACAAAAACCCTTTTACGAACGTCGATCGAGTACGCCCAGGTCATCCAACAGTCGCCAACCCGCGCTTCGGTACGGTGTCGGCCAGAATCACGCCTTGCGGGTGGGTAGAAATCGTGTAGTTCCGCCAATTGCTTGACGATTCCTGGCTTTGGGCCGAGTGCCACCGCAACCGCAACGCTCGGCATCGCAGCCTGTGGGGGTGTTGCCCGGGGGGACCTGGTTCGGACAGACGCGCCTGTGGCGGTGCCCGGCAAGTCGGCAACCGGGCAGTTGCCGCTGAAGCATCTCGCTTGTCGAGGTGGGTGAGGATCTTCTCGATCACCTCGGACTCCTCGAGCTGCGCGCCTGGCACCTGCCGCCTTGTGGACCGAATCGCGATCCGCAGTAATAAATAGGGGCTCCCTAGGGAGCAGCCCACTAATCTACGCAACCCTATACAAGACGATTGACTTCACGATCCTGATTGCGGGCTTCAATGTTATCGAGTGCGCGATCGTCGGCCTCGTGGCTGGTGAGGAGATCGCGGGCGGCTTGGCCGCATTTACCCGAAATAGAGTTCATTTCGTCCTTGCAAATTTTTTGGCTGTATTGATGGGCCTGATTCCGTTCTTAGCCGTGAAGGAACCCAGCCGGGTCTTAGAGCGCGACAAGATCGGGCTCACGTTCTTCCGGAAGAGGGGCGTCTGATGAGTCTCATCGCCACCAAAAGCAACCCAATTGCTGCCGTATTCAGCAACTTAACGACGGATACGACACAATTGCATTGAACATGGGCTATTCTGAACGGCCGTAGCGTGCAGCAAGCTGGTGTCAACGATCTCGTCGGAGTTCAGCGTGTTTACCTTAGCGCCGCCGGTTTAGCAGAATTTGGCTCAGGTTTTTTTGAAAGGAAGATCAACCGTCGATAGGCTTTAAAGTCGATCCCGTAGTCATCGACCGAGCTTCCACAAACAGGCGCAAAACGTTTCCTCTTGCGCTGAATGTATCGGGCATGCATCGGTGCCATCCAAACCTCGGATTTCACCAGATTGCACCTAAAAAATATGTATAGTAGCCCCAAGCGCTACCACTCTTGATGGAGGCGTGCTGAAGTCATGGCTGTATCCAGATCCGATGTGCCGCAAATCAGCAATTCTTCGCCAACTCACTCCGTTGAGACTTGGTCGGATAGCAAGATTCCGGCCTTGCTCTTCATGAGCGCGTTTGCACAGTTCGCTTTCTTTACCTATCTGACACTGAACCAACCCATTCTCGATATGTGGGGTTTTAGGCCCGCCCAGACCGCGGCCAGCGTGCCGTACATGCTGCACGAGGGTGCATGGTTCGCGAATGTCGTCCCGATTTTTGGTGAGCCGTGGGTCTTGGCGCTTGAGTTTCCACTCTATCAGTGGTGCGTCGCGCTATTAGTCAAAATTTCAGCATTGCCACTCGATGCGAGTGGCAGACTCGTAAGTGCATTTTTTGCCCTGGCGACAATGTGGCCAGCATTTCTCCTTGGGAAATCACTGGGGCTCGGGCGCCGTTTCGTGCTGATCCTGGGTGCGCTTTGGCTATTCGCACCTTTGATTATTTTTTGGGGGCGGACATTTCTTATTGAGACAACTATCGTATTCCTGAGCGCTTGCTGGCTCGCGTATTATGTTCGGTTTCTCAAGAGTGCAAGTTACTGGAGTCTTGTGGCTGCCATTGTTTTCGGAATATTTTCTGCGGCAGTGAAAATCACAGGATTTCTACCCTTTGTTGTAATCGGGTTTATTTATACCTGCTTCTTTATTTGGGTGCGGCGAGCCCACATATCCGCTCTTCTGTTTAATCTTGTTCTTGCAGCGTTAGCGGTGGGAGTTTCCGTGATCGCGTTCAGGTTGTGGGGCAAATTCGGCGATAGCTTCCTAGTCGAGAATCCGTTGGCCAGCCATTTGCGCTCCCAAAATATCATGGGCCACTATTTGGGTACCTTGGCTGATCGTATGGGCACTGAATTGTGGGATTGGGCCGTTCGCCGACGAGTATTACCTGAGACCCTTGGCGCTGCGTGGTTCGTCGGACTATATGGCTTGGTTCGAATAGGGCCGTTCAACCGATGGTTCTGGGCTGCTCTGACATTGATCGTTGGGTTCCTGAGCGCTTTCGTTTTCTTTCCGAAGCTCCACACTATGCATGCTTATTATCAGGTTGAGAACGCGCTCTTTATCGTTGCTGCGATCGCACTCATTGTTGAAGCATTACTAAGAAAGGAACGGAAGTTTGAGGCCTTTGCCATCCTTGTGGCGATCATGGTCGGCCAGCTATACAGTTTTTATGGGGGATTCTACTACGAGGCATTGCGAAGCGATCTGCGTCAGCACCCCTATTACCTCGCGGGCAAATTGGTCCAAGACAGAACACAATCCGATTCTGTGGTGGTGGGATTCGGAATGGGATATGGAGCGGACGTACCATACTATTCGAACAGGCGCGGCGTGATACTGGGAAATTGGTTTTCAACCGCGGCAATACGCGAGGTACTGTTTGATGATCCCGACCGCTGGTTGGGCGGGCGTAAAATCGCTGCCGTTGTGGATTGCCGAGTCTTTCGTGCGCAGGCAATCGCTGACGGGCTCAAGCCATTACGCGATGAGCTGGTGCGCGATTTGGCCGGAAAACGGACTCGGGTTACTGGGAGCGTCTACGGCGCGACTACGAGCCCGCAACAATGTGACGTCTATCTGTCCGGCAATTGATGGAAAACAGTTTCTAAAAATCAGAGCGGTATTGCAGTTGTGTGATATCACTTGGTGCAGTACGGAGTGGCAAGGTGATTCGGCAATTGGTCCCTGCCCGCTCGAAACCTCCCGGTTCATTTTGCCTTCAGTCGATGAAAGTGACCGCGGGGATTGGTGTCAAGCTGCCTTTGGGCTTCAAAGAGTATAGGACGAACAAAAACCCTTTTCCGAAAGTCGATCGAGTACGCCCAAGTCATCCAACAGTCGCCAACCCGCGCTTCGGTACGGTGTCGGCCAGAATCGCCCTTGCGGGTGGGTAGAAATCGTGCAGTTCAGCCAATTTCTTGACGATTCCTGGCTTTGGGCCAAGCGCCACCGCAACCGCGACGCTCGGCGTCGCAGCCTGTGGGGGTGTTGCCCGGGGGGCCTGGTTCAGTCGGACAGACGCGCCTGTGGCGGTGCCCGGCAAGGCGGCAACCGGGCAGTTGCCGCCGAGGCATCTCGCTTGTCGAGGTGGGTGAGGATCTTCTCGATGACCTCGGACTCCTCGATGCAGGCGATGATCCGCACTGCCCCACCACAGGCCCGGCAGGTCTCGATGTCGATGCAACACCCGTTTCAAACGTTGCGCCCTGCGCATGGAGGCCCGGCGTTTGCTGAAGTCAAGGGGCCCGAAGATGACGTGCGTGGTCCCATCGCGGTACGGCCTCTTCAGCTGGTAACGGACGTTGCCATGTGCGGTGAGCGACAGGCGCTTTTTCGACACCGCCGGACGACTTATATAGCGGCACAATCTCTCGAGCTTCTTAGGTTGATCCGCTCGCGCCGCCTCGGGAAACCCCTCCCAGGGCCTCTCCCGGTCCTCCTCGAACAAATCCAGCCAGCTCTGCTCGGCCCCTACGCTGCCCTGTAGAGGCCTGATCTTCTCACCGTTGAGCACGACCTCGGGGACGGTAGGCTCGCGTAGCGCTTTGACCAGATTCAACAGCTTGCGTAACCCCCCGAGACAAAGCAGCGAATGCCCGATCAGCGCCGTGCACGGACCGCCATCGGCGCCGGTCCAACCGTGTGGGAGCTGTAGCGAGGAACCGTCGCCGAGGCGTACCACCAGCCACGCCTTGCCAACCGACAACAGCTCGAGCGATTGCCCCTCGAGCGGATGGTGGCGATGGATGATGGTGATCTTGGGGGGGGGGGGGAATCTGAAAGGTAGTACTTAGTCTGTGGCAACCTACGCGTACTCGAGGCGGCCACACTCGAGATAGTCATCAAACTCCTGTTCGACATACCCCGGCAAATCCGTGCCCTGCGCCGCCAGATGCGCGTTAAACGCCGGGTAGTATTCCTCAACAAGTTGATAAAGGAGGGTTTGCTCCGGGCGGTGGCGCACATAGGGTGGCGCACCGACACCCGAGCTGGCTTCCCTGCCAGCCGGTAACGGCAACATGATCGCATCCTTGCGAACTCCAGATGCTCGTCAGCCTAATAGGTCGACCGATTGCCGGGGAAATTTCCGACGCCCTCAAGAACGCCCCGCACACTTGGCGACGGGGCGATGCAAAAAGATCGATATGCGTCCATGTTCGGGAGCCAAATGGCAGCAAAGCGGGCTTGGATTTCCAAGCCCGCTTTTCCGTGCACGAGCCACCTGCCTCGTTTGACGTCGAGCTGAAGGGTGCAAAGACCAGGTGCCGCCCTGGACATCCAACAACCGGCTGTCGCTAAGGAGGATGCGGAGGGTGTCGCGCCCGAGATAGTGGATCACTCTGCCTCGGTGTAATGAAGGGCCGCGCGCCCGCCAGCCTCAGTTTACGGCTCAATGCCAAGCCCTCGATTCCCAGGGCTGTAAACGCGCGCCCGGGTGCTTTTGCCCGCCGTCAGCGGATTCGAGGCCAAGCTTTCGGTCGCCAAGCCAAGTTTAGGCCATGACCCGTCCTATGGTCAGTTGGCAGCGAAGCAATAGAAAAAACCATTGCCCCCGGACTTCGGTAAATCGGCAGCGCTGCATCCGCGGGAGGGATGCGAGGAGTTCCACGATTTTGACGGTGCATCATCGCGCAATCCGATGCGATCGTGATGACCCACAAATGCGGCGCCCTCTCCGTTGTTGGTCCAGTCATCGCAGGTCATGTCCGCTACGACCGTGCCCTCAGGCGTGGAGCCGGTCAGGATGTCGTGCATGTTGGGATCATCGCCACGACCGTTCACCGTCGCACCCGACTCGGTCAGCCCGGTTTCCTTGTCGATGTTGTTCGCGTCGCTGTGAAGGGCATCAATGTCCTGTGCGATCAGTTCGCCTTTGGCGTTGTACCAGGGGCCGGAACCGATGCGATCACGGGCATTTTCCGAACTGGTGCTCAGATACGCCCGCCAGGTCTTTGCGCCGGCACCGGCGGCCTCGGCAAGCTGCTGACAGTGGCTATCGGCGCCTTCGAGCCCGGCCAGATTGGCGCCATCACCCGGACCCTCGCTGGTGATAAAAAAGCTCATGCTGGTGTCCTGGGCAAGCGCCGGCGAAAGACACATCGCGAGAACGGCGGCCGAAGCGGCAAGTTTTGTAAATTGTTTCATCGCTGGAGTACCCCGAAAAAGTGCTAGGGAGCCGCTGATTTATTCTGGGCGAAGCAGATTGGAGTCTGAAATGTGCAGATTCAAGGCGCAGATCGCGGGTAATAGTTGCTCTATTGCCAAGATCTGCAACGATGAAGCTGCGCATTTCAGTCCCAAGATGCAAGTACACGAATAGATCAGCGGTTCCCTAGCGGTGGAATGCGGACGGCGCCCAGCCGCGGTGGTCGAAGGCGTCATGGTTGGCGCACTCACGGTGCGAAAGGCGCATGATAGAAGGTAGGTCAACAACCCAGGCGGGTCCAGGTACGGGATCGCCGCGAGGTTCGCGGCCGGGACCGGTGGCCGCTGCGCCATTCCGCAATCCAATGAGTCGTTGAGGGCTTTCCGGTTTCAGAGCATACCCGGCGGGACGCTCACCGTGACCCGTGCGCCGCCCAGGTGGCCGCGATCGATCTCCAGCGTGCCACCGTAAACTTCATCCACCAAGTCCCTCACCACCGCGAGCCCAATACCGTGACCCGGCACCGAAGCATCGTCCCGGCCACCTCGTGCCATGACCGTCTCAAGTCGGTCCGGGTCGAATCCCGGACCGTCGTCTTCCACCTGCAGACTGGCCCAATTGTCGGCATCGGCGGCGACGCCCCGGACCACAACGCGGGAACGACACCACTTGCAGGCGTTGTCCATCAGATTGCCGAGAATCTCGAACACGTCATCCTCGTTCACAGGCAAGCGAAGATCGGCGGCCAGTTCAAGGGTGATGCAGGGTTGTCGGCCGCCATGCACCTTGATCAGACTCGAAGCGAGCCGCTCAGCGATGGGGCGAACAGGAACCGGCGCGGCCAGCACACCGGTACCGGCGGCCGTGGCGCGCTGCAATTGATAGTCGACCGTTCGATCCATGCGTGTAACCTGATCCGCCACGGTTTCGGCGAGGGACGCAGGTGATGCGCCCGATTCGACCCCGGCGCGCAGGACGGCCAAGGGCGTCTTGAGGGAATGGGCGAGATCGGCCAGCCCGGCGTGATAACGCTGAATGCGTTGTTCCCGTTGTGCCACCAGCGCATTGAGTCTTGCGGTCAAGCTGGCAATTTCCGAGGGATAGGACCCGGCAATGCTTGCCTGCGAGCCGTTTTCCACGGCGACCACTTCCCGCGCCACACGACGCAGAGGCGACAGCCCCCAGCGCAGTACCAGTGCCTGGGCAATCAGCAGCGCCAGGGCGGCCGCGAACAGCCAGCCCCAAAGGGTGCGGCGATACGCCCGCAGCGGCCCTTCGTAGCCGGCGCGGTCGGTCGCCACCTCGAAACGAAATTTCTGCTCCCGGCCTGCCTCGTCCTCCCAGATTACGCCGTAGCTGAGCCCGAAAAGGACTTCGGCCGGTTGCGACACAGGGGATTGGAGCGTCATTACTCCCAATGCCGGCACGGAATCGAACTGGATCGAGCGGCCGGTCATGGACTCGGAGCGCCAAACTGGACCCTGGTCTCCCAGAATCTGTGCATAGAGTCCCGAGCCGGGCGTTGCCAGACGCGCCTCCGGAAGCCGGCTGGGCAGAGTCAGGTCACCCTCTGGACCAGGCTCCGCTTCACCCAGCAGCAGATAGACCTGGGCCTCCAGCGCGGCCTGGACGCTGCGTTTGACGCTTTCGGCGAAGGCCCGGTCCAGGGCCAAGCCGGTCAAGCCCAGAAACGAAAGCAGCACGAGCATGGCCGCGATCAGCACGCGGCTGTGGATGGATCTGGGACTCACCCGGCGGGTCCGCGACCGTACGTGAGTCGATACCCGCGTCCGCGCAGGGTCTCGATGGGTTTCAGGCGTGCGTCGGGATCCAGCTTGCGGCGCAAACGCCCTAACAGAACCTCGAGCACATTGCTGTCGCGATCCTGATCATCGTCATAACAGTGTTCCGTGAGGCGCTGTTTCGACACCACTTCACCGGCATGGAGCATCAAATACTCCAGCAGCCGATACTCGTAACCGGTGAGCTGCACGGGTTGATCGTGCACCGTAACCTGTTGTGGACCCGGCTCCAGGACGATGGGGCCGCATCGCAACTCGGGACTGCTCCAACCTCGAGCGCGGCGTGACAGCGCGCGCATTCTGGCCAGACACTCCTCCATGTGAAACGGCTTAACCAGATAGTCATCGGCGCCAGCCTCCAAGCCCTCAACCTTGTCCTGCCACCGACCACGGGCAGTGAGAATCAGCACGGGCAGCTCTCGCCCCTGTGTGCGCCAGCCCCGAATCACATCGATCCCCGACAGATCCGGTAAACCCAGATCGACCACGGCCAGGTCCACCGGAAATTCACTGCCCATGTAGGCGCCCTCCACCCCCGAGCCGGTGGCATCCACCGCGTAGCCGGCACTTCGGAGCTGGGTGCTCAAACTTTGGCGCAAGCCCGGTTCGTCCTCGATCACCAGCACACGCATGCTTAGGGAAGGTCTGAACAATTGATACGAATCGCGTTTCGGTCCACAAGGGCGCAGATGCGAGGCTCCCGGCGCAGCGCCATAGTCATTCTATGGCCAAGCCGGGAAACGCGACAGATGTGCCCTTGTGGGCGAAACCCCAGCGGGGCCGGGCCTTTGCGCCCCTGGTACCGCGTTGCACCTCGCTCATTGGCAGCTCACTTATTTTCCTCGCGCCAACTTCGCTCGGTGCGCCTTGTACGAGGCAGCGCAAAGACGCCGGCGCGATCGCAGCAATTGTTCAGACATTCCTTAGCTCTTCACCGCTGTATGCGCCCGCTACGGGCATCCACCCGATAGACCCGAACCCGCCCCCCTTCGGTAAGCACCTTGACCCTGTAGTACTCACCTTTGCGCCGAACGCTGAGCACCCGACCGCCGGTGGCCTCGGCCACCGCCGCAGCGGCGGCATCTTCACCTCGATCCGATGATTTCTGTGCGACGCTGGGCGCCGCCAGGAGCAGTGCGGTGACCAGCACGCTCGTCCGAAGCAATCTGGTATCCATACTCTGTTTCGATCTGATTCAACCCGGCCGGCTCATGCCAGTATCAGGCCATGGGGTGTACCGATGGGCATCGCGATTCTCGTGGATCAAGGAAACCCTGCTCCACCGAACATTCGGGTATGACTGGTGTAGCCAATGTCATGATTGCACCGCGAGCCTGAACACGGGCTGAACCGATCGAGATACGCTATCGGTCAGCGGCCGCGAGCACCGTGCCCGCGATGACGAAGGTGGCGCCGCTGATGCGATTGAACATACGTCCACTCCGCGCAAGCCAGGGGGCGATGCGCTGGGCCAAATGAGCAAACATCAACTCAACACTGCACTCCAGCACTGCAAAGGTCAGCGCCATGGTCGCGAACTGCTCCAATTGCCCCCGTCCGGTGTCCATGAACTGCGGCAGCAGCGCAGCGAAAAACAGGATTCCCTTGGGGTTTGAGACAGCCACCAGAAAACCGTTCAGGAACATGGCGCGGGGCCGCCCCACAGGTGTCTCAACTTGCAGCGCCTCACGGCTGACAGGCGGCGCACGCCAGGTCCGGATGCCCAGATAGACCAGATAGGCGGCCCCACCCCATTTCAAGACACGAAAGGCCTGCTCCGAGGCTGCCAAAACGGCCCCAAGCCCAGCCATTGATGCGGCCATCAGAACCAGGAATCCGAATACGCCGCCCAGCACGGTAAAACTGGCCCGCCGCGCCCCGAACAGGGCACCATGGGTGATGGCCAGCAGCCCATTGGGTCCCGGGGTGAAAGACAACACCAGCACCGCCACGATGAACAGCAGCCACAGTTCGAGATCCATTGATCTTCTCCCCGGACACAATCAGAAACGATAACTCGCTGCGAGGGAGCCGAACTGCTGGTTGCCGGTTTGCTCCTTGAACCGGTCGGTTCGATAGGTCTGAACATAACTGAATTGCACATCGCGATAGCGGACGGCGACCCCGGCATACAGACCGCCGACAAGTGCTTCGCGGGTGACTCCAGTGTCGAAGGACCGAAACAGTGGGCCGTCCAGAGTAATGTCCCGCGCCACGGCCGAGCCTCTGAAACCGAACAATCCGAACAACGACCACCGCCCGCTTTCTCGGCGATCGGTGACGAACGGTTGATGGGTATACGCCGTCGGCGACAGTCGAGGGTCGGAAAAATCCAACGGAAGATTCCATCCGAAACGGGTCAGTGCGCCCACGTAGACATCGGTCTTATAGTTCCCCAGACCCGAAACCCCACTCGCCGAATCCATCCACGGAAAAACCGCTGTAGCCGGTCTCGAGGAAAGTAAGCCGACGCTTCTGGCTGAAGAACAGATTGACCGTGACCTCATTCGGGATCTGGCTATCCCAGCCCTGAAACTGCTCGACGCCCTTGATGTCGTGCACAAAGTCCTGAACCTCCTTGGCGCGGGCATTCGGGCCCACGGTGCCTATGTTGAGCTCCACCGAGTTGAGTGCAAATGCATCCTTGGCATGCAGTGAAAAGCCAAAGCCCAGCCATCCAGCATAGGGACTTTGCCCCGGAGGGGAGCTTAGGGAGATCCGGGTCCTCCGGAGTGAACATGAACTGGGTGACTCGAACTTCCATAGTTGTACTCGATGGCGCTCATATCCCGGAAACCGGAGATATCCTGAAACAGCTTCAGGCTCTTGGTATCACCCACCAGCCGTTGCATGCCCCGCTGCACAAAACCGAACTCCTTGGGATCGCGGGAGCCGGAAAGCCAGGCAAGGCGAACACCGTTGGTGTAATTTCGGTCGGTGCCGGCGAACAGGTCATTGTCCAGGTAGAAACTGAGAAACGCATCTCCCCGATCGGGCAACAGGCTGAACCCAGCGGCTCGCGATATCGACCGTCGCAAACAGGATGGACCCGAGCACCGCCACGACGGCGCGTGGTGTCTCCGTCAGCGCATTGCTTACACTCGCGCGTGTCAATCTTTCTCTCCCACCAATTCCGCCACGGCCCGATGATAAATCGGATTCAGCTCTTCAGCCGAAGATACGGTCATACGCAGATCGCGCACCAGACCATCGTGCAAACCGTAGATCCAGCCGTGGACTGAAAGACCCTGGTCGCGGTTCCAGGCGTCCTGGACGATGGTGGTCTGAGCCACGTTGACGACCTGTTCGATCACGTTCAGCTCACACAGACGATTGGCCGCGTGCTCAGAGTCGTCCACCTCCGACATGCATTCATGATGTTTGTGATGTACGTCCTGAATATGGCGCAGCCAGTTGTCGATCAGTCCAAGTTTGGCGTTCTCCATCGCTGCCTTGACGCCGCCACACCCATAGTGCCCGCAAACAATGATGTGTTTGACCTTGAGCACCTCCACCGCGAAATGGAGCACCGATAGACAGTTGAGGTCGGTATGCACTACGACGTTGGCAACGTTGCGGTGAACGAACAACTCACCGGGCAACAAAGAGACAATCTCATTGGCGGGGACACGGCTGTCGGCACAGCCGATCCAGAGGTACTCAGGTGCTTGCTGGCGGGTCAGGCGCAGGAAAAACTC
Source organism: uncultured Gammaproteobacteria bacterium (assembly GCA_963783675.1). Lineage (GTDB taxonomy): Bacteria > Pseudomonadota > Gammaproteobacteria > Competibacterales > JAHEDQ01 > JAHEDQ01. The sequence goes on from CAWAOU010000008.1 coordinate 137,960, forward strand.
CGGGTCGAGCTCGGTCATGCGCATGGACCACTTCCGGTTTTTCTCCAACAGTTCGGTCAATATGGCCATGTCGTGTGCGCTCCCATATGCGACCCTCGGCGAGGTGAATGTCGAAAGGAATAGTGTACAGGATGGTGAGAATGGGAGCATGCCGATGCGGACGCATGGGGCACGCTATCCACTGCGGCGTATGGGGGTCAGGGGAATTCGTTCGAGCGATGCGGAGTGATCAATCGACGCCGCCACGGCGAGAATTCAAACCCCGGATAACAGCGAGCCCCGGCCGTCGGCCGGGGCTCGGAGCCCGAAGAATCAGGCGTGCCGACCGCGGTCGGCTTCAGCGCTCAGTAGCGGGGCGAACGCTGTGGTCGCTCGGTGCGAGGCCGGGCTTGGTTGACCTTGATGTTGCGTCCCTTCAATGCAGTGTCGTTCAGCGCCTTGATTGCGGCGTCGGCTTCGGAATTGTTAGGCATCTCGACGAAGCCAAATCCCTTGGACTGACCGCTGAACTTGTCCGTGATGACACTGGCGCTGGAGACATCCCCATGTTCCCCAAACAGTTCCTGGAGTTCGGCGTCAGTAATGCCGTACGGCAAGTTCCCTACATAAATATTCATTCACTTCACTCTGAGATACGTGCGTTGATCGTCATTGCGCTAACGGATAATCAACGGCACAAATTATCCGGTACCGACTCGCCGCCTGGCGGCGAATTCTGCATTCCCGCGGATACCCGAACTGCGATCATCACCGCAACGATATCCTATCCTTCGCTTCCGGCAGCGGGTACGACCCGTGTGTTGGAGGATGCCTGCAGAAGCTCAGTCTTTCACTCTAGACCAGATCAAGGAGGGAAATTGGCTTGAAAGGATAGCATGAAATCAGAGAATGCCCAGTTTTTGTTGAGAGGCGGAAAACCTCGCCAAAACTGTGTATTTGTTGCCTCAAGAATGGGCCAGGCCGCATCGACTCAGGAGCCTCTGAACTATTCTGGGCGAAGCAGATTGGAGGGTGAAGTGTGCAGATTCAAGGGGCGGAACGCGGGTCAGATCGCGGATAATAGTTGTTCTATTGCCAAGATCTGCAACGATGAAGCCGTGCAGTTCAGTCCCAAGATGCAGGTTCACGAATAGGTCGGAGGGTCCCTATCGGCAGGTCTGGCAGCGACCGCGCAGTTCCACGGTGGTGTGCTCAACCCGGAACGCACGACCCGCCGCCCAGCGATCGATGGGCGAAAGGGGGTCTGGCAACGGAAACTCCTCCACTTCGCCGCAGGCATCACAGATGGCGAAACCCGCCGCACCCTGGTGCCCTTCGTGGTTACAGGCAACGAAAGCGTTGAGGCTCTCTATGCGATGGATGAGACCGTGGTCAATCAGCTTGCCCAGCGCCCGGTAGACCTGAACCGGCGCGCGCAGGCCTTCACCTCGCAAGGCATCCAGAAGATTATAGGCGCTCAAAGCCTTCTCAGACCCGGTCAAGTGCCGGTAGACCAGCTCCTGATGCCGCGTTAACACGGTTTTCTCAGTCATGACGCGACCCCGCTCCGTTGCCGGCCAGGCAGACGCAACAGGCTCAAAAGAAACAGAACCAGGGCCGCCACCACAATGGACGGGCCCGAGGGCGTATCCAGTTTTAAAGACCCCACCAGACCCAGCAGGACCGCAACAACCCCCAGCACAGATGCCAGCACCGCCATTTGTTCGGGGCTGGCGGCAAAACGCCGGGCGGTGGCCGCCGGGATGATGAGCAGGGATGTAATCAACAGAATGCCCACGATCTTCATGGAAATGGCGATGATTGTTGCCATCAGCAACATGAAAATCAGGCGTGACCGCTCCGGGTGCAGACCCTCAGCCTGGGCGATCTCGCCGTTTACGGTGGCGGTCAGCAGAGATCGCCAAATGACCGCAAGGGCAGCCAGAACCACCGTACCGCCGACATAGATCGCAATCAGGTCGGTTCTGGAAACGGCCAGAATGTCGCCGAACAGATACCCCAGGAGATCGACCCGCACCCAGGCCATCAGACTGACTATGACCAGGCCCAGTGCGAGGGTGGAATGCGCCAGAATCCCCAGGAGTGAGTCTGTGGACAACATTCCCTGGCGCTGCAAAAACATCAGCGCGATGGATATGGTGGCGGCAACGGAGAACACGCCGACGATCAGATCCACCTCCAACAACAACGCCAACGCCACCCCCAACAAGGCGGAATGCGCCATGGTATCCCCGAAATAGGCCATCCGCCGCCAGATGATGAAACAACCCAATGGGCCCGCCATCAGGGCGACGCCGGCGCCGGCGATCAGGGCGCGAGCGAAAAAATCATCCAGCACCGCGGTCCTCCGCCTGACCCGGGGACAAGGATACGACACGGCCGTCGGGCAGATGTGCGTGGTCGTGGTGATGCCGGTAGACCGCCAGCGCGTGGGCGGCATCGCTACCGAACAAGGCGCGATACTCGGGGCTTTCGGCCACCGAGCTGGGCGGTCCGTGGCAACAAACGTGACCGTTGAGACACACGACGGTATCGGTGGCAGCCATGACGATATGCAAATCGTGTGAAATAAGCAGCACACCGCAGTCAAGCCGATCCCGAATATCGCCAATCAGTTCGTACAGGGCGATCTCACCGGCGAAATCCACGCCCTGAACCGGTTCGTCCAGAACCATTAGGTCGGGTTTACGGATCAGTGCCCGGGCCAGCAATGCGCGCTGGAACTCGCCGCCGGACAGACCATGGACCGGCGCGGTCTTGAGATGGGCGATGCCGACCTGCTCCAGAACGGTGTCGATCTCATGTTCCGGGATACGGCCCGGTGAGTCGCATCAATCGGCGCACGGTCATGGGCAGGGTGGGATCGATCTGTATCCGCTGCGGCACATAGCCCACCCGCAACGAGGCGGCGCGTTCGACCCGCCCCTCGTCCGGCTGAACAATCCCCACCAAGGCCTTGGCGGTGGTGCTCTTACCGCTTCCGTTGGGTCCGATCAGGGTCACGATCTCGCCGCGCCGTACCGCAACATCCACCTGGCGCACCAACCATCGGTCGCCGCGCCGCACGCCGATGCCATGGGCACGGATGAGCGCGGGAGCCGAATCAGGCGGCGCCATGTGTTGAGAACTCCTGCCCATACCCCGTTTCCAGCCCCTGCATCAACCGTGTTCTGCAGCGACGCATGTTATACCATTACGAACCCAAGCATCATCCGTAGCCCACCCCAATGCGACGCCCCCACCTGCTGATATTGTCCACCCTAATGCTGGCCTGTGCGGCCCGCGGCTACTCGGCGGAGCCGGAGGTGGTGGTAACCATCAAGCCACTCCACTCACTGGTCAGCGCCGTGATGGGGCAATCCGCAGACCCATATCTGTTGATTCAGGGCGGTGCCTCGCCCCACGCCTACAAGCTCAAACCATCGGATGCACGGGCACTGTCCACCGCCGACGCCGTGTTCTGGATCGGACCCGATCTGGAAACCTTTATGAGCCAGTCCGTAGCGAACCTGGCACCCAAAGCCGAGTCGCTTGCGATGATGGACGCCCCGGGGATGCTCACCTTGGCGACGCGTTCGGCTGGAGACTGGCATAGATCGGAGACACCCGCGGATAGCGCCCATGGTCACGATCACGGCAGTCACGGTGGCCACGCGGATCCGCACATCTGGCTGGATCCGGTCAACGCTCAGACGATGGTGGACGCCATCGTTATCACACTGAGCCGCATCGCGCCTGAGCAGGCGAGCGCATACAAAAGCAACGGCGCAGCGTTGAAGCGCCGTCTGGATGCATGGCTGGAACAATCCATGGCAAGCGTGGAACCGGTCCGGCAGCGGCCGTTTGTCGTTTTTCACGATGCCTTTCAGTACCTGGAGCATCGCCTCGCGCTTACCGGAGCCGGGGCGCTGACGGTCAATCCCACGCTTGGGGCCAGCGCGCGCCGGGTCGCCGAAATCCGGGATCTGATTCGCGCCCACGGCGCTGTGTGTCTGTTCTCCGAGCCGCAATTCGAGCCTGGGTTGATCAAAACCATAGCCGAGGGCACCGACATCCGAACCGGCGTTCTGGATCCCGTCGGTGCGGATCTCGACAGCGGGCCCGATCAGTACTTCGAGCTTCTGCAAAGCAACGTGGATACGCTGATGCAGTGCCTGGGCGCCGCAAGCCCGGTAACCATCGAGAGGGACCCGACGCCGAGTTGATTTAGGCCTACACTTCGTCAGTTATGCGTTTCTATTCCTGGAGTCCAATATGCACGATCTTGTGATCGACAATGCCCTCATCGTGGACGGAACCGGGGCGGCACCCTACACCGGCGCGCTCGCCGTGCGAGGCGGCCGCATCGCCGGAATCGGCGCCGCCGGGGCGTTTGCCGGAGACGCCGGCCAATATCTCGACGCCCAAGGCATGACCCTGATGCCGGGCATCATCGACACCCATACCCACTACGATGCCCAGGCCACCTGGGACCCGGAACTGCGGCCCTCTTCATCGTTGGGCGTCACCACGGTGGTGATGGGCAACTGCGGCTTCACCATCGCGCCCTGCAAACCCGAGGGCCGCGAGATTACCATGCGCAATCTGACCCAGGTGGAAGGCATGTCGCTGGACGTGCTGCGCAGCGGTATCGAATGGGACTTCGAGACGTTTCCCGAATACCTGGATGCCCTTGAACGGCGCGGTTCGGTGTTGAATACAGCCGCCTTCCTGGGACATTCCTCGTTGCGCACCTGGGTCATGGGCGAAGAGGCGGGCACCCGAGCCGCCAGCGCGGAGGAAATCTCCGAAATGGCCGAACTGGTGGTCGAGGCCATGGCCGCGGGGGCGGTGGGTTTTGCCACCAGCACGGCGCCACAGCACAACGGCTACGGTGGCGCGCCCATGCCTTCCCGGCTGGCGGCGGATGACGAGTTTCGCGCCCTGTTGAACGCCATGGGCTCCACCGGACGGGGTATGTTCATGCTCACCCGGGGCGGCCAGACCCCGATCCCGTTTCTGGAGGAGCTTTCCGCCGCCAGCGGGCGACCGGTGATGATCGCAGCGCTGCTGCACAATCCCATGGTGCCCAACGGGGTGTTCGACAACCTGGCCGACATCGCCGCCGCCAACGCCCGGGGACGGACCCTGTACGGGCAGGTGTCCTGCTGTCCGCTGACCATGGAGTTCACCCTGGAGTCGGCCTATCCGTTCGAGGGCCTGGCGGCCTGGAGACCGGCCATGGAGGTGCCCCGCGATGCGCTCGGCGCGATGCTGGCCGATCCGCGTTTTCGCGCCGCGGTGCGGGGCGAGTTGACAAAACCGGCGGCGATTCGCCTGTTCAACGGCGAATGGCAGAAACTGCGTGTGGTGGAGGTGGCCGATCCGGCCAATGCGGCTCTGGAGGGGCGAAGCGTTGCGCAACTGGCGGCGGAAGCGGGCCAGGATCCGCTGGACTATATGCTGGATCTGGCCGGCAGCGAAAACCTCAAGACATTGTTCATCGCCGAACTGATCAACAGCGACGAGGAAGCGCTAAGCCGGCTTATGACCCATCCCGACGCATCCATCGCCTTGTCCGACGCCGGAGCGCACTTGACCTTCTTTTGTGATGCCGGTTTCGGTCTACACTTGCTGGGACACTGGCATCGTGAGAAAGAACTGTTCAGTCTGGAGCGCGCCGTTTGGCATCTCACCGGTCGACCGGCCGGCATTTTCGGTATCCCCGAACGGGGGGTCTTGCAGACCGGATACCATGCCGATCTGCTGCTGATTGACCCGGAAACCGTGGGTCGCGGTCCGGCACGGCGGGTGTTCGATCTACCCGGTGGCGCCCCGCGGCTGACCACCGATCCGGTCGGTATAATCGGCACCTGGGTCAACGGCATCCAGGTGGCAGACGAGAGTGGCGTGCTGCCGGCGGCCGGCCGCCCCGGTCAGTTGCTCAGATCCTGCGCCTGCTGACGCGAATCGCGGCGGAGGCTGACCTGAGCGGCTCCGCCCAACGTGATGCAAAGCTTGGCGCATGGACGCGCATCATCATCCCAGGCGCCACCGGCACACCCTTCCCGGCGGCCCGAATCGATCGGGACCCGTTGCAGACGGTATAGGCTGGCCGGTGTACCGGCAGGAACATTTGCCCATGACTGATAGCGATATCGTCGAAACACTGGCGTCCGTGGACGCCCGCTTTTTGCGCGTGTTGTGGTGTGACAACGCCAACGTGATCCGGGCAAAGGCAATCCATCGCGACGCCCTAGCAGACCATATGGCCCACGGCGTGGGCATCTCGCCCGCTCAGCAAGCGCTGCCGGTAATGTTCGATGCACCGGTGGCGGGCGGTGGCCTGGGGCCGGTCGGTGAGATTCGACTGCAACCGGACTGGTCCAGCCTCGGTATGTTGCCCTACGCGCCAGGTCATGCGCGGGTTATGGGAGACATGGTTGTGGACGGCGCACCCTGGGAGATTTGTCCGCGGGATTTTCTGCGCCGAACGGTGTGGCGGGCGGGCGCTCGCGGACTGCAGCTCATGGCGGCGTTCGAGAATGAATTTTATCTGCTGCAACGGACAGACGCCGAACCGGCGCCCAGTGACAACAGCGTATTCGCCGCGACGCTGGCAATGGACCGCCAGCACCGAGTGATCGATGCGATCGCCACGGCACTGGGCGAGCAGGGCATTCGCCTGGAGCAGTATTATCCGGAATCGGGGCCGGGTCAGCATGAGATTTCCATGCGCCACACCGCACCGATGACGGCGGCCGACCAACAGATCGTGTTCCGCGAAACCGTCCGCGCAATCGCCATGCAGCATGAGCTGATCGGCTCCTTCCTGCCCAAGGTCTTCCCGGATCAGGCCGGCAGCGGTTGCCACCTGCACGTGAGCCTGTGGCGTGACGGTCACAACCAGGTGTCCGATCCAACGCAACCCGACGGGCTGTCGACGGTGGCACGCCAGTTCATCGCCGGCGTCTTGTGCCATCTGCCCGCGCTGATGGCGATCACCACGCCCACGCCCAACTCCTACCGCCGACTGCAACCCCATTGCTGGAGCGGCGCTTTTCGCTGTTGGGGTATCGATAATCGGGAAGCCGCGGTGCGGGTGCCCAGCGACCCGGCGCAGGGCACACCCACCAACATCGAACTCAAAACCGTGGACGCCACCGCCAATCCCTATCTTGCATTGGGTGCGGTGATCGCCGCCGGTCTGGACGGCATCCGTCAGAGTCTGGACCCGGGCGAACCGCTGCAGGTCGATCCCGGCGATCTCACGGACCAGGAGCGGCAACGCCTGGGCATCGACCGCCTGCCCGTGAATTTGCCTGAAGCCCTGGGGCATCTCAGTGAGGATGAAGTCCTGCTGGAGGCATTGGGACCCCAGTACGCAAAAACGTACATGGCGATCCGCCATGCCGAATCGGACGCGCTGAGTGATCTGGACCTGTCGCAGGAAGTCGCGTTGCTGCTGGAACGCTATTGACCGACGCCGCACGGCGGCAAGCGTGCCCGGCAAAACGTACAATGTCGATGCAACTAAGGTCTTCTTGAGGGTCAGCGCCCATGGGGCTCGATGCAACAACGACCGCCCCGACATGGGGCAACGCACCGGTATTGGCCGGGATAAACGAAAGCACCCTGAAGCTGCTGTCGGAGGCCGGGAAGTGGCGCGATGTGGCTGCCGGCACCCAGTTGATTTCCGAAGGGGCCGAGAGCGGCACGTTTTACATTATCTGCGCGGGAAGCGTCGAGGTGCTCAAGGCCGCCGAGGACGGAACCCTTCATCGGCTCAACGTGCTGGGACCAGGCGAGACCCTGGGCGAGCCTGCACTGCTCGCCGCCGGCCAGCGCAAACTCCCGGCAACCCGTGCAATGGCTTCGGTAGTCGCCTTGGAGCCAGTGCGCCTGTTCGGGATCAGCATCGCACGCCTGGTTAACGAGCCGAGGTTCGCCACGGCGCGAGACGCTTTGCTGCGCAACACGGCCCGCCTTCTGGTTGGACGCATGAGTGAAGCCAACGAGACGACGGCCGCGGCTCTGCTGCAAGCCTTGAACCGCCAGCGCATGTTCGCGGCCTATCTGGTCAATCTGATCCTGGTGTATTCACTGTTCGCCCTGTCACTCTTTGCGCTGGGAGACCTGGTCCGGTGGTTCGGTGACCTGGGATGGTCACCGGACGCCATGAGATCCCTTCATTCCGTGGTGTTCATTGTTCTGTTGTTCATGGGAACCCGATACTGTCTAAGTCGCGCGAATGTCAGCGCCACCGAGCTTGGCGCGCATCCGCCGCGTTGGCGCGCCGATTTGGCCACCGCCGCGCTGTGGTCTTTGCCTATGCTGGCGGTCATGGCCGGCTTGCGTACTCACCTCTACCCGGCTGAGCAGCTGTTGTCGCCGTACCTGCTTCAACGCGGACCGATGGGCAGCTGGACCTCCGAACTGGGTTTGGCCGTCCTCTACTTCGGCCTGATGTGCTGGATGCAGGAATACGTCGCGCGTATCGGCCTTCAGGCAATGCTGCTGCACAACCTGCTCAGCCCGGGCCGAGCGGCGGCGCTGCAGGCGATCACGGTATCGGCCCTGGGTTTCGCCACCTTCCATGCCGTCTTCGGACTGCAGGCGGTTCTGGTCACCTTCGCGCTGGGCCTGTACCTGGGCCTGATGTTCCACCTCTACCGCTCCCTGGTGGCGGTTTCCGTGTGTCATATGATTGCCGGCGCATGCGGCTTCTACCTCTTTGGCCTGTTGCGCTGAAACGGCACGCCGCCCGGCGAACTTTCCAACCTAGGCGCCTGTAGACAGGCTCTACGCAAAGCGCTCTGTCGCACGCAGCCAGGTGGCCAACAACTGCTCCCGAGTTTCATCGCTGTATCGATCGGCGCTGCAGCCCACCTCGAGCCGGATCCGCCCGGCAACGACCCAGCCATAGAAGGAGAACTGATAGAGCATGGATTGGTCTGGCTCAAAGCTCATCTCCACCGTCTCCGACGCAATGGGGTAGCGCTCCAGCAGCGGCTGAACCAGGCTGTGTGTCTGCCCATACCAGAGCAACTTGACCTGGGGCTGAGGCGCCTGGCGCATGCTTTGCCGGACCGCGGGGTCGGGATGCATGTACCGCAGCAGACCATAGTCCAGGCCATCCCTTGCGATCGCGGCTTGTTCACGCAACGACTTGGCCTGTCCAAGCGCGACCATATCGAGCGGAAGCCGCAGGTGGACCGGGTAGTTGTTGCTGATCCAACCCACGGATCTGGACAGGTCGAGACCGGGCACGGCACGCGTTCGCCCGTGGTGGGGAAATTCGACGATGTGCTCTACCTCACCGGTGTATTCGTGCAGCGTCTGGACAAGGGCAGTAAGCACCAACGCCCAGGTGGGCACACCGGATTTTTCTGGCGCTGTGCGCAGCAATTCCTGGCTGGCTTCGAGAGAAATCCAGCGCCCCAGAGACGTGAAATAGAGGTTGGTATTGGAGCCGGTTGCGCGGTCCACCGGCAGAGGTGGCAATCGGGGAAAACGACGCCAGTAATCGGCGGCACACAGGACCTCTTGCGACGCCGCCATCCGCTGCAGCGCCGCCATCCATTCGCCATAGCCCGCACTGGGCGGCAACAGTGCGGCGGCCTCGCCTGCCATGAGCCGATCGTAGGTGCGCATCAAATCGCCCAGCACCAGTTCGAAGCTGTAGGCATCGACCGCAGCATGGTGCACCAACAAAAGCACCCTGTCCTCCCGGTCGACGCCAAGACGAAAAACCACCAGACGGACAATGGGACCGTTCGAGAAATGGAGCGCATGCTGCCGCTCGACGACCTGCCGCCCGATGGCATCATCCAGTCCAGCGCGCACCGTGGACGACAGGTCGATCACCTCGACCTGCGGCGCATCCTCGCCGAGCACGCGCTGCTTCCAGCCGGACTCGGTCTCCACCAGTCGAAGCCGCAGTGCATCGTGGTGAGCAACCACCCGGGCCAGCGCCTGTTGCATGACAGCGGTGTCCAGGCGGGCCGGTGACTTGAGCAGCATGCCGATGCTCCAGCCATGGGGATCCGGACCCTCCGGCTCAAACAACCACCCTTGCGATGGGTTTAGCGGCATCAGGGTATCGTCGGTCAGACGCGGAACCCGCACCGGGACGCCCGAATTGCTGTCACTGGAAAGCACAGCGACCGCCAGTGCCCGCAGTGAATCGGCCCCCAGAATTACATCGTGGGACAGATCGCGTCCGGACCAGGCAGCCAGTTCTGCGCCCAGCCCCATCAAAGCCAGGGAGTCCAGCGCGAACCGGCCAAGGGGCGCCGTCACATCAATGTTTTCCCCCGACAGACCCTCGATTCCAGCGACTCGGCCGGTCAGCCACGCCTCGACCGCGGCCTGGGTCAAGGGCGTGGGGGCGGATGCGCCGGCAATCTCACGGGGTCCGGTGTTGGAATCGGAATCGGGCGGCAACGCGTCTCGCCAAACAACGCTCGCTGCCATCGAGCCATCCAGATAGCTGGCGCGAGTCCTGCTTCGCTGCTGTTTCCCGCTGGTGGTCTTGAATATCGTATCGGGCCTGACCAGAACGACGGTTCGGCACGCGACATTGAGTGCGCTCGTCACCCGCTCGCGCACTGCATCCGCCACCGCCTGCCCCAACTGGCCGGACAGTGTTCTGGAACGCGTCTCGGCCACAACCGCAAGCGCCTCGCGCCCGTCTTCCCCGGTCAACGCGAACGCCGTCGCGCGTCCGCGACGTATCGACGGGTGCGCGTGCGATACCAGAAGTTCCACATCCTGTGGATAGATGTTTCGGCCGCGCACGATGATGGTGTCCTTGATACGACCCGACACATACAGTTCACCCCCATGGAGGAAGCCCAAGTCTCCCGTGCGAAGAAATCCGGCGCCATCGGGGTCGTCCGCCAGCTTGACGTCGAATACCTCTGCTGTGAGCTCGGGCTTGCCCCAATACCCCATGGCGACTGAGGGCGAACTCACCCATATCTCACCCACCTGGTCTGGGCCCAGTGGTCGCCGGCTGACCTCATCGACAATCTCGATCCGCACCTGATCCAACGGTGTTCCGTTGCCGATCAGCTTAACCGCATCGGGGGCGGCACTGGCAACGATGCAACCAGAGGAGGCGTACTGGCCGCGATCCAGGCTGACCCGGTTGTGTCCGTCGATTGCAATGCCGAGTACGTGCTCGGCCATACCGTAGCCCGGCGAGAACGCCTCCCGGCGCAAACCGGTTTCCGCGAAGGCATCCAAAAAGGGATCGACCAGCGCGGGTAGAATCGGCTCACCACCGGACTGAAACACATCGAGCGACGACAAGTCCCACCTTTTGCGTTGTTCGGGTGTGGTCTTGTTCAGGGCATAGTGAAAAGCAAAGGCGGGGGCCGCGGTGCCGGTGGCGCGGATTGACGTCAGTGCATCGAACCAGGCGCCCGGGTTTCGCAAAAACGTCAGGGGTGACATCAGACAAAAACGGCCGCCGCTGAGCAGAACGTTGAAGATTCCGCCGACCAGGCAGTGATCGTGGTAGTAGGGAATCCACGCCAGCAACCTGCTCGACCTACCGACCCGGATACGCGACTGGATGGCATCGATCTGAGCGGCTAGATTGCTATGGCTGACCATCACGCCCTTGGGCTCGGAAGTCGAACCCGAGGTGTACTGCAGGAACGCGACGTCATCCGGCCGCGCCGGGTATCGGACCGGTTCCGTCTCGGTTGGCGTCGTGGAAGCCTCGACATCGGTCCGGCGCCAGGGCAGATCCCGCCACAGCGTTCCCCGGGTCAACAACGGCGAACGTATGTTCCCAACCCGTCTGTACCGATAATACGCCGCGTTGGTGAGCACGGCACAACAACCGCTGTCGCGCGCGATCTGCTCGAAACGAGGTAGGTCGGCCCTAAGCCGAGCTGGATTAGGGGGTGAGATGGGCGCCGGCACCACCCCAGCCAACAGGCATCCGACCAGGGCCGGAACCACATCGATGGAGAACGTATATGCGAGCAGCACGCGTTCCCCGGGGGCGATTCCATGACGCTGTAAAAGGCCGGCGATAGCCTGCGCCTGCCGATGGAGTTCCCCACGGGTCAGTATGCTGGCGATGCGACCCTGCGCGTCCGCGAACTGAAACATTTCGGCGGAGGGCGATTCCGCAACCAAGGCGAGGAATCGATCGCAGAGGTTGCTGCCGCCCTCACCCTCCACCTGTCGGCCTGTCATTGACGCCATGATGTCCGCTCTTACCGTGTTCGATCCTACAGTGGCAGGCCCTGCCGGCCGGCCGCTGTGGCAGACCATGGCCAGAATGGGTCAGCAAACCCGGCACCGGCAGCAATGGATTCAGTGCATCGGAGTCAACGGCGACCGGATTCACAATCCGACGCCATTGACCAGCCGCGCTGCATCATGGATTGAGTATAGAGGGCCTCCCGCAATCCCGTTTCACGCCGGGCGGCGAGACTGACTGGCGGATTGCCGGCATAGATACGGCGATGCCCGACTTGTTACCGTGCTGGCGTGAGCGGCCGCTGCGAAACGCCGCAATGGGGCAGCCGTACATTCATGAGGCCCGCTGTGGCGCGGGGCGACTCAACGCCAGCGGGACATGGGCCAGGGCGGATGATCGGCGCAGAAACAGAGGTAGCGCCACGCTGTGTAAATGTACCGGCTCAGCCGCTCACCGGGGTCGAGCAGGCGCTCGCTTGGCGCCCCGGTGAAAATACGCACCAGCAGCTGCACCAGCATCAAACCCTTGACCAGCAATTCGGCCAGGCTGTAACCAATCAAGCTGCCAATCATGAACAGCACCCGGCCACCCAGACGCTGATCGCGCGGCGCTCGCTGGATCTCGCGGGGTCTGCCCACGGCCGCTCCGGTATCAGATCCACCCAAGCCTGCATGTGCGGTGGAAGAGTCCATGGTTCAGCCCTCGGAAAGCAGTTTGCGAAGGTCGATGATCGCCGCGTTGGAGCGGGAGATGTACGACGCCAGAATCAGGGAATGGTTGGTCAACAGCCCAAAACCGCTGTTGTTGAGTATCACCGGTGACCAGATTGCCTGCTGCGCGAATTCCAGCTTCAGAATGATCTCGTGCAGCGGCACCGTTGCCTGCTTGCTGGCCAGCATGGTTGCGAAGTCCTGTTCCAATGCACGCAGGGTGTGCAGCAGTGCCCATATGTAGCCTCGGGCCTCATAGAAAACGTTGTCGGCTTCAAGCCAGGACACCGCGCCCGGGGCAATGACATCCCCGCCTTCCACGAGCAGCTCCCCATCGCTCTGAGTTCGCTGCGAGATGCTGCCCGCCAGAGGCGTACTGGCGCTCAGTCTCTGAGAGAGGTTGCCGAGGCGCTTCTCAACCGTGGCCAGATAAAAGATCAGGTTGTCCGCCCGGGCGTAGAACTGGCCATTTCCCGGATTCCCATCGGTAAGCCCCACCAGATAGTTGTTCAGCGCTTCGATACCTCGGCGGTACTCGTCTTCGGAGGCCGGCAACATCCAACTGTCGTGCGCGAAATGAAACTGGGCGTCCGCCCGCATCAGGTCCGGGACTTCCGCGGACTGGCTTTGGGCACGGGCGAAATCATTGCGCATCGCCCGCACTGTATCCCGCAGCTCGGTGAGTACGCCGGTTTCCCAACTGGGCATGTTGTCCAACAACACGAAGGGCGGCGCCACATCGTTACTGAGAAACCCTCCGTTCTTGTCCAGAAGCGTATTTGCAATGCGCACGACGGTTGCGGTGAGGACGGCGCCGGGTGGCAAAGCGTTGGCGCTCTCCCCCGCCGCCGCCATGGCGACCTCGCGGGGATCGAACAGCTCGGGCTCTCGGCTGACCAGATAGCCGGTAACACCCACCCCCAGCAGCAGCAACACAAACGTGCCCAGAATCAGAGAGCGCGCCCGCCGGGTCTTGGGCACTGTTTGTTCTACTTCAGTGGGTTCTTGATCAAGCACATCAAGTGAGCCGACCGTCTGATTCGCTGAGTTCATGGTTGAGTCTCCGAATGATCGATGGTTGTAACGGTTTCTGGCGGGCGCACATTACGGGCGGCACGGAACCGCAGCCCGACGGGTGCCGTCTGGGGATTTCCGGTCTGATCAGGCAGTCGTTCGATGCGCGCGTGGGCGAGCGCTGCCGGTGCGGCACGGACGATAAAACCGCGGGAGCGCAGCCACCAGGCGCCCCCCAGGAGCGGCAGCACCAGAGCTGCGGCCAGGGCGGCCTCCCATAACCTGCCGGTGGCAGCGGAGTCGCCCAGCAAGACCATGGCCGCAGCGAAAAGAAACGCCACCGGCCAGGAAACGGCCAGAAAAACGGGGAACGTGGTGCCCATGGATGCGGACGCGTAGTTCTTGAGTACCGTGGGCACTGCCGGCAACAGCCGTAACACCAGTATTCGAGCCGCGGGCGACTCCAGGGCGCCGCTGGCGAATCTCTGCTCGGTGACCTCGGCGAGCCGGCTGGACCAGCGTCGCAGTGGACCGCGTGCAATCATGAAACTGAGGACTTGCATCGCCAGCACCGCCGCGGCCACACCGATCAGTGCGACCTGTGTTCCGAACAGGACGCCACCCGCCAGGTAGAAAGGCGCGGCAGGCAAGCCCAGGGTCGCGCCAATGGCCAGCACCGAGAAATAGGCCGGCGCGGGTAGGCTGCGCTTCCATTCCATGAGCTGGGACTCACTGACGTTCCACAACACCGCCAACCCCAGCACGGACAGGGACGTCAGCGCCACCAGTATCCGGCGGGCGCGCAGGAATGCCCAGGCTGCGCTCAGATTCGCCTGGAATGCGGATATGGCCTTAGTGTCGATCTGTTTCACCTGAATATACGAAAAATAAAAGACGAATTTGATTTCGTGTTTAATTTGTCGCATATTGTTGCCGACCCGTCAAGCCGGACTCACCGGGCGCCGGTAACGCATTCAGAACAAAGAGGCTTAGATGAACGATGTAGATCCGTCCCAGCGAGGGGAAGACCACTCGCTGGATCCGGAACATGAGGATGTGAGTCGTGCGCGCCCTGAATCGGGTCACCCGGTTTGCGGTCAGGGTGCTGGCGATACTGATGACGGCGCTAATCGTTCTCGGCGTGGCCGACGTGGTTTGGGTGCTCTACCAGAAGCTGGTGGAACCGCCACTGTACTTGCTCAGCATAAACGACATCCTGGCCACGTTCGGCGCCTTTCTCGCGGTGTTGATTGCGATCGAGATATTCACCAACATCACAATGTATCTCAGCGACCGGGTGATTCACGTGAAGATCGTGATCGCGACCGCGCTGATGGCCGTTGCGCGTAAGGTAATCGTGTTCGATTACGACGTGCTGGGGTGGGAGTACGTGCTTGCCACCGGCCTGGTGGTGCTCGGCCTCGGGGTCACTTACTGGCTGGTGGCGAATCACGAAGACGGTTTGGCCAGAGCCAATCACAAACCTCGCCGGGTACCGGGATTGGAATCCCGTCCGGCAGCGGGGTCAACGGCCGTCCGCACCGACCCGGCACAAGATCCGGCCTGACCGGGCCCTGGAAACAGCAAGGGGGAATCGCGTATGGATGATACCGAGAAAGCCGAGCCGCCCACGTCCGGAGAGTACGTGGGCGGATGGACCTTCCTGAGCAACCACACCCACGTGCTGGTCTGCTTGGCACGTGATCCCCGCATACGCCTGCGGGAGGTGGCGGCCCAGGTGGACATTACCGAGCGCGCCGTGCAACGCATCATCTCAGAACTGGTGCGTGCCGGCGTCATTACCAGGCTTAAAAAAGGACGGGTAAACCGCTACCGCATTCATCGTGAGCAGCATTTACGCCACCCGATCGAGGCCCACAGGTCCATCGGTGAGTTGCTGGACTCACTGGCGCCGGAGTCGGAGCCGGATGCGAAGCGTCTAACCGGGACGGCCGGCTAGAGTGTCCCGTCCCATAAGTTCGTAGAGTTTCAGCGGGGCAAGAAGCGCCCAGGCGCAGGTTCCGGCCTGCGCTCATTCAAGCGCGCCCAACACCGCGAATGGGCGCGCCCCGCCCCGCCCGAAGGGACCGCCCCACAGCCACCACTGCGGCGCTGAAAACACCTCACTCGGGTGAGTGAATTGCTGGCCGGTCGCGCAATTTGTCCAGGTAGGGCAGCGTGCTGCGCGTTGCCTCGTTATCTGCGAGGTCGATGTCGCTGATAACCCATTCGGCTTGATCGCCTCCCCGTGCGCGCTCAAAACCATCGGGACCCAGGATCATCGAGTTACCGCAGTAAACCAGGTCCCCTTCGCCGCCACTGTAGTTGGCGTAAACCAGAAACAGGCCGTTCTCGAGTGCCCGCGTGGGGATCAACGTACGGGTCAAGTGTACCCAGCGATTACACAACGCCGTGGGGACGATCACCAGATCGCATCCCGCCGTTCGGCAAGCCCTCACGCTCTCAGGAAACTCCACGTCGAAACAAATCAGAATCCCGACGCGCACGCCATCGATTTCGCATACGGTATAGCGATCACCGACATGGAATGTCGCCTCTTCATACTGACCGCTCATGTAGAGCTTACGGTGATTTGCCCGGAGTATCCCCGCACGGTCGATGTAGCAGGCCGAATTATAGACCCGATCGCCGTCACGCTCGGCGTAGCCATAGACAAGCCCCACATCGTGTTCCCGGGCAATCTTCGCGGCCGCACTGTTGAACGGCCCGTCGACTGCTTCGGCCAGCTCATGGGCACTTCGGACGCCGATGTTGTAGCCGGTGGCATACAGCTCAGGACAAACGATCAGGTCGGTTTGATCCGTCAACCCACCGACCTGCGAGCGCAACGACGCCAAACGGCGGCCCGGATCGGCGCTTATGCTGTCGCACTGCTGGATGGCGATGCGCATCAGGAGACCAGAATCTCGCGGGGATAGTGGGTGATGTAATCGCAGCCAGTCTCGGTGACCACCACCGAGTCGCCGATGCGGCCACCGCATTCGCCGTCTACCGAAATGCCGCCGTCCACCGCGAAGGTCATACCCGGTTTGAGCAGGGTCCGGTCGCCCGGCTTCAACTCCGGGGCTTCCAGGTAGGCCATCCCAATGGCCCGCCCGGTGCGATACCCGGTGCTGTAGCCGTGTTCGGCATAAACCGCATCGGCAGCCAGGGCCACCTGTTCGGCCCGAATACCGGGGCGAATCGCGTCAATCGCAGCTTGCTGGGCGTCAATGGCGACCTGCTGGACACGCCGGGCCTGCTCGGTCGCGTGCTGGACAAAAAACATGCGGTCAAATCCCAGCTTGTACAGCTTGAACTGGGCCATATTGCAAAAACAGAAATAGACCGGGTCCCCGGCAGCATAGCGTTTTACGCTGGCACGCCGATGCACCATCGACGTATCGTGACCGCTCTGCAGTATCTGCAGGTTGTGGATCATGGGCGAGACAAACGCCTCCCAACCCTTGTCGGTAAGAAAACCGGCCGCACTGCGCGTGCCCGCGTTGATCACCGCCAATGCCGACTCATACTCCGGCACGCCCGCCGCCAGGGATTCGTGGGCAGCCCGCATCATTGCGCCCGCGATCACGCCAGCCTGTTTCATCACCTCGATCTCTTCCGGTGACTTGATCATGCGCATGCCGCCAATCAACTCACCCACGTCACAGGTATCCAGGCCGGCTTGATCGAGGAAGCTGCGCACCATGGCCGGGACCTGACGCGCTTCGATCCCGAGACGGCCTGCACCGACCCGTGTCAACGCGTCGCCCAGCACCGTCGACCACACCGCTGCTCCGGCATCCTCCCAGGTCCGTACATCCTCGACCCAGGTCATGGCAGTCACCATCTCGCTTTCCATCAACGGAGTGATCACCACCGGATCTGCATCTGCAAACACCAGCAAAAAAGTCGGGCGGCCAAACTCGATGCCGAGATAACCCCAGAATCCCGCGAAGTAGGCAATACTGCTTTCGTCCGTGAGCAACGCTGCGGCCATATCGTTATCGGCCAACAGGGCGCGCAGCCGGTCGGTCCGCAAGCGGGCTTGATCAAGCATTGTAGGAATCCGATCTGCTGTCCCGGAAAGCGCCGACATGGGCCTCCTCAAGAAAGGTCTGATCAATTGATACGAATCGCGCTTCGGTCTACAAGGGCGCAGATGCCAGGCCCCCGGCGCGATCGCAGCAATTGATCACCTTTCTTAACCGCACTCTAACCGAGAAGTATCGACCGACGGTAGCACCGCTTCGGGTGCATTCCAGGGGCGATCGGGCCCACGGTTCCAGCAGCTCAGCCCTGCAGCAGGATCTCAGTCCCTTGCCAGGCGAGGCGTGCCGCCAGTAGCAGCAAAAGGGTGTTCAGGATCGGTTTGAAATAGCGATGCCCCATCCGCACCAACAAATGCCGGCCCAGTATGGTCCCGACGAATCCGCTGGCGACCATGGCAATAATCAGCGGCAAATACGGCGCAAACGCGAAGCCCAGCAGCCCAAAAACGAGAATCTTCAAGCTGTGCTGCAGCGTCATCAACGCAGCCTGGGTCGCCACGTGTCGGACGGGGGTCAAGCGCATCGAGGCCACGACAGCCGCCACGAACGGCCCGGTGGCTCCGAACAACATGGTCAGGAAACTGGACACGGCGCCTGCGCCGAGCAAATGCCGGCGACCAGGAGTGGGCGCGCTTCCGAAGACCGCCCACACAATAAAGCCCGCAATCGCAAACTGAATCAGCCAGGGAGGCAACCGCACGAACAGCACACCGCCCAGGCTGGCGCCCAGTAAGCTGCCCAACAGAAACGGCAGTACGCTGGAACGCTCAACGTCCTTCAACATGAGCAGAAGACGCCCGGCGTTGGAACCGATCTGGACTGCCCCATGAACGGGAATCAGCATCGCCGGCGGCAAAACCACGGCCAGAACCCCGAGCAGCATCACCCCGCCGCCGATGCCAAAGGCCGCCGTGATGAACGAGGTCACCATGCTGGTCGCAACCAATGCCAGCGCTGCCCCGTTGTCCACGCCGGGTGCCGCGACCGCGTCAATCACCGATCCAGCCCCGACGATGACCGCCGGTCAATGCGCCCCCAGCAAACACACGGTTGAGCGCTGCTTCTTGCGGGGTCTTCAGTCTACTGCGACGCAATATGGGGCGGTCGATCGACCATCAAGACAGGCGTCCAGCTCCGCAACCAAACCGATGGTCTCAGAGGTTTCACAACCCAGCCGTGCGGCCTGTTCGCTTATGTTCGCCTTCGCCTTGCCCACATCGGTGCATTTCTGCACGACGTAGCCCAACCACTGCGCCAGGAGCTCATCCAGACTGCGTTTCCCATCGTCCGAGACCCGATCCAAAACGGTCGCGAAAGTATCCTGCATCCGGTTGCCCCACGCCCGACGCAGGTCGGTCAGACAGCTCAAGTGCTCGCTGGAGCCGACGGTATCCGTCTGACAGGGCTGAAACATCAGGGTCCGGCATTGATCCCACGTCGTCTGCACCTCCATTCGCGCCACACAATCCAGGACCACGTCCTGTTGTACGGCAACGTCGCTGTCCGCTGCCGTCGCCTCAAGCGAAGCAACAAACACCGCGGCCAGCAGCATCAAACGCGCATTTAAACAGTCGGGTTTCATCACCATCATCCAGATGCCTCCCGTGACATCAGCTGTCGCCCGGCGCTGCCCCGAGTCGTTTGAGGATTTCCTGTGCAATCACCTGATCTCCAAAAATCACATCCGTTGCGCCCGCATGGAGCAACCACGGTTTACCTGAGTCGGAAACGCCGTAGATCTGGAGTTTGGCGTTGAGCATGCGCGCCATAAGTACACAGGCAAGGACGCGATCCGGATCCGGTATGGTGACCACCATGGCATGGGCGTGTTCCGTATGGACCTGCTGCAGCACCTCGTCCTCACCGATCGAGCCCTGAACGGTGAGATAGCCAAGGTTCGACGCCTCGGAGGCCACATCGGAATCTCGATCGACCACCACCACGGTTTTGCCCGCCGTCGCCAGCTTCTCGGCGACGATCCGGCCGACCGGCCCGAAACCCGCCAGAATAGTGTGGCCGCTGAGGCCCGAGATGATCTTCTGCATGCGCCTGTTCTCCCGATAGACCCGAACTTCCGCGTTCGACAGGTTCCCAGCCATAACGGTAAGGGCATAACCCGCGGTTCCGACCAGGGTCAGCATTGCCACAATCATGAACGCCCTTTGCGGGTTGTTGAGCGTACTCAGTGAGCCCAGGGTCGAAATGGTGTTGGCCGCATTCCACAGCGCGTCGAGGAGTCTGGCTTCGCGAGTGTGGCCGGGTGTATCAAGTAAATACAAACCAGCGGCACACAACACGACGGTTGCGACAAACAGCGCCGCAGTGTGCCGCATCGAACGCCGCCAGAGGCGATATCTTGCCTCACCGAGCTGAGACTGCCCCCCAACCTGGTACAGCGGCATGCAAAACACCCTCGACTCGAAAAAAGCTTATTCAACTCTCAGGGAAGGTCTGAACAATTGATACAAATCGCGTTTCGGTCCACAAGGGCGCAAAGACACCGGCGCGATCGCAGCAATTGTTCAGACCTTCCCTAACATTGCGAAGAATTGCGTCAGTCCCGCCACGATGGGAACGGGCAGACGATGCCAAACCTCCGACCTGAAGTCGAGAGTAAGACGGGGCTCGCATGGCAGGAATCATCACACCGGACGGTGTGGCTATCTCCAGTTCAGGTGCAGCCGCGGTTTCGTGAGCTTCCGCGCCCGTTTTCTGAGCTTTTCCGTGCGCTGATAGAGTTCGGGGATCTTGAACTCGTGGGTTTCAACAAAAACATCCCCAATGCGAGTCGCCACCGGCGCGTCCAGAAGTCGCTCTAAAACCGGAACCTCGGCCCCTTCGATATCGATCTTTATGAGCTGGACATCCCGGTTCAGTTGCTCGATGAAGACAACGATATCGATGGCCTCGACTTGAAAACCGTTCTGCTCATCGATGTTCGACTTGGCGCTGAACAGCGAACTGCCCTGTGAATGCGCCGTAGGGTCCTGCTCATAGCCCTGGCGTCGATACAAAGTGACCGTGCCATCTGCGGTGGAGGCGGCCGCCTGAATAATCCGCACATTGGTCAAGTGCTGTGTGTTTTGCTTCAGCAAGCCGAAAGCGTATGGATCCGGCTCGAACGCGATAACCTGCCCGGCCCGTTTTGCCATGATCGCGGTGTACTCGCCGACGTTGGCGCCCAGATCCAGAGCCAGTGACGTCTCTCCCAATTGATCAAGCACGTTTTCAAACTGCCCGGCTACGCCTTCGGTCAGGTGCCTGTAGTACCGTTTCTTGTGCTTGCGCCCGATGTGTCCGGGGAGGTGCGAAAAGACCCTGTTGCCGAGTTGCTTGATAGTCATCGTTCGCTCATGGATCGGCGTTTGGTCGGCATGCGATACTCAGCCCGAAATGCGGACAGTTCACCATCTGCGCCGACCGGCGGTGCGATGCAAGTGCAACCTCTGATCTGTTCGTGAAGTTGCATGTTGGGTCTCAAATATACAGCTTCATCGTTGCAAATCGCCGATTTTGGAGGGCGGATGGACTCGGTTTCGGTGCTTCTGATCGCATTGCTTGCAGCTACCCTGCTCGCGTTCCTGCTTGGCTGGTTTCCCTATCCGTTCGGATGGATGGTGCTCACCCTGTTCCTGATCGCGCGCATCCTGCACCTGAGGCAGTCCCGCCGCTGAGTAACCATCGCGGAACAGCCTTCAGTAGTTGACGATTTAGCGTGCTTTACGCACCACGTCTGAGCAAATCCGCCGGCGACGCCGCCAAGGTACGCACCAACCACCAGGCGCCGGCAAGCAGGCAGCTCGTACTGGCTGCTGTCGCTACCACCAAGCCGATAACCCAGACGCCGTCGGTTGGCAGCTCAATCCAATACACCAGAATCCCCCACGCAATCAGACTGCCCACCAAAGTGGCAAATACCGAAAGCACACCCGCAAGCAACGCATACTCGTACAGCACGCTGCGCAGCACGTCGCTCATGCGTGTGCCCACCGCATGCAGCACCGATGCCTCGTACACCTGACGTTGCCGGTTGACCGCAACCACACTCGCCATCACCAGCACACTGGCAGCAAGGCTGATTGCCGCGATCAGGGCCACGGCCAGGCTGGCAGCGGTCAGTATGGAGCGCGCCGCGTCCAACACCTTTGCGGTGCGTAGAGTGACAACGCTGGGAAACGCCTCACCCAGGGTCCGCATGGCGGGAATTTCGGCACCCTCACGCATAAACGCGCTGCCGATATAGCGGGTGATGAAGGGGGTCAGAGCACCATCGCTGAAAACGCCCTCGAGCCAGAACCGGGTCTCGAAGCGGGCCTGACCGTAAATCGCGACCAGTTCGGCATCGACCGTCTGCCCAAGAATCGTGAAACGCAGGCGGTCCCCGACAACCAGACCGAGTTGATCGGCTTCCCGATCCTCCATCGCCACCAGCGGTGGTCCCTGGTACCCATCCGGCCACCAGGCACCCCGCTCGACCCGGGTATTATCGATACCGTTGAATCGATGACTCAGTTTGTGTTCGTCATTGGCTTCGAGGGCTCGGGCCGCATCGCCGCTGCTTGCCAGGACCTCACCATTGACCGAAGACAGCCGTCCCAGCACAAGCGGCGCGATCACCAGATCCTGAAAACCCTCCAACCCCTGCACCCGCCGGGTGAAATCGTCCACCGCCGCCGCCGGAATATCGTAGAACACAAGCGCCGGCGTGCGCTCCGGCACGGTCTCGTTCAAGGCGCGCAGCGTGGCCGCGATGACCAGAGAGGCGGCCACCAGCAGCGTAAGCGCCATCCCCAGGGACAACAGCATCGGACGCAAAGCGGTACCCGGCCGGTATAGGTTCGCCAGTGCGGCACGCCAGACAAAGCGACCATCCAGCCAGCGAAGCCGACCAAGTTTTCGGGCCGCGGTCCGAACCAGCACCACGATGCCGTCGAGAAACAGGAACAGGGCGGCGATACAGCCGATAAATGCCAGCCCGATAAGGGGTTCCGGCACGATGGCAAACAGCAAACCCAAGGCGACCGCCACCATGACCGCGGTCGCAATGCGAAACAGTCGTGGCGTTTTGCCGACCGGTTGGCTGTCGCCCCGCAGCAGGCGCAGGGGCGGCATATCAAGGGTTCGACCCTAGAATCGGTAAAGCAAATACCAACGCGTTTACGATGCCGAACACGATGGCCATCAGGGTTGGGAAAAGCAGACTGCCAGGTCCCGCTGAAATCGGCAGCCGATCCGCCAGTGCTTGAGCCCCAGACCAGGCCACGACCGCCCCGCAGATGGCGCCGGCGGCGCTGGCCATGGCGGCCAGAACAACGATCTGACCCACGTAGACCCCGGCCACCTGGGCCGACCTGGCACCCAGGGACTGAAGGGTGGCGAGTGTACGCAGTTTGGACTGCAAATAGGCGCCAACGCTGTTGGCGACCCCCATGCCCCCAATGAGCAGCGTGCTGAAACCGATCAGAAGCAGCACGGATGCGACTTGGTTTAGACGATCACCCAACACTTCGCCGCGCTCTGAGACGGTTTGCACCTCCCATTTCGCATCGGGGAATGCCTCGCCCAAATCTCTGCGCCAGCGGTCTGGATCCTCATCGGTGCGCACCCGGTAACGGTAGTCGATCAGGCTACCCGGTTGCATCAGGCCGGTCGCCTCAAGGGCGCGCCGATGGATGATCAGGGGGGGGCCCCGCCAATCTGCCCGCAAACTGCGATCGGGTTGTTCCTCAATCAGCGCCCGGAGTTCCAATTCCAACGCCCCGACGCGCACGCGTTGACCTACGGCCAAACCCAATTGCTCCGCCAGCAGCGGGTCGAAGGCGGCGCCCCAGACGCCGTCCGACGACTGCCCGACGGCGGCGGTCAGGGACTGCGACGGCGTTAGCGCAACCTGCCCGTACAACGGGTAATTCTGATCGACACTCTGCAACTCAACCACGGCAAACTCGCCGGAGGGGGCAGCAAGCATGGTCCGCAGCTCGATCAATCCGGAAACGGTGCCGCGGCTGTTCAACCAGACACGCTGGCGCTCGTTGATCGGCGTGCGGTCACGCAGTTCCAGATCCCCACCGAACAGATTGCGCTGCTGGCCTTCCAAACCACCGCGAATCTGTTGCAGCAGACCGCCACAGGCAGCGATCAATGCGATGCCGAGGAAAAGACAGGCGCAAAACACCCACAGAGAACGTGCCGCGCTGCTGCCGCGCAGATCGCGCAACAGATACCTGAACATGGCCCGACCTGTCGCGATGTTCAGGGGTTCGAAGCCTCGGAGCTGGGAACCGCTGTGTCGTGCAAACGCCCCTCATGGAGGCGCAGCGTGCGATCACAGCGCATGGCAACCGCTGGGTCGTGGGTCACCAGAAGCAGGGTGGCGCCCGATTCGTTTTTCAGATCGAACAACAGCTCCATGATCGATTGCCCCGTGACCTCATCGAGATTACCGGTCGGTTCATCAGCGAAGATGATCCCCGGGCGATGCACCAGCGCCCGCGCAATAGCGACCCGTTGCTGCTCGCCCCCGGAAAGCTGCGCCGGATAGTGCGTTTGACGCTCGGACAACCCTACCCGATTCAGCATCTCGCCGGCCCGAACACTGCTATCGCCAACACCCGCGATATCGAGTGGCAGCGCTACATTCTCGCGGGCGGTCAGACTCGGAATCAGATGAAACGACTGAAACACGATGCCGATCTCTTTGCGGCGAAGATCAGCGCGCTGATCCCGATCCATCGATTCCAGGGCATTTCCGTTGATCCGGACACTGCCGGATTGCGCTTGTTCAAGCCCGGTCATCAGCAGCAGGAGCGTGGACTTGCCGGACCCGGACGGACCGACGATGGCAACGCGCTCCCGCGGCCCGACACTGAAATACAAATCCCGCAGCACGGTGATGACGGTACCCGCCATCGAATAACTCATGGTGATGTTGTTCAGTTCGATCATGAAACTTCGGCTGTTGAAACGGGTTGGATCGTGATTGGAAACAAAGAAGCCAGGTTCGTCAGCCGCATACGTGCGAATGGGAACGGATGTCCCGCAGCAACAGTCGACGCCGATCTCGCTTCCTTGAAATGTATGCCACCTGGCCCATGGCGCCATCTGGCTTGACTGCGCAATCCTGTTTCTTGGGTCTCAGATCCAGGCTGTAGTTCCATGCATACGATCGGATGCCCGATTGTCCTGCAATACTCAGTACATCTGCCTTGTTGCAGTTGCATCGCCCGGCTCAAACCAACCCAAGTTTGAGCCGGGTTTGCGAAGGGCGCCTCTGTGACGTTGCCGCCATGAGGAACTCATTCCGGGCCATAACCCAGCTCCTCAAGCAGAGCCTTGATCCTCAACGCAATCGGCCCGTGAGATTCGCGCTCCTTATTTGAAAGTGGTTGCCTTCCCCGGCCGGGTTCAAAACCGCGGACACGCATGGCGAGGCGAAAACCCTCGGGAAAGTCGACCCCGTTGAACAACGCATCGAACACTCGCAGTACCGTGTACTGCTGCTCACGCGCATCGTCGAGCCGGCCGTCCATGACGCTGTCGTAAAGGGCCCGTGTCAACTCAGGCGCGATTCCGCTCACCGCATTGGTTCCACCATCCGCGCCCAGAAGGAGCATCGGCATGATGACGGGATCCCAACCGGTCAGAAAACTGAAATCCGGGCGCTGGGGTCTCACAGCATCGATCATGCGCATCATGTTGGGCAGGTCGCCGGAGGAGTCCTTGATGGCGACGATCCGCGGACATTCGTTCGCCAGCCGTGCCACCGTGGGCACATCGATGGGCGAGGCGAACATGGGAATGTTGTAGAGGGTGACGTCCACCGGCGTATTGTCGCCGATCTCCTTGAAGTAGGCGTAGACACTCTCTGGTCCGAGCTTGTAGTAGAACGGCGAGACAATGGCGACGGCCCGCACACCGAGCCCGGCATAGTACTCACATGCCCGCAGCGTCTCGCGTACATTGGCCTCGGCGGCGCCTGCAAGTATCGGCACACGCCCGGCCGTCTGGTCGGCCATGATTTCCACGATGCGCCTGCGCTCCTCGACGCTGAAGCGGGTGAATTCGCCGGTGGACCCGTTCGGATAAAGACCGTGGACACCCTTAGCGATCAGCCATTCCGTGTAACGGCGCAACTCGGCCTCGTCGATCGCCCCCGCCGCATCCAGGGGTACGAGGTTCGGTGTGTAAATACCCTTAAAGCGCTGGGGATTGTTGCTCATCGGAGATCCTTCCTAGACTCAGAAAGTGACTGGTCGGTGGTGGCGGACAGTAGCCGCGTCCCGCGGTGACGTCCAACGTCGTTCTTGCTCCGGGCGCGGCAGAATCAGATATCGATGGGGACCAAAAAGCTGCCGCGCCATTCGGTCGAGAACGATCCCTGTCTGAAAACGCCCCCAAGTTCAGGCGTTAACCGTGTGATAGTAGCGTGGGCGAGGGAAAGCCGCGAACACGAGTCGCACCCCGGGCTGGCGAATATGGGCTGAAGACACCGCACTACCCGAAAACTACCAACCTGAAACCGATTAATCTTACAATCCCACGGAAATGCGGCGGATGTTCGAAATTGGACAAACGATGGCCGAGAACGGCGAGAGTTGGCAATCGGCTCCACCCGGCTTCCGACACTGCGGCGGCGACAAATGACGTTTGCGTGGTCTTACAATCGTGCGTTCAAAGCCGGCTCGGTGAACCCGGGCCTGCATCGTTGGCGGGCCGATCACTATGCGGACACCAAGCCGTCAAGGGAACCCAAGGCCTCAGGGGTCCGCAATGAGGCCCGGCGGACCCTTCTTCCACGGGTACCCTGCCAGCGCCATCTGGTAGCCGCGTTCGAAAAGCTTTCCCATGTACACGGGATCAAAGCCTTCGTCCGGTTCCTCAGTGAAATCTGACGGAATATAAGCCAGGTTGAAGTCGTTTCCATCACGCTTGCACAGTGTATAAATCTGGTAGAGGTCGCCGATACCCTGCGTCCTGATCAGCGAATCAACGGTGCGCAGGGCGATGGGAAGCACATGGCGCTTTACACCCTGATAATCCGGCTCCAGGAAAGCGTTACGAATGACGTATACGTGAGGCTCGCCGTGTACTTTGAGCTTTTGCGCGATCACATTCCAGTCCGCTGCCGCAGGATAGGTGAACACCTGCGACCCGGTACCGCCATCAACGTGGAGCTCGTCATATCGCTTACCTTCGGCCTCCACAGAAATCGCCACGGGCGGAAATGCAATGGGTATGGCGGCGGAGGCTCGAAGTATTTCATGGATCAATTCGACCTTGTCCGGGTGGTTACTGGACGCGATGGCGCCGATGCTCCAGATTACCGAGCGGCCCGCATCCAGATTCAAGGTCCCGATGTAAAGACGCCGCCCTTTGTTATGCTCTCGGGCGATTGCGGCAATCATGCCGGCATCGATGTATTTTGCAATCAGTGATCGCAGCGGTGTTGTATCCGCCATTGAGTCGCTGAAGGCAGCGGCGATTGGGTTTCGTCTGGTGGCGATATCACTGGTGGTGGTTGTCGTGTAAACCGTCTTCATCAGCTGGTCATAGTCTGCGCCAAGAAATGCAAAAGGCGCAGTCAAGGCACCGGTACTGACCCCGGTCACAATGTTGAATTCCGGCCGCGTGCCAGCCGCGGTCCACCCTACCAGCAGACCTGCACCGAAAGCGCCGTTGGCACCTCCGCCGGAAATCGCGAGATAGTTATGCGGGCGGTCATAGCTGCTGGGGAACTCGCGGCGGAAATCGGTTTCCGTAAATGTCGCCATCCGCTCTTTCGAGTATGTCGGCCACTCGTCCCCCCAGAAACGTGCCTCCGGAATGCCGGGGATAACGGCCTTTGTGGTGTACTCAGGCGGGAGTGGCTGGCGCTCCGGTACGCTTGCGCAACCGGCCAGAACGATCAGTACCACGCCTGCGGCACAGCGCAAAGCACGCATCGACGGGTGAGCTGTCATATCACTCTTCGCCTATCCATATTGAAACTTTGACTGGGATTGGTCTCCGAAGGGAGCGCGCCGTCTGGCATGTTTCGCCCGCACCTTCGGAGACCATGGCCAGTACTTGTTGCAGATTATGCATCCATCCCGGTCGCCTCGTCATACATCAACGTATGTAAAAGCAGACTGGAAGCCTTCGCAAAACGCCACGGAAACCATGGGAGTTCAGTAACGGCAATTTGCAAGGGCAGCGATCCCTTATCGGCTCAGGATGCGTTGCTCGGCCAAAAAAACAGAGTGGCGATTTTCTTGCGCCCAAGAACCCGGCCAAGTTCTTTAAAGGCGAAGAACGGGATCAGGGCGATGAACACGACCAAGCTGTTGGCAAGGACGATGTGATATTCCTTCGCGGCGAGCTCGACCAGGCCGCCCGTGATCCCCTCGCCGGCGAACAGTCCCTTGACCGTGTACTCGATTACTTTAAAGGCGGCGACCAGGATCGTGAAGACGACCGTCTTGTACAAGGTTGGGTAGATCAATGGCTTGGACTCCAGACCGCGCCCGATGTGAAGGACCCCGCCGACCATGATCACCTTACCGAGGATCAACCCCTCGATGAGCGCGAACCAGTAATTGGTATAGGTGATGCCATGGGAGGCAAGCACCAGCCTCTGATACACAGTGAAGGACGCAAACACGAGGGTCAGGTAGACAACGTTCAGCCAGTACTCGATGACCTCTTCGCGGACACGTCCTTTCCAATCATCTGCTTTCATCTCAGCATCGTCCATCGCACGCGCCCCAGGTCCGCGCCAGACTCGTTTCCCCTCTTGCGATCAGCAAACATCAACATCACGGTCGATGGTTATCCGCCGTTTCAGTGAATCAACCAGGAGGCGAGCGTGCGTGACAGCATGCCGCCGGAAATGGTCTTCACACTGAACCCGTTCTGCAGCAGTATTCGCGTCGCGTAGTAGGCACGTTGGGCGGATCGGCAGAATACGTGGATCTCGCGATCCCGGGGCAGTTCGCCGAGCCGCGCCCGCAGCTGCGGCAAGGGGATGTTCACTGCCCCCGGCACGTTCTCTACGACCCGTTCCACAGGTTCGCGCACGTCAAGCAGGAAAGCGTCGTCTGCATTGCCCCAATGAGCAAGCGGCATATCGCCCCGGAGGACGTCGGCAGCCACCATGCCGGCGAAGTTGACCGCATCTTTCGCGCTGCCGAACTGGGGCGCGTAGCAGAGCTCGGATTCCTCGAGATCATAGACCGTAGCGCCCATCTGGATGGCGACGGCCAGAGCGCTGATCCGCTTGTCCACCGCCGGCCCGTCCTCGCCCAGTGCCTGGGCACCGAGCAGGCGCCCGTCGGACTTACGGAAGATCACCTTCATCCCAAGCATCTTGGCGCCGGGGTAATAGCCAGCGTGCGAGTTTGGAAAGAGGTAGATCTTTTCGTAGTCGTCGTCGCCCAAACGATTGAGGGTCTTCTCGCTGGCACCGGTCCAGGCAGCGGCCGCGCCGAACAGCCCAATGATGGCCGTACCCTGAGTACCCCGGTATTGGGCATCACGTCCGGCGATCACGTCAGCCGCGATTCGACCCTGGCGGTTGGCCGGCCCGGCCAATGCCACAAGGCTCCACTCGTCCGTCACGAAATCCCGGACCTCTATGGCATCACCAACGGCGAAGATGTCCGGGTGACTGGTGCGCATGTGCTGATCGACCCGGATGCCGCCACGCTCGCCGACTTCCAGCCCGGCCATGTCGGCCAGGGTTGTGTCCGGTCTGACCCCGAGTGCGAGGATGACGATGTCGGCCGGGTAGGTCGCACCCGACTGGGTTTGCACCAGGAGGCCGCCGCCCTCCATCTGGCTAAAGGCGGCCACCCCGTCACCCAGAGCCAGGGACATACCGTGCTGCTTAAGATACTCACCGGCG
The DNA here is from genome assembly GCA_963783675.1 of uncultured Gammaproteobacteria bacterium. Classification (GTDB taxonomy): domain Bacteria; phylum Pseudomonadota; class Gammaproteobacteria; order Competibacterales; family JAHEDQ01; genus JAHEDQ01. Next base: position 167,819 of record CAWAOU010000008.1, read on the forward strand.
AGGCCAGCCAGTTCTTTGTCGAGGGGTGGCAACACCTGGTCTAGCATCTCGATGAGCGTCACATCGAATTCGATATGGACCAGGTTCTCCGCCGTCTCGAGCCCAATAAACCCGCCGCCAACCACCACCGCGCGCCGGGTCGGTTTGACCACTTGGATTCCGGAATACTTGTACATACCGGCGAGGTAGTCCGTGCCGCGTTCGATCCACTGACGAATGGTCCGCGCATCCGGAACGGTACGAACCTGAAAGATCCCAGGCAGATCGATGCCGGGCAACGGTGGATGGACGGAGCGCGCTCCGGGGGCCAGCACCAGTTTGTCGTAGGTCTCGGTGTTCACCTCGCCGGTGGTGACGTCGCGCAGGTCCACGGTCTTGCGCGTCGGCGAGACCCCGATCGCCTCGCAGTGAGTCCTCGCATCAATGGCGTGGACGCCCCGGAAAACCTGCTCGTTCGCGACCAGTAGCGTTTTTTCCTCAGGGATCACGCCGCCCACGTGGTAGGGCAAGCCGCAGTTCGCATACGACACATACGGCCCACGCTCGACCATGATGATCTCGGCCTTCTCGTCCAACCGGCGCAGACGCGCCGCACAGGATGCTCCGCCGGCCACCCCGCCCACTATGACCACTTTCATGAATCGCGTCCTTTTTCTGCCTTTGCCCTTAGCCAAACCGCTGCGCTTCGGCTACCCGAGCCGCGTGCCTTCCACTTCGAGACCGCCTCCTTCAGGCAGCTTGCTCCAGCTTCTTCTCTCCCATTCTTCCTTGAGCACCTCGGTCGCCGCCCGCTCCAGGAATTCCGGCGCCGCCCACTCGTCCACATCGAAATCGTTTTTGATATAGCCGTGGCTCAGCATGAAGTCCTTGCCGATCTTTACGCATTCCATGTTCTGCGCGCTCAGGCTCGGCACCATGTCAACGTGCTTGATGCCCTGATAGGTATCCTCGGCATCCCGGTAGAAGGTCTGTCGGTTGAGAATCGCCCCAGCGGCACGCTTGTGCTCATTGGCCCACCGGCCGACCTTGATCATGGCCTTCATGTAGCTGGTAACCAGATCGGGGTGCTCCTTTGCCATCACATCTGTGCAGGTGATGACGGCGGGCGTATTGGCCACCTGTATGGTCCAATCCGGCAGCCTGGACAGATCCACAATCATCTTGATCTGGCCCGTAGCCTCCTGCAGGTGCTGGAATACCTTGCTCTGGGTGTAAATGGCGTCGACCTTCCCGTCCAGGAGTGCCGTTTCCAGCGGCCGGAATGCCAGGTCGTGCTTATGGTTGCGGCGCATCCACAGCTCCGAGGGGTTGTTCATCGGCGGGGTCAGCATCTCGGGTTTGTCGTACCAGTCGTCGGGATAGGGGAACTCCACCAGCTCGATGTCATCCAGGCTCATATCGTTGAGCAGCAGGACATTTTCGATGCCCATGTGCTCCTGAATGCGCCACCAGTCGTTCTTGATTGTATTCAGGCTTTTCGAGATACCGATCTTTCTGCCTTTCAGATCCTTGACGCGGAAGATGGGGTCACGAGCGCGTACGGCCATGCAGCCACCTTCGTGGACCCAGGTCGCACCCAGCAGCCTGGTGTGGCGGATGTCGGCATTGACATGGATTGGCGGGTAGAGACCGCCGAAGCGGATGAGATTATCCAGATTGTGAATGTAATGCGGGTACCAGTTGTTTTCCGGTGCGTGGCGGAAGTAGGCGTACTCGACGCCGATTTTCTTGAACTCCTCGCGGCACCAACCCAGTTCCTGATCGACGTTGTTGGCAGACACCATGGGGCAGTTGGTGAACCACACCTCCTTCCAGTTCAAAGGTACCGTGGTAGACACTCTCTGTTCGGTGGCCATGCTTAGCTCCTCGGTTGGGTAACTTGTGGCGGCGTAGCAGCCTGAACCGGCTCTGTCGTTTGATCGAACGCGCTTGGCGCCTCCACGTTGGGTGTTTTGGTCCTGTGCCCCATGGTGGCAGACAGCCGGAGGCGCGCTTCGGCACCGGCGGGCATTTCCGTTATCGGCAGCTGCCACCTCTCACATCCGTCTGTGCATGGATTATCCGGTCTCCCAGTCCAGCAGCAGGGTTCAGATCCAGACTCAAAATAGACATTTTTGGACAGCAGCCCCTAAACTGCTTGACCTGGATCAACCCCCCGGCAGCAGGGGAGCCGCTGATTTATTCTGGACGAAGCAGATTGGAGTCTGAAATGTGCAGATTCAAGGCGCAGATTGCGGGTAATAGTTGTTCTATTGACGAGATTTGCAACGATGAAGCTATGCATTTCAGGCCCAAGATGCACGTTCACGAATAGATCAGCGGTTCCCTAGGGCCTAACAACACTATGCGGACAACAGGCCACAGGCCCATAGAAGCCATGGTCAGGATCGGTGCCACGATGGGCTTGCCGGAGGTTCTTCGCAGCCTGGGAGTGAATCCGCGGGCACTGTTGTCCGAAAGTGGGTTCGACGTTGGGCTGTTCGACGATCCCGACAACGTGATTTCCTACACCGCGCGGGGCCGCCTCATGGCGGCGTGCGTCGCCAAAACCGGTTGCCCGCACGTCGGACTCCTGGTCGGACAGCATGCCGGCCTTCACTCCCTTGGACTGGTCGGTCTGCTGATGAGGTATTCGACAAACGTGGGGACCGCGCTGAACAACCTGGTGCGATACCTACACCTTCATGTTCGCGGAGCAACCACGACCCTCGAAGTGGAGGGTGGCGCGGCCATTCTGGACTACCAGATCCACCAGCTTGGCGCCGAGGCAAACGACCAGATCGGCGACGGCGCCGTCGCTGTGATATTCAACATCATGCGCGAGTTGTGTGGGCCCGACTGGAAACCCATGGAAGCCTGGTTTGCCCACCGCAAGCCGCACGATATCCAGCCGTTCCGCCGGTTTTTCCGAGTACTTCTGCGCTTCGATGCCGAGCGACACGCCCTGGTTTTCTCCTCCTCGTGGTTGAACCGCCCTCTACCCGAAACCCATCCAGACCTTCGTCGGCTGCTGCAGAAGCAGATCGATGCACTGGAGGCGCGGCATGGCGAAGACTTTCCAGAGCAGGTGAAGGCGGTTCTGCGCGCGGCGCTGGTCACCGGGGACGTCCACGCAGACCGGGTGGCCGCGCTGTTCTCGATGCAGACCCGGACGCTCAGTAGACGCCTCGGCGCCTACGGAATCCGTTATCAGAGTCTGGTGGATGAGGTTCGATTCGAGATGGCCCGGCAGATGTTGGCGGACTCGGAGCTGGCGGTGAGCGAGATCGCAATGGCACTCCGCTATGCCGACGCGCGGTCTTTCATCCGTGCGTTCCGACGCTGGAGTGACTCAACGCCGGCACGGTGGCGGGCGACTCAAAAGGGGTTACACAGGATGCCGCCGAATCGCGCCTCCCCATCACCCGCCGCCGACTGAGCTTATTTAGACACCGCCATGCGTTCACGTTGTCCGTAATCGCGGCACAACGGAGCTGCTTGGGTGCACTGAGCCAGGCCGCTGCGAGCTTACGCTCGGATGGACCCGGGTTTTCTTGAGGATACCCCGGTCGAGGCGATGTCGACCGGGGCTTCGGTACCAACGATCATTGTCAAGAACGCTTGCTATGCCACCGCCATGTTCTGGGATGGCGGCACTTTCCAAACACCGCTCGCGGCGGACTGACGCGCATACTCAGAAAAGTCCTTGGGCTCGCGGCCCAGGGCGCACCGGACTCCGTCGCCTGTCTGGGCGTTGCGACCGTCGAGCACGGTGGAAAAAAGGTAGTCCAACAACCATGCGACGTCGTCCGGCGCACCAGACTCGGCAACACCGGCGCGGAAGGCCTCCCGGGGTATGCGGACATACTGGATCTCACGCCCTTCGGCGGTTGCGATTGCCTCGACGGCTGCGGCGAACGTAAGGCAGCGCGGGCCGGTTACCTCATACACCTCGCCGTGGTGACCCTCGTCCGCCAAGGCGGCGACCGCAACATCGGCAATGTCGTCAGCGTCGATAAATGGCTCTGCCACATCCCCGCCGGGAGCGAGACCATACCGCCCAGGACCATGTCCAGAAAAGCGCCCTCAGAAAAATTCTGGCTAAACCAGCTTGCGCGAACGACGGTCCATTCGACACCCGCCTGCTGGACGATGCGCTCGCAGCGCTGAGCCTCGTCTTCACCACGACCCGACAACAGAACCAGCCGCTTGACGCCCTGCGCCACCGCTCGCTCAACAAAAGCCCGAACCGTGTCAGTTGCACCGGGAATCGCAAGGTCGGGCGCATAGCTGATATAAGACGATTGCCACCCCGTTCAGGACCGCGTTCCAGCCACGGCGGTCGTTCCAGTCAAATGCGGGATGCGATGCACGAGAAGCGACACGTGTGGACATTCCGCGGCGCGTCAGCCGTTCCACAACACGATGCCCGATTTTCCCAGTTCCACCCAGAACAAGTGTGAGTCCCTGATGGACGGGCGAATTGATCATTCGATCCTGCATGACGTACTCCAGTGGCTAGCTTTACACCGTGTCAATTGACACCATGTAAACCTTGGGGGAACCTTGACGCCGTGTCAAGTCCCATTATCCAAACCCGCTCGCGAATCCTGCGTGAATCCGTCCGCCTGTTGGAACAACAGCGGGGGCCGTGGTGTCCGCATGGGCGACGTTGCTAAGGCGGCGGGGATCTCCCGGCAAGCGGTTTACCTGCATTTCCCGTCTCGCACGGAATTGCTGGTCGCGACCACCCGCTATCTCGACGAGGTTCTGGATGTGGACAGCCGGCTCGCCCCATCGCGTGCAGCGGCAACCGGGGTCGAACGCTTAACCTTGTATATCGAGTGTTGGGGCAACTACATCCCCGATATCTATGGGGTGGCCAAAGCGCTGCTCCTGGCCCAGGAAACCGATGAGGCGGCGGCAGCGGCATGGAACGACCGCATGCTGGCCATGAGAGACGGATGCCGGGCAGCCATCGAGGCGCTGGACCGGGACCGGACTCTTGCCCCGGAATGGAAACCAAAGGAAGCGACGGACGCACTTTGGACCCTGCTCGCCGTACAGAATTGGGAAAACCTCACTCAGGCCTGCGGTTGGTCGACCCAAAAATACGTGAAGGGAATGAACGCACTGGCGAAGCGGGCATTCGTGGCCACATCCGGCTAGTGTAGTGTCTTTTAAATAACGTGACGGTTGAGGTTAGGCATCGTGGTTCCTGACAAGGCGCGGATCGCGGGCAGTTGCGGGTAATAGTTGTTCTATAGCCAAGATCTGACGATGAAGCTGTGCGTTAGGCCAGAGGCACGTTAGCGCAGGACTGGCGGTTGCCAGATTCCAGTCCGACTTAGGGCGCTCAACGTGGAACGCGGATGCCGGAGGGATTTTACCGCGATTCGTTAAATGAGCCAATATTCGCGTCAACCCCTGGAAAGATCGCCTTGGCCCCGACGTCCCTCGGTACGACGCCTAAGTCGGACAGGCTCCTGGATACATCACGGACTATGGCCCGTGCATAACTGTTCCATGCCGCCCGTCTTTGGCCCAAGCCTCGACGGGCAGGAAAACGCCGAATGGCACCTAGCGAAATCTGGCACTGCATTGACCATAAACTGATCGGGATCCTGCGCGGGATCACCCCGCCCGAGACAGAGGAGATCGTCGTCGCACTGCTCGAACGCCGGGATTCAGGGCCGATCGAGATTCCCTTAAATTCGCCAGACCCGTTCACGTCTATCGAGATCGCAGTGGATGTCGCAGGACGCCATACCTCGGATGCCTGCCTGATCGGCGCCGGGACTGTTCTGTCGGTTGATGACGTGGAAAACGTCCACGCCGCAGGCGGCAATCTAATCGTGTCGCCCAACATCCACCCGGACGTGGTACGCGCCACAAGGCTTCATGAGATGGCGAGCTTTCCGGGTGTATTCACGGCCACGGAAGCACATCTGGCCATCCAGTTGGGCGCAACGGGCTTAAAATTCTTTCCGGCGTCGTTGCTCGGGCCATCCGGGATCAAGGCCGTTCTGGCGACCCTTCCGGAGCAAACCCAGATATGCGCGGTTGGTGGAATCGGACCGGACGATTTCGAAAAATACCTCAGTGCCGGCGTACACGGGTTCGGCTTGGGTTCCAATCTGTACCGGCCGAAGTCGAGCGCCGAGAACGTATTCAAGACGGCGGTTCTTTCGATGAATGCAATGCGCAAATGAAGTGTGCGAGACCGCTTCTGTTTCTCGCTGACTGAATCCGCCTGGAGGTCGATACCCTAGGGAAGGTCTTCATTCTGGACAAAGCAGATTGAAGGGTGAAATGTGCAGATTCAAGGGGGCAGATCGCGGGGCAGATCGCGGGTAGTAGTTGTTCTATTGCCAAGATTTGCAATGATGAAGCCGTGCAGTTCAGTCCCAAGATGCACGTTCACGAATAGATCAGAGGCTCCCTAGTACGATCCGAACGACTACTGTATCCCAACAATACCCAGTCTCCTTTCACTCACTGGCATCACCCTGGTACCGGCACGGCATCAACCGCCACATCCGCGACCGCGCGCAACGAGATCTTCGAATCGCCGTTTTTCGCAAGGACAGCAAGCCCGTAAATGATGGACATGATAAATCTGGCGGTATCGTCGGCACACACGTCCTCGGACAGGTTCCCTCGACGCTGCTCTACCTTAAGCATATCCACCAAAGCCGCCTCGCTCTCCTGCCCCATACGGCGGATCGTCGCCGAAACGTCCTGGGGCACAGCCATCCCGCCGGCCTCACAAGCGCTCCGGACGAACAAACATCCCCGGGGTGAACCTGAATCCGTGACCAAGTCCACAACGCCGTAAAGATAGGCACGAATGCGTTCCTGCAAGGGTTCGTTGGCTGACTCAAGCCGCCCGCGCAACTTCGGCAGGCCGTAATCGCTCATATAATGTGCCACGGCGGCATTGAACAGCTGCTCTTTGTTGCCAAAGGCCGCGTAAAGACTCGGTTTGTTAATACCGAGTGCGGCTGTCAGATCGCTCAGCGAAGTACCTGCAAAGCCGTTGGCCCAAAAAACGTGCATCGCCTGGTCCAGGGCTTGCTGCCGATCGAATGCCCTTTTTCGGCCTGCGCTCATTGAACTGCTCCTGCTCCCGGATCCTGCTTGACATTGTGTACCGATCGGTAAAGAATTGCAATTATGTACCAGCCGGTACACAAATAGGAGGCACCCATCATGAACTCGGTCAAAGATCGCGTCGCACTGGTGACCGGCGCCAATCGCGGCATCGGCAAAAGCATCGTCGAGGAGTTTTTGAGCGCCGGCGCGCGCAAGGTCTATGCGGGCGCTCGGAACCTGAATTCACTCGAACCCCTGGTCGCCACTCACGGTGACCGCGTCGTTCCGTTACTGATGGATCTGAATCGGCCCGATACCATCACCGCCGCGGCCAAAAACGCGGGCGATGTGGAGATCGTCGTCAACAATGCGGGCATGCTGAATGTCGAACAACCGTTGTCGGCTAACGCCATCGCAGCATTGCAGGCGGAAATGGACGTCAACGTGTACGGCCTGATGCGGGTCGCCCAGGCATTCGCTCCGATACTCAAGGCCAACGGCGGCGGTGCGCTGGTGCAACTGAACTCGGTGGCATCGATGAAGAGCTTCGCCGGCTTCGCCACCTACTCGGCATCGAAGGCGGCTTCCTACTCCATCACCCAAGCCCTGCGTGACGTGCTGAAGGAGCAGGGCACCCGTGTGCTGAGTGTGCATCCCGGGCCGATCGCCACCGACATGGCGCAAAGCGCAGGGCTCGATGAGATTGCGGAGCCGGCAGTGCTTGTGCCGCAGGCGATTGTCGCGGCGCTGGCATCGGGCGATTTCCATGTCTTCCCAGACAGCATGGCCAAGCAAATCGCAGAGGTTTACCAGGGATTTGCGACCAACATAGTGGAAGCCGACCTGATGGAAGCCTGAATCAGCGTACGAACCCGCCGAGAGCCGTCCGGAAACGCCCTTGGAGTCGCTGCTCGGTCACGATGCAACGGCTTCAAGGACGTGTCGAAAGGGGGCCGGCAAGTCCCACTCCCCTCACCGGCCCAGCCTCTCTACAGCTCAGGCCCATCGGCCTGAGAAATCCTCTGGAACCAGCAGGATGTCACGATCCAGTGTCTTGACATCCCGGCGTCCGCACAGCGCCATGGAGGTGTCCAGCTCCTTGTGGATCACCTCCAGGGCCTTGGTCACCCCCGCCTCACCCATGGCGCCCAAACCGTAGACGTAGGAGCGTCCGATCATGCAACCCTTGGCCCCAAGCGCCAGCGCCTTGAGCACGTCCTGACCGGAGCGGATACCGCTGTCGAAATGGACCTCAACCCGGTCTCCGACGGCATCCACGATGTTCTCAAGGGTCCGGATAGAGCTGAGCGCACCATCCAACTGCCGCCCACCATGATTGGAAACCACGATTGCGTCCGCGCCCAGATCAGCGGCCTTTCTGGCGTCCTCCACATCCAAGATGCCCTTCAGGATGACTTTACCGCCCCACATCTTCATCAACTCTGCGACTCGCGCCCAGTCCAGGCCGTGGTCGAAGGCCTCCGCCGTCCAGGAACTCAGGGAACCGGGATCGCTCACCCCTTTGGCATGGCCGACGATGTTGCCGAAAAAACGGCGCTTGGTGCCGAGCATACCCAGGCCCCAACGCACTTTGGTCATCATGTTGGCAACGGAGGCCGCAGTCAGTTTTGGTGGCGCACTGAGGCCATTCTTGAGGTCCTTGTGGCGCTGTCCCAGCACCTGCAAGTCCACCGTGATGACCACGGCCGAACAGTTGGCGGCACGGGCGCGGTCAAACAGACGACGCATGAAATCATCGTCCTTCAGTGTGTAGACCTGAAACCAGAACGGCTTGCTCGTATTTTCGGCCACGTCTTCGATAGAACAGATCGACATGGTCGAGAGGGTGAAAGGCACCCCGAACTTTTCCGCGGCGCGGGCGGCCAGAATCTCCCCGTCCGCATGTTGCATACCGGTCAGCCCAACCGGCGCAAGGGCCACCGGCATGGCGACCCGCTCGCCGATCATTTCACTTTCCGTGGTCCGACCCGTCATATCGACGGCGATCCGCTGGCGCAACCGGATCTGGGCGAAATCGGTGGTGTTGTCACGGAAGGTCTGCTCTGACCAGCTTCCGGACTCGGTGTAATCGTAGAACATCCTGGGCACACGGCGTTGGTAGATCCGCCGCAGGTCCTCAATATTGGTGATGACAGCCATGACGGGTGGGGTGCCTTACTGGAAATGATTGGGACAATTGAGCAAGTTTCCGTGCGTGGCGCAATCCCAACCTGTTGGGCAAAACGAACCGCGACCATCGCCCGGATCGACATAGGTGCGCAGTGCCTGCGTAGGAAGATCCGCAGGCAGACCGCTGGTCAAAGACGCTTCTGGTAATAGATCAGCAAACGACCGCCGAAGTTCTGTTCACGGAAGCGGCTGAACCCCAGTTTCTCGTAAACGTGCCTGGCTCTTTCGTTGTCATGATAGACGTCAAGCCAGACCCTCGATGCTCCGAGCTCGCTCCGACAAAACGACTCCATATGCCGAATTACGGGCTGACCGATACCGCGTGCCCCGGCATCGATGACGATGCGCCGGAATTCAATGCTGGTGCCGTCCGGATCAAGGTTGAGGATCAGGTAGTTCTCAACGGACAGACAGACGCAAGCCGGGTCCAGTAAACGCTCTGCATGCTCAGTCAGATCGGTGGCTGTGACAAAGGGAACGGCATGGGGCTGGCGCTCCATTGCATGCAGAATCGGCAGTTCCTCTAGGGTAGACCGGCGCAGAGCGATGGCATTCGCCGTCCCAACGCCCAGCGGTCGATTCGAATTCTGAACTTCAGTACACACCTTTCGAATTCAGGAACTGGCCAAGCGCTTTATCGAACTGCGCTATGTGCACCAGGGCCCAGTCGTTGGACACATCGTAGTCAGAGTAGAAAGTCGGGTAATTCCCGCTGGACACCCGCTCCACCAAGTCGTGCATATGGCGGAGCAGCATCTTGTGTTCCTTGCAATGGGCATCGTAACCGGGGAACTCATACTCCTTCATGTACTGCTCTTCGGTGGCAAAATGTATGTCGGTAAACTCAACCAGCTCGACAAGCAAATCCTTGAGACTGTCCTTGTCGATGCGTGCTCCTACGGCCGAGTGAAGGTTCCTGACCAGTTCCAGGAGTTTTCGATGCTGGGTATCGATGACCTCGACGTTGACGTTGTAATCATCATTCCAGGCAATGACGGACATGCTGCTCCCCTTGCGCTTCCTGAAGCCCAACTATATCCCATATCAGTGGCGCCACTCGAAATGATGGTTGTAATAGGCGGAGAAACGCACAGAGACTGGAAAACATGGGTCCGATCGGCAAACCATCGGCACACTCAAGCGCCGGGTTTCGAGTGGCCGCACTCGGCGGCGATGATTCTGGCCAGGGAACTCATGGACGAGCTGCGCAGCACCTGAACCACGTGGGCGTCGATGCCAAGGTCCTGCTTCACACCATTGACCAGCATTATCGCTGCGATGGAATCCAGACCCAATGCCACAAAGCCGGTGTCCGGCGTAATCTGCGACACATCGTGTCCTGAAAGGCGCGCGCACTCGCGCATAAGATAACCGAGCAGCGCTTCGGGGCCCGTCGATGAAGTGTCCTCTGTTTGCGCGCGTGCCGCAGGCAGTACGCGCTCATACCTCTGCACACCACCGTCAGGCGCAAACCCGCGATTTGCGGCCTCAAGCGAGCTCCGTGCGATCGGACGCAGGCAGAATCCCTCGATCCGAGCGAGGGTACTGCCATCCCCTGCAAGAATGGTCAGATCGCCCACCACGTCGCTCCGACCGATATGGCGCAGCACCGCGTGACACCAGGCCGGATCCGCATCGCGAGTTCGACTGGATACGCGATAACGCTCGACGGAGAATGGCACAAAGGTAGCCCCGGTTTCGGCCATGCCAGCGGCGGTCTCGATGGTTTCGCAGCAGTGCAACAATTGGCAGGCCGCTTCAATCAGTCCTGGGTGCAGCCTGAACCCTGAGTGATCTCTGGCCTCGACCGGACATGCCGTTCGGCACACCGCTTCCCCGTCGCTGCGCCAAATGGTGTCTATCCAGCGAAAGGCGGCCCCGGTGCCACCCTGGTTGGCCCAGATCTTTGAATAAAATTCAGTGCCCGGAATCATGCTCTGGGCACGGTTGGTCAGCTGCCCGATGTCGACTACGGTTTCGCCCGTCTTACCCGCCACAACCCCGGCAGGATCAAGCCGGGCACGGCCGATCATATGGACTGCCCACTCGTCGGTCCCCGCCGCCGTACTCACCAACTGCAACGCCCACCCGTCATCCGCCGGCGTGAAGATCAGCTGCAAGTCTCGCGGCGCGGAGTTTGGAAACACCAGGGGCTCGACCAGATAAAGTCCGTGGAATATCACGGGTTGGCCGTCACCCAGGGTGGTGGCGGCTTGTGCCAACATGGAAAAATGGGAAGCGCCCGGCGCAACCGGCACACCGAACAGACGATGGTCATCCAGATAGGTCGGCTGGGCAGGACTGTGGCGCACAGCAAAGCGAATTTCGTCCGATCCGGGCAAGCGTATGCGCTCACCGATAAGGGGGTCATGAGAAGTGGTACCGGCCGCTTGAACTGGACACCCACCAGGCAAGGATTTCGATCCCATCTCGTACCAGTAGCGCTGGCGCTGAAATGGATATGGCGGCAACCGCACGTGACCCGGGCGCCGAAACTGCTGGACCGCAGACCAGTCAATGGGCACGCCGCACACGTATAAGCGGCCCAGGGTTTCCAGCAGCGCGACGCGGTCGTGGGTATCGCGCCGCAGGGTCGGTATGCCGAGTACTGTGGCGTCCGAAATGCAATCACCAATCAAACCGGCCAAGGGCGCATTGGGACCGATCTCCACCCATAGATTGCAACCCAACCCTTGCATGGCCCGCACACCGGCCGCGAACTCAACCGGCTGACGGGCATGGTCGCGCCAGTAAGAGGCGGCCGTCACTGCGTCGATGACGGCTTGGCCATGCATGGCACTGACATAGTGAATTGACGGCGCCTGGAGTGTCACAGCCCGAGCCAAACGCTCGAGAGGCTCGAGTACGGGCGCAATCAGCGGTGAATGAAACGCATGGGATACGTTCAGCGCCTGGGTGTGCCAGCCGCGTTCACCGCATTGGTGAACGATATCCTGGATGACAGTTGCGGCACCCGAGATCACGGTATTGCGCGGTCCGTTCACGGCGGCGACGGACACGGACGCAGCGTAGGGACGTATCAATGCGCCCACCTGTTCACGATCCGCCCAGACCGTGAGCATCTGACCGTCGTGCTCCAGCGTGCGCAGCAGCGAACCCCGCGCCGTTACGAGTCTGAGTCCCGCTTCCAGCCCAAACACACCGGACGCACAGGCCGCCGCGTACTCCCCAAGGCTGTGCCCCATCACCACCGCGGGCTCGATGCCCCATGAACGCAGCAACACGGTCAGCGCATACTGCACCGCGAAAAGCGCGGCGTGACTGTAATCGGACCGATGGATCAAAGCAACCGTCACCGTTCCTGGCGAACATGACGCTGAGCAGAGGTCGGTCCAGTTGATCGGATACAATTCGCTCGCAGCGCTGCAGCGTATCTCGAAACCCTGGCTCCGAGTCGAACAACTCAGACGCCATTCCGGCGTACTGGGAACCCTGGCCGGTGAAAACGAAGCCCAGCACAGGCGGGTCCGATGCTTCAGTCCTGCCGCGCCATACGCCCGAGCGCCCGACCTCGCGAAGGTCGCGGGTGAGCGCGCTGGCGATCTCCCGCTTGGTTTGGCCCGCGACAGCGGCCCGCCAACCGAATTCGCTGCGACTGATCTGCGCCGTGGCGGCGATATCGGATAGCGAATCGGAGCGGTCCTCAGACAAATAGTCTCTATAGCAGGCCATCATCCCCTTTAGTGCCGATTGCGTCTTCGCCGACAGGGTCAGAACCGCCGGACCGGAGGTCTCCTGTCCGACCACTCCGGATGTTTCGGCCTGTTGCAGAATCAGATGACAGTTGGTGCCCCCCACGCCGAACGACGACACACCGGCGATGCGCGGCTCGACAGGCAGGGGCCAGTCCTGCAGCCGATCGACCACGAAAAACGGCGTCTTCTCAATCTCGAGATCCGGGTTAGGTGATTGGAAATGGAGGGTGGGCGGAACCTCACCTTCGCGCAGCGACACCACCGTCTTGATCAGCCCGACGATGCCGGCAGCCGCATCCAGATGCCCGACGTTTGTCTTGACCGACCCGATTCCGCAATACCCCAGCTCGGCGGTCTTGTTGGCAAACGCCCTGGTCAGGCCCGCCACCTCAATGGGGTCCCCCACCCGGGTGCCGGTACCGTGTGCTTCGATATAGCCGATGTCCCGGGGATGCACCTGGGCGTGGCTTTGCGCCTGGGCGATGACACGCGCCTGACCCTCAACATTCGGCGCACTGAAACTCGCCTTGTCGGAACCGTCGTTGTTCACCGCCCAACCGCGAATCACCGCCTCGATGTAATCCCCGTCGGCCTGGGCATCTTCCAAGCGCTTCAGCACCACGGCCCCGACACCGTCGCTGAACACGGTGCCCGTCGCGGCCGCATCGAAAGCCCGGCAATGACCGTCCCGCGAGTAAATGCCGCCGGGGTAACTGCGGTAGGCGCGCTGCTGGGGAAACGCGACGCTGACCCCGCCGGCGATGGCGATACCACATTGCCGATTCGCCAAAGCCTGACAGGCCTGCGCAACGGCCACCAACGAGGTGGAACAGGCGGTCTGAACATTGATGCTAGGGCCAGTGAAACCAAACAGATAGGAGGTGCGCGTCGCTATGAAATCACGCTCGTTGCCGAGCTGAAGCTGGCTCATCTCGTCGCTGCTCTGCAGCAGCAGATCCTCAACAGCCTGGGGATTGCCACCCAATATCTGCCACAGGTAACCGCTGTCCCTGGCGCCGGCGAAAACACCGACATCCCGTCTAAGCGAGTCGGGCGCCTGGTTCGTGCTTTCCAGGGCATGGAATACACACTCCAGCCAAATGCGTTGCTGGGGATCGAGACACCGGGCCTGGCGGGGTGTGAGCCCAAAGAATGCCGCATCGAAGGTGTCGACGTCTTCCAGCAGGCCCCGTGCGGAAACCTTGCGTTCATCACCTGACGCATCAACCGTCTCCAAATCGCCAAAAAAGGTGATGCTCTCGCGCCCGGCACGCAGGTTCTCCCAGAACATGTCGATATCGACCGCACCGGGGAAGCGTCCCGCCATACCGACTATGGCGACGCTGTGGGTGGGCACCCGCCTTTGCGTTGACTGGCGCCGGAATCCAGCGGGACGGACCGCTGGCTCCGATGGCTTGTCGGCAACGTCGGATAAATGCATGGCTAGGGTGCGAACAGTGGGGTGCTCAAAAATGCTTACGATGTTCAGACCCGGATCGATCGCATCCCTTAGCTGCCCCAGGATCTGATTGGCTCGCAGCGACTCGCCACCGAGTTCGAGAAACGAATCATTCACACCGACCTCGTCTAGATCCAACACCTCGGCCCAGATCTGGGCGATCCGTTTTTCCAGCGCGGTCTTCGGAGCCAGATAGTCGACGGAAAGGGCTGGCCGCGAACGCGTGGGAACCGGGAGACGCCGCCGATCCACCTTGCCGTCGGCGCTCAATGGCAAAGCATCCAGGTATACAAAAGCCGAGGGCATCATGTGCGCGGCGATATGCGGCGTGAGCCGCTCCCGAAGCTCGGTTACCGTGGGCGCCGGATGAGCGCTGGCGACCAGGTAAGCCGCCAGGTGTTTTCCCCCGTCCCGGTCATTGTAGGTCTGAAGAAGCGCTTCCCTGATACCTGCACAGGTGGACAGGACCCCCTCCAAATACACTGTGTCGACAAACCGTCCCCCGATCCGGGTCTGCATGTCCTGACGTCCCAGATGCATCAGGCAACCCTGGTCATCGAGGCGACCCAGGTCGCCGGTATGGTAGCGCCGCAGGCCGTAACGGCCAGACCCGAATTTTTCCTCGGTCAGTTGCGGATTGTTCCAGTACCCCAATGCCAGATAGGCGCTCTCGACGACGATCTCTCCGGTCGACTCTGGCGGCAAAGATTTCCCGGATTCATCGACGATGTCGATGGTCACGCCGTCGATGGCCTGACCAACGGGAAGAACGATATCGGACGGTTCGGGTGAAGCCTGATCGACAAAGAACTGGCGCACCAACCCACACTCCGTCGCGCCAAGACCGTTCACCAGAACGGAACGGTCGCTGAAGACACGCTTGAAATGCGCCTGGTCCGAGGCCCGAGCCTGGTCGCCTTCGAGTCGAATCAGACGCAGATCCGGATAACGGTCCGGAGACGGCGGCAATCTGCGGAAGATCGACGGCACCGAATGGAACACGGTCACCCTTTGACGCCGCAGCCACGGCCCAAGGTCCTCGAATGCAATATCGCTCATGTCCAGAGGGTGAACGGTCGCACCGTTCAGCAAGGCACCGAAAAGGGTTGATACGGTCCCGCTAAAGCTCGGATTCTGCACCAGACTCATGCGATCCCCGGGCGCGAATCCAAGGCTGTTGGTGTACCGCAAAATATTGTGCAGTACATTCCGATGGGTATCGACGACGGCTTTGGGGAGGCCGCTGGATCCGGAAGTAAAGTAGACGTAGGCCATCGCATCCGGAGACACATCCAGATGCAGGTTCTCGCTGGTGTCTCCGTCACCGTTCCATTCCGCTTCCAGGATCGGACATCGGTCACCCAGTACCGCTTGCGCCAGCGCCCGATTCCGTGCATCGATAACGGCGACAGCAGGTGAGAGGTGCTCGACCATGGCAGAGAGCACCGGTATCGGCAGTCGTCGATCCAGAGGACTGTAGATCCGCCCGGTCTTGAGAACGGCCAGGATTGAAACCACCGAGGCAATGCCCTGATCCATCAGCAGCACGACGGGGCCGGTTTGCAGCCCTGCCTCGGTCCGCAACACGAGGCGGTGCGCAACCTGGTTCGCCGCGCGATTGAGTTCCAGGTAGGTCAGTGATGCCGACTCGGCAACGAGGGCAAACTGCTGGGTACGTCGCGCCACCTGCGCTTCGAAGCACCTATGGAGGGTTTGATTGATCCAGTTGCTTTCGAGTGGGACAAAGCTATCGGGAACAACAAGCGACTGTCTTTCGCGGGAATCCTTCAATGCATTACCACCGAGGGCGGGTTGATTCAGAATAGGCCGATATGGAATCAGCATCAGGGAAGGCCTGAACAATTGCTGCGATCGCGCCGACGTCTTTGCGCTCCCTCGTACAAGGCGCACCAAGCGAAGTTGGCCCGAGGCAAGTAGGTGAGTTGCCAATGAGCGAGGTACAACGCGGTACGAGGGGCGCAAAGGCCCGGCCCCGCTGGGTTTCGCCCACAAGGGCACAGCTTCATCGTTGCAGATCTTGGCAATAGAACAACTATTACCTGCAATCTGCCCCGCAATCCGCCCCTTGAATTTGCGCATTTCACCCTCCAATCTGCTTCGGCCAGAATAAATCAGAGGCTCCTCAATGGCAGATCATTCCATCGGGACGCCGGACCAGCTGCGCGATCCCAATTACACGCCCCCGCTCCACAAAGCGATTCCACTGGGCATTCAACATGTCATGGCAATGTTAGTCTCCAATGTGACCCCAGCGATCATCGTTGCTGGCGCGCGGGATTCGGCTTCGGTTCGAATTCACCCGATTTCCCGGAACTGCTTTATCTCATCCAGATGTCGATGCTGTTTGCCGGCCTGGCGACGCTGTTGCAGACAATTACCATCGGTCCCATTGGCGCGGCCCTGCCGATCGTCCAGGGCACGTCGTTCGCCTTCCTGCCCATCATGATTCCGCTGGTGGCCGGCAAGGGTGTGGACGCTCTTGCGGCGTTGTTCGGTGGCATTCTCATCGGCGGGATCTTTCACGCCCTGCTGGGAACCGTGATCGGGAAAATTCGGTTCGCATTGCCGCCACTGGTCACCGGCCTCGTCGTTACCATGATCGGGCTCGCATTGGTACAGGTTGGAATCCAGTACGCGGCCGGCGGGGTGCCCGCTATCGGAACCGCCGAATATGGCTCACTGCTGAATTGGTCAGCCGCGGTCATCGTCATTCTGGTGACGCTTGGTCTCAAATTCTTCACCCGCGGCATGGTGGCGATCTCGGCCGTACTGATCGGTCTCCTTGTCGGCTACGTCTATGCGCTTGCCATCGGCATGCTTTCTGTGGACACCATTGTCGGAAGTTGGAATGGTGCGGCGTCCTTCGCGCTGCCGCAGCCGTTCAAGTACGGGTTTGAGCTGTCGTTCGCGGCAGTCATTGGTTTCTGCCTCATGGCATTTGTCTCGGCGGTGGAAACCGTCGGTGACGTCTCAGGGATCACCAAGGGTGGTGCAGGCCGTGAAGCGACCGAGAAGGAAATCAGGGGCGCGACGTTCGCCGATGGCGTCGGATCCGCTGTCGCCGGCGTGTTTGGCGGTCTCCCCAACACATCGTTCAGTCAGAACGTCGGCCTGATCGCCATGACCGGCGTCATGAGCCGTCACGTAGTCACCTGGGGCGCCATCTTCCTGATTATCTGCGGGCTGGTTCCGAAAGTCGGCGCGGTCATCCGGACAATCCCAATCGAGGTGCTCGGCGGCGGCGTAATCGTGATGTTCGGCATGGTGGTGGCCGCAGGTATTTCCATGCTCTCGGACGTACACTGGAACCGGCGCAACATGGTTATCTTCGCCATTGCGATATCCATAGGCCTCGGCCTGCAACTCGAACCCGGTGCTGTGCAGCACATGCCCGACACCATCCGCATCCTGCTGACCTCGGGGCTTCTGCCTGCGGCTTTGATTGCCATCGTCCTCAACCTGGTGCTGCCCGAAGAGCTTGCCGACGAAGCCATTGAGGAGGTTTCCGGAGGTCACGCGGGGCATGGCAAAGGTTCGCTGCCGAGAAGTTGAGGCGCGCGACGGCGCACAGTCAAATGCAAAGGATCGAACTTCAGGGGTCACAGGACATGGCACACGGCCCCGCGCAGCCGAAATCCGACAATCTCTCCATCGGCATCGGCATCGGCATCGGCATCGGCATGGCATCGGCATCGGCATCGGCATCGGCATCGGCATCGGCATCGGCATCGGCATCGGCATCGGCATCGGCATCGGCATTAGGGCATGATGGGCTCCGGCGCGATGTGTTCCGAAGAACCGCACGCGGCTGGGCGGTCTTACCAGAGAATCCAGTCCCCTTGATCAAGTGCTTGGCCAGGCATCGACAGACAATCAGACCATGGCAAACGAGCGGCGTGTCAGTCTCTGCGCGACCTTTGGTCTGGCCTGAGTCTGCGCACCAACGCGCTGGACGTCTCGATGATCGCCTTCAGGCGTTCTTCCAGTCGGGTCATTTCCAGGGTCGAGTCTTTCAGGGTTTCGCTTTGATCACCCAAATCAGCCAGCTTAGTATAGAGGGTCTTGCTGCCGGCAATCTGGGCCTCGGCATTGGACACAACCTGACGGAGGGTCTCCAGGAGACTGGTCGCCGGTGCGGACTGATCGACCTGCGCCAGCGCCTGGTCCAGTTCAGAGATTGAGGTCCGCACTGCGTCAAACCATTCGTTGGACAGGCGCGGTTCGCTCTTGGCGCTCAGCATGGCGTCGCGCTCCAACTGGCGTACACCGGATACAATCCTGTCAACCGTCTGGCGCAGATTGACCTGCACCGCGATGATATCGTCGTTGGCCGATAGGACCTTTGCCAGAACAGCGTCAAGTTCAGAAACGATTCCGGTGATCCGGTCCAGGAACAGATTGAGGTCGCGGGCCAGAACGCCAAACTCGTCCGAGGTTCGGATTTCCGCGCGATGGTCAAGACGTCCGTATGCCCGCGCCAGATTGCTGACAACCGATCGCAATTCAAGCAGCGGCTCCATCCGCGCCCGCAAGATCAGAAACAGAAGAAACGAGTGCAGCAAGATCTTTCCGGCTGCCAGAATTCCCGTAAGTCGCACATCCTCAAACCACAAGGCGAAGTCACGCGACAAATAATTGCGCACCGTGACTGTTCCCAGAACCTCCCCGAGGTTTGCCTGCGTATGACAGGATAGGCAAAACGCTTCCGCGACGATGTCCTTCTGGCCAGTCTTGAAGCGGCCGTCCGGCCAATCCTCAGCCGGAATCCCCCGCGGCGTGTAGTTAAACCCCTCTTCAATTGAGCGCACGGTGACAGGCGCAGGCTCGATTGCGATGACGTAGCCCAACTCGGACCAGTTATCCTCCAGTATCGGATACATAGTTCGGGCAGCGACCGGCCCCCCCGCGTTGCGCATGATGGCCGAAAGTTTTCCGCCAATCGATCGGCAAGCAGCAAGCCTATTCTCCGCCATCAAAATGATAATTGTAGTAAACCAAGGCGGCCTTCATCGAGAATTCGACGACGGTCACAATCACCAAAACGAAAAAGAAGTCCCGGATCATGTGAATCAGAAATGATTGGTCGAACCGGCCTATTGACGAACTGTGCTGGTCAATCATGCGGCGACTTCCCAGTCGCTTGAGACAGCACAATAGCGACCGAGGTCCGTTGGAATCGGGCGTTGGGAAACCCGCTTGACCTGAGACCGTGCAGGGGCGGTCCGTTCGGAGTGAATTCTGTTTCATAAGATCCGCGATGCCGCGCGAAGGGTACTTTGGCTCGCGCGACCATGAGGGAATTCGAGAATGCAAGATGCGGACACGATAGAAGCGGTATGAGCAGCCCCGAGTTCGGCAGGATGAACTCCGTGCTTTTGCCGCTCGGCCAACATGGCTGACGCGAGAGTCGCCTCAGACCGGCCACCGATCCAGTGTCCCGATTGGCAATGAGTCCACCGGTGGCCTTTTCGCTTTGGTGACGATCACCCGGTAAACCACCACCGAGTGCCGCGTCGCAGCCCCCGGGGTGGTTATCTTGGGTAATCCTGCTCAGGTGGCAGTGATCTTGGCCTTGTGGATCAGCCCACCCAATGCGCCACCGATCAGTGGTCCGACAATGAACAGCCACAGCTGGGACAGGGCCGCGGGTCCGGCAAACAGCGCTGGTCCGATCGACCGCGCCGGGTTGACGGAGGTGCCGGTGACAGTAATACCGACCAGGTGAATCATGGTTAGCGTCAGTCCGATCACCAGACCCGCCATCATCGGAGCGCCATTTTCGGAGGTCACAGCAAGTATAACGACGATGAACACGGCGGTTGCCACGATCTCAAAGATAAGCGCCGACATAATCAGAAACTCGCCGCCGTACCCTGCGCCCCAACCGTTGTGTCCAAGCCCGTTGGCCGCAATGTCGTAGCCGCCGACTGTGTTGGTGGACAAGAAAAAGATCAAAGCAGCCGCAATGATGCCGCCGGCTATCTGGCCGATGCTGTAGCCGATGAAATCGGCGAAGGATAAACGGCCGGCAACAAGCGCCCCCATCGACACCGCAGGGTTCAGGTGCGCGCCAGAGATCGGGCCGACAGAATATGCCATTGCGATCACCGAAATGCCGAAAGCAAAGCTGATGCCCGTGATCGAGATTGCATCGGCAACCCCGATCCCTCCGCCAGCGAGAACGGCAGAACCGACCCCAAAAAACACAAGGACGAACGTGCCGAATGCCTCGGCGATATATTTTTTCATAGTTGATCTCTGTTGCTAGCCAATCTATTGATCAGGCCGTCCATAGTAGCAGCAGTGTGATGTCTTCCGACCCGGCGAGTCCCCCGGGACGAACAATCGCCGTTGCCCTGCAGCCCGGACCTGATCTTAGTGTGACTACGCAGTCGTTTGCCAGGGGGCGGCACGGTTTTGCGTTGACTCAGCACACGGGCGAAGCTCTACGGCGCATCTGTTTGGCATGGAACCGCTAGGCGCCTGTATCACTGGGAACCGTGAAAGCGGCTGCTGTTGATCATGTCTTTCTGCGAGCAACCCGGCATGGTCGGCATGCATGGCGCGAATCAGAACGCTTTACGGCAAGGTCACCGATGCACACAGTCACAATATGGAACGCACAGATGGATTGGTCGACCAGCAGCGTCGCCCCTGTGACGTATGCAGAGACGCCGGGTGGCTCCGAAGGGTAGAGTATTGAGAGTGCAGGAGGAGACTGTGGCCGCAGTGATCGACTCAACAGGGTCATGCGCGCTGCATCACCGCCACCGGCGGCAGTTGCGAATTCGTAGTATATTCGCGAGTCTGACGATCCACTGCACCTCATCTTGGGAGCGCCAAGTGCGCCGAGCCTGGTGAGGCGTGCGTACAGCCTGCAACAATTTGTGCAAAACGCGGTGTTTTGCTGCTGACCTCCATGTGGCCTTTGTGCTGCCGGTTCAGCCAGCGGCATCCGTCATATGCTAGGACAACATTAGGAGTGAACAAAGTGAACTCGGTGACAAGCTCGACAAAGGCGTTGATCGCGGCTGGTTTGCTGTTCGTGCCGGCGCTTGCCATTTCGCAGGTGGAGGCGGAACCAACGCAGGCTGCTGAGCAAGCCATGGCGGCCGATAAGACGGCGGTTGGCAGCGTCGCCGAGGCGGTGTTCACGACCGCCATGGTGGGTGATCAGCCGTCCGATTTCCGTTCGGACATTGAAAACAGCGTTGCCAAAGTTTATTTCTACACCGTGCTGGAAGGGATGACGGGCCAGACCGTGAGCCATCGTTGGAAGCACGAGGGCAAAGTGATGGCCGTTGCAGAAATCGATGTGAAAAGTGATCCCGACAGGGTTTGGTCGAGTAACGAAATGAAACCCGAGTGGACCGGATCATGGGCAGTCGAGGTGGTCGACGGCAGTGGTCAAGTCATCGACACCCACAGCTTTGCGTTCGTGGCGCCGCTTTAGTGGGCCATGCGCTTTTCGACCGCCCTTGGTCAGGCCAGGGGCGGCGATCGGCTACTTAGTGCCCTCGTTCGAGGCGCTGGGATAGCCATCGGCTTCGCTGCTGGTCGTCATTTGGCAGCCGCCGGACTGGTCGTTGAGATCTTCGTTGACCGCACCGACCGCGTTGTCCAGTGGCGCGAATGCCCGATCGATGGGGTCGCTTGCACCCGGGTCGCAGTCGGGCACGTTCGCGCAGCCCGACAGAAACAGGATGGCCAGCGCAAGCGAAGGCCACACAAGATTTGACGATTCCGTTTTCATACGCACTGTCCTGTTCAAGACGTTTGAGCCGGTAAGCCTTTGAGGTCCCCTGTCCAACCTACTCCTACCGCTGACCCGAGTGGGTTCAAGGCCAGGGAGTGGGGAAACGGTAACGTCGTCGTATAGCATATTGAAGTCATTCCGCGAACACTGCGCGCCCTCGGCGAGCGTGCCATTCACGCGGAACGCTTCGTGACCGGAGTGGTGGAGTTGGCCGAGCAAGTCGAACTGGGCTCCACTGTTCTCTTGGGCATAAGACATCAGGAGTCTGCGCGATAGAAATGAATGAGGCGACGTGCTGTCCAGTTCGACGCCGAACGAGAATGGACTCACCCCGATCCACGCTGCGTCTATCGCTCGTATCCAGAACCCACTCCACGGCCGTGTCCCGAAGGCCCGCGCGGCGGCCGGATGGTGCGGCCGGACACCCTGCGATAGACGATCTCGATGAGCAGCGAGGCCGCAATCATTCCGGCCAGTATCCATAAATGGTTTCGGGTCGCCGGATTCTCGTCCACTTTGACGCAGAGCACGATGAGGGCGATGGCCGTGCTCAGCGCGGCAAGCCCCGAAATCCAAACCTGGCCACCCGTCTCGGGGGCAAGACGCACGGCGGCCACGTTCACCGCGAGAAAGAGGATCAGGAAGCCCGCACTGCCCATCGTGGCGATCGCCTCGAGTGGCACGAGATTGGCGACGATCAGGGCGAGGCCCGCGCTCATCAGTACGCCTTCGAAATGCTGGCCGCGGAATCCGCGCTCGAGCGTCTTGGGCAGTTCGCCGGTCTTGGCGACGATGTAGGTCAGGCGTCCGGTGCTGTAAAAGGTCGCGTTGATTGCGGAGCTGGTGGCCAGAAGCGCCGCGATCACGATGATGAGGCTGCCGGTCCGGCCGAGGATCTTATTGCCCGCGGCGGAGAGGGCGGTGTCGCGCGAAGCGGCGACCTCGGCAAAGCTGAGGTGGCCGATCACCACGGCGACAATCAGCACATAGATGACGATGACGAGCAACACGCCGCCGACATAAGCGATGGGAAGGGATCGCCGGGGCGCCGCAACGTCTTTTGACGCGTTGGCGATCAGCTCGAAGCCTTCGTAGTTGAGAAAGATCAGCATCGCGCCGGCAATGACGCCGATGGGCGTCACCGCATGCTCTGGTTCAAACCGGGACCATTCCATCGGCGTGAGCAGACCCGCGATCACGAAGACGGCGAGCAGTACCAGCTTCAGCACGTTGAAGGCGTTCTCCGAACGAATCACCAGCTGTGCCGCGAAGACATTGACCAGAACGAGGCCGACGATCACGCCGCTGGCCAGCGCATGGGTCCAGAAGGCTGTGTCCGCCGAAGGCAGCAAACCCGCGCCATAACTGCCGAAGGCGTAGGCATATACGGCGAGCAGCACAACGTAGCTGAGCAGCAGCAGGATGTTGGCGGCGCCCGTCAGGATTCCACCGCCGAAGCCGCGGTTCAGGAAATCGACCGTGCCGCCCTCGCCGGGATAACGCAGGGTGAGCTGGAGGTAGGAGTAACTCGTCAGGAGCGCGACGATGCCTGCGATCACGAAGGCGAACGGGGCGGAGCCCTGAGTCACTTCGATGGTCAGGCCGGTAACGGCGAAGATGCCGCCGCCGACCATGCCGCCGATCCCGATGGAAAGCGTTGAAAGCATCCCCAGCTTTGGGGCGGCGGATGATGACATTCCGAGTGTCCGTTCCTTGCTGCGTGGTCAGGCCGTTTTGTGACCCGCATCGTGCTGCGGGTCGGGTTGTTGCCGCTCAGGCGCGTGGCTCAGCTTGACACTTGGCTGACCTGGTCAAGGGCACGGGCGACCAGAGCATACTGCTGATTTTGCTGAGTAGCCCTTGAATCGTTCTCGACACGCCCCTGTTTCCAAGCGTCACGCCTCATACGATCGTTACGTTACAAAGCCACCCAAGCCCGGCATCAGCCCGGATGCGTCACTTCCCGCGGAACACCCAGTACACCCCGATCGTGTAGGCCGCGATCACCGGGAGGACCACGACACCGCCGTAAAAGAAGAAACGCAGCGACTCTTCTGGCGCTGCGGCATCGGCAACGGTGAGCGCGTACGGGATCATATATGGCCACATCATAACCGCGAGGGTTGCGAAGGCGGCAATGAACGACACCGCCGTCAGCGCGAACGGCACAGGGTCCCAGCGAGCCCTGGCAGCAAACCACACGCCGATGAGTGCACCCGCCGCGAACAGCGGAAGAATCATCAGCCAGCCCGAAATCTCGTGAGTTCCGCGCTCCAAATCGCCAGTCAGGTCAACTGTCAGTGCCGTGGCGAAAGCGAGGCTGAGGACGACCAGCACACCGAGGACGAGGCGCGGGATCCGGGCGTAGGCCCAGTCGCGCAGCGGGCCTTCGGTCTTGAGCACCAGCCATCCGGCGCCCAGCAGCGCATAGCCGAGCACCAGGCCGATGCCGGTCAGGATGGGAAAGGGATGCACCCAAGCCAGGCTGGTGCCAGCGTATTGACCATTCTCGACCGGGATGCCGCGCATCATGGCTCCGACGGCCGCACCCTGGACGAAGGCAACAACAATCGAACCGCCGCCGAAGCCACGGTCCCAGACACCGCGCATGCGCTCGCTGCGATGGCGGAATTCGAAGGCCACGCCGCGGAACACCAGGCCCAGCAGCATCAGCAGCACCGGAACATAGAAAGCGCCCAGAAACACCGCATAGACGGCCGGGAATGCGGCAAAGAGACTCGCGCCGATCACCACAAGCCAGGTTTCATTTCCGTCCCAGAACGGCGCGATGCTGGCCATCATCCGGTTGCGATGCCCCTCGTCTTGGGTGATGCCGAACAGAATACCGACCCCGAGGTCGAAGCCGTCGAGCACGACGTAGATCAGGATCGAGCCGGCGATGACCGCCGCCCAGAACAGCGCGAGGTTGCTTGGCTCCATGGCGCTCACACTTTCTCTGGGGCACCGGTGGCGCTGTCCGCGTCATCGGCAAAAGCCAGTGGCCGGCTGGCGGTGGCACTCGGGATAGACGCCTGCGGACCGGCTGGGCCCTGGCGCAGAAGCTGGTAGATGTAGTAGATGCCGAAGGTCATCATGATGGCGTAGACCAGCACGTAGGCTGCGAGCGAGAACAGCACGTCACCTGTCGTCAGCGATGGGGTCACCGCATCCTCCGTGCGAAGAATGCCATAGACCACCCAGGGCTGCCGTCCGACTTCCGCCGTGTACCAGCCGCTCACCACCGCGATGAATCCAGTGGGAAACGACAGGAACGTGCCCCAGAGAAACCATCGCGCTCGCTCCAGGTGGCCGGTGAACCGCAGCAGGTTGCCGAGCCACGAAACGCCGAGCATGATCAGGCCCATGCCGACCATGATCCGGAAACCGAAGAACGGGATCAGAACCGGCGGGCGATCCTCGACCGGAAACGCGTCGAGCCCTGTCACCTTTGCCGTCCAGTTTCCGGCAGCGATGAAGCTGCCAAGCTTTGGAATCTCCAGCGCGAAGCGGTTGCGCTGCTCGGCGGTATCCGGCCAGGCGAGCAGCACCTCCGAGGCCGGCTGCTGGGTTTGCCATCGCGCTTCGATTGCCGCGAACTTCGCCGGCTGGTGCTCGAGCACGTAGAGACCTGTCAGGTGGCCGGAGAACAGCTGTACCGGGATCAGCACCGCGGCGAGCCCGAGACCCCAGTTCAGCATGACTCGCCCCTCGGACAGGTGCACCCGTCGTAGCAGGTACCACGCACCGGTGGCGGAAACGCACATCGAGGTGGTCAGAAGCGCCGCCAGCAGCATGTGCGGCCAGCGCACCATCATCACCGGTCCGAACACGATCTCGCGCCAGTTGGCCGGAACGATGCGACCGTCGACGATCTCGTGACCAAGCGGAACCTGCATCCAGGAATTATTGGCGAGAATCCAGAACGAGGAGAACATGGTGCCCAGGGACACCATGCAGCAAGCGAACAGGTAGAACGCCGGCGAGACCCGTTGGCGGCCGAGCAGCATCACCCCGAAAAAGCTCGCTTCCAGCATGAAGGCGGTATAGGCCTCGTAACCGAGCAACGGCCCCTGGATCGATCCGGTCTTTTCCGCCAGCACCCCCCAATTGGTGCCGAACTGGAACGCCATGACGATGCCGGTCACGACGCCCATTCCGAACGACACGGCGAAGACCTTGAGCCAGAAGTCGAAAATCCGCCGGTAGATCGGGTTTCCGGTGGCGAGGCGCATACCCTCGATCGTCGCAAGCCAGGCGGCAAGCCCGATGGTGAAGGCGGGGAAAATGATGTGGAAGGTAATCACGAACGCGAACTGGATGCGCGACAGGATGACCGGATCGAGGTCCATGGGGAAACGCCTCCTACACGCCGGCGATGTTCGCCTGAATGATTCCGTCCGCTTCGCGCACGGCATGGGTGCGCAGCGGGTACGTCGCTGACTCGCCGGCAGGCCTCCCGGTCGCAGGGTTGAGCCTCACGCCGTTGCGGGGAGATCCGGCCAGAACGACGTCGCCCGTTCGGCCAGCGCGGCGATGGGGTGCCACGGGTTGAAGCCCCGCGCGCTACCGCTCGCTACAACAGAATACAACTCAGTCGCCTCGTTGTGCCCGGACATCCACCAGGCGTCCCTATCTGCACAGCAGGCTCGGGACGACGATCAAAGTAAGTCGCCGACTGATCGCATTTGCCTATAGCTCGAGCCCGAGGAACAGAACGTCGTCGATTGGGTTGTCGACATACGCATCGATCTCGGCGAACCCCAGGGAGCGGTAGAGCGCCAGCGCCGCCCGCATGCGTTTCAGGGTGTCCAGTTTCATGGTTCGATAGCCCTGGTCCCGGGCCCAAGCGGTAGACAGCCCCGCCAAGTGACGGCCGAGGCCGGAGGCGCGGTGTGCGGGGTCGATCCACAGCCGCTTCATTTCACACATGCCCGCCTCGCTAAGGGGCTTGACCGCAATCACTCCGACGGCTTGATGCTCGGGCGTCCGCGCCAACCAGATGGTGCCCAGGGGCGGCGCATAGGGTGCCGGGAGATTCTGCAGCTCGGCTTCGAAGCCCTGAAAGCAGAAATCGTGGCCGAAGGTGTCTTCAAACCAGCGGGCGTACTCCAAGAACAGTCGTTTGACTTCCGGTATGTCGGCCGGGTCGGCGGTTTCGACGATGGACAGATCTCGCCACTGGGACATGGTCACTCAACGCCTGGAAACGGACATCGGAAGTATAGTACCTGCCAGGTTTCCTCAGGCACGCCAAGCGCGAACTCTAAGGCAGCTATCTGATCGCGCGCTAATTGTTGCCAGCCAGCGCCACGCGTAATGGGGCTCTCGACTGTGTTGACGATCCATTGATCCGACGGCTGCTTCTGTGAATCGCTTTGCGCTTTGATCTCTTGCGCTTTGATCTAAGGGAGGTTCTGTTTGTCCGACCGAATCTCGCCCCAAAGGCTTTCAACCGCTTCGGTCAGCCGGCTGCGACTCTCGTCGTTGGCGAGTATCCAAATGCCGATCCAGGCCAGAAAGGTCACGACCACCAGCACTTTGAACACGGACGCGACCCGCGGTTGGGACATGAACTGGCTGAGCCGGGCGCGGTTGGATTGATAGCTCCGATAGAAAAAGCCAATAATCGCCAGCGAGGGTCCAAATAGGATCCGTACCCAGTTTGTCTTGCGCTCCACACTCATTCAAGTGCCCTGTCTTTACAAAGCGGCGCCTGCCGCTGCGGTCGCATGATATCCGCATCACCCGCATGGTGTTCGGATTTCCTCACCGGGCGCCGCCGAAGGTGTCGGTCATAAAGGCGGTGGCTTTGAGACCGCTGCCGGTCAGCACCACAACGGTGCGCTCACCTGGGGCGATATCGCCGCGTTCCCACAGCAGGTCCAGCGCGGCGGCGGCACTGGCGCAGGTCGGCTCGACATAGAATCCCATGCCGGCGAGGCGTTTCAAGGCGGCGAGTATCTGCGCTTCACTGACCGCCACGGTTCCGCCGCGGGACCTGCGCACCGCATCCAGCACCTGCGTGAGACGCACGGGGTGTTTGATGGCGGTCCCTTCGGCGATGGTGGGTGCACACTGCGGCGCAACCACATCCCCCGGTCTGGCCTGGAAATGCGCGTGGATGGGCGCGCAGTTGGCGGGCTGTGCGCAAAACAGGCGCGGCAGGCGGTCGATCTCCCCAACCCGCATGAGTTCACGAAAAGCGAGATCGCAACCCAGCACGTTACTGCCGGCCCCGGTGGGGATGATGATGTTGTCCGGCGGCCGGAAGTCCAGATCTTCCCACAACTCGTAGCCCAGGGTTTTGGTGCCCTGCAGAAAAAACGGATGCCAGTTGTGGCTGGCGTAGAACATATGATCGGATTGGCGTACCGCTTCCGTTTCCGACGCCTCGCGCGGTCCATCCACCAGTTGTACCTCGGCGCCAAAGGCACGGATCTGAGCGATCTTCGCATCCTGCGCGTAGGCCGGGGCGATGACACGTACCCGGATGCCCGCCGCAGCCCCGTATGCGGCGATGGCCGCACCACCGTTTCCGGAGCTGTCCTCCAGGACGGCGCCCACGCCCTGTTGGCGGAGTAGCGACAACATGACCGATGCCCCGCGATCCTTGAAACTGCCGGTGGGTGCGAACCATTCCAGCTTGAACAGGCAGGGGTGCCCGTTCCAGGGCCGGGGGATCAGGGGCGTGCACCCCTCCCCCATGCTCACGGGATGCTCGATCGGCACCGGCAGCGCGGCGTGGTAACGCCAGAGACTGCGCTGCGAGCCATCGATGAGCTGTCGGCGGATTCCGGGCAGTTCCGACACGGACAAGGGATTGCCCTCATCCGAGCGCCAGCGGGGCGGATCGATGGGATAGACACGCCCCAGCGTGTCATCGACCAGGAGGGGTTCAGGCTGGGTTCTGGTCATGGTTCCTTCGAGTTGAACAGCGTTGTAAACAGCGCCGGGGGACGTGGCCCGGCGCGCTCATGACCGGACAGTATCGCTTTTTCGCACAGCCCTGCGCATTCCCGGCGCATTCCCTGCGCATTCCCAGCGCATTTCGAATTTACCATTGACCAAAGGCAACGGTTACCATCGTGCGAGAAGGGTCATTCGTGCAGGACAGCACAGGGTTGGATAAAAATGATTATCGACTGTCACGGGCACTACACCACGGCCCCCGCCGAACTGGGTGAGTACCGGGAGGGCCAGAAGGCCCAACTCGCCCGGGATGCCCTGTTCAAACACAGCAAGGGTGTGGTCAACATCAGTGACGACCAGATCCGGGACAGCCTCGAGGGTGCGCAACTCAAGCTGCAGCGGGAACGCCATACCGACCTGACCGTGTTTTCACCCCGCGCGAGCTGGATGGGACATCACATTGGCAATGCTTCCACCAGCCGCTTTTGGACGGAACACTGTAACGATCTGATTCATCGGATTACGCAACTGTATCCGGGCAATTTCGCAGGTGTGGCCCAACTCCCCCAGTCTCCGGGTGACGGCCTGCAGGCCAGCGCGGCGGAACTCGAACGCTGTGTCACCGAGTTCGGGTTTGTGGGCTGCAACCTGAACCCCGATCCGTCGGGAGGCTACTGGACCTCGCCCCCATTGGGAGACCGCTACTGGTATCCGATCTACGAGAAAATGTCGGAGCTGGACGTGCCGGCCATGGTGCATGTGAGCGCGGCGTGCAACCCCTGCTTTCACACCACCGGCTCTCACTACCTCGGCGCGGACACCACCGCGTTCATGCAGATGATGACCGCCGACGATCTGTTCACGGACTTCCCCGACCTCAAGTTCATCATCCCCCACGGCGGTGGCGCGGTACCCTATCACTGGGGCCGATTTCGGGGTCTGGCCGATATGATGGGGCGGCCCCCGCTGACCGAGCTATTGAAGCGCAATGTCTTTTTCGACACCTGCGTGTACCACCAACCCGGCATCGATCTTCTGCTGAAGGTCATTCCGGCGGACAACATTCTGTTTGCGTCGGAAATGGTGGGCGCGGTGCGGGGCATCGATCCCGAGACCGGCCATCATTTCGATGACACCAAACGTTACATCGATGCCGCCGACATCGGCGATGCGGACAGGAAAAAGATATTCGAGCTCAACTCACGACGGGTTTTCTCCCGTCTGGCGTCCCGATTAACGGCGGACGGACCGACAGGAGGCGTACAGTCGTGAACCAGAAGCACCCCTACGACGATATACCCGGAACCTATGTGTTCGACGCCGAGCAGTCCCGCAAAGGGTATCACCTCAACATGTTCTGCATGTCACTGCGCCATCGGGACAACCGCGACGCGTTCGGCGCCGACGAGGCGGCCTACCTGGATCGCTATCCCATGAGCCCCGAGCAGCGGGCTGCGGTACTGGCGCGTGACTGGAACGGAATGCTGCGGCTGGGGGGAAACATCTACTACACCTCGAAACTGGCGGCCAAAGACGGCATTACCTTCCAGGAGCTGGCCGCGCGCATGACCGGGGTCAGCGACGAAGATTACCGGAACATGATGCTGGCGGGCGGGCGTCCAATCGAAGGCAATCGCTACACCTGGGAGTGGGACAATGGCTGAGATCATCGCCGGAGTCGCATGCTCTCACGTGCCCGCAATCGGCGTCGCCATCGATCAGGGCAAGACCGATGAACCGTATTGGCAGCCCCTGTTTCAGGGCTTTGAACGGTCCCGCGAATGGATGTCAGAGCTCAAACCGGACGTGGCCATCGTGGTCTACAACGATCACGCCACCGCCTTTTCGCTGGAAATGATTCCCACCTTCGCCCTGGGCTGCGCCGATGCGTTCCAGCCGGCGGACGAAGGCTGGGGTCCAAGGCCGGTGCCGCTCGTCCAGGGTCATCCGGAACTGGCCTGGCATATTGCTCAATCGGTCATTCTCGACGAGTTCGATTTGACCATCGTCAACCGCATGGAAGTCGACCACGGTCTGACCGTGCCACTTTCTCTGATGTGCGGACAACCCGATGCCTGGCCCTGCCCCGTGATTCCGTTGTGCGTCAACGTGGTGCAGTACCCGCCGCCCACCGGAAACCGTTGTTTCAATCTCGGCAAAGCGATCCGCCGGGCCGTTCAATCCTTCGACCGGGATCTGCGGGTGGTGATTTTTGGCACCGGCGGCATGTCCCACCAGCTTCAGGCTCAGCGTGCCGGGCTGATCAATCCGGTGTTCGACAACCAGTTCATGGACGAGCTGGTGAGCAACCCGGAGTCGGTCACCCGGATTCCCCATGTGGACTATCTGCGGGAGGCTGGCTCCGAAGGCATCGAGCTGGTCATGTGGCTGGTGATGCGTGGCGCCCTGGACGCCGAAGTGCGGCAGGTGCACCGCCACTACCATGTACCGGCCTCGAACACCGCGGTGGGTCATCTGATCCTCGAAAACATTCGCTGACACAGGGCATGACCGGAAAGCACGTGTCTCCCCGTGCTGAAAGCCGACCCGTGGAGGTGTAAGCTTCAAGCAAGATTGGGGGAGAGTGACTCGGGGGAACCTGCGCCAACTCAACTGGATATCCACAACCAGCATCGAGACAGCAAATGAACGATCAAGACGAACTCCGGCGTGAACAGATCCAGGCTGTCCGGGCCGGCGTCACCAACCGGCTTGGCGACATGTGGTGGGCCATGATGCTGAGGGGCGGGCTGGCCGTGGCGCTGGGCATTTTCGCTCTGTTCTGGCCGACCCTGACCTTGGGCATACTGGCGCTGGTGGTGGGCGTTTACTGCCTCGCCGACGGTGCCACCGGGCTATACGGTGCGCTGCGAATGGGCGACCGGGGTGAGTATCTGGTTCAGGCGCTGATCAGCCTGGCCATCGGCCTGGTACTGGTGTTCTGGCCCAGCGGATCGCTGCGCAGCCTGTTGTTTCTGTTCGGCGCCTGGGTGCTGTTCGTGGGGGTCAGTGAGTTTCTCAGCGCCCGGCGACTGAGTCCCACCGACCCGGAGCAGGGCCCACTGAAAACCATGGGCATTGCCGGGGCGGTACTGGGCCTGGTGCTGATGCTCTGGCCCGGCAGCGGCATTGTCGCCCTTTCCTGGGTGATCGCGATCGCCGCGCTGGTCATGGGTGGGATGATGATCTATCTCGCCCTGCGGTTTCGAAAGTTGGAGCAGCGCGCCGGCATGCCGCTGCGTTAGGACGGATGACCTTTCGGGATTTACAGGCGCGGGCGCGGAGGCCTGGAGCGTCACGGCGCTTCGGCGCCTACCTGCCGTCTGATCAAGGTGCGCCGATGCGCTCGCGCCGCTCGAGATCCTCTTCCACGAATCTCAGTACCGCCTCGACCAGTGCCTCACGAGGAAAATCGTTCTTGTCCACAAACGTGGAGCCGATGAAGCCGTGAGTGCGGGCAATTGGCACGGCAAGCGCCCAGTGGTCGGCATTGATGAAACCGACCAGGGTGCTGTCGGGAATGATCTGGTCGTAATAGATGACCTGGCTGTCATTGCGGGCATCCACCTGACTCAGTTTCCGATACATGCCGCCCAGCGCAGAGGAAATGCGATCGGGCTGCGGGTAGGTGACCAGCGAATAGTAGGCGATCTCCGGGGGCAGCGTATGGTGCGCCAGCCAGGCCCTGCGGGTGGCGGGGCGGAGACTCTCCACCGCACCGCCGTCCCCTTCGCTGCAGTTGGACCCTGGGAAGTAGCGCATGATGTTCAGGTCGCCGGCCTCGGCTGAGGTGGCCAGGGGTGAACCCCCAATCGATCCTGCGGCACTGAGCACCGCGACGACCCGTTCGCTCAACTCCGGATACTGAACAATGGCCTCGAGAATGTCGGTCGCGCCCTTCGAGTAGCCAATCAACAGAATGGGCCGGCCGTCGAATTCCGACGGGAGCCCCGCGATTCGATCGCGAATCTGACGGGCGTTGTGGGCGGAGCTGGACAATCCGTCGACCGAGACCAGCTCTGCGCCGAACCCGAACGATCGCATCAAACGTTCCACGGACGCGTCCACCTGCAACCACCCCGCGACGCACTCCCAGCCCACACCCGGGACAAACAGCGCCAGCAGATCGTCCCGGCTGGCGCCCAGGTTGACCTTCTCGCCGGAGCCCGGCGGCTCGTCCGCCACCCGGGTCAGCGCTTCATCGCAGGGACGATAGTCAGGCCACTCGTCTTTGCGTGATTCGAGCACCGCGCAAAGGATCTCGCGGAAACGCCCCCTCAGGTCTTTCACCGAGGCATCGGCCACAGGCACAAGCACCAGAGGCGGGGTGTCCGCAGTCCAGGGGTTCAGCGGCTTGCTGGCGCAGGCCGTCAGCATCAGGACTGCCCAGAACAGCGGCAAGACCTTTAGCGGAAATCTGCTGATGGCGTCCGCAGACTGAATCCAGTTCATGATCGCATCGGCATAAGCAACGCTTCAGTTGAGGGCGAGACGCATCAAGGATATCAAACCGGTGGACTTCAGGTCGGATCGTTGCAAACAGGCATGCTGACGGAACCCTCTCGAAGCATCCAATCGCCGCTTGTTACTCGCATTTGCTGTCGGCCCGGCCAGCCTGGTCCGCTGTGACGTTGTTGAAGCTGTTGCTCTGAAAAAGGTCGCTATTGCCCTGGTTCAGCTCGTCGCCATTCCAATTTGGTATCCGGTCGAAGTCGGCAAAGGCGACTCCGAACTGAGCACTCATGCGGCAGTGGTTGTTCTGGATCAGCCTACTGCCCTGTTTGTTGACGAGGCCAGGCATGATATAGATTGCCGTGGGCTTGCCCGTGAGCCGGACTTCGTTGTACGTGATCAGCACACCCCTAAAGATAATCAGCCGAAGAACCATCAGCGTTAAGGAGCCTTATTTATTCTGAACGAAGCAGATTGGAGGGCGGAATGCGCAGATTCAAGGGGCGGAACGCGGGGCAGATCGCGGGTAATCGTTGTTCTATTGCCAAAATCTGCAACGATGAAGCGGTGCATTTCAGCCCCAAGATGCATGTTCACGAATAGATCAGAGGCTCCTTAACTCGCCCGTCGCTGCCTGGAGGCCGTATGAGCTCGAAAGACGGGAATACCCTGCTGCATGTCGCCCTGTTGCTGCTGTTCTCTGCCCTGATGGGCGGCTTGTTTCCGCTGGTAAAGATTGCGGAACAAACCATTACGCCGCTTACTCTGGCCATGTTACGTTCGATCCTGGCTGCATTGGTTCTTCTCTTTGCCGTGGGCATCGGGATGAAGCAGAATCTTGCATCGCTGATTTCGCAGTGGAGAACCTATGCCATCCTGGGGGTTTTGCTGAGTGTTTTTTTTGTCTCTCTACCAGAGGCAGAGGAGTATATTTCCGCTAGTCTGAGCTCATTATTAACCTGCCTTATCCCGATCAGCACGTTTCTCATCACCACTTTGGTTCTGCGCTGGGAGCGATTTACCCTTCCCCGCCTTGGCGGCGCGGCTCTCGCCCTGGCCGGAGTGGCGATGTTTATCGGCCCCGAGCGAATTCAGTTCAATCAGTCACAGATCGCAGGTGTTGGCCTCATCGCCTGTGGCTACATTGTCTACACGATCTATCTCATCTACTCCCGCGCGAGCAAGCTCGACCCCTTCCTGGCTGCTACCGGAACAATGGTTTATGTATCACTGATTTTGTCCGTAGCGGCCTTTACGCTGGAGCAGCCCCTGGAATTGCGTCCCAGCAAAGAAGCGGTAATGGCGACTCTCGCGATAGGTGTTCTCTCAACCGGGCTGGCCTACGCGCTGCTACAGTATGTGATAGCCAATGCCGGCACCCTCTTTGCCGCCACATCGGGATACTTCATACCCGTTTTTGCCATCCTAGCGAGCTATTTCCTGGTGGGAGAGACCATTGGCTGGTTCCAGGTAGCGGGGCTGGGCATCACGCTGGTGGGGGCCTGGCTGGTGAATCGGAAACCGGGTGCCGACGAGGTCAGCATAGACGAGTGACTGTGGCGGCGATAAACGCGATTGAGTACAGAGGGCGCCTCTGGCCTGTTCATGATCGTGCGTCTTGGGTCTCAAATACACCGCTTCGTCCAGAATAAATCAGAGGCTCCCTGGACTGTTGCGAACGCTGCTTTTATACCTTCAACCCAGAAAACTTCACTACCGTGCAAACATAGGCCGGCCAGGTAGCCTATCCAATCGCCGCTCGTTACTGGCTTTCGCTGTTGGCCCAGTACAAGCACACGGGGTTATCCACCAGCAGCGCCTGCTGGGCCGCAGCGTCCGGGGCGATGCGGGGAATGACATCCACCAGCACCCCATCATCGGGCATGTGGGATTTCATGTTGGGATGCGGCCAGTCCGTGCCCCAGAGCACCCGGTCCGGAAACCGTTGCACCAATGTTCTGGCAAAGGGTATGACGTCGGTGTAGTCCGGACCGCTGAGGCTCAAGCGTTCGGGACAACTCACCTTGGTCCAGATGTTGGCATGGTCCGCTAGCAGGCTGACGAAACGCTGAAAATCCGGATGATCGACGCCCTTGGCCACATCCGGACGCCCCATGTGATCCACCACCACGATGGTGGGCAGCGTACGCAGGAAAGGGACCAAATCGGCCAGATCCGATGCCTCGAAGTAGACCACGATGTGCCAGCCCATGGCGGCGATCCGGTCCGCGATCCGCAGAAACACTTCCCGAGGCGTCGCGTCCACCAGACGCTTGACAAAGTTGAACCGCACCCCGCGCACACCCGCCGCATGCAGCGCGTCGAGTTCCGTCTGGCTGACGTCCGGCCCCACCGCCGCCACGCCCCGCGCGCGTTCACCGGCGGATTGCAGGGCATCCACGAGCGCCGAGTTGTCCCGGCCGTGGCAGGTGGCCTGAACGATGACATTGCGGCTGAATCCGAGATAGTCGCGCAGGGCGAACAGGCTTTCCTTGGGCGCGTCACAGGGCGTGTACTTTCGCTCCGGCGCGTAGGGAAAGTCTGCAGCGGGGCCAAACACATGGCAATGGGCGTCCACCGCGCCCGGCGGCGGACGATACTCCGGCTTGGTGGGATCGGGGTGAAACGGCAGGTAGTCGGGGTCCATGCTGGAATGCCTCAAACTCAGCGGGCGAAAACAACGCCGTCGAACAGTTTGCGCGCGGTGCGCAGAATCGACGCGCTCTCCACCGCGCCGGCTGCGTCCATGCTCAGAAGCACCGTGGTCTGGCCTATGGGGTGCTCGATGAGCATGGTCTTGCTGTCACCCGGCGGCACCTCGGCCAATTCGGCCACCGGCGAATCCGGCAGCGTGCATGCCGTGGCCACGGTGACCGCGCCCAGTACGCCGATGGATGCGTGGCAACGATGGGGGATGAAGGTTCGAGTGGACACGGCTCCGCCGGCTGCGGGCGGACTCAGCAGGCTCATCTTGGGGACCGACTTGGCGGCCACATCGCCCAGGTGCATCAACGGACCGGCCTGCAGGCGGATGGACTCCAGGCGCTGTTTGAGGCCCTGGTTTGCATCCAGGCTGGCACGATCCTCGGTGCCGCTCAGGCCGAAATCGGAGGCCCGCAGCACCACCGTGGGCATGCCGTTATCGATGCAGGTCACCTCGATACCGTCGATCACGTCCAGGACGCGCCCGGTCGGCAGCAGCGCACCGCAACTGGAGCCCGCTGTGTCCCGGAAACGGATGGGGATAGGGCTGGCACTGCTGGGCACACCGTCGATTTGGGCAGACCCCCGATAGGCCACCACCCCACCCGGTGTCCGCACCCTGAGCACCGCGATCTGTTGCGTGTTCTCCATGAAGATCGTAACCGGGGTTTCATCCGGACGGGCCTGGACCAGTCCACGCTCGATGGCAAAGGGCGCCACGCCCGCCAGGATGTTGCCGCAGTTCTGGGTATCGGTAACCCGGGCCTGATCCACGAACACCTGGAGAAACAAATAGTC
Source organism: uncultured Gammaproteobacteria bacterium (assembly GCA_963783675.1). GTDB lineage: Bacteria > Pseudomonadota > Gammaproteobacteria > Competibacterales > JAHEDQ01 > JAHEDQ01. Next base: position 204,897 of record CAWAOU010000008.1, read on the forward strand.
CACATCCACCCCCGGCCGCTGCGAGGTTTGAATCACGGCGACCTTGGAGGTCAGCGGATCTGCGCCACCCATGCCGTCGATCTGGCGCGGGTCGGGCGATCCCATCACCGACAGCAGGAACGCGTCCCGGGCTTGGGGGTCATCGGGCAAATCGTCGGCCAGGAAATACCCGCCCTTTGACGTGCCCCCTCGCATCCACATGCAGGGTGCGGACTCAGACATATTTGAGGCCCTTCTCGGCCAGCCGCCCACGCATGTCGTAGATATCCAGCCCCAACTCCCCAGCCGCCAGCCGGGCCCGTGTATCCTGTTCTTTGGCGATGCGGGCCCGGGCGGCGGCCAGTACCTGCTCCGCTTCCTCGCGCCGCACAACACATACGCCGTCGTCATCGGCCACCATCACATCACCGGGATTGACCAGGGCACCGGCGCAGACCACCGGCACGTTGACGGAGCCCAGTGTCTCTTTCACCGTTCCCTGGGAAAATATGGCTTTAGACCAGACCGGACATTTCATCTCAGTGAGTTCGCGGATGTCCCGCACGCCCGCGTCGATGATCATGCCCACACCGCCCCGGGCCTGCAGGGAGGTGGCCAACAGGTCACCGAAATAGCCCGCATCCGATGCCGACGTGGGCGCCAGCACCAGAACATCCCCGGACTGTAGCTGCTCCATGGCCACGTGCAGCATCCAGTTGTCCGCCGGCGGCGCCGATATCGTCACCGCCGATGCCGCGATGCGGGCGCCGGGATAAATCGGGCGCATATATGCCGCCAGCAAACCACGACGCCCTTGGGCTTCGTGCACAGTGGACACACCGCATTCGGACAGTCCGGCGATGACCGCGGAATCTGCCCGTTCAATATGCTGTACAACCACCGCGCCCATAACCGCCTCCCCTTCCGATGATCAATAGACCTTCCGAGTATCGTGTGCCGCCGCCAATCGCGCCATTCCACTTTGCCAAAGTAACTACCGAAGTAACTACCAAAGTAACTATGGTACTTTGCCAACGGCCTTGCCGAGTTGAATGCGCAGTCGCATATCGACTGCGGCGTGTGAGTGAATGCGGTATACGGCTGCTACGATCACCTGCTGGGCGCGCTGCGGCACAGAGAACTGGACCGGCTTTGTGCGGCCAGCCAGAGGGCGGACCGCTGCGACCGGGATCAGACCTGCGCGGCCTCTTCAGAAAACCAATTGAACAGTCGAAAATCCAGTTTCCGATGATCGGGGCGTGATGTTGATATTCTGTTCACCCGATACTGACGCACTGTTGGCCGCCGATCATGCACCGGTGTTTCCCCGCAGTGCTTGATGAGGCCATGTGGAGAGGTAGATGAAAGTTGCCCTGGCCGGCGCGGTGGGCGCATTCGGCACCAAACACCTGGACGCGATTTCAGCCATCGATGGAATCGAGGTTTCAGCCGTGGTCGATGTGGACCCAGAGGCGACGGCGGCGTTGGCGACGGAACGGGGTATCGAACACTGGTCAACGGATCTGGCCACCAGCCTGGCGGTGCCGGAAATCGATGCGGTGGTGCTGGCCACCCCCACACCCCTGCACGCGGCCCAGGCGATGCAGTGTTTGCGTGCCGGCAAACACTGCATGGTGGAGATTCCCATGGCGGACAATCTGGCCGATGCGGAGCGCCTTGTGGCCCTGCAGAGAGAAACCGGCCTGGTGGCAATGGCCGGACACACCCGCCGCTTCAATCCCAGCCATCAGTGGCTGCACCAGCGCATGGTCTCGGGCGATCTCACCCTCCAGCAAATGGATGTGCAGACCTATTTTTTTCGCCGCTCGAATCTCAACGCCCTGGGGCAACCCCGGAGCTGGACGGATCATCTGTTGTGGCACCACGCCTGCCACACGGTGGACCTGTTCCAGTATCAGACCGGTGAGGTCCCGGAGCAGGTGCAGGCGCTGCAGGGACCGCCGCATCCTGAACTCGGCATCGCCATGGATATGTCCATTGGCATGAAGACCCGATCCGGATCGTTGTGCACCCTGTCCCTGTCCTTTAACAACGACGGACCTCTGGGCACGTTTTTTCGATATATCTGCGACAACGGAACCTACATCGCCCGTTATGACGATCTGGTGGACGGGTATGAGAAGCCGGTGGACCTCAGTGACGTGGCCATCTCAAACAACGGAATCGAACTCCAGGATCGGGAGTTCTTCGCGGCCATACGGGAAGGACGGGAACCCAATGCCAGCGTAGGTCAGGCCATCGACGCAATGCGTACCCTGGACCGAGTGGAGCACTGCCTGGCGGCACAGGCCTGAGATGCAGCGAATTTCGATCAAGCAAGATGCAACGAGTCGGAACCGGTTTCATGCAGTGACCAGGCTCTGCTTACGGGCGAGCATTGCAGTGCTGCTCGCATCCGCACCCAATGCGCAGGCACAGGACATTGAGCCTCGCAGCTATTCCAATGCACCGGTGGGGGTAAACTTTCTTGTCGCAGGCTATGCCTATACGCGGGGCGGCGTCGCCTTCGACACCGCACTACCCGTTACGAATCCCAAGCTCAATACCGACAACGCGGTGCTCGCCTATGCCCGGGTCCTTGATCTGTGGGGTCAATCGGCCAAGGCATCGGTGATCGTGCCGTACACCTGGCTCTCGGGTTCGGCCGAGAGAGCGGGCGAAACGGTAGAGCGAGACGTCAACGGATTTGGCGAACCGACTTTCCGCTTGTCGGTGAATCTCTATGGCGCGCCGGCCCTCAATCTGAAACAGTTTCAGCAATACACACAGGACCTGATCGTGGGGGCAAGCCTGCGGGTGACGGCGCCTTGGGGCCAGTATGATTCCAGCAAGCTGGTTAACGTCACCACCAACCGTTGGAGTTTCAAGCCCGAGGTCGGGATATCCAAGGCGCTCGGTCGGTGGACCTTGGAAAGCGCCCTGGCAGCCACATTTTTCACCGACAACACGGATTTCTTCAACGGCCAAACCCGGTCACAGGATCCCCTTTACGCGATCCGTGGTCACCTGATCTACAGCTTTCCCAAAGGCGTCTGGGCGTCGTTGGACGCGACCTACTTCACCGGGGGCAGGACCAAAATCGACAATGAGCTCAATGCGGACCTGCAGCAGAACTGGCGCGTCGGAGGCACGCTTGCATTCCCCCTGGACCGGCATAATTCGATCAAATTGTACGCAAGCTCAGGCGTATCGGCCCGTACCGGAAACGATTACGACCTCGTGGGCATCGCCCTGCAGCACCGTTGGGGCGGCGGCCTTTGAGCAGCCCCTGTCACGGACCAATGAGATTGGAGAATCGGGTTTCGTTGAAATCGGCGGTGCGGACCGTATATGGTGCCACCATGTCAAAACAGAGGTGAATCAAATGAGAAAGTCTATTCTGAGCTGTGCAGTGTCCCTGGCGTTCATGGGAATCGCCCCCCAGGCGTTGGCAGCGGACGTGGATTGCTCCACCGCTAAGGACGACATCGCGCATCTGGAGCACGAAAAAAAGAGTACCGACGAACGGCAAGTTAAAGGCGTGATGTCAATCATGCCCATCGGTCTGGCCATCAATGCCGTGGGCGAGGCGGCGGATTCCGGCAGCAACAAGGAAATGGACATCAAGGAATACAATCAGAAGCTGACGGATCGGATTAACGAGATCAAACAAGCCTGCGGGATGTAGCCCTCCCGAACCCGTTACGGGGGCCTAGTGGGCGATGCGCCCCCGCCCCCACAGCGGAAACGCTTCACGGCGCAGGAAGACCGTTTCGCCATCCTGAGTTTCCACGTAGGTTCCGTTGGTGCTGGTATCGAGCAGCACCAACCGGTCGCGGCCGAATTCGACGGTGGCATGCTTCCTGGAAACAGACCCGGACATGACGACCAGATCGTTGCTGGGCGCCCGCCCGACAGAGAACGCGCCCCGACCGGGATCAAGTTGTCGATCCTGACCCTCATAGGATAGTGAGAGGCCTGTAAAAGGCGCGTCGGCGTGGCTGCGGTGGGCAGAATCTCGGTGACCAATGCGGGTTGCCAGAGTAGATCATAAACCAGGATCGGTTCCTGCTTCCCCTTGACCTTGACACGATCGAATCGCCTCGCCAGATCCTTGGATGGATCGGTGAAGCGCTTGACCACATCCTCGGATGCGATGATCTGACCACCCTGAGCGATCGCCGCCATCCGGGCCGCCGTGTTCACCGTATCACCGAACACCCTGCCCTGCTCGACGATAGTCGGGCCATAGTGCAATCCGATCCGCACCGACGTTCCGGTACCGCGCCACGCGGAAATCAGATCGGTTGCCTCCTGCATGGCGAACGTGCTGGACACGGCGGCAGCGACATCCTCGAACAGGGAAAGCACTTCGCCGCCCACGATGCCCTGCACGAAACCACTGGCAGTCGAGATGATTGCGGCCAACTCGGATTGGAGATCCACGATCAGTACCTTCGCAGCCTGGTCACCGGCAGTTTCATAAAGGCGCGTGCTGCCAGCCAGGTCGGAGCATGCCAAACCCAACTGAACCGGGTTCGCCGCCGGCGCTGGCTTTGATCTTTACCGCCGCAGGTGATGAGATCAGTCTATGAGGCCGGGTCAGTGGAGCCACCGTGGCCCCTGCGAGCCGCCAACCTGATACTGCTCGACCGGCTCTGGGCTTGGTTGACGAGGGCAATGCTCACCAATGGATCAAAGGAGTTAGCATCATGAGCCGCGTTATTCTGACACTCAATGCGGGCTCGTCCAGCCTCAAGTTCGCGCTGTACAACGCCACCGATACAGGGCTCACGGAACATGCTCGCGGCCAAGTTCAGGGACTGGGCGCGCAGGCGAGCTTTCGGGTCAAGGCACCGGATGGGATGGAGTTGGCCAAGACAGACTATCCGGCCGACGGCGGGCCGCGAGACCCGGCTGAGGCGTTACATCGGGTGCTGGATTGGCATCGATCCGAGAATCCGGATATGGAGATCGATGCGGTGGGTCACCGGGTGGTGCACGGCGGCCCCAATTTCTCCGATCCCATGGTAATCGACACGGATCTGATTGCTCAGCTCACGGCGTTCGTTCCCTTGGCGCCGCTGCATCAACCACACAATCTTGCCGGGGTCTTGGCCGCCCGGGAGGCATTCCCCGAGGCGCTGCAGGTGGCCTGTTTTGACACGGCGTTTCACCGAAGCCATCCCTGGGTCAACGATGTTTTCGCGCTCCCATTGGAGTTGTACGACGAGGGCGTTAGACGCTACGGCTTTCACGGCCTGTCGTACGAGTACGTGACGGGTGCGCTGAGGCGGATCGCCCCCCACCACGCCGCCGGCCGGGTGGTGGTTGCGCATCTGGGCAACGGCGCCAGCATGTGCGCCATGCGAGACGGTCTGAGCGTCGGCTCATCTATGGGGTTCAGCGCCCTGGATGGACTTCCCATGGGGACACGCTGCGGCCAGATCGACCCGGGCGTGCTGCTTTACCTGCTGGAGGGCAAAGGCATGTCGCCGGCAGACTTGAGTGATCTTCTGTACAAGCGTTCCGGGCTTGCCGGGTTGTCGGGATTGAGCCACGACATGCGCGAACTGGAATCCAGCCCGCGTCCCGAGGCGGCAGGGGCGATCGATTATTTCGTGTTTCGAGTGCGTCGAGAGCTGGGCGCCATGACGGCGATCCTGGGCGGAATCGACGCTTTGGTGTTCACCGGCGGCATCGGTGAGAACGCGGTCCACGTGCGCGAGCGCATCTGTTCAGGGTTTGAGTGGCTGGGGGTCGAACTCGACCAGCATCGCAACCGCGTCAGCGATGCCATTATCTCCTCCGACCGATCGCGGTGCCGCATCTTCGTGATTCACACCGATGAGGAATCCGTGATCGCGACTCATACTGTGTCACTGTTGAATTCGGTATCAGGCTGACGGCACACGCGCGCCGTCCATCTGACGACCGCGGGTGCGGTCATCCAATCCATCATCATTCAACTAAAACAGGTTTCCAAAATGCACACACGAACACTGGGCCCGTTCAAAGTCTCCGCGATTGGTCTGGGGTGCATGAACATGTCCATGGGCTACGGTCCGGCCAACGACGCGGACTCCGAGCGATTGCTCCTGGGGGTGCTGGAACAGGGCTACACCTTTCTCGACACCGCCGCACTCTACGGCTTGGGCCACAATGAAGAACTCATCGGCCGCACGCTGAGTGACCGTCGCGACCAATACACGCTCGCGAGCAAGTGCGGCCTGATGCGGGGACCGGATGGCGGCCCCACGTTGGACGGGCGGCCGGAGGCGATTCGCCGCTCTTGCGAGGACAGCTTGAAGCGCCTGCGGACCGACGTAATCGATCTTTACTATCTGCACCGTCTCGACCCCAATGTGCCAATTGAGGACAGCGTAGGCACCTTGGCGGAACTGGTGTCGGCTGGAAAAATCCGAACCATCGGATTGTCGGAGGTTTCGACCGACACCCTGCTCAGGGCCCATGCGGTTCATCCCATCACCGCGGTGCAATCGGAATACTCACTCTGGACCCGAACCCCGGAGCGCAAGATGCTGGCCGCCTGTCGTGAACTGGGTGTTGCGTTCGTGCCGTTTTCACCGCTTACGCGGGGCTTCCTGGCGGGCTCTGCCCAAGATGTCACACATCTGTCCGAAGATGACATTCGCTGCACCAATGCCCGGCCTCGATTCGAGCCGGAGGCATTCGCAAAGAACGCGGCCTTGCTTCGGCCTTTTCAGCAGATTGCCAATGCCCAGGGATGCACTTCTGCGCAACTTGCCCTGGCCTGGATTCTGGCCCGTGAGGATCGCACCTTGATTCCCATCCCAGGCACCAAGGACATCAACCATATGGCAGAAAATGCCGCGGCCGGCGACATCGTGCTCGATACCTCGGTGGTGGAGCACCTGGACAAGCTGGTCAATGAACATACCGTCGCTGGCGCACGCTACACCGAGGCATTGATGAACTCCATCGATTCAGAAAAAGACTGAAGCGACCTATCAACCTGGGCCGTCAGCGGTGGTCCAACCCAGCCGCTGAGACAGGTAGGGCGGATCGGCTCAATTGTGTGCGGCAGTGCAGAGGCTTGATATGCGCGAAACAACAAGACTTCGGGGCCAGTGTCGATATCCTCAGACCAATGCGTACTGCCCGACACAACCCAGCGAGCCCATTCGGCGGCTCCAAGGTGGCCGCAGGCATAAGGCACTCGACCGGCCATGAGTCTGGCTTACGCTAGGCCACCCCCCTGTTGGTCGCGACGCTGTTGGTTCTGTCGTTGTTTGCTTCCGCGCTGCCCGCGAAACAGGGCGACGAGCCCTACCGGGTGCTTGTGGTGCATTCGCACCAAAGCAACCTGCCTGTGAATTCGGACTGGTACAATGGGATTGCGCGGGGACTCGCCTCGGCACCTGAGCTGGACATCGAGATCGAGATCGAGGTTGAAGCACCCGATCTGACCCGGGTAGCGGATGCGGAATACGTTGACGAGTTGATCCGCACCTATAGCCACAAGTACCGGGGCCACATGCCTGCTCGAACATGCGTGCCGCACGCCGAGGTAGTGGATATCCCTTACACGGTTCCAGCGTCATTGGATTTCGGATAGCACGATCCATTTAGGTGTCAATCAGCGGTGTGCGCGTGTTCCACCGGAATCGGACGATGACGCCTAAAGCGCTAAGGAAACGAGCGGGATTCGGTGTCCACCCGCCGGATGGGTGCCCGCGCGGGTGTAGACCGGCAATCAGCCCAGAGGTGTGGCCTGCCGGTCAGGTTATCCAGAGTGGGCTCTAGACAGGTAGTATTATCCAAGCTGTTTAGAACACCTGATGCCTGAGTATGGACACCAAGTTCTCCGAAGACATCATTCCTATAACCGATCTGAAGGTGAACCCTGGCCGCGTGATCAAGCACGCGACCGAAGCCCACCGTCCCGTATTGCTGACCAGCCGCGGACGTGGCGTTGCTGTCGTGCAGACGGTCACGGACTACGAAGCTGCCGAGGAGGAGCGGTCGTTTATGAGGGCTGTGGTCGCGGGCCTTGCAGACCTTGAGGCCGGTCGAAAGCTGTCCCTCGTGGACGCCGAGGCTCGCCTCGGCTTGAAGTAGCCGCATGCCGAAGATTGCCATCCGGTTCGCCGAAGCCGCGCTCGCCGGCCTGGAGGCACTGCGGGCCTGGTACGAAGAGCAGGGTGTGCCCGATGTGGGGGAGCGCCTGCTCCGCGAGATCATCGACAGCATCGAATCCCTGGGCGAAAATCCGGACATGGGCCGGATTGGTGCCGGAGTTCGAGCAGCCCTTTCTGCGCGAGCTCATCCACCGCCATTTCGCATTGTCTACCGTCGTGATCCAAAGCACGTGTGGATCGTTCGCGTCTGGCGCAGCGAGCGTTTGCTCGAAGTGCCGGACGAAGACTCGCCCTGAGAACCAGACCGCCACGGATTATTGCAGTGGAATAATCCGTGGCCGGCCGCTCGAAGCCGCTACCCGCCTTCGGGATCATGGTAGGTGGATTCATGGGCCTGCAAACCGCGCCTTGCGTCTTCGCCTGTGGCAAGCTCTGAACGGGCCGCTAACCGCGGCGCGGTACACCCATCATCAACGGAGTGCAGACACCATGCGCATAGGCGTCATCGGACTCGGATCGATCGGCCTCGGCATCGCCAAATCGGCGCTGTCCGCCGGCCACGAAGTGGTGGGTGCGGACCTGTCGCAGGCTCAGAGAAACGCGTTTGCTGCGCTGGGGGGCGAGGCAACCGCAGATGCGAAGGACGCGGCCAGAGGGGCGGATTGTGTCTTTTGTGTCGTGATCAACGCGCTCCAGACCGAAGCGGTACTGTTTGGTGAGGGTGGGGTCGCCGAGACAATGCCGGCCGGATCGGTGTTCGTATCCTGCGCCACCCTGCCACCGGAGACGGCGGAGCGTCTGGGCGCGCGGCTTACCGGGCTCGGGCGTCTATATCTGGACGCACCCACCAGCGGCGGGCCGGCCAAGGCGCTGGCGGGCGAGATCACCATCATGGGCTCTGGCACGGCAGCCGCCTTCGACAAGGCCCAGCCCGCTCTGGACGCTGTGGCGGCCAAAGTCCACCGCCTGGGCGATACGCCAGGGGCGGGTTCCGCCATGAAAGCGGTCAACCAGCTCCTGGCCGGCGTGCACATCGCGGTGGCCTGCGAGGCGGTGGCCTTCGGCGCCCGCCTGGGGCTGGAACCCAGTCAGGTCTACGAGGTCATCACCGGTGCGGCCGGCAACTCATGGATGTTCGAGAATCGGGTGCCCCATATTCTGGACGGAGACTACGCACCCAGGAGCGCGGTCGGTATCTTTACCAAAGACCTTGGCATCGTCCTGGACGCGGCCAGGGCGCGCCAGTTTCCGGTACCCATGGCGAGCATGGCGCTGCAGATGTTCGAGATGACCGCCGCCGCGGGCATGGCCCAGGACGACGACGCCTCGGTGGCCCGCCTCTACGCCCGAATCGCCGGTCTGTCATTGCCGGAAGCCGGCGACTGATCGAGCCGGGCTACGGAATGGGCCGCGCAGATCCGGGCCGGATCAATGATCGGCCAGGCGCTTGCCCACGGCGGTTTCGTAGACGTGTGCCACGGCGGAGAAGTCCTCACGCCCGTACCCGGCGTCCCGGGCGGCGTCGAATACGGACAGAACCCGGTCCAGCAGTGGCGAGTCCATGCCCACATGCTCGGCCAGATCCCGGGCCAGGCCGGCGTCCTTGCGCATCAGGTCGAGCATGAACAGGGGCGAAAAATCCCCCTCGCGCATACGCGGCGTGCGCTTTTCAAGATAACGGGAGTAGGCAAACCCACCGCCGTTGCAGACCACGTCGTAGAAGGCGTCGATGTCGGTACCGGTGGCCATGCACAGGGCCAGCGCCTCGGCCACCGCAACCGCGTGCCCGGCCACCAGGGTCTGGTGAATCAGCTTGACCTGGTTGGCGCTGCCGGAGGGGCCCACGTACTTCACCATCTTGCCCATGATGTCCAACAGCGGCGCGACCCGATCGAACGCGGCCCGGTCGCCGCCGACCACGAATCCGATCTGGCCGGTTTCCGCCTGGGGGACAGAACCCAGCATCGAGGCATCCAGGTGCTGCGCACCCCGGTCCCGCAGTGCCGCGTGTACCGCCCGGGTGGCCTTTGGGCTGACGGTAGAGCAGTCCACGGTGACGGTACCGGCCACGACCGCGCCCGCCACCCCGTCGGCGCCGAGATAAAGCGCCTCCAGAATCTGATCATTGGGTACGCAGGTGAACAGGGCGCCCGCATGCCCGGCCACCTCGGCGACCGACTCGAGCACTTCCACACCCTGGATCGCGCCGGCCCGTGCGCGCGCCGTGGCGTCGATATCGAACACACGCATGGATTGACCTGCGGCCGCAAGAACCTGGGTCATGGGCAAGCCCATGCTGCCCAGCCCGATGAATCCGATTTTATCCGTCATTGATGACTCCACTCTTGATGTAACAACGGGGTGCCAATCCGGGGTGCCAATCCGGGGTGCCAATCCGGTCAGTGGGGACCAGGACTGCCCATATGGATACGCTCGCGGTGCAGCAGATACAGTCCACTGGCGATCACCACCGAGCCGCCCACCACGGTCCAGATATCCGGCAGATCGTGGAACACCCAGTAGCCGATAGCGACCATGGAAATAATCTGGGTGTAGCTGAACGGAGCCAGTATCGGCGCCGGCGCGTAACGGTGCGCCTGAATCAGGAAGTAGTGCCCGATGGCGCCCAGCGCGCCAATGGCAATCATGGGAAAGAGGGTGTGGCTGTTGGGTTCGGTCCAATCGAACAGAGCGAAGGGCAGCACCCCGAGTGTGCCCACCAACGCGGTGTAGATCTGGGTTGTGCCGACCCGATCCACCTGGGCCAGTTTGCGGGTCAGGATCTGATACAAGGCGGTGGTGATGGCCATACTGAGGGACAGCAGGACCGCCCAGTGCATCAGACCGAGTCCGGGGCGGATGATGATCAGCACACCGACAAAACCCACCACCACCGCGGCCCAGCGATGTGGCCCGATGTACTCGCCCAGCAGCGGCACCGACAGGACCGCGACCCACAACGGAATGGTGAAGGAGATGGATGCGGTCTCCGCCAACTGCAAATACTGCAGCGCGGTGAAGTTCAGGGTTGTGGAGGCCAGCAGCAGGCTTGAGCGCAGGATCTGCAGCCTGAGATTGTTGCTGCGCCAGATCCCGCGTCCGGCAAACGGTGCGTACAACACGACACCCAGCAGAAAGTGTCCGGCATAGCGGGCAAACACAATCTGGGCGATCCCATGCCAGGCCGACATGTACTTGGCGCAGGCGTCCAGCAGAGCGAACAGGGCGAAGGCCGTGATCATGAGCCCAATGCCCTTGTAGCGCGCATTGGGCTCATGATCGGCCAGCCCGACAAAGGGTCGGGTGGACATGAAGCAGGCCCGCCTCAGTGGCTTTCGCGGGGTACCGGCGCGCCGGAGCCACCCTTGAGAAAGTCGAAGTCGACACCCTCATCGGCCTGCAGCACATGGTCCACGAACAAGCGGTAGTAACCGCGATCAGAATCCCGGGGCGGAGGCGTCCAGTTCTGCCGCCGTGCGGCCAGCTCCTGGTCCGACACCTCCAGGGTCAGGCTGCGGCCGGCCACGTCCAGTTCGATCATGTCACCGGATCGAACCAGCGCCAGCGGCCCGCCAACGGCGGCCTCCGGCGCCGTATGCAGCACCACCGTCCCGTAGGCGGTCCCGCTCATGCGGCCGTCGGAAATGCGAACCATGTCGCGGATGCCGCGCGCCAGCAGTTTTTGCGGCAAAGCCATGTTGCCCACCTCGGGAAAGCCGGGATAGCCCTTAGGCCCGCAGTTCTTGAGCACCAGAATATCTTCCGGCTCTACATCCAGATCCGGATCATCGATCCGCGCCTTGAAATCGTCGATGTCCTCGAATACCACGGCACGGCCCCGATGCTGCATCAACTCCGCAGTGGCGGCGGAGGGTTTGAGCACCGCGCCGAGCGGCGCCAGATTGCCCCTGAGCACGGCTATGCCGCCGTGCTCCATCAGCGGGGTGTCCAGGTCTCGAATCACATCCCGGTTATAGCACTCGGCGTCGGCGGTGTTCTCGCCCAGGGTGTGTCCGTTGATGGTCAGAGCGTCCAGGTGTAACCGATCCCCCAGTTCCCGGATCACCGCCGGCAATCCGCCGGCGTAGTAGAAATCCTCCATCAGATGTTCGCCGGAGGGCATCAGGTTCACCAGGCAGGGGATGTCCCGCCCCAGCCGGTCCCAGTCAGCGAGTTTCAAATCCACGCCGATGCGCCCCGCCAGCGCCAGCAAATGCACCACGGCGTTGGTGGAGCCGCCAATCGCGCCGTTGACCATGACTGCGTTCTCAAACGCCTCACGGGTGAGAATGCGGGACATGGAAACGTCCTGCTCCACCAGCTCGACCGCCCGGCGCCCGGCGTGGTGAGCCAGAACATAGCGGCGCGAGTCGGCAGCCGGAATGGCAGCGTTGCCGGGCAGGCCCATGCCCAGGGCCTCCACCATCGAGGCCATGGTTGAGGCAGTGCCCATGGTCATACAGTGACCCACCGAGCGGGACATGCCGGTCTCGGCGTCCATGAACTCGGCCACCGACATGCAACCGGATCGGACCTCTTCGCTGAATTCCCAGACCGAGGTGCCAGACCCGATCTTGCGGCCCTTGAAGTAGCCGTTCAGCATCGGTCCACCGGACACCGCGATGGTCGGGATATCGCAGCTCGCCGCCCCCATCATCAGCGACGGGGTGGTCTTGTCACAGCCCACCAGCAGCACCACCCCGTCCAGAGGGTTGCCGCGTATGGACTCCTCCACATCCATGGACGCCAGGTTGCGGAACATCATGGCGGTGGGGCGTAGCATGGTCTCGCCCAGGGACATGACCGGGAATTCCAGGGGAAACCCGCCGGCCTCGTATACACCTCGTTTGACGTGATCCGCCAAGACCCGGAAATGGCCGTTGCAGGGGGTCAAATCGGACCAGGTGTTGCAGATGCCGATCACCGGCCGACCGTCGAACACATGGGATGGGTGGCCCTGGTTGCGCAACCAGCTTCGGTGCAGGAAAGCGTCCTTGTCGTTGCCTTCGAACCAGGCTCGGCTGCGGCGCTTGGGTTTGTCACTCATGCTGTTTTCCGGTTCCTGAAAGGCGCCTCTGATTTACACTGAACGGAGCAGATTGGGGGTGAAATGCACAGATTCAAAGGGGCGGAACGCGGGGCAGATCGCGGTTCTATTGCCAAGCTTTGCGACCACGAAGCTGTGTATCTCAGACCCAAGATGCAGGTTCATGAATAGATCAGGGACTCCCTTATGCGCTGGCGGCAGGCCCAGCACGATGGCTCGATTCACGCGGCAATATGCCCGCCGAGATCGTCCTGAATGAACGCCTCGATGATGCTCTTAAAACTGTCATCGGCCTTGAAGCCCATACCGGCGGCGCGGTGTACGGAAAAGCGGGTCGGCCAGCCATAGACGATGCGCTCGATAAACGGGTCCGGTTCAAACCGCACCCGGTTCGCCACCTGTGCCCCACCCACCTCAGCCAGCGCCGCCACCATGTCACCCACGGTGATGGTCATCCCCGGCAACGCCACTGTGCGGTTCATGCCCCAGGCCTCCGCCGGGAGGGTGGCCGCGTGCAGGAAACAGTCGACCACCGCACGGGGAGAGAGCACCCAGACTCCGGTCTCGGCGCTGACCGGGCAAATCGCCTCCTCGCCCTGCAAGGGTTCGCGGATGATGCCGCTGGCAAACGAGGATGCCGCCGCATTGGGCTTGCCGGCACGCACGACGATGGTGGGCAGACGCAGCGAGCGCCCGTCGACAAATCCCTTGCGGGAATAGTCGCTGATCAAGTATTCGCTACCGACCTTTTGCGAGCCGTACGAGGTTTGCGGCGTCGCCGGCGTGGTGTCTTCGATCACATCCGGCATGTCGCCGCCATAGGCCGCCACCGAACTGGAAAACACCAAACGCGCCGGGCTGGGCAGGGCCCGACAGGCCTCCAGCAGACGCCGGGTGCCGTCCAGATTGATGCGCATGCCCAGGTCGAATTCCTGCTCGGCCTGGCCGCTGACGATGGCCGCCAGGTGAAACACCGCACCGGTGTCTTGAGTCACAAGATCCGCGGCCGCACCTTCTACGCTGAAGTCCCCGTAGGCGGTCTCAATGCGCGGGTCCGCCGGCAGGGGCTCCGGCGGCTCAGCCACATCAGACACACACAGTGCGGTGATCTCCTGTTCACGCCCCTGGGCATCCGATAGACGGCCCCGCTGCAACAGCGCCTTGACCAATCGTCGGCCGATAAATCCGGTTCCACCTGTCACCAGTACCCGCATGTTCGCTCCCTGTTTAGAGTTTGTCCGCCGCAACAACGCGATGGGTCTGCACGCCGAGACCGGCCACACCCAGGCGCACGGTCTGACCCGCCTTGAGAAAGACCGGTGGCTTCTGCCCCAGCCCGACACCGGGCGGCGTCCCGGTGGACACGACGTCACCCGGCTGGAGGCTCATGAAACGGCTGACATAGCTCAGCAGATGGGGAATCCCAAAAATCATGGTCCGTGTGTTGCCGTCCTGATAACGCCGGGCGTCCACTTCGCACCATATATCCAGCGCATTCGGGTCGGGAATCTCATCCACCGTCACCAGCCACGGTCCCAGGGGTCCGAAGCTGTCCGCGCTCTTGCCCTTGACCCACTGGCCGGTGCCCTCCAACTGCATGGCCCGCTCGGAGACGTCGTTGCAGACACAATAGCCCGCCACAAAGTCCCGCCAGTCTTCCGAATCCACCCGGCGCGCCTCGCGACCGATGACAAAGGCCAGTTCCGCCTCCCAGTCGGTCTTTTGGGCGCCCGGTGGCAACACAATGGGGTCGTCGGGGCCGCAGATTGAGCTGGTCGCCTTCATGAACAGGGTCGGCTCATCCGGCACGGCCATGCCGGTTTCCGCCGCGTGATCCGAGTAGTTGAGACCGATGCAGACCAGCTTGCCAACCCGGCCGACACACGCGCCCAGTCGGGTGGCGGCGTCGACCCGGGGCAGCGCGCTGGTATCGAGGTTTCCGAGCCGCGCCAGACTGTCAGGGGACAGAACCTCACCGGCAATGTCCGGCACCAACCCGGACAGATCGCGAATACACCCCGCCGCATCCATAAGGCCCGGTTTTTCAGAACCCGTATCGCCGAATCGAAGCAATTTCATAACGCGCCCACGCGCTCCCGTTGTGTAGTCGGACGGGCTTGCCCGATGCGCAGTTTACGCCGAAACCGGAGTGGCCACCGGCTCCCCTGCAAAATGCAGGGCCAGATTCCTCAGCACCAGATCGCCCATGGCCTGCCGTGTCTCCACGGTGGCGCTGCCGATGTGCGGCTGAAGGATGACGTTCTCCATAGACAGCAGCGCTTCCGGCACCCTGGGTTCGTCGACAAAAACGTCCAGCGCGGCCCCGCCCAGGCGTCCGTCGCTCAGCGCCTGCACCAACTCCGGCTCATCGACAATGGAACCCCGGGCCACGTTGATCAAAGTGCCCTGAGGGCCCAGCGCATCCATGACCGCACGGTCGACCACACCGCGGGTTTCCGGGGTCGCCGGGCAGATCACAATCAGATACTCACAGTCCCCCGCCATGGCGACCAGATCCGGGTAGTAGCGGTAGGGCTGATCGGTCTGTTCATGGCGCCCATGGTAAGCGAGATCACAGCCAAACACCTGCAGCTTGGTGGCGATATCCTTGCCGATACGTCCCAGACCGAGAATCCCCACCGGTTTGCCGCGGATGGACCGGGCCAGGGGCATGTCCCCGTCGGGCCAACGTCCCGCGCGCACATGACGGTCGGCCCGCACCATTTCCCGGGACGCCGCCAGCAGGAGCCCAACCGCCAGGTTGGCCACATCGTCGTTCAGCACGTCCGGGGTGTTGGTCACCACCACACCCCGGGCCACGGCGTGGGGCACGTCCACGGCATCATAGCCAACGCCGTAGGAGGCGATGATCTCCAGTTTGGGCAGAGCATCCATCAACTCGGCGCCGGCACCGGCGTGGCCGTTGGTGGCGATGCCCCGCACCGATCCGCCGATCTCGGCCAGAAAACCCGCCTTATCAGCCGCCTCGTACAATCGGTGCAGTGTATAGCGCTGTTCCAGGACGCTCATAACCGTCGGCATCATGGGTGCGACCAGCGCGATTTCGGGTTGTGTCATAGCATCCTCAAACCAGGCTAGCAGCGTGTTGAAAAAGCCTCACTCGGCACGATACGGCGTTTTCGCCTTGCCTCGCACTCGACCGAGACTTTTTCAACACGCTGCTGTTTCAGTGTCTATAAACCTGTCCACCACCAAGAACCTTGGCTGCGGCGTTACTCCTTCACCGCCCCGGTCATGGACGACACATAGTGCTCGACAAAGAACGAGTACAGGATCGCCACCGGCAGCGAACCGATCAAGGCGCCGGCCATCAAACCGCCCCAGTTGTACTGATCGAAGGTGATCAATTCGGTGATCATCGCCACCGGCACGGTCTTGTTTTCGGCCGAGGAGATGAAGGTCAAGGCGTAGATGAACTCGTTCCAGGACAGGGTAAAGGCGAAAATGCCCGCCGAAATCAGCCCCGGCACCGCCAGCGGCAAAACGATCTTGGTGAGGATCTGAAACCGGTTGGCGCCATCCACCAGCGCGCACTCCTCCAGCTCATAGGGGATCGAGCGGAAGTAGCCCATCAACAGCCAGGTGCAGAACGGTATGAGAATGGTGGGATAGGTGAGGATCAGCGCCCAGTAGGTGTCGAACACACCCAGTTGGAACACCATCACCGCCAGCGGAATGAACAGTATGCTGGGCGGCACCAGATAGGCCATGAATATGGACATGCCCACATACTTGGAGCCCTTGAAGCGCAGCCGCTCTATAGCGTAGGCGGCGCAAACCGCGCAGAACACCGACAGAAAAGTGGAGGACACGGTCACCAGCATGGTGTTCCAAAGCCACCGCGGATACTCGGTCTCAAACAGGAGGTGTTTGATGTGTTCCAGCGTCGGGTCGTGAATCCAGAATGCCTCCAGGCCCCGGTAGGCGTGCAGTTCCTCATTGGACTTCAGCGAGACCGTGCCCATGAAGTAAAACGGGAACAGCAGAATGAACAAAAAAGCGATGAGGGGGATGTAGACCACCACAACCCGGCGCGGGATGCTCTGCAGGTAGTCCATGCCGGCGTCGTCGCCGCTGCTGTCGGTTTTGGCGTTTTTCTTGGTCTTGGAAGCGGCTTCAGTCATCTTGGCCTCCACGTTGCCACTTGCGGTTCTGAAGTCCGAAGTAGCTGAATAGAATGGCCGCCAACAGAAACGGAACCATGGCCACGGCGATGGCCGCACCCTCACCCAGCGATCCGCCGACGATGCCGCGCTGATAAGACAGGGTCGCCATCAAATGGGTGGCGTTGATGGGACCGCCCCGGGTCATGACCCAGATCAGCTGAAAATCGGTGAAGGTAAACAGCACCGAAAACGTCATGACCACGGCGATGATCGGGGTCAGCAGGGGCAGCGTAATCTTGGTGAATCGCTGCCATTCCGTGGCGCCATCGATGGTGGCAGCCTCATACAGGGATTTGGGAATGGTCTGCAGACCCGCCAGCAAAGTGATGGCCACGAACGGGATGCCGCGCCAGATGTTGGCGGCAATCACCGATGCGCGGGCGTTGTTGGGATCACCCAGGAAATCGATGGTCTCGTCTATGAAACCCATCTCGATCAAAACCCAGCTGATGACCGAGTCCTGGGAGTCGTACAGCCACCAGAAAGCCAAGGCCGACAGCACGGTCGGGACGATGAACGGCAACAGCACAATGGCCCGGATAAAGGCCTTGAACGGGATGTTGTTGTTCAACACGATGGCCAGCCAAAGGCCCAGACCGAATTTGATGATGCTGGCCACCACCGTATAGAGAAAGGTATTGAACACGGACAACAGGAAGACCGAGTCGTCCATCAGCCAGACAAAATTCTCCAGGCCGATGAACTCGCCGGGACGACCCACTTTGGCGTCGGTCATGCCCAGCCAGACGCCCAGCCCCAGAGGATAGGTCAGAAAGACCAGCAGGATGCTCCCTGCCGGGATCATGAACAGCAACCCCATCAGATTGCGATTGTTCATCAACCGCGTCATCAGCCCGACCTTGGGGCCGGATGCGTGCGTGTTCGAGGCCATGGGCGCGGCTCCGATTCGGAAGGTGAACTGCGGGCGGCGCCCGATGACGCCGCCCGTTCTATGACCTGAGCCGGGTTAGATCTTGTAGTAGCGCTCGGCCCTCTTATGGGCGTCGGCCGCAGCCTCCTCCGGAGTCTTTGCCCCCAGCGCCGCCTCCGCCACCATATTGACGACGATAAAGTCGGCAAAGACGCTGGCCGCGGCGTAGCCCAGTGAGCCGGAGTAAGAGAACGGCCGCGTGCGCAGAGTCGTATCCTTGAATACGGCGCGCTTGGGGTCCTCGGTCCACACCGGGTTGTCGTCGTAGGCCTTGAGCGGATGGGACAGATACCCCACCGAAGCCTCCAGGAACGCGTTGTATTGCTGCGCCTCCATCAGCCACGCCAGCAGCGCTTTACACGCATTCGGGTACTGGGTGTGGTTGTAGACCGTCATCGGGAACTGCACGTGGAGTTCGGTGGGTTCGCCGGCCGGACCAATCGGCCAATAGGCATGATCCATGTCATTGGCGACTTCGTCCAAGCCTTCGCGCTGGGCCGCGGCGTAGATCGAAATGCCGTTGTTGGTCACGCTGCAGGAGCCTTGCAGGAAGGCCTTGTTGTTGTGGCCATCGAGCCAGGAGGCCACGCCAGGCGCAAAGGTGGGACCAAGCTTCGAGACATACTCCAGGGCGGCGACGGTTTCCGGGCTGTTGAGCACCAGATTGTCATTTTCGTCGATCATCTTGCCGCCATGGGACCAGGCCACCCAATGGGCCCAGGAGTTGCCATCGCCGCTGGCGTTGCCCAGGGCGAAGCCGCCCGGATTACCCGCTTTCTTGAGTTCCTGCATCAGCGTCAGAAAATCATCGGTGTTATCCGGAAACTGATCGAACCCAGCCTCCTTGCAGGCCGCGACACGGTAGTTGATGAAGTTGCCGCTGAAGGTATAGGGCAGACTGATCCACTTGCCGTCGCGCATGGAGTAGAACTCCGCCATCGGATACCAGCCGCCGTACTTGCCGCCCAGATAGTCGGCCACATCGGTCATGTCCAGCATCGCGTCGGGATAGAGATGGGGATCTGCGTGGATGGTCCAGATAATGTCGGGACCGGAGCCGATGCTGGCGGCAACCGCGGCCTTGGGCCTGAGGTCCTCGAAACCCTCGCTATCCAACCGGATCGGCACACCGGTCGCTTCGGAAAAAGCGTCCAGCATGGCCTGGGTGGCGTCACCTTCGGAGGCCACGAAACGCTTCCAACGGAGCATACGGATGCTGGCGCCGGATTCTGGCTTCCAGGGTGAATCCTGAGCGAACGATTTCGCCGCGCTCAGCAGCGAGGGGGGCACTGTTGCCGCCGCGGCGGCACCGGCAAACGTTTTCAGGGTCTGGCGTCTGGTGAATTTTTTCATGGTTTCCTCCAACGGGTGGTGTCTACAGAGTGCATCGCTTGGCGTCGGCCGATTATTCTAGGGACCGACCTTCAACGGGCGCCTTGTCTCGGCGTTTCAGCGAATTCTCTGACCGGTTTCCTGATCGAACAGGAGCAGGGTATCGAGCCTGGGTTTCAAATGGATATGTTGCCCTGGCTTGAAGTCATGCCGCTTGCGAAACACAGCTTGCAACTCCTGCTCGCCGTTGCGGCCAATGACCAGCACTTCCGCGCCGGTCGGCTCCACCACCGCAACCTCCATGGCGATGGCATCCTCTTCGTCTGCCTCGGACAGCGTGAAGTGCTCGGGGCGAATGCCACACAGCACCTGGCGGCCGACCTCGATGGCCTTGTCCTGAATCTGGAAGCGGGTGCCGTGGGCGGTCTGCAACACGCGCTCGCTTCCGTTTTCCATAACTGTCCCCGCCAGCGTGTTCATGGCCGGTGAGCCAATAAAGGTGGCGACGAAGGTGTTGTTGGGATCGTCATACAGTTTCAGAGGTGCGCCGGCTTGCTCAACCCGGCCATCGCGCATGACCACGATCTGGTCAGCCATGGTCATGGCCTCGATCTGATCATGGGTGACATACACCGAAGTGCTGTTCAGTCGCTGATGCAGCTCCCGTATCTCGGTGCGCATCTGCACCCGAAGCTTCGCATCCAGGTTGGACAGAGGCTCGTCGAACAAAAACACCTGGGGATCCCGGACAATGGCCCGGCCCATGGCCACGCGCTGCCGCTGACCGCCGGACAGTTGCCGTGGATAGCGCTGCAGATAATCGGTCAGATTGAGAACGCCCGCCGCCTGCTCCACCTTCTGCTTGATCACGTCCGGGCTGGTCTTGGACAACTTGAGGCTAAAGCCCATGTTGTCGAACACCGTCATATGGGGATAAAGCGCGTAGTTCTGGAACACCATTGCGATGTCGCGCTGCTTGGGTGGCATACGGTTGACCACCTCCCCACCAATCGCGATCTCACCGCCGTTGATCTCCTCCAGCCCCGCAATCATGCGCAGCAGAGTCGATTTGCCGCAGCCGGACGGGCCAACCAGCACTGCGAAGGATTGATCTGGGATGTCGATATCGACGCCGTGAAGGACTTCGACCGAGCCAAAGACCTTGACCGCTTTGCGGATCTCAACCGAAGCCATGTCGCTCTACTCTCACGGGGTCATTGACGGGTAGCGTTCCGAACGCCGGCCAGTGACCCTCTTGGTGGTGTTTCCCCGCTCCAGCGTATCCGTCGCCAATCGGGCTGTATTTTTTTCTAACTCAATAAAGAATACATTAACACATACGTACTTCAATGCCAGATCGAGCGCGCCGGATTTTTCCGCCTGCGTGCAAGGGCTATTAATGAAGGATAGTGGGGTTTTACCGTGAGTCGAGATATGGATTGCGCGCTGGTGGTGCAGAAGGGGGATCACTCCCTGGGATACTACGATCTGGCCACCGGCGACGAGCTCGCCCGAGTGCCGGTGGATCCCTTCCCCCACGAATTCGTACTCTCTCCGGACCGGCGCTTTGCCTACCTCTGCCATTTTGGCGTGGCGCTGGCCGAAGATCGGGGGCCCGGCGGCGATACCGTATCGGTGGTGGACATCGGGCGCAGAACACGGGTTGCCACCCTGCACTGCGGTGACGACCGCCGTCCCCACGGCATCGACCTGGATGCGCTCGGACGTGTCTACGTTCTCAGCGAGGCCAACAGCCAGTTGCTGCGATTCGACAACACCGAGGGATCGGGCCCCGCACTGCGCACCCCCACCGGCGGCCTGGGCTCCCATCTTGTCACCGTGACCGACGATGGGACGCGTGCCTATTGCAGCAACATGGGCTCGGACACCGTCACCGTCGTATCAACGGACGGTGACGCCGCACCCGTCGTCGTGCCTGTCGGCAAGAGACCGGAAGGGTCGGTCCTCAACGCGGACGGATCGCGGCTGTACGTGGTCAACCGGGAAAGCGCCGACATCAGTGTCATCGACACCCGCAGCCTGGAACCTCTGGCGCCAATCCCCACCTCGGCTGGACCGGTGAGGATCTGTCGGGAACCGAACGGAAGACTGCTGGTGGCGCTGTACCACGGACGCGGAATGGCCCTGATCGATCCAGATCGCCCCCAGGATCAAACCGAGGTTCCATTGCCCGAGAAGGCGATTTCCATCAGTTACGACCCGAATACGAGGCAGGCGATGCTGAGCGTCCTGGGCGACCTGGTCTGCGTGGTGGACGTGGAGCACGGGGCAGTACGGCAGCGCATCCGCACCCGGTCCGATCCCGATCCAACCGCTCGCATTCGACTCATGTGCGATTAGGATCTGTTAACACTATGCGGACGCCCAGCGTTGGCCCTCACAACCGGGTCAGCCGATGGGTTTCCAGCAACGCAACCAGCATGCGCCCGCTGCGCTCGCGATGCGCCCAGTGGACGCGTCTGGCGGTGTCGGCATCGCCCTTGGCGATGGCTTCCACCACCGCCCGATGGTCATCGTTTGATGCCTCGGGCTTGGGTCGCAATCGCAGGGTCAACATGCGCACCCGATGGGCCTGGTCGATAAATGTGCCCACCAGACCCTCAAGGCGGACGTTGCCGCTGTAGGCCAGCAACAAACGGTGAAAACGCTCGTCGGCCCGGGCCCAGGCCTCCAGATCGCCGGACTCCAGCGCCACGTCCATATCGCTGACCGCCTCTCGCAAGGCGCCAATCTGTTGCTCGGTCAGTCTTTGTTCGGCAGCGAGGCCGGCGGCCGCGGATTCCAGCGCGGTGAGAATCTCGTAGATCTCGCGCATGTCTTCCACCGAGACGGGCTTCACCTGCATACCGTGTCGCGGCCGAACCTCCACCAGACCCTCGTTTGCCAATCGGATCAAGGCCTCGCGGGTGGGTGTCCGGCTCATACCCAGCATGGCGGCCACGTCCTGCTCCATGTGCTGCTCGCCCACAGTCATCTGGCCGTCGAGGATTTTCCGTTTGAGTTCACGATAGGCCCGATCGGAATAGGACTCCCGGCCGCGACCCGATTTGCCCGTGGATTCCACGCTCATGATCCGTTTTCCTCGAAGGGCGCCGCGCTGACCCGATCGGTCAGATCGATCCGACAACCTTGCTGAGCGGAGTGATAGACAGCCGCCTCTATGCGCAGATTGGTCAGGTAGTCCCGGGCGCTGTTCATGGCCGGGCTGCCGTCAGTCAGGTGCCGCACAATGTGGAGATTGGTGAGATAGACGCAATCACCGCCAAAATCATTGTTTTGCCAATCGAACGGCACCGCAACGCTGGATTGCGATCCATGGGCGCGAAACGCAATATTGGCGTTGCCGTCCAGGGTGAGGGTTCCGGCGGAACCTTCGATGCGCAGCTCTCCCATGGTCAAACGCGGATTGTCCGCAACGTGGTCAACCAGACGATTGCCGTCGAATACACCGCGCACGGCATGATCGAACTCGAACAGAATCAAGCCCGCATCCTCACCGGCAATGACCGGATTGAGGCGGGATAACTGGGCATACACCGCGCGCATTTCACCGAACAAGTAGCGGAAGGTGTCCACCAGATGGATGGCGGTTTCGTGCACCAGAAAACGGGGCATCTGCTGGAAATAGGGTTGGCGCTGAAGATAGGCGTCAGGCCCCTGCCCATCGCCGGGTCGAAGCCAGAACGAGACCTGATAGGGCTGGCCGACGACGCCGGCATCCAGCATGGATTTGATCTTGGGATACCAGGGCTGGAAGCGAAAATTCTCGTGCACATAGACCCGCCCCCGGCAGGACTCGATTTCCGCCACCAGCGCTTCGGCCTCGGCCAGCGAAGGGGTAAAGGGCTTCTGGCAAATCACCGCGCAGTTGCGTTCCAGCGCGGCGCGCACGCTGGCCAGGTGGGTCACCGGTGGGGTGATCACGTCCACCAGGTCGACCTGGGTCTGATCCAGCATCTGCCCAAGGTCCTGGAACACCCGGGGAATCCCATGGCGGGCGGCCATGGCTTCGCCGGCTTCGCGCCCCCTGTTGCACAGGGCCACCAGCTCCACCAGACCGGCATCGCGCATGCGGACCCAGGCATTGTAGTGGAATTGGCTGAAGTAGCCGGTGCCGACGGTGGCGACCCGCAGCGGTGCATTCATCAAGCCGCCCTCCGCGGTCCCGGAAAATCCCAGTGAGAGGGTGGATACCCCGCCACCGGCGCTCGAAATCGAGCCACCGCGTCGCCCAGCAGACAACCCAGCACTGCGGTTCGAAGATCGGCCCCGGCGAACGCCAGGCTGGAGATCATGGGCAGTCGGGTGCTGTTCACGTTATCCAGATGAGGACGACCCATGGTACCGGCCTGAAATGCCGCCTCCACCCAGTCCAAATGGGCCGAATCCACGTCCTCCAGAATCTGTGTCTGAGTGCCGTCCGCCGCCACGTGAATCACCCGATTGCTGACGATGCTGGTGATCCAGATGCCGCCCTGTTGATCGAAAGTCAGCCCGTCGGGAAACGTGCCGGGGCCAAACTCGGCCACGGTCGAGCGGTTGCTGAGAACACCGTTCGCGTCGATATCGAAGGCGGTCAGTCGCCGGGAGAAGGTTTCGTTCACCAGCAGACGACGGCCCGCGGGATCCACCAGGCACTCGTTGGTATAACCCAGACCGTCGGCCACGATGCGCGCCCCCCGTTCATCCACCAAGACGACAAATCCGTCGGCCACATCCAGCCGGTAACCCCGTGCCCGGGGCGTCAGACGGGTGCTGACCGTAATCCAGATCCGACCCAGGGCGTCTCGGTGAACGTAGTTGGTCGGCGGCAGGATCTCGCCCTCGATTTCGGTCAGAAACGGCGTGAGCTGTCCAGCCTGGTCGAGACGAAACACACCGCCCTCGGCATCACCCAGATGTGCGATCAGGAAGGAACCATCCGGTTGCAGGCAAATCCCGTTGGGTTTTAGCTCGAACGCCGCGTTGTCATCGCGCAACAGCCACTGCCGCCCGTCCGGCTCGATCACCGCCACGCCGCCGCGCCAGTCCGCCGTGTAAATGCGACCGTTGGCGGTGGCCAGGACGCATTCCGGCCGAACCAGCCCCTTGCCTATGAATTCAATATCCGCCAGCTTAACCGGGCTCATCGCGTTCTCGCACATCAATAGGATTGGACTGGCCGCACAGGCAGGGAGACAAACCCTGGGGAGCATCTGATCTATTCGTAAACGTGTATCTTGGGTCTCAGATACACAGCTTCATCGTTGCAGATCTTGGCAATAGAACAATAATTACTCGCGATCTGCCCCGCGTTCCGCCCATTGAATCTGCGCATTTCAGCCTCTAATCTGATTCGTCCAGAATCAGTTGATCAGACCTTCCCTGGCTTTGGCCGATGCGTCAGCGGAAATTATGCGTTAACGTATACTTTAGCGTAATCATTCACAAGGGCAAGGCCGCTGCCCGCCGGCGGCCATTGGGTACCTGAATCATGGCCATCCTGCTGGGCTGTATTGCGGACGATTTCACCGGCGCCACCGATCTGGCCAACACACTGGTGAAGCAAGGTATGCGCACCACTCAGGTGATCGGCGTGCCCAACGGTGAGATCGGGACCGGCGATGCCGAGGCCGTAGTCGTTGCGCTCAAATCCAGAACCACCCGGGCCGAGGATGCGGTGGCCGAGTCTCTGGCGGCGCTGGCCTGGCTAAGAGCTCAGGGCGCACGTCAGATATTTTTCAAATATTGCTCCACCTTCGACTCCACCCCGGATGGGAATATCGGTCCGGTGGCCGACGCACTGCTGGATGCCCTGCATGCCGATTTTTCCATCGCCTGCCCCGCGTTTCCGGCCAACGGCCGCTCCGTGTATCAGGGACATTTGTTCGTGGGCGACCGCCTGCTGTCGGACTCCGGCATGGAACAGCATCCCCTCACCCCCATGGACGACCCGAATCTGGTGCGGGTCCTGGGCCGGCAAACAACCGGGACCGTGGGTCTGGTGCCATTCTCCGTTGTGACTCAGGGTTGGAAGGCCATCGCCGCCGAATTCGATACGCTCAGGGAATCCGGTCACCGTTATGGGGTGGTGGACGCAATCAGCGATGCTGATCTGTGGCAGATCGGTTCAGCCTGCAAGGGCCTTTCACTGGTGACCGGCGGTTCCGGCGTGGCCCTGGGGCTGCCTGAAAACTTCCGCGGCCAGGGTCTGCTCGGCCAAGCGGTGCCGGCACAACGCCCCACCGCCGCCGGCGCCCGTGCGGTATTGGCGGGAAGCTGTTCCCGGCAGACACAACTGCAGGTAAAGATCGCGCGGCAGACCTGGCCCAGTGTGGCCCTGGACCCGTTGCAGCTGGCGGAGAACCCCGGCCGGGTGGATGAAATCCTGGAGTGGGCCGGCGCACATCTGGGCGAAACGCCGGTGCTGATCTACTCCACGGCGGATCCGGAACAGGTCCGCGCCATACAACAGCGATTGGGGCGGGACAACGCCGGTAGCCTGATCGAAGACAACATGGGACGCATTGCCCAGGGCTTGAGACAGGCCGGCGTGCGGGAACTGATCGTGGCGGGCGGCGAGACATCCGGCGCCGTGGTCAAGGCGTTGGGCATACGAGCGCTGCGCATCGGCCCGGAAATCGATCCGGGTGTCCCCTGGTGCCAGACCGAGGGGGAACCGGGTCTGGCGCTGGCGCTCAAGTCCGGCAATTTCGGCGCCGATGATTTCTTTGCCAAAGCCTTCGGCATGCTGACGTGAACGAGACGCAGCAGCGCGATGAGATCGCCACCTTGGCGGCCTCCATGTTTGATCGCGGTCTGACCTTTGGCGCCAGCGGCAACATAAGCGTGCGTCTCGCCGACGGCTGGCTGATGACGCCCACGGGCTGCACCATGGGTGCGATCGACCCAGCGCGCATCGCCAGACTGGACGAGCGGGGCGAATGGGTGTCCGGCGACAAGCCCACCAAGGAAAGCGTGCTTCACCTGGCCATGTACCGTCAACGTCCCACCAGCGGCGCCGTGGTTCATCTGCATTCGACTCATTCAGTGGCGGTAAGCTGCCTGGCCGACATCGACCCCAAAGACGTACTGCCCCCCATTACCGCCTACTACGTGATGAAAATCGGCAAGCTGCCGCTGGTGCCCTACCACCCGCCGGGGGATGTGAATCTGGCCCGCGCGGTGGGCGAGATGGCTTCGGATCATCATGCGGTGTTGCTGGCCAATCATGGACCGGTGGTGGCCGGCACCTCTCTGCGTGACGCGGTGTACGCAACCGAGGAACTGGAGGAAACTGCGAAATTGTTCTTGTTGTTGCGGGGTGAACGCACCCGCTTTCTGAACCCCGAGCAGGTGGCCGAACTGGGCCGCCGATTTACGACGGGTTGATGGCCGCCCATTGCGGCGCAGTTCATGAGGATCGATGCCGATGTACGTTGTGTCTGTGGAGTTTCGAGTCGATTCCGAGCATGTCGATGGGTTTCGGGAGGCCATGCACCGGCAGGCGGAAAACAGTCTGGATCTGGAGCCCGGATGTCGTTACTTCGATGTTGCCGAAGACCCGCACGATCCAACGCTGTTTTTGCTCTACGAGCTTTACCAGGACGAGGCAGCGTTCCGCCAGCACCTGGATTCGGAACACTTCCAGAACTTCAGCGAAACGGTCTCTCCATGGGTCAAGTCGAAGCTGAGCAAGACCCTGGTCCGCACCTGGCCACCGGAGGGTCATTAGCGAAGGTGAAAGGTGAGACCCTGACGCCACAAAAAAAGGCCGGGCTTCGCGACGAAGCCCGGCCGGTTAGGCAGTGATTGGACTAAATTGGGGTGCAAGCGTTGCCAAAGGTCGGCACAGCGATGCACGCCTGCGGCTTAAGCCCGAAGTTGACGGTACCTGAAAGCAGCGAGTAACCCGAGAACTCGGCGCTCACCGACCCGCGGATTCCACGGTAGTCCAAGGTTGCGCCGATCAGCCCCTCGAAATCCCCTTCTATGATGGGCACGCTCTTAAAAGGCAGCTTGGCGGCTTCCAAAATGACCGTGGCAGCGGCCTTGGCGGTGATAAGACCGGCCACCCGCGGATCGGCATCCACCGGAATGACTGCGATCGCACCCTGCACCAGCTTGAGCACTCCGTTGGCCGCGGCCAGGGCGCCGTTGGCGGCGACCAACGAGACTTTCAGAGTACCGATGGTGGTGTAGCGCGCCGCGATCTCCGCATTTCTCCAGCCGGCCTCGTAGGCATACTTGCCGTTTCGATAGGCCACTTGGTACCACTTGGCCTTCTTCCTCCAACTGTTCCAACTGGCAATCTCAGCCTTGCGCTTGGAAATCCTCGAATACTCGTAGCTGATCTTGCCATTGAGCGAGTTCACCGCGTTCTGAGCGCTGGTGACACCGGCCTGTGCATCCCGCAGGCGATCCGCATCACGTTGCCGCTCGGCGTTGACCACGGCGCGTGCCTGCGTGATCAGACCCTGCAGACGGGCAACCTCCGTCTGTGCCGCGTTGAGCGCAGCCGCCGCATCCTGCATCCCCTGAGTGATGCCACCCAGGCCCAGCGATACGCCGGCGGACCCGGACAGCACCGGCCCCTGGCTGCTGATTTCGCCGGCCAGGGCGATTCGGGTCAGCGGCGTGACAAACGCACCGTTTATAAACATCCCGCTTTTGCTGAGGGATACGGTGACATCATCCAGACCCACACCGAAGACATCCATGTCGCCCCGCATGGTCAAGCTGGCATTATCCGGCGAGACCCAGTCGATGGATGCCTCGACGTAAACTTCCGCGCTCAGCTTGATGGCCGGGTGGATCTGGGCACGGGTCATACCCGATACGATGATGCCCTGGCTGTCGATGGTGGCAGTTGCCGTGGCCATCTGGAGACTGTTGAGATCGACACCAATCCAGTTACCCAGCACGTCCGCGCCCAGGCCCATCTCGCCTGTTATGGTGAGGTGCGCATCACCCAGCGTGTTGTCGATGTAGCCCGAAGCCTGGGCCCCGGCTGAGGGGAATATCGGCAGGATATCGTCAAAGAACAGTGTGTCCGGTTCCAGCTGGCCGCTGACGTAAGTCATTTGCCGATCGCCGGCAATCACCAATGCCGCGCTGGCATTGCCCAGTTCGAGGCTGAAATCGATGAAATCCGGTAGGCCCGGCAGACCCAGGCTCAATACACCGTTGCCGCCCTGGGCAAAGCCTTCCTGACCGGCGTAGGTCACCACGTCGCCATCGAGGGAGACGAACTTGCCGAAGGGGATGCTTCCCTGGAGGAAGAGCTGTCCGGCAAAACCTCTGGCCTCCTCCGGGAGACCGAACACGTTCTTGGCCTTGTAACCAATCCAGCCGTTATGGGAGTAACCAAACGCCTCGATCGGAAAATCACTGGACGATTCGTCCTTGTTGTCCCCGTCCTTGCCATCGTCACCGTCATCATCGGCACGGTCATTCTTGATCTTGGAGCGCCGTCCCTCGGTCACCTCAACCTGTGCGATGATGCGGCCGTTCTTACCGTCACTCCCTTCCTGACGATAGACATCTTTGTCGGCGGGCTCGAAGAATGTGACCGTGACCTGGCCGTCGGCAGCGTAGTGATTTTCGATCATGCCACCGGTGGTGGCGTTGATCGTGTACTTGTTCACCAGCATACCGTTGTCGTCATAATGCTCGTGGATCGTGTTCTTCAGAGTACCGTCGTCGTTGAGCACCTCGTAAGTGACCACCATGTACTGCTCGTACAAGCCGTCCTTCGGCATGGTCAGGGAGAGCCCCTTGGCCAGGTAAAAGTAGGGGTCAACCGAGTCGAGTATAAAGGTCGCGCTTTCCGAACCCGGCACCTTCAGACTGAGGGACGTACCGGCCTTGGTATCCGGGCCAAGATCAATGGCCATGGAAAGCCCGAGATCCACGTGGAAGAGAAAGTACGGGGTGATCGACTCACGAACGCTGCCGTCCGCGCCAACGCTGGAGTTGAGCGGCAGCTCGTCGCCCAGTAATTGAGTGATGGTCTCCGGCTGCACCAAACCGACCGTCATGCTGGGGACCGTTTCCAGATCCGCGTCTTTCAGCAGTGGGAGCCGTTCCATGGGCGCCCGCGCGGTACCGTACAACTCGCTCGGGCGCTGTCCGGTGGGATCGATCGAGACCACCAGCTTGGCCTCCAGCAACGGCAGTTCCAGCGAGGGCGTCACCACGATGATGTCACCCACTAACTCAATTGAGTGGGGGTTGCCCGGATTCTGGATAGCATTTGTCGGCATCTTCAGTTTGAGCAGGGGCGAAAGACCGATCTCGCACATTGCGGTTGCAACACAGCGCAGCCCCGGAACAAAGTCCGCCGAGAGCTGCGCCGACGAGGGTGTGGTGACACCGGTGGTGTCCGCGGAGCCGATGGACGGGTTGGCCAGGGCCATACCCACCGCCAGCGCCAGCACGGTCTTTCGGAATAGTGAAACAGACTGGTAACGATGTGTGGGGTAACTCATTGCTCTGATCCTTGTATCGTCTTCTGGTCCCGAGCCGGCGCAGGTTTACGCCGCCCTCATCAGCTAAAGCGACGTGGTGCGCCAAATCCCCTCAAACTCTTTTCGAATATTCCGGGAGCACCCCAATATCCGGACTGCAAAGGACACATCCGACCGACCGTGCGACAAACCTTGCGTGACCACTGACGCAACGACCTGGCTGCTCACATTGCTCCTGGATCGTGGCTCGACGTGCGCAATCTGGTTCATGTCGCATTGGCATCAAACACCTCAACTGAATGCCAGACTACGATTCCCAGGGGGCGTCCATCTGTGAACCGTCCGATGTGTTTCTTGTGCGAAATTCACCTGGTCCGGCAGGAAGAATTCGCGTCAGCTCCGGTACACGCCTACGACTGTGCCTCGACGATCTGCACCGGATGGAAAGCGCTTGGAAGACGATGGTGCGGGCGGTTGCCGGGCGTTTTGACGGGTCAGAGGACAACACCTGTCATTGAGAGGACCGCTTGAGGGCCGCAGATTGTTGCGCCTATGCTAGCGTCCCCTCCCATAGGTCAGGACTTAGATGTGGCGCGGTCGGTCCGGGAATCCGGGCGCGCCCGTACCCAGGATTATTGAGCGTAACGAGGCCACCCTCCGGATCGGTCAATCCAACTGAATCAGAAAACAGCCCAAGAGAGGTTTTCATGTCCAGTGAACTGCAAACACACTCCCCGGGCCCCGGCCTGACATTCCGGAGCATGCGAAGAAATTCGCTGACCTGGGCCTGTGCCGGGGTGCTTGTCTCAGCGGCGAGCCTGGCCCTGGCTCACGGAAATGCGACCGGAGTCGTAAAGGAAAGAATGGAACTGATGGAAAGCATGGGTGACGCCATGGAAATTCTTGCCGACATGTTCAAGGGCGAAGTGCCCTACGATGCCGAATCTGTAAGGTCGGCAGCGCTCGAAATCCACCGTCGAGCAGGCGAGAAAATCACTCGCCTTTTTCCGGAGAACAGCCTCGATAAACCCAGCGAGGCTCTGCCCGAGATCTGGAAGAACTGGGAACAATTCGAAAGTCTGGCTGCGCAAGCGACCGACTATAGCGACGCTTTGGCAAAGGCGGCCGGGAATCCCGGTGGTCCTGGTGATGCGAGTCAATCCAGCGAATATGGGATGGGCCAGGGCGGGATGATGGGAGGGACTCAGGACATGATGATGGGACAAGCTCGAGGCTCAATGATGGGAGGCAGCCAAAGTATGATGATGGGCGGTCGCCGCGGTGTCGGGCCCGATCCGGAGCATCTGGCACAAATGCCGCCGCAGGCCGCGTTCATGCATCTTGCGGATACCTGCAACGAATGCCATACCCAATTCCGGGTCGAAGAGTAACGTCCGGCGTGCGCAGGATTACAGCGATCGCCGTGTTGATTTTGGTCGTGGCCGCCGCCGGTGCTGCGATTAAGACGTGGCCGCTCGATCCCGACACGAGTATATCTGCGGACCTCGAAGGCAACCCGGACCGGGGCGCCTACCTGGCGCGCATGTCGGGGTGCATCGGCTGTCATACCACCATCGAAGACGGCGCAGCCGCGCTCGCGGGCGGCCCGCCCCTGGAAACGCCGTTTGGCACCTTTTATGCGCCGAATATCACGCCGGACGAGCGCCATGGTATCGGATTGTGGACGCTCGAGGATTTCGACCGGGCGCTGCGACACGGAGTTTCCCCCGACGGTGAGCCTTACTACCCGGCTTTCCCGTTTGCGTTCTACGCCAAGCTGAACGACCAGGATGTAGCCGATCTCTGGGCCGCTCTATGGACAGTGCCCCCGGTCGCCGAGCCTTCGACTGTCCACCAGCTCTCCTGGCCTTTTAATCAACGCGCCGGCATAAAGTTGTGGAGGGTCCTGTACTTCGAGGCTGACCGGTTCGTGCCCGACCCCAGCGAGAGCGATATGTGGAACAGGGGTCGATTCATCGTGACCGGACCCGCCCACTGCGGTGCCTGCCACACCCCACGCAACCTCTTTGGTGCGCGGGATCACGAACAACGCTTCCTCGGCGCGCACGATTTGCCGGGGGGACACAATTCACCGAGTATTCGATCATCCGACCTGCAATCCGCAGGGTGGACGCATCGGGATATTGCCTTCGCTTTGAGAACCGGCCTCAAACCCGATGGCGACACGCTGGGCGGCTCCATGGGCGAGGTCATACGGGACAGCACCTCCTGGATGTCTGATTCGGACCTGGAGGCCATCGCGTCCTATTTGCTACACGACAACACCGGTCCGGTTGAGTAAGTGCTCATGCTGTCGGGTGCAACATCTTCCATCGGCCATGTGAAATCAGGGTCGATCGAAGGTATATACCAACGAAATCGCGCTCTACTCACGCTGGCATCGATGCTGTCTACGGTATGGGGAACACCTCTATTCGCTCGCTATGCCACCCGAAAAACGCCAGCATGACCGACACCGCACACCTTCTGCGGGGCGAGAAAACATTCAACCAGCGCTCACGGGGCGAGTGCCAGCAGAGCCCTGGATTGCAGCGGCTTTCACGGTTGGATCTTATGACGAATGAACCAAAGGCCAGTTCGCCGCGCGTTTGACTACCGCCGGCCCTCTGTGGAGCAGAGGGGGTGGCAACCAAAGATTTTCTTGGGAACGCAACTTTGTTGCGGATCGGCTGCCTATGCATTCAGACTCCACCGGTGCAGACTGTCCAACGATCGACACTAGAGGGAAGGTATTTGTTCAGACAACGGTTTAAGTCAGCAGTGGTCATTACCATCGCGTTGATTTATCTCGTGCTGAACACAGCCGGCGCGTTCGTGCCCGGCCCGTCGATGTCGTCCGACGCATCGGAGGCTGGTGCGCCCATGGCGATGGCCGCACACCATGCGGCGACCGCGGCTGAAGCGCCCTGTCCCGATGAACACCGCTGTCCCAATGATCACGCTTGTAGTGTGCAGACGAGCTGCGTCGCGGGATTTTTCTGTTCCATGCTGTCCAGCGCTGTCGGTTTTACCGCCGGATTAACCTTTCCATCATCAGATTGCCGCTATGGGTGGCCCGTCGACGACTCGGCCACCGGTCTCTACGTTTCGATTGATCCTCCTCCTCCACGACACTGATCCCTTAGGAGCCTCTGCTTTATTCTGGACGAAGCAAACTGGTGGGTGAAATGTGCAGATTCAAGGCGCAGATCGCGGGCAATAGTTGTTCTATTACCAAGATTTGCAACGATGAAGCTGTGCATTTCAGTCCCAAGATGCACGTTCACGAATAAAGAGGCTCCCTAACATACCAATCCGTAGACGGAGGCCCCATGGCGGGCTTTCGACGGGTGTTCATTGTTGGGTTTTTTCATGAGGAGATTGATTCCATGTTTTCACGTGCCGCTCTGTTTATCGTTTTGCTGGTCGTCGCTTCACTGGCGCTGGCGGCCGATGATGCCCAAGGCATCAAGGTCAACGCCGTGGTCCACTCGGTAACAGCCGACAAAATTAACGTTAGCCACGAGATGATTCCCGAACTCGGATGGCCCCCGATGACGATGGATCTGGCGGTCGCCCCGGACGTTGACGTCGGCGCAATCCCCACGGAAACCCCGGTTGAATTGGAACTGATCAAGGGTAACGACGGGATCTACCAGGTGGGCGGCGTCCGCGCTGCGCAGTAGCAATCGGGCGGCGGCCAGGATCAACGGCCGCCGCCCCCCTGCGGCTATCTGCAAGACGGCGAAACGGAGGTATGAAGGATGAGCGGAAAAGTGATTCTGGGTTTGATCATGGGGCTGGCTCTCGGGGGGACGGCTGGCCTGGCCGCCAACCAGTTCGGGTTCAGTTTCCCAAGCATCCGATTCGGCGGCGGCGAGGGTGGCGTCGCAAGCGAGGAAGGTAAGAAAAAGATTGCCTACTGGGTCGCGCCGATGGATGCGAACTATCGGCGCGACGGGCCGGGCAAATCCCCGATGGGTATGGATTTGATCCCGGTCTACGAGGGTACAGAACCGGGCCAGCAGGATGAGCCCGGTATCGAGATTTCACCTACAGTCGTCAACAACATCGGTATCCGCACGGCCAAGGTGGAGCGGCGCGACCTGCAGCGGCGCATAGAGACGGTCGGCTATGTCAGCTACGACGAGGATAAGGTCTCCCACGTGCATTTACGCACCGACGGCTGGATTGATGAGCTGCGCGTCAAGTACATGGGCCAGCGTGTCAAGCAGGGCGACCTGCTGTTTCGACTGTATTCCCGCTCGGTGCAAAACGCCCAGGCCGAGTATCAGCTCGCCGCCACCGGCGGCCAGGTTACGCTCAAATCAGCGCGCAACAATCTGAGAGCGCTGGGCATGGCTGACCAGCAGATCGCTGCATTGGCCAAGCGCGACAAACCGTTCGAGCTGATCGATATCAATGCCTCGCAGGACGGTGTGGTGACCGAGATTAAGGTCGCCGAGGGCATGTACGTGCAGCCATCGACGACGGTGGCGACGATCGCCGATCTGTCGTCGGTCTGGGTGATGGTGGATGTATTCGAAAACCAGTCCCCGTGGGTCCGCGACGGCCAGCAAGCGCAGATGCGACTGTCTTATGACAAGGACAAGATATGGTCAGGGGTGGTCGACTATGTATATCCCATGATCGATCCGAAAACGCGCGCTCTGCGGGTTCGGCTGCGTTTCGATAACCCGGACGAGCAGCTCAAACCGAATATGTATGTCGACGTGGAGATATTCGCCGAACCGCGCACGGGTGTGCTGGCGGCACCGCGTGAGGCGCTGATTCGTACCGGCAACTCCGAACGTATCGTCGCGGCGCTGGACAATGGCCGGTTTCTGCCGATCGAGGTCAAAACCGGCATCGAGAGCGGGAACTATGTAGAGATACTGGAAGGCTTGGAAGAGAACCAGCGGGTCGTGACTTCGGGCCAGTTTTTGATCGATTCGGAGAGCAGCTTGACGGCAAGCTTTCAGCGTATGACGGAACCTGAAACAGCTGCTGAAACATCCACCGAGGCAGCCAGCATCGCAAATGGCGAAGGGGTGATTAACAGCCTGGAGCCGCTCAATATCACCCACGCGCCGATCGCGGCGCTGGGTTGGCCCGAGATGACCATGGACTTCAAAACCCTAAACGGTGTCACCTTGGAGGGTCTTGCCGAGGGCGATCAAGTGACCTTCGGGCTGGCCAAGGACAATGACGGCATGTACGCGATCGAGCGTATCGCCAAACATGCGGCGGCCGATAAATCCGCCGATCGCAGATAACCCGTCATAAGCACCCTACCGCAGGCTTTTGCGTTCGGTGCTCGCGACTGATCGCAGGCGCCGCTAGAGCGCGCGCCGCAGGGAGATTCTCATATGCTTGCCGCCATCATTCGCTGGTCGGTCAACAACCGTTTTCTGGTGATCATGCTCTCCATGATGCTGGTGGGTTGGGGCGTGTATTCGGTAAAAATGACGCCGTTGGATGCGATTCCCGATCTGTCCGACGTGCAGGTGATCATCAAGACCGGCTACCCCGGTCAGGCGCCGCAAGTGGTCGAGGACCAGGTGACTTACCCGCTGACCACGGCCATGCTGGCGGTGCCGGGCGCGGTGACCGTCCGTGGCTATTCTTTTTTCGGCGATTCGTACGTCTACGTGATCTTCAAAGACGGGACCGACCTGTACTGGGCACGATCCCGGGTGTTGGAATACCTGAGCCAGGTGGCCAGCCAGCTGCCGGAAGCGGCACGCTCGGCGCTGGGCCCGGATGCCACCGGTGTCGGCTGGATCTATCAGTATGCACTGATCGATCGTAGCGGCCGGCACGACATCGCGCAGCTGCGTAGCCTGCAAGACTGGTTCTTGAAATATGAACTGCAAACCGTCCCCGGCGTATCCGAGGTTGCCGCAATCGGCGGGATGGTCAAGCAGTATCAAGTGGTAGTCGACCCCGATCGACTGCGCGCCTACGGACTGCCACTGATGAAAGTTCGTGAGGCGATTCAGGCAGGCAACCAGGAAGTCGGCGGCTCGGTGATCGAGATGGGCGAAGCTGAATACATGGTGCGCGCCAGCGGTTATATCACCGGCAAACAGGACTTGAGCGTCATTCCGCTCGGGGTGACCGAGAATGGCACGCCCATTTTGCTGCGCGACGTCGCCGAGATCAGAATCGGGCCACAGTTGCGACGCGGCATCGGTGAGCTGAACGGCGAGGGTGAGGCCGTCGGTGGCGTGATCATCATGCGTTCGGGCGAAAACGCGATGGCTACCATCGCCGCGGTCAAAACAAAACTGGAATCATTGAAAAAGGGCCTGCCCGAGGGCGTCGAAATTGTCGAGACCTATGACCGTTCCGGCCTGATTGGACGCGCGGTGCGCACGCTGAGCGAAAAGCTGATCGAGGAGTTCGTTGTCGTGGTGCTGGTTTGCGCCCTGTTTTTATTTCACCTGCGCTCGGCGCTGGTCATATTGATCAGCTTGCCGATCGGTATTCTGGCGGCCTTCATCATCATGTCGCAGCAGGGTATCAACGCCAATATCATGTCGCTTGGCGGCATCGCGATCGCTATCGGCGCGATGGTAGATGCGACCATCGTGATGATAGAAAACATGCACAAACATATCGAGCGCGAACCGCTGACGCCGGAAAATCGCTGGCAAATCGTCACCCGCGCCTCGGTTGAGGTTGGCCCGTCGCTGTTTTTCGCGTTGCTCATTATCACTCTGAGCTTTCTGCCGGTGTTCACGCTGGAAGCACAAGAAGGCAAGATGTTTCAGCCTCTGGCGTACACCAAGACCTACGCCATGGCCATGGCGGCGGCGCTGGCGATTACGCTGGTGCCTGTGTTGATGGGTTATTTCATTCGCGGCAAGATCCTCCCCGAGCACAAAAACCCGCTCAACCGCTTGCTGATCGCGATCTATCGGCCGTTTCTCGGCCTTGCATTGCGGTTTCCGAAAACCTTGCTGCTGGTGGCGCTACTGATCGCCGCGAGCGGTGTGATCCCGATGCAGCGGCTGGGCGGCGAATTCATGCCGGAACTCAACGAGGGCGACCTGCTGTACATGCCGAGTGCTTTTCCGGCGGTGTCGGTCGGCAAGATGCAGGAGATTTTGCAGCAAACCAATCGGCTGATCAGAACCATACCGGAAGTCGAAACGGTGTACGGCAAAGCGGGCCGCGCCGAAACTGCTACCGATCCGGCGCCACTGACCATGATCGAGACGACGATACAGCTTAAACCCCGGGAAGAGTGGCGCCCGGGCGTTACCATGGAAACGCTCAAAGCGGAACTCGACCGTCTGGTGCAGGTGCCCAGCCTGACCAACACCTGGATTATGCCGATCAAAAATCGTATCGACATGCTGGCCACCGGGATCAAGACACCGGTCGGCATCAAGGTCGCCGGTCCCGACCTCGACGTGATTTCCGAGATCGGTAAGGACATCGAGCGGGTGATGAAAGACATATCGGGTACCGCCTCGATCTATGCCGAGCGCGTTACCGGCGGGCGCTTTGTCGATGTGGATATCGACCGGTTGGCGGCGGCGCGTTACGGGCTCAACATTCGCGACGTTCAAGAGATCGTGCGCACCGCCATCGGCGGCATGCAGGTAACCCAGAGCGTAGAAGGCGCGGAGCGCTATCCGGTGAATCTGCGCTACCCGCAAAATATCCGCGATTCGGTGGAGAACCTGCGCAAGCTACCCATCGTCACGCCAAGCGGCGCGCAGATACCGCTGAGCAAAGTTGCGGATATCAAGATCAACGATGGGCCCGCTATGATCCGCACTGAAAACGCCCGTCTCAACGGCTGGATCTATGTCGATATCACCGGCCGCGATTTGGGATCATACGTGGACGAGGCGAAGAGGATAGTCGCTGAGGGAGTCGACCTTCCGGCCGGGTATTCGATCGGCTGGTCGGGTCAGTACGAGTACATGGAACGGGCCAAGGCGCGCCTTACCCTGGTGGTACCGGTGACACTGGCGATCATCGTGGTGTTGCTGTACCTGAACTTCCGTAATTTCGTGGAGGTATCGATCATCATGGGCACGCTGCCGTTGGCGCTGGTCGGTGGCCTGTGGTTGCTTTACTGGTTCGGATTCAACATGTCGGTAGCGGTCGGTGTCGGGTTTATCGCGCTGGCTGGGGTTGCAGTAGAGATCGGCATCTTGATGATCGTTTATCTCAACCTCTCCCTAGCGCATCGTCAGGCGATCGCAGCTAAGGAACAGCGCCGGCTCACCGTGAACGATGTTCGCGAGGCGGTCGTTGAAGGCGCGCTGCTGCGTATCCGACCGATCCTCATGACCGCGGCGACGATTATCGCCGGGCTGTGGCCGATCATGGTCGGTACCGGGACAGGTTCCGAGGTGATGCGCCGTATCGCGGCGCCGATGATGGGCGGTATGGTCAGCGCGCTGCTCTTGACGCTGCTGGTGATTCCGGCGACGTTTCTGATCTGGAAAACGGCAGCTCTGCGACGCGCAGAGAAAACCGGCGCAGTATCCGAGCCGGCGGTGATCAATCCGGTTTAGGCAGAGACAGCTGACCGTATGGCCGACATTGGCGTGTAGCGGATGTGGTAGCGCGGACGTCTGGCGAGCCAGTCCTTGATCATGGAGTGCTTGTGGGTGGCGTAGTTGTCGATGATGAGGTGGACATCGAACCGGTCAAACCAGCGCTGGACTGTGCTTTTGGACACGCCAGTCTATGCTGCCATAGTGCACACGCTCCGGTGGGAGCTGTCGTAAGGCTGAGTCTGTGGCGCGGTGTTGGTGACTTCGGCGAC
This sequence comes from uncultured Gammaproteobacteria bacterium, assembly GCA_963783675.1. GTDB lineage: Bacteria > Pseudomonadota > Gammaproteobacteria > Competibacterales > JAHEDQ01 > JAHEDQ01. The sequence continues at coordinate 243,759 of CAWAOU010000008.1, forward strand.
CTGCTCATCCTCACGTGCCCTGGGTCGCCCGGAACGAAGCTCATCAGGCAATCCATCGATACCGTTTTCGCGGCAGCGCTTGCGACACTTACCGACCGTGAGGTTGCTCAGACCCATGCGTTTGGCGATGGTCGAATTGGGCCCGCCCTCGGCACAAAGCAAAATGTTCTGCGCGCATTGGACCAGGCTGTGGGTCGGCCTGCGGGGACCTGGCGAGGCAGGGCCGTTGAGAATTTTCCTCCTCACAGAGGACAATCGAGCGACGGGGCGTCCGCAACCGGTAGCGGACGTTGCCGTTTGGGGTCAGCGACAGGCGCTTTTCGGAGACCGCAGTACGGTTGATGGCTGCGGCCCCACAGCAGCCTCTAGGGAGGCTCTGATTCATTCTGGACGAAGCAGATTGGAGGGTGAAATGTGCAGATTCAAGGGGCGGACCGCGGGGCAGATTGCGGGTAATAGTTGTTCTATTGCGAGGATCTGCAACGATGAAGCTGCGCATTTCAGTCCCAAGATGCACGTTCACGAATGGATCAGAGGCTCCCTGGACTGAGCGGGGTCTCGCCTTTTCAAGGTTACAGCTATCTGTTCACCGCGAGGCGGGCGCATCCCAGTGTTCTTGAGCCCGGATCCTCCTGCCTCTGTAGCGCTGGAGCAGGGCTTCCGCAGCGAAGGCGATGACCAGGAACGAGAGGAAGATCCAAAGCGAATGCAGTGGCGTTTTCAACTGACCCACCGCTACCATCAACGGGATTTCCTGCTCAACTTCGCACGCGACCGTCGGCGATGGCGGCGTTGGCCGTTCCGAGCCAAAGTGGATGCGGGGATGCAAAATCCACGGGAGTGTCCGGCGACTTAAACGACTTTTCAGGCGTAAAATGGCCGCCCTAAGGCCGAAAATGCGGCATTGAGACAGCTAAAACATCGGTTATTCAATAGCTTCTCTTGGTCCGACCCCTCTCTATGCTCTCCTCTCTATGCTCTCTCTCTATGCTCTCCTCTCTATGCTCTCCTCTCTATGCTGACCCCTCCCTATGAGACTGGCACATTTTATATCAGACAGATTGATTACCCTCTCTTTGCCCCAGACGTTTGGCAAGCGGGTTAGCAGAAACACCGTGGGCGACGAGACTGAAAAATACCGTCAATACCACGACCATCGCAATAAATTGACCTCCGGGTAAATCCTCGTTCAAGACAATGATGGCAAAGACAATGCTTGCCAGTCCCCGTGGCCCGAACCAGCCAAGAAATAGTTTCGACGCGGTACTTTCACCCGTGCCTGACAGCGACAGAAAGATCGGAAACATACGGATTACCGTAAGGCTCAGAAGCGCATACACCAGCATTTCCCAGGTAAAGTGCTGGAAGGATTGGCCGATGACGGCAGCGCCAAAAACAAACCAGGTCGTCAGAGCCAGTGTTTCCCCGGTTCCCTCGGAAGCTAACACCAGCCTGTGGGTGGCTTCCTTCGCCTTAAAGCCGAAAAGCAGGCCACCGGTGAACGCGGCGATGTACCCACTGCCGTGTAGGCTTTGTGCAACCGAAAAGCAGGCAACAGCAAGCGCCACAACGGTGACCTGTTTCCATACATCCGTCACCCAACCCCTATCTTCGCACCACCTAAATGCCCAGGTGCCAAAAGCGGTGAGACCCAGGCCAACAACAAGGCCGATCCCGAGTTCCTGGGCGACAAGTTTCAGGGCAAGTATGCTGCCGCCACCCTCGCCGCTGCTGCCGACCGCCAGGGCAATAAAAACAAGCAGGATGGGGACACATAATCCATCGTTCAGCCCGCTCTCAATGTTCAACCCCTCCCGAATCTGCGTGGGTACCGCCTTGTTGGTAATAACCCCTTTGCCAAGTGCCGCGTCGGTTGCGGCAAGCATTGTCCCCAGGATCGCCGCTTCAAACAGGGACAGGTTTCCAAATATGAGCGCAGCAGTCACGGTCCCGAGAAAAATAACGCCGGGCAAACCGAAAAGTAGCATTCGAGAGGGTATGCGGAACTGTTGTTTAAGAACCCCAAAGTTGGCATTGGCTGCATCAATGAACAGTATTATTGCGAGGGTAAGATCTGCAAGCACCCGCATTTCGGTGTTCGCGACATCACCATCGAACCAGGCGAGCCCCAGGGGGCCCATCAAGAAGCCAGCTGCGACGAATACGATCGGTCCGGATGCTGCAGCACGTTCGACTCGACCGGCGATCAGGCTATAGCAAAAAATAAACAGAGCCAGAACGGCCAGTTCAATATACATGGTGATCCCCTGTGCGATTGGTGACTGGCTCGATTCTTCATCTGGCGGTCTCGCCGCGTGAGCCCGCGCGATTATCGCCCGATCAATTCCGCCGCATCCCGCCAAACAGGACGCTGCCCGCGGCACCCGCCGCGGCGCCCTTGCCTGCATCACCGGCAACGGCGCCGATAACGGCACCTTTTGCCGCACCTGTTACAAGATCCTCGCCAGCGGTGGTGCCTTTGCCCGGCTCTTGCGTCACGCCACCGAACAGCGCGCCGCCGACGGCACCGGCCGCCGCGCCCGCGCCCGCGTCTCCGGCGATGCCGCCGATAACAGCACCCTTGGCCGCACCTTGCAACGTGTCACCCCCAATGTTTCGATCCTGGGCCGAAACGCTGCCGAACGTCACCGTGGCAATGATGCCAATAAGCAGGACTCTCGGTTTCATGGTCAATCCTCTCTTAATCGATATTCCGCACACGCACCTGGCCTGGGCATCGCTCAACGCTCGATGCAAGAGCCAAAGACGAGATAGCCCGTCCCGTCAACCGCAATACTCAAGATCATATCGCCGGTTGCCTTGTCTATGGATGCACCCCAGGCCCCGGCCGGGTCGATGCCAACGAACACCAGGGCGCTCTCTTGGTTATCGACTTGCAGTATCTTGGATGTGCGCGGCTCGTCGCTCTCCTTGGCCGTGATGACCTCTTTCTTTTCCGCATCAAACTTGAGGAAGACCGGGAGATTGACTGCATCTGCCGGACCCTTGACACAGTCAACGACAGAATCACAGCTGACGGTCTGAGTCGCTGCGCAGAGCAGCGGCGATTGACCGTCGAACGTATCCGCGAACGCCCCTGCTGACCCGACTAACAGCGTCAGTAGCCCTACGCTCTGAAAACATGCTTTCATTCTTGCCTCCTGGATTGATTGAACACGTGAAACAGCGTGGCGAAACGTTCCTTTTCCGGTTCGAATGGGAAGCGGCGCCGCGAACAGTCCTTTGCATCAGAACTCCCAGACAGCACCGATCACCGGGCCGTAGACATCAAGGTCCTTCATCAGCTTGAAGTCTGAGTCGAAGTCGTAGTGCAGATAACGATATCCCGCGGCCAGGCTCCCCCAGTTGTACCTGCGGCCAAACTGCGCGGAGGCGTTCCAGGTCAGATCGGAGCCCCCGGCGCCGATATCGAAGCGATAGGTCAGCCACCACTTGTCGCTGAGGTCCGCCAGACCCCTGACGCCAACGACCGCGTCCCACACGCCGTCGCTTCCGTCAACGGCTTTCGCTCCGAGGATCAGACTCGTGTCCAGCTTTGTTTCCACGTCCAATGACAGGTAGCGTGCCCCCGCCAGGACCTGCACATCGTAATTGTCTGCCTGGAGAACTCTGTAGGCTCCGGCGAGATTCACGATCCAGGTCTTCATATCGGCCCCGAAGTCGACCCGGGTCGGAACATCCAAAGGGCCAACCGGTATGGTCGTGTTTCCGGCGTCGTCGCCCGAGAGTTTCAAATAAGTAACGTCGGAAACGACGGCCCAGTTGCCCTTGCGCGCCTGGAACACTCCCATGAACGTGAGATCCAGGTAGTCGAAAATCTCGTCGATCGTGAGTTCTATGTCATCGTTCGTAGGCAGCGTGCCCTCGATCGTCGGAAGCCAGCCATAAACCTGGGCCTTGAATTGCCAGTCATCGTTCGTTGTGCGATTCGCGGCGGCTTCCGCCGCGGTCGATACGACGGGGGTGAATACGCCGATTGCTACCATGAGCCATGCCAGGGTCACCGATCTCCCAAGCAAGTATTTGCTTTTCATATGGACGACATGTTTACACGAGGCCGTTGTAGTCATTTGCCTGGCTTCACGAGTCAGGAGCGATGGACAGGTACGCCGGGTTAAACGACCAAACGTAGCTGTCCGGTTTTCCTATACCGACCTTGATCCAGGCCCGGAATCAGGGTTACTCATTGTGTCCCCGTCCGGCTTCGCCTTTACCGCTCTTGGTGAAGTACACCCACGGCGTGCTCTGCGAGGCATGCTTCTGCAATACCGGGTCGGGGGTGCGGAAGCCCCACTTGTCCCAGTTGGCGAGCACCTTGTCCTGAACGGCCTTCGGCCAGGCCCGCCGGAAGGTCAGAATCCCGGGCTTGGGTTTACCAACATGCTCTTCGAGACCGATGCAGCTGTAGATAGCTATTCCCGAGTCGCTTTCAATCTCCTGTCCCTCGACGCCAACCCGACCGAGGTAGTCTCCCTTGGCATGGTAGGCCTCCGTCCCGACGCCGTAGTATGGGGAATCGTCAAAGTACCAGACTCCCTTCCTCGGGTGGTTGCGGCCGGCGAAGGCGTAGGTCACGGCCAGCGGGTCTTCGGGATCGATGTCCTCGCCCACCACCAGGACCTTGGTGAAGCAGCCGCCGATGTGATTCCACCAGATGTGTTTGCCGAGCTTGTTCATGAACTCGTCGAGGCTCCAGCCGGTGCGTTCGTGCCAGTCGCCCTTCACCCGGAGCACAAACCAGCTGCCCGAGGACTCGATGGTCGCGAGACCGTCGATGATCGGAAAGCCCTCCTTCTTGAGGCTGAGCACCACATCGACAGTGTTGCAGACAGCGATGCCGATCACCGTGCTGTTGGGCGTCACAGCGGGGACAGCGGTCGGAAGAATCGCGTTGTTCCTGTACGTCACACAGGTGATGTCCTGCCGCGGCTTCGGGAGTCTCTTGCCTTCGAAGTGATAGCCAGCGTGTTCGCCGTATGGCCCCTCCATGAGCGTCTCCGAAACCGAGACGAAGCCCTCGATGACGATTTCGGCCGTAGCGGGAACGAGCAGGTCGTTGGTCTCGCACTTGACCATCTCGATGGGCGCGTTGAGCATCTGGCTGGCGACATCGTACTCGTCGACGTAGTCGGGCACGCGGCTTGCGCTCTGCCAGGCACAAACCGGCGGCACGCCGAAGGCGATGGCGAAGGGCATATCCTCGCCCTTTTCCTGCCACTGCTTCCAGATCATGCCGTTGTGCTGGGTCGTCGGGATCCAGAAGCCCGCCATCGTGTTCTTGTCAATCACAGCGGAGCGGTTGATGGACCAGTTGGTCCACTTTCCATCGGGGGTCTGGCAGGTGTTTACACCGGCGGACTGCAGCATCCGTTCGGCGTCACCCTGGTGCTGGAGCGGCACGGGGAGCTTGAACAGGTCGATCTCGTCCCCGACCCACTTGTTCTCCTTGCAGGGCGCATCCTTGGCATCGACGATTTTCGGCGGGTGCACCGGGTTATTTTCCACGGAGTGCATGTAGGCTTCCGTGATTTCCATCAGCGTGGCATCGAGAGGCGCGCCCACGTTGGACGCCACCCGGCACCATGGCCGGCCGAGCGTGCCGCTCTTGGTGAAGCCCCATTCGGCGGCGCGGAATCCGGGGCTGTCCTTGACCTTGTTGAAGATCGGCGACGGCGACATCGTCTCGTCCGCATAGCGGCAGATCGCGCCCATCTCCAGGTCCCAGTCGACCTCGTCGTCGATGGCGAGGTACTCGCCCTCCTTCACCATCAGTTCCAGATATTCCCGATAGCTGCGGGGGATGCTGTCGTAGTCGATTTTTACTGTCATCTTGAGTCTCTCATTTTCCTTGCTATAAGGGAGCGGCCTAGTGGACTGGCTATGGGGTACCGAACTTCCCGCATGGCCCACTAGGAGTCTGCGCGGTAGAAAGGGAACGGTCTGCGGCGCAGACTCCTAGCCTCTCCTTCCGGTTTCGCCCTTGCCCGTGGTCTCGAAGTACTTCCAGGCCGGGACCCGGTTCGGATCGTTGGGCTCCGGCAGTCCCCACTTCTTCCAGTTGGCGCGGACCTTGTCCTTGATGCGGTCTGGATAGCACCGCTCGAAGGTAAGCTGGGTCGGTTTAGCCAAGCCGGTGTGCTCCTCAATGCCGATGCAGCTGTAGATGACGAGAGAATTGCCCTTGGCCATGTCGGGGTCGTTACTCATGAGCGCGTTGAAATCGGACATTGCGTGGTAAGACTCCGGCCCCATGCCCGCCGACATGAGGTGCGGGAAGTAGAAGGCGCCAAACTTCGGGTGATTGCGGCTGGCAAAGGCCCAGGTCACGGCCAGCGGGTCCATCGGGTCGATGTCCTCGCCCACGACCAGGATCTTGGTCATCGAGCCTCCGAAGTGGGTGCCCCAGATGGCCTCGCCGAGCTTGTTCATGAACTCCTCGAGCCGCCAGCCAGTGATCTCGTGCCAGTCGTTCTTCACCCGGATGACAAACCAGTGCATGGCCGACTCGAAGGTGATGAGGCCGTCGATCACCGGGAAGCCTTCCCGCTGCAGGTAGGCGATGGTGTCCGCGCTGGTGAAGAAGGAGATCGAGACGTGGGTGCTGTCCGGCGGTACGCTCGGGATGGCGATCGGGACGATGGGTTTGCTGCGGAAGGTCATGCACGTGATGTCCATCCGCGGCATGCCCATGACGTGCTTGTGTTCCGTGAACATGTAGCCGGGATACTCACCGAAGGGGCCTTCGGGGAGGGATTCCGTCGCCGAGACGGTGCCCTCGATGATCAACTCCGCGTCCGCCGGCACCAGGATGTCGCTGGTCTCGCATTTCACCATCTCGATCGGGGCATCGAGCAGCTTACTGGAGGCGTCGTACTCGTTGACCCAGTCGTCCTGCCGGGTGCCCATGTTCATGTTGACGGCCGGCTGGGCGCCGAAGATCAGCGCGAAGGGACAGTCCTTACCCTCCTTGGCCCACATGCGCAGGATCATGCCGTTGTGCTGCCAGGGCAGCCAGGATCCGACCATGGTGTTCTTGCTGTCGGCCGGCGGGTTGGCGATCATCGCGCGGGCGGTCGACCAGTTGGTCCACTTGCCGTCCGGTGTCATCACGGCGTACATGCCGGCGGTCTGGAGGTGGCGGCCGCCGCCACCGGTTTGGGCGAGCGGGGCCGGGAGCTTGGTGAGGTCGACCTCGTCGCCCGTCCAGATGTTCTCCTTGCAGGGGGCTTCCTCGTTGGTGACGACCTTCGGCGGGTGCACCGTGCCGTTTTCCATGATCTCGTTGTAGGCGTGCTGCATCTCCATGATGCCGGCTTCGGGCGGGAAGCCGAGCTGCACGGCGACCTTCGCCCATTCCCGGCCCGGCGTGCTGCTCCACTGGTAGCCGACCTCGGCGGCACGGAATCCCTCCGGGCTGCCCTTCACCTTGTTGAAGATTGGCGAGGGGGCGCCGATCTCGCCTGCACGAATGCAGATGGCGCCCATCTCGAGGTTCCAGTCGACTTCATCGTCGATCTCGAAGAACTCGCCCATCTCCAACATCTTCTTGAGATAGTCTCGGTAGCTGCGCGGAATGCTGGCGCGGTCAATTTCGATCGTCATGCTCAGCTCCTGTCTTCGAATCATGGTTGATCACGTGGTGCCGATCATCCTGTAGGGTGTTGTGGATTCATCCGGTTCTGCATTCTTCGTTGGTTGATCGGACCCGCTGGTTGGGCCTTCCCAGCGTTTGAGGATTCCGGCGTCCAGGTCGAACAGATCGAGGACCCGTCCGACACTGTGGTTGATGAGATCATCGATGGTCTGCGGATGGCTGTAGAAAGCCGGCATCGGCGGTGCGATCACGGCACCGAGCTGCGCGGCTTCGTAGAGCAGCTTGCAATGCCCGACATGCAGCGGCGCCTCGCGTGGCATCAGCACCAGCCGGCGCTGCTCTTTCAGCACCACGTCCGCTGCCCGAACCAGCAGGCTGTCGGATGAAGAGTTGGCAATGCCCGACAGGGTCTTCATGGAACAGGGGGCGATCACCATGCCGTCGGTCTTGAACGAACCACTGGAGATCGACGCCGCCTGATTGCCGAAGTTGTGCACCACGTCGGCCAACGCTTCCACCGCCTGGGGGGTATGGGTGGTTTCGATCTCGATATTCAATCTGGCGTAGCGACTCATCACCAGATGCGTCTCCACCCCGCCCATGCTTTTAGTACCTCCAGCAGCCGGATGCCGTAGATGACTCCACTGGCGCCGGAAATCCCGACGATGAGTCTCTTCATGACCGGTCTCCGTTGGTCTCGATCCACTGCAGGAAAGTAACGGGTATACCGTCCGGGTCGCGGACACGAAAGAGACTCGCCCCCCAAGTGGTGCTCTGACTGGGCGGCGCGTCGACTTTGATACGCTCCCTCGCTTCGTCGATATTCTCGACCTCGACAACGATGTGAACCCTGTCGGCCGGCTGCGCCGAGTTCGATTGGTGTTGTTCCCGCTCGTTGTCGATGATCTCGAGTCCGCACGCCGCCGGTGTCGAACCGCCGGCCCCGGGCGTGCGAACGATCCCACTGCTCGACAATGGGAAAGCCGAGGAGCTCACCGTAGAAACGGGTGACCTCGTCGAAGCGGTTGGTAACCAGCGCGACGTAGCTCATGACTCAACCCCCACACTGAGTTCGGCAACGGAGGACGCCGACGTGACATCGTGGAAGGACATCGTTCATCAGCAACTCCAAGCTCCGGTCCCACGACTTGCGCTCGTCAGTCGCGTCGTAGGAAACGATCGTCAGGTGACCGAAACCGCCGGTCTGCGCCTGGAGATCCATGATGCGGTTGGCAACGGTCTCGGGTGAGCCGACAAACCACAGGTTGTCGGCCAGGTACTCGAGATCGACCGCCTCGTCGGGCATCGAGGGATCACGCTTCAGGAACGGTCCGAGCCCCAGGCCGAGGTAGATCGGCAGCAGGAACTCGCGCCAACAGCGGCCCATGATGCCGCCGATGGCAAGGTCGCGCGCCTCGGCATCGGTCGGCGCTACGTAGACGTCCCGAATGATCCGCCACTCGTTGCGGTCGGGAATGCGACCGGATCGGGCCGCGCCTTCGACGACCGCATCCCAGTGCCTGGCGGTGATCGATGCGTCGGGGTCGATGCCCAGGCTGACCGGGATGTAGCCTTTCTCCCCGGCCAGCTTGTGATTCTCCGATCCAGCTGTCAGCCCGGCGATGGCGACCGGCGGGTGCGGCCTCTGATAGGGAACAAGGTGGTGCCCCAGGGCGGGCAGCTCGCTGCGCGTTTCGCCCATGGACCAGAACTCGCCCGGCGAAATCGCTTGCGCCATCGGTCCAAAGCCGCGTCATCATGTCTATCGCTTCGAACGTCATGCGCCGGTTCTTGCCGTGGCTGACGTCAAGGGCGAAGAGCGCGTGGTCGGTCGGCAGCACGCCGATTCCCACGCCGACTTGATATCGCCCCTCGGCCATGTGATCGAGATAGGCGACCCGGTGCGCCAGTTCGACCGGGTGGTGAAACGGAAGCAGGTGGCCCAGCGGGCCGAGCCGGATGTTTTTCGTATGTAACAGGGCCTGAGCAATCAACAGGTCAGGGGCCGGGCATGGCTCCCAGGCCGCGGTGAAATGCTCTCCGATCCACGCCTCCTCGAAGCCGAACCTGTCGAGCCGCTGCAACTCCTCAATGTCTCGGCGCTGCCCATCCCGTATGGAGCACTCCGGAGGATGCGATGGCATAAGAAGAGCACCGAGCTTCACGCTACGTACTCCGACCACGAAGGAAGCATCTTCAAACTGATATCACCCAAGGACGTTTCTCCATTACAGCGATGAATCATTGGCAAGCGAATTTGCGTGCAATGTCCTTACGGCATTCGCTTCTCGCGCGAACCCGATAAGTGCTGGGCGTCAAGCCCGAGCGGCGGCAGAAGGCGCGGGTGAAATTACCGAGGTTCGAGTAGCCGAGCGATTCGGCAATGGCCGTCAATGCCATATCCGTCTCGCCGAGCATCGATTGCGCGGCTTTGATCCGGACGCCCTCGAGCACCTTCGAAAACGTGGTCTCGCGCTCACCGAGCCTGCGCTGCAGCGTCCGAACGGTGGTGCCGCTGCGTTCCGCGATATCACCAATGCTGACTTGCCCGGTCATCAGCGACGCAATGATCGCAGCTTCGAGTGCCTCTACCGTGTCATCGTCGTTGGCCATAGGAACCCTTCCGATGGAATCGTGCACTCGAAATATCCATGAGAACCTTAAGGCATCGAGGCATCAGTATCTTGACCTCACATTCCGGGAAGGCCAGTGAGGCCCTGATCGGGGACGCCTCCATCGGAAGTGGCTGAGTGGGCCTGGAGATTGCGCTCGTTGACGCTCGAAGATGAACCTAAGGGTCGGGTTTAGTATCCCGGCCCATGAGTTCGTAGCGTTGCAGAGCGCCCCGGATGCGCCGATCCAAAGCGCAGACGCGAAGGCACAGCCCCGGCTGTGTCAAGCAGCGGCAACGACGCAGTGGCGGACCTGGGGCGTTCCCGATGGGCAAGGCAAGAAGCGCTCGAGCGCAAGGGGCGCCTCTTGAAAAAGGCACGACCATTCCCTGCGGCCGGCAGCTCATCTTGGATCGTCAGGGATACTCTGTGGCCGTCATAAGCCAGCCACGCTGCTCGCACCTTGCTTTACGAGCGCAAAGACTCCGGCGCGACTGTGGGAATAGATCTGGGCTGGACCCAGGGAAGGCAACAAGCTCTCACCAACCGGCTCGAGCGAGTTCGGAACTATTGAGATCGGCCGCTGTAATCTGGCGGAGATAGGAGATCCGGATCCTCCCGGCACGCTTGCAGTCTGGCGCGATAGGCATTTGGGGATAGCCCCATCCAGAAACGAAAGGCCCGACTGAAGGCTGACTGCTCGGAGTACCCCAGCCTCGTAGCAACTTCAACCAACGACAACTTGGGGTCTCGAAGATCGACAAGTGCGCCCTCGAGCCTGGCCAGCGATGTCTCTCTTCGAAAACAGGTGTTCTCCCTCGCCAGAGCCCTCTGCAGCTCCCTGCGAGACATATTCATGACATCGGCGGATTGCGCCAGACATTGAGTACCATCGAGGAGGTAGGGCGACAGTGTGGAGCGGAGCACCGCGGCAACGCTCGTTCCAGGGTCCGGCGCGCAACCAACCGAAGAACATGCCTTGGGAGCGAGGTTGGGTCGCCACACCAGATCCGCCGGAATGTCGATGGCTCCGTAGTCCGGGTGCGTTTGCACCGGAACACCCTCGTTCGCGTAGGGAATCACGTGCGTCTGGAGACCCTTCCGCGTCTCTACGCGTCGCGTGATGACGCGCGCGGGAAGCCATTTCGACCCGCAGAACTGACGAATCATCCCTACAAACTGACAGGTCCGATAGGCCTCGTTAAGCCCGTAGCCCGGAAAGTCTGGTCCCATGGTGTGCGTGTGACACAGACGTAGATTGGTACCGTACGACGCTACCCAGATACGGAGACCTGTTACCTGAAGATGTGCCATTCGCGACAAGGCGCACAGTGCTCTGAACAACGTGGGGGCAGAGTAGATTGCCGCCCGGAGAGGCGGGTGAATCCCTGCCTGCGAAGACTTCTGCGCCGCGCGCGAACCGAGATCGGCGAGACCCTCCCTAGCGGCCATGTCGGCGACAAACTGGCGCAAGGCCCGGTATGACAGCCACGCATCCAACCGCTCCTCGTAGAAGAGGGGGAGCTTGGCGCGTTTCAGCGCGGATTCGACGGGAGCACCCGACTCACGCAGCGTACTTACAAATGCCGCCAGACTCGTGCCTTTAGTCAGCGGTGGGGGGAAATTCGCCACGATTTAACCTCTTGGGCCATTGCGCCCGTTCCAGAGGGGCCGCGCGACTCCCTCTGCCGCCCTCGACCCCGAACGAGTGGCATAGCACAGGGAGAAAACGCACGCAAGGTCCTTATCATTTCGCGCCAACTCGGGTCCGGGGCATCCTCTGGTCGTGTTGATCAACCCCGACAACGACCCGCTGAGGCCCTTCTCTGCGAGAACATTCTCCCCGCACGCCAGCTTCCTCGTCGACTGACAGCTCCGGGGCGCAAAGGTAGACTGCTTCATAAACGGTGACGCAGCAACGGGATTGCCGGCGTCGATTTCGACGCGTTCTCTCGCGCCACAACGAGTTTGTTCAGAAGTTCGTGAGGCGACCGTATCCTCGAGTAAAGCTGAAATACGATGTTCGTCGTTTCTTGATTGGACGCGGTTTCGGAACGCATCCGGTCCATCCTGATCGTCGGCGTGGCCGCAGCTGCCCTCGTCGGTTGCGCGACGTCGGGGCGAGTGCATCGATCACCGCACCTCGCTGTCTATGTTGGCCCCCTCCATCCACATCTGAAACGCTACGAACTCATGGGCCGGGATACCAAATCGGGGTAGAACCCATCCGACCCTTAGGTTCATCTTCGAGCGTCAACGAGCGCAATCGCCAAGCCCACTCAGCCACCTCCGATGGAGGCGTCCCCGATCAGGGACTCAGTGGCCCTCCCGGAATGTGAGGTCAAGATACTGGTGCCTCGATGCCTTAAGGTTCTCATGGTTATTTCGAGCGCACGGTTCGATCGGAAGGGTTCCTATGGCCAACGACGATGACACGGTAGAGGCACTCGAAGCTGCGATCATTGCGTCGCTGATGACCGGGCAAGTCAGCATTGGTGATATCGCGGAACGCAGCGGCACCACCGTTCGGACGCTGCAGCGCAGGCTCGGTGAGCGCGAGACCACGTTTTCGAAGGTGCTCGAGGGCGTCCGGATCAAAGCCGCGCAGTCGATGCTCGGCGAGAACGTCACGGCATCCCACACCTACAAAAGGTTACGAGCGGTAGGGTTCTACCCCGTCTCCACGGAGAGGTATCCGTCGGCTTCGCAGTACTATCGATTTGAATTTATTGTGACGCGCATCATCACCATGTGGCGTCTATGGGTGGCATATTTCTAGAGCAGCAGGCGAATTGGGCTCCGGTTTCAAGGCGAAGTCACGGATCCAGGCATCAGACCTTCCCTAGCACCGCCATTTCAAAGGAAAGCAGCCATGCGCGATCGCAACCCATTACCAACGCTCGCTCTGAGCCTTGACCATTGGACGTCAGTGAAAGTGAGCTTGCTGCAGCAGTTGAGTGCAGGCATCGTTGTGCTGCTGGTATCGGGTTGTGCCTCCTACGGCGTGATTGACAATGAACCCCTGCAGGAAACGGTCGGCGAACAAGGCTATCTGGTCGAACAGTTCATGGAGGATTGGCGTACCAGCGAAAATGCGCTGATGCTGGCTTTCTCCGGTGGCGGGACCCGGGCCGCCGCCCTGTCGTATGGCGTCCTGCAGGAACTACGGGACACGCCCGTAGTCAGCGGGCAGGACACCATTCGGTTGCTCGATGAAATCCACATCATCAGCTCAGTCTCGGGGGGTAGTTTCACGTCGGCCTATTACGGCCTGAACGGAGACGCGATCTTCGATGATTACGAGGAGGTGTTCCTGCGCAAAAATGTCGAGGGTGGATTGATCCGGCGCGTCTTGAACCCGATGAGTTGGTTCAGCCCCACCGGCCGAACTGAGGAAGCGGTGCGCTATTACGACAAACATATATTCAACGGGGCCACTTTTGCGGATATGGGCAAACAGGACGGGCCCTTGATCCTGATCAACGCCTCGGATCTGGCCAACGGAGTGCGCTTTTCCTTCGTCCAGGAGTATTTCAACCTGCTCTGTTCGGACCTGTCGTCATTTCCAGTGTCGCGTGCGGTGACGGCGTCCTCAGCAGTGCCCGTGTTGTTTCACCCGGTGGTGGTCGAAAACTACCCGGAGTGCGGCGCAGAGCAGCCGGATTGGCTGAAGGTGGCCCAGACCAGGGCAGAGAGCGACGCACAGTTAGCCATGCTCGTTCACGGTGTAGAAAAATATTCTGATCGGGACAAGCACAAGTATGCCCACTTCGTGGACGGGGGCATCACCGACAACCTGGGGCTGCGTGCCATCTACGAAATGACACAGGTGTCCGGTGGCGGAGCCGCCTTTATGAAGAAGCATCAGCGCCAGCCGCCACGCCGTCTCGTGACGATTGTGGTTGATGCGTCCACCGAAGCCGATACAGAAATGTACCTGAGCGACAAGGCCCCGTCGATCAAACAGACCGTCGGCGCCATGACCGACATGCAGCTCCATCGCTACAACGCGGCAACCATCGATCTGCTGCGCAATGACATCAACCAATGGGCACAGGAGATGTCTACGCCGGAAACCGCCGTCACGCCCTATTTCATCCTGCTCAGCTTCGAAGATATCAATGACTCCGAGCGGCTTGAGTATTTCAATCAGATCCCCACCAGTTTCCACCTCAGCGACGAGCAGGTGGACCGGCTGATCGAGGCCGGGGGCGAATTGTTGCGCAACAATCCCGAGTATCGCCGTTTGCTGTCCGACCTGGATGCCGATCAGTGACAAGATGCCGGGGCAAAGTGCGCCTCGACCTTTAAGGTAGTGTCACGGATCGCCCTGACGGGGCCACCGATGTTGGCCTTAGTGGCGCCACTTAGGGGCATGCGTCCATGCATAGATCAGAGGCTCCATAGGGAAGGCCTGATCAATTGCTGCGATCGCGCCGGCGTCTTTGCGCGCTCTCGTACAAGGCCCGGCCCCTCCGGGGTTTCGCCCACAAAGGCACATCTGCCGCGTTTCCCGGCCTGGCGAACAAATGCCCTTTTTCGCAACACCTCGAGTGTGGTCAAGTCAGGGGATATTGTCGCCATTGAGGTCGGATCAGCCCAAACCGCTGGACAAGCGAATATATCGGCCAAACTGGTTTCCGATAGCGGCTTGGGAGCCCCTTTTCCGATCTGAAAACACTGATCTCAAGGAACGAGACCGAGTGCCGTCTGCAAACCATCATTCAGCACCCGGTCGCGTTTGGCATATGACCCACCGCTACCATCAACGGGATTTCCTGCTCAACTTCGCACGCGACCGTCGGCGATGGCGGCGTTGGCCGTTCCGAGCCAAAATGGATGCGGGGATGCAAAGTCCACGAGAGTGTCCGGCGAATTAAACGACTTTTCAGGCGTAAAATGGCGGCCCGAAGGCCGAAAATGCGGCATTGAGACAGCTAAAACATGGATTATTCAATAGCTTATCTTGGTCCGACCCCTCTCTATTTCTCTCTATAGTTCCTCACCTTGTGCTGCGATTGCTCGACGACAACGCCAGAGACGCTGTGTGATTCCGGAGACGGTCACCAGTAGAAGTTCAATCCGGCCAGCGGGCCTTGTTGCCGTGCGTCGTATTCATAGCGCTTGATCCCGCTGCCACTTGAGTAGTCAAAATCCATCCACTTGTAGCCAGCGAACACCGAGCCCCAGTCCTTGAACCGGTAGTCGAACATGCCCACCAGGTTCCAGGTCCCGTCCGATCCGCCTCTGGCATAGTCTGCGCGTCCGATAAAGCTCCAATTCTTGGACAGACGGGTCGTTACGCGTCCGCCAAAAAACGCATCCCACCAATCCTCCTTGATGCTGAGGTTGGGTGCGGACGGGATCGATGGGTCCACCTTCAGTTTTTGCTTCACGTACCGGGCGCCACCGAGAATCTCCAGGTCGGTGCTGTCAAACCGAGCGACCCGATAAGTGACCCCCAGTTCCGCCATGGTGTTCTTGAAGCCGATATCTATACTGGCGCCATTGGGCAACTCTGCCTTCGGTGAAAGGTCGACGTATTGATACTCAGCGAACAGGGTCAGATCCTTCTTTCGGGCCTCGCCGTGAAAGGTGAGGACCGCGTCCATATTGTCCAGCGCGTCCTTGAACTCAACATCCAGCGGGGCAGTCTTCGGTCCAATCGTGGTGGTTCCATCGATCCCCATGCCCCAGAGAAACAGCGGCGCGAGACTGAAGTGCCAGTCATCGTCTGACTTACTTGTTTCTGACGCAGCCAGTGGGAAGACGTAAAAGAGCAATGCCAGCATTGCGATCGCGCCCCGAAATGTGCTCACTACACGCTCCCCCTAGATCTGTTTTGACCGGATATGCGCACCCGCGCACCACAGTGCCAAGTTACGTATGCCGGTAGACTAGGGGAGTGAGCTTGGTTGGCACATCAAGAATTGGCCAAAATCGATGATCGGGCATAAGCGCCGCCGGCGAGGCCGCCGCGCCTGTGCATAAGCTCTGCCTGGCCGGTCCGAAGGAGATTGGCCGTCATTCGGGATGGGAGTTCGATTTTCGACAAATCGATCCCAGCCCGGCGGAGGCATCATGCCTAACCAGATGTTGGCAACGGCCGCAGCCTGCGTCTGAGCTCGATCAAAAATGGGGGGTTGCAGAGGCGTTTAAGTGCTGTGGCTTTAGCCGCGACAGTTGAGCTTAAGCCCAATCGATTCGTTATAGCCGTTGGTTAGGGACGGTCTGGACAATTGCTGCGATCGCACCAGCGTCTTTGCGCGCTCTCGTACCAGGCGCACCGAGCGAAGTTGGCCCAAACCAAACAGGTGAGTCGCCAATGAGTGAGGTGCAACGCGGTACGAAGGGCGCGAAGGCCCGGAAGTACGGGTAGGGCGCTGAGCGCCCTACCCCCAAACAAACGTTATGGCGCACGCACCAGTTCCACCCTGCGGTTGAGGGCGCGGCCCTCCTCAGTCTCGTTGCTGGCCACTGGCGCGAGGAAACTCGCCCCGGCTGCGAAGAGCCGGGTGCCTTCAATCCCGTAGTTACTGACCAACTCTCCAACAACTGCATCGGCCCGGCGCCTTGACAGATCCAAGTTGGTCTCGTAGCCGCCAACATTGTCGGTGTGGCCAACAACAGCGACTTTGAGTCCCGGTAATTCTGCCATCATCCCTGCAATCGCTTCCAACGTGCCTTCTGAACCCGGGAGGATGACCGTTGAGCCGGTCTCGAATTGCACACCATAGATGGCCACCCGGCCATCGACGGTGATCCGCAGTGAGATCTCCTCCGCCGTCCCATCTCCGGGCTGCGCCTGGTCCGCGGCAGACCGCGCATAGTCAATCAGCTCTATCTCTCCCGGTCGCCAGGTCTGATCAAACCAAGACTCAAGTGGACCGTAAAGGCGGAAGATCGTGTTCCATCCCTTGCCGGGCACGGTCTGGATCCAGTTGTTCTCCTTGCCTTCCGGTGCCTCGGGCGCAAAGTAGACATCGTATGAACCATCTTCATTCTGAACAACGTCCTCGTCGTTGCTACCGATCGCCGGAAACTGTGCGTCGGTCTGCAGCATCGAGCGTGTTTGGTTGTCGTACAGTGTGAATGACCAGAAGTCCTTAGCAGGAACATCGGCCGGCACGTTTACCTTGTATGTTTTTGAACCGTCCAGCGGATTACCGTCGGAATCGAGATAGGTGAAGGCATACTGCGAGCCCTTGCCGACAATCTTCAGAGCCATCGCGGGCGTAATGCCGGTCGCGTAGAAATGAAATGCGGCGCGGATGTTCTGCAGTGACACTCCATCCAGTTCCCAGGTGTAGGCCTTGCCCGGGAAGGCTGTCAGCCAGTTGCTCTCGCCGGGATACCAGTAAAACCGCTCATCACGTGGTTTCGAGATGACCGTCTTGACGGTGACTGAGCCGGCGCGTGCGGCGGCCTTCAGGATCGCCCGCATACGCTCGTCGGGCTCGAAGGCCTGCCCCTTCACGATACCGATCGCTGCAAGATGCCCAAGCAGTTCGGGGTTCTCGCCCATCAGCGGTTCGGCTTGAACGACGTCGTTGATCTCATCGAAGATGTTCTCGTCCATGCGATGGATCGTGTTCATGAACTGACCGGAGGCGTTGACGAAGGTCATCTCCGGCGGGTTATCCACCTGCGAGAGGGGATAGATGCGGAATTTCTCCTTGGTGTTACTCACCGCATCCGCAGTTGATCCGTCCTTCTGATAGCCACGCCAGATCACCCAGTTGCCATATGTGTTGGTGCGCGCCACATGATATCCGTCTGGAACTTCGCCCTCATAACCCGGAGGAAGAACCAGGAATTTTCCACCTTTGCCCTCGTCAGGCCCGAGGTTGCCGAAGTCTATTACGTAGCGAAACCAGTGATCGTTGATAAAGCCAAGCACATTGGGCGGCGTTTCAATGACCATCGGTTCATCGCCCATCTCCAGCCAGGAAAACATGTAGACGCTTGTGGTGTTGGCGGTCAGGAAAAGGGCCTTCGAATCCATCAGCCCTTCAAAAAGAACCGCGGTCGTATTCGCCGGACCAAATTCAAGGATGCCTTTGCGAATACCATCCATGGACGCGATTTTCGTTCCGTCCAGAAAAGCTTGGTAGGCATGCGTAAAGTCGAGCAGATTGTAGACCTTTTGCGCCGACTCGACGTCGGGTACGCCATCGAAGAAATTCAGTTCACCCACACGGGTCTGAATGTTGTCGGGTGTCGTGATGCCCTCCGGAATCTCGGTCGCCATTTTCGTTTTGGGGATTTCTTGTGCTGACGCAAAACTAACCGACAAAAAGACGGCCAACGCCGCCATGGATCTCACCATGCTCTGAAACATCAGGTATGCCTTTTTCCTACTGAGCGGAGGAATAGTTGAGTATTCGCCTGCCCTTGGTGTAACACTGCCCATCGAACCTCTGACGGTCGCGATGCCGCACGGGTGCTGGCTTGTAATGACGGTAAAAACCACAACAGTCATCGGTGATCTGGTGCGAGCTTAGTCTAGGGATGGACATCAAGGCTATCGACCGATATCAATAGTGGTCATGAAAAAAATCGATTACGCGTCGATCGACGGCAAGTTGCTTCGCACCTTTCTCGTCGTTCTCGAAGAAAGCTCCGCGACGGGCGCCGCGGTGAGGTTGGGTGTAACCCAATCGACGGTGAGCCATTCGCTCGGCAGGCTCAGGCGTGTCATTGGCGATCCGCTGTTCGTTCGATCGGGACAGGTGCTGATTCCCACGGAAGTCGCGCTCTCCCTGCGTAAGCCCGTCCAGTCCATTCTGGATGGGATGAAGAGTTTGACGTACCGGCGCGACTTCGATCCGGCTATGGAGACCCTGCGATTTGTGATCGCCGCCAATGACATGCAGCGCGACCTTATTTTCCCACGGCTTGTCCGGGACTTGCAGTCGGAGGGCGTGACAGCCGAGTTCGAGTTCATCCCGTCCGGCCACCCGTCCGCCGACATGATGCGCGACGACCGGTGCCATCTTGCCATTACGCCGTTTCCTCCGGAGGCGACGGATATCGTACAAAAGCCGATCTTGTCAGCGAAAATGATGTGTTTCTTCGATGGGGCCATGCGGAAAGCGCCAGCGACCTGGGAAGAATATTGTGAAGCAGATCACCTCACGGTCCGGTTTCCGGAGGGAGGAACATCGCTCCGTGCGTTGCGAGGTGTCGACAAATCCAGAATCCGAAAAGCCGTGATCTCCGTTCCAAATTTTGACGCGATCCCCAAATTCGTCAAAGGAACCCTTCTGATCTCGACCGAAATGGCGCTTATGAAGCTTGCCACATTGAAAGACCTGCAGATGGCGCCGCTTCCCGCTGACAGTGAGCCGGTCACCATTTACATGATCTGGCATCAACGCAGCACAAATGACCCCGCCCACACCTGGCTGCGTCAAAGGGTTCACAAGATCGCCGATGAAGTGATGCGGGACTTGAATTCGTCTGCATAGACCTAGTGTCCCCCACACACTTAACACCTGCGCTGGCCCTCGCGGTCCCTGACGGCGTTGCGGATCGTCGCAATAGCGCTGGCTATTCCTCCTCACCGCGCCTTGTCAGGAACCACGATGCCTAACCACAACCATCAAGTGTGTGGAAGACACTACACTAGCACGCATACCACGTGGTCGGACGATGCGCGGACCGCGCAGTTACCAGAAGGTCACCACCATCCAGAGGGTCAAACCCATCAAGGCGACAGCCTGAACCCGATAATCCGTCCACCAGGGACCGCCGACGCTCGGCTGCGCCAGGTCGGGTCGCCAGCTGTAGGGGCTGTCCGCGCTCAGTGCGCCATGCGGTGTGTGGCGGTAAACCAGCCAGTAGATGCAGAAGCTCACGCCGAAGATCAACCCGGCGATCAAAGTGAAGTGCAGCGTCAGCAGACCGGATAGCGTTGCAGCGAAACAGATCGCCGACACGGCATGCCCACCGATGAGCGTGGCCAGCGCGGCTGACGGGCCGGCGCGTTTGCAGAACAAGCCGCACAGGAAGATCACCACCACGGGGGGAACCAGGAAGGCCAGCGCCGTCTGCAAGTAATGGAACAGGCCTTCGAAACCGCCAATCAGCGGCGCCACGAGTGCTGAGAGAACCATGAACACAAACACGGCTGCGCGCCCGATCCAGGCGGTTTGGCGAGCCGAGAGTTGCGGCCGAAACGGCTTGATGAAGTCCAGGGTCACGAGGGTTGCGGCGGAGTTGAGGGTCGAATCGATACTCGACATCAGCGCGGCCACCAGTGCGGCCATGACCAGACCGGCCAAACCGGCGGGTAGCAGGCTGGCGATCAGGGCGGGGAATACCTGGTCACCGTGCTCGAGTCCCGGCAGCAACACGCCGGCCATCACGCCAGGCATCACCATGAGAAACAACACCGGCAGTTTCAGAAGCCCGGCGAACAGGGCCCCGCGGCGGGCGTTGACCACGTCGCGCGCGCCGAGCACGCGCTGGACGATGAACTGGTTGGTGCACCAGAAATAGAACCCCAGCACCGGTACGCCCACCAGGGTACCCAGCCAGGGCAGGTTCTCATCGGTCAGCGGCAACATCAGCGTCAGGTGGGCCTCCGGCGTCTCGGCCACCAGCCGTGCCCAGGAAAAATCGAACTGCGCAAACGCCAGCACTGCGATGATTGTGGAACCGGTCAGCAGAACGATCGCCTGCAACACATCGGTGTAAACCACTGCGGCCAGCCCGCCGGCGGCAGTGTAGATTCCGGCAATGGCCGCGAGCAGAAATGCAGCGGTAACGAGATCCAAACCCGGGAAAAACACCGTCAGCACGATCGCACCAGCGAACAGCGTACCCGCGGTGTCCACCACGATGTTTGCGAATATGGTCAGCAGAGAAAAGTACACCCGCACCCGCCGGTCGTAGCGATACTCAAGAAACTCGGGGACGGTGCCAATACGTGCACCGAGGTACAGCGGTATCAGGAAGATCGCGAAGAACACCAGGATCGGTGCCGCCATCCATTCGTAGTTGGCGACCGCGATTCCCCAAGTGTAGGCGGCGCCGGCCAGCCCGATCAGCGTGGTACTTGAGATGTTGGAGGCGAACAGGGACAGGCCGATCGGGAACCAGCCCAGACGGCGCCCCGCCAGAAACAGGTCATCCGCATCATGGGTACGCCGCGCCACCCGAAACCCGATGATGAATACGATAACGAAGTAGGCTGCGATAATAGCCAGGTCGATTTTTTCCAGCGCGATATTCTGCATGGTGTGGATGATACGAAGAATTGCGCCAGAATTGGATCGCACGCCCGGAAATCAGTTGAAATCAAGCGAGCAAGGGACGCCCGAGCAGGATTTTGCATGGTCATCATCCTGCGGCAACCCGCCGCAGAAGTCGGAAAGACGCGGACAATCCGCTCAGCGGTGATGCATTGCATCCAAAAAAAGCAAAGGTGACGGCTTGGTGGTTTGAGTACCCGGCGGATCCCCACCCCGGAGATGACTATAATCAAAACGAACGTCAACCCAGCGTGAGTACACTTTCGGCATCGCGCGAATGAATTGGGGCGTTCCTGAAGTTCTCTCCATGCCTTTTGGATGAACAGCCACGGCCCATGCCCGAATCCGATCAGACAGATGTCCTGACCTTCCTGTTTACTGATATCGAGGGCAGCACCGCACGGTGGGAGGCGAACCCGCCCGACATGGCGGCCGCGGTCCGCCGCCACGACGAGTTGACGGTATCGGCCATCCAGCGGGCGGGCGGCACCCTGGTCAAAACGACAGGCGACGGCGCCTATGCGGCGTTTAAAGAAGCGGATGCGGCGGTTGCCGCGGCGCTGGACCTCAGAGATCGTCTTCAAGAAGAAGCGTGGCCTGAGAGCATCGCGCCAATCCGCATCCGGGCCGGTATCCACACAGGTCCGGCAGAGTTTCGCAATGGCGACTATTTCGGACCCACCCTAAATCGGGCGGCGCGTCTTATGGACGCCGGCCACGGTGGCCAGATACTGCTCTCGGACGCAGCGCGGAGACGTCTGCCGACGGCCGCGGACAACATTCGATTCCTGGGAGACTACCGGCTTCGCGATCTTCTACAGTCCGAGCGGATCTATCAGGTGGGCGACCCGAGGGAATCCCACGGCCCACTTCGGGTTCTCAACGATCAAGTCCATAACCTGCCCACCCAGGTGACGTCCTTCGTAGGACGCGACAATGAGCTGATCGAGCTCATTGACCGGGTTCGCACACATCGACTGGTGACTCTGACGGGGCCCGGCGGCACCGGCAAGACCCGGCTTGCGCTACAGGCGGCTGCCAACCTGGTCGATACATTCGACTCGGTCTGTTTTGTCGGATTGGCCAGTATCTCCCGGGCCGACGATGTAGGCCCCGCGATCTGCGACGCATTGTGCCTGCGCGACCAATCGTCCCTGTCCGCCTCTGAGAGGCTGGCGCGCCACTTTTCGGGCCGAGCCGATCTGCTGCTGCTGGACAACTACGAACACCTCATGGACGCCGCTCCACTGCCCGGCGAACTGCTGGATGCGGCACCCGGGTTGCACATCGTCGTGACCAGCCGGGAGTTGCTTCGGTTACGCGCCGAGCACCAGTTTCCGGTTGCGCCCCTCGGCCTTCCCTCGGTCAAGCATGAAACGACGACAAGCGAACTGCCGGACAACGAAGCCGTGCGGCTATTCGCGGAACGGGCGCGCGCCATTCGACCGGACTTTCGCATCGACACATCCAACGCAACAAGCGTCGTCGCAATCTGCCGCAGGCTGGACGGCCTGCCCTTGGCCATCGAACTCGCCGCGGCGCGGGTGAGGCTGTTCAGCCCGGCCCGCCTGCTCGAACACTTGGAATCTGGTGACAACGCCCTGGGCTCCGGGCCGGTTGACGCACCCCAGCGCCAGCAAACCCTCACAAGGACGATTGCGTGGAGCTATGACCTGCTCACTCATGACGAAAAAGCGTTGTTTCGACGGCTCGCGGTATTCGTCGGCGGGCGATCGCTGGACGCGGTTGAGCGGGTCTGCCTACCGGGGCTCGGGATCGATTGCCTGGCTGCCGTGGAGGCACTGACGGACAAGAGCCTGGTTCGGGTCCGTGAGGAGCGATCGGGGGAACCTCGACTCGATCTTCTTGAGACTCTGCAGGGTTTTGCCCACGCACGGCTGTTGGAAAGTGGCGAGTTGGAAGAACTCAAACTCAGGCATGCCCGCTACTTCGCCGACCTGGTCGCGGAAGCCGAGACAGAAATGCGCGGACGCGGACAAATCAAATGGACGCGACGGCTCGAGGAAGAACGTCCCAATCTCGACGCAGCGATGGCCTGGTCCTTCGACTCGGGTGACAACAGACACGGACTGCGCATCGTCGCGGGCCTGCGGGATTTCTGGTTTTACCAGACACACGTGCGCGACATGGGGCGATGGACGACGCGGGCGCTCACCTGCGTTGACGAAGGGGATCCGATTCTTCTGGCGGGTGTGCTCATGACAGCGGGCTTCCACGCTTCGAGCCGACACGATTCGAGCGCCATCGACTTGCTCGACCAAGCCGCTGCGCTGTACGAATCCGCTGGCGACCGGACACATCATGCGCTGGCCCAGGTCTGGTCGGCCGGGGCGAGGGAGATGTTCGAGGACGGTTTGGACGATGCCCGGCGGGGGGTCAAAAAGGGGCTGGATCTGGCGCGGGAAGCCGGAGCCGATGCCGTCGTGGCGCAGGCACTCAACTACCTCGGGGAGATTGAGCGCTATGTGGGCAATTTCGCGCTCGCCCGGGAAATACAGGCCGAGGGTCTTGAGTTGTCCCGGCGCACCGGTGAAGTGCGAAGGGTCGCCATGATGACGCACAACCTTGGATGGCTGGCGCACAATACGGGAGACGATCCGACCGCGGAGCGGATGATGCGTGAAGCGCTCGACCTTGCCGTCGAGTACGAATTCATCTCGTTGGTGGCGGAAGCCCTGATCGGGTTGGCCGCGCTGACGGCGACTCGGGGCAATCACGAGATCGCGGCACGATTGATCGGTTTCGCCGACGATCAGTTCGCACGCATGGGGGCTCGCGCCCAGATGGCCGACGATGCGGACCATGTCCGGACACGCAATAGGGTGTCAGAGCATCTGGGAACCGAACGATACGGGTTGCTCGTCGCCGAGGGCACAGCACTCGAGCTTGAGGACGTACTCTCCTTGCTGCGGTGAGTTGCGGAAACACACCCCCATCTTGTGCACCCCCATGTTGCACCCGCACCCCATCTTGTGCACCCCATCTTGTGCACCCCATCTTATGCGAGTGGGCGAAGCATTCCGTCCAGATCGGCAATGAGATCGTCCACGGACTCGATGCCGGCGGACAAACGAATCAGGTTTTGCGGCGTGTCGGTCACATCGGATTCGCTGGATTTGCGATGTTCGATCAGGCTTTCCACACCACCCAGGGAAGTGGCCCGCTTGAACAGCCGGGCCCGGTTGGCGACGGCGATCGCCTCCTCACGTCCGCCGTGAACCCGAAACGACAGCATGCCGCCGAAACCACCCTTCATCTGCCGGGATGCCACCGAATGGCCGGGATCGGCAATCAGCCCGGGATAGTGGGTCATCTCGACGCCGGGATGGCCCTGTAGAAACTGCGCCAGAGCCAGGGCGTTCTCGCATTGTCTGGGCACCCTCAGATACAGCGTCCGCAGCCCCCGCACCAGCAGATGGGCCTCGAACGAACCCAGTACCGGCCCGGCGTAAAGCCGATGATCACCGATCCGTTGCCACAGGGCGGATTCCGCGTCCGCAGTCACCAACATGCCGCCCAGCAAATCGGAATGCCCGTTCAGAAACTTTGTGGCCGAGTGGCACACCATGTCGGCACCGAGCGCCAGGGGCCGGGTAAGCACCGGTGTCGCCGCGGTTGAATCGACGGCGAGTACAGCGCCGTTGCGATGAGCCAACTTCGCAGCCGCGGCAATATCGGTGACCGCCCAGGTCGGATTGGCCGGTGTCTCCAGCCAGACCAGACGGGTGTCCCCACCGGCCAGCAGCGCGCCGAGACCGGCCACATCACCGGCGTCGAAATACTCGACCCGCAGGCCGCGCTCGGGGCCGAACAGTTGCAGCCAACTGAGCACACCGTGATAGATCGTGCGGGATACTGCGACCCGATCACCCTGCCGCAGCGCGTGAAACGGTGCTGTGCATGCGGCGATGCCGGAGGCGAAACTCAGGGCGGCCGCACCGCCCTCCAATGCCTGGACTACGGCCTCCGCATGGGCCTGGCTGGGCCCGTCATCGCGAAGATAAGAGCGCCCCTGGCGCTTACCGTAGTCGGCATCCCGTGCGTAGGTGGTGGACACATGCAGCGGGGGCACGACCGCGCCGGTGGTCTCGTCTTCCCAACCCAGGGCCTGGGCGGCCAGGGTCGCCGGACTGAGCCCGTGGGTGGCGTGGTGTTTTGACATGGCTTGTGTTTCCTCTATAAAAACCATCAGGCCCGAGATTGGGGCGGCATAAGACCAGCAACGCCCCCGAAGTGAGCGATGAGATTGACTGGGACCACCCGTATCAGGATGTTCCCTTGACGGGTCTTTGCTCCGCGCGGACGTTGATCAGATTCCCGATCAGCATCACCGCGGCGCCGGCCAGAACGTAGATATTCAACGGTTCTCCGTAGACCAGGAATCCCACCAGCGCGATCAAGGGAAGACGCATGAAGTCCATCGGCACCACCACCGTGGCATCCGCCAGCTTGAGCGCACGGGCCATACAGTAATGGGCGCTCAGCCCGGTCACGCCGACCACCAGCAGCCAGGGCCATAGCGCGGGCGACGGATTCACCCAGGCGTTTAGCGCCGGTAGCAGGCTCATGGGCAACTGGATGATGCTCATGTAGAACAGGATGGTGAGCGGCGGGTCGACCAGGGCCAGACGCCGGGTCAGCGTGTGGGAGACCGCAAAACTGACCGCCGCGCCCAGCACCACCAGCGTGGGCGTGGTGAGGGGCACCAGTCCCGGGCGCAGGATGATCAGCATGCCGGCCACACCCAGCGCAACCGCGCTGACCCGGGCCCGGGTCATGCGCTCGCCGAGCAGATAGGTCGCCAGGATCGCGGTCCAGATCGGCACCGTGAACTCGATGGCGAACACCTCCGCGAGCGACAGGTAGGCAATGCCGTAGAACCATCCGAACTGGCCGGCGAAGTGGGCCAGGTTTCGAACCAGGTGCTGCCCCGGTATAGGTGTGCGTATCTGTCCGCCGCCGCTGTTCAGAATCAAAACGCTGACAATGACCAGACCGATGGCGCTGCGCACAAACAGGATCTGAAACGTGCCCAGCTCGGTGGACAGCTCACGCCCGCTCACGGCCATGGCCATGAACGAGGTCAGTGCACCCATCATCCAGAAAGAGGCCCGCACAGCAGGATGGCGCAGCGCCATCTCGGTCACTGGCTTTCCATGATCACGGCCAGAAACTCCGCGCCGTATTTCTCCAGCTTGCTGGCGCCAACGCCGTTCAGGCGTGCCAGCTGATCCAGATTCCCCGGCCGATGCGCCACCATTTCGCGCAGGGTGGCGTCGTGGAAAATCACATAGGGCGGAACGCCCTGGGTTTCCGCAAGTTGCCTGCGGCGGGCGCGCAACGCCTCCCACAAACCCTGATCCTCCGGCGCCAGGTCCTCGACCGTGGGCCGGGCCCGTTTACGCACAACTTTTTCGGTCACGTCCCGGCGCAGCTCGATCCGGTCTTCGCCCCGCAACAATCCGCGACAGGACTCGGACAGCTTCAAAGCGCCGTAGTGTTCCATATCCACCCATAAATAGCCTCGGGCCACCAGCTGGCGGAACACGGAACGCCATTGATTGGCGTCCAGATCCACACCAACGCCATAGGTGGAAACCCTGTCGTGGCCGAACTGGCGGACCTTTTCGGTATCGCCGCCCCGCAGCACGTCGATCAGGTGATTGACACCAAAACGCTGACCGGTGCGATAGGCGCAGCTGAGGGCTTTCTGGGCCGCTTCGGTGCCGTCCCAGGTATCCACCGGATCGAGACAGGTGTCGCAGTTGCCGCAGCGCTCGGCTGACGCTTCGCCGAAGTAATTCAACAGTGCATGGCGCCGGCAGGTGGTGATCTCACACAAACCCAGCATCGCCTCCAGCTTCTGGCGCTCGACCCGCTTGTGCGCCTCATCGCTGCCGGACGCCTCCAGCATCTGCCGGAGTTTGACCACATCCTGCAGCCCATAGGCCATCCAGGCGTCGGCCGGCTCGCCGTCACGCCCGGCGCGACCGGTTTCCTGGTAGTAGGCTTCCACCGTCTTGGGCAGATCCAGGTGAGCGACAAAACGCACATCCGGTTTGTCGATGCCCATGCCAAAGGCGATGGTGGCCACGATGATCACACCCTCCTCCTGCAAAAACCGGCGCTGATGCGTCGCACGGATGTCGGCACCCAGCCCTGCATGGTAGGGCAATGCCTTAAAGCCCTCGCGGCTCAGCCAATCGGCCACCTCTTCGGTTTTACGCCGGGAAAGACAATAGACGATACCGGCGTCGGCGCGATGCTCGTTGCGGATGAAGCGCAGCAACTGCTGCCGGGCATTCTGCTTGAGGGTGATGCGATAGCGGATGTTGGGCCGATCGAATCCGGCAATGAACTGGCGGGCCGCACCCAGATCCAGCCGTTGCAGGATTTCCTCACGCGTCCGCTGGTCGGCGGTGGCGGTCAAGGCGATGCGCGGCACCTGGGGAAAGCATTCATGCAACATGCTGAGCTGCAGGTAGTCGGCCCGGAAATCGTGGCCCCATTGGGAGACACAGTGGGCCTCGTCTATGGCAAACAGGGCAACCGTCGCCTCCCGCAGCAAGGCGACGGTGCGCGCCTGGGTCAGCCGCTCCGGTGCGATATAGAGCAGATCCAGATTACCCGACAACAGCGCCTCCTCGACTGCCGCGACCTCGGGGCGCGCCAGGGTCGAATTGAGAAAAGCCGCCCTCACGCCGAGCTGCTCCAGGGCACTGACCTGGTCCTGCATCAGGGCGATCAGGGGGGAAATGACCACGCCGCAGCCGGGACGCACAATGGACGGGACCTGATAACAAAGTGACTTGCCGCCCCCGGTGGGCATCAAGACCAGGGCATCGCCTCCGTTCAATACGGTTTCAATAACCTCGTCCTGGGGCGCACGGAACTCGTGGTAGCCGAATACCTCCCGCAGTACAGTCTTGGCTTGATTCATCATGCAGCGCATTGTACCCGGGCCGAACGGCCCCATGTGGTGCAAAAACAGAGGTTCGGGGGAGGTTCTACAAAATGGGCAGACTTCAAGGCAAAGCGGCGATCATCACCGGCGGCGCATCCGGATTCGGCGCCGGCATTGTGGATGTGTTCGCGCGGGAGGGCGCATCGGTGCTGATCGCCGACCTGAATGGCGACGCGGCTGAAGCGCAGGCTGGGGCCGTTGGTGCAGCGGGAGGAAAAGCCAGCGCCCTGGCGGTGGACGTCACACGCTGGGCCGACAACGAAGCCATGGTAGCGGAATGCCTGGGCCGATTCGGGCGCTTCGACATCCTGGTTGCGAATGCCGGCCTCGGGCAACGCCCCTGTGCGTTGGAAGAAATGACCGATGAGGCGTTCGACCAGCAGTTCGATGTGAACGTACGCGGCGTGTTCTACAACTGCAAAACTGCAATCCCCCACTTCCGGTCCCAGGGCAGCGGCAACATCATCGTCACCGCCTCGGGCATCGCTCTGCGGCCTCGCCCGAACCTGGTGATATACGGCGCGACCAAGGGCGCGGTGCTGAACCTGGCCAAGGGGCTGGCGGTGGAACTGGCGGGCGAAGGGATCCGGGTGAACGCGCTTTGTCCCGGCCCGGGCGACACGCCAATGCTGGCGGAATTCATGGGCGGCACCGACACACCGGAAGGCCGGGAGGCATTCCGCGCCAATCTGCCCCTGGGCAAACTGATCCGGCCCGAGGACATGGGTGAGGCCGCCCTGTTTCTGGCCGACGATGCGGCGTCCAGCCGTCTGACCGGGGTCACGCTTCCGGTAGACAGCGGGCGTACGGTATGAACCCGGACACATGAGCGGCGAACAACGCACCGGATCCGGCTCGGACACCCCCCACGGACGGCGCGGCGGACGCAAAGCCCGGGTGGCCCTGCGCCAGGCCCCGGAGCAGGAGATCAACCCCTGTCCACCGGGACAGCCCGGCGGCAGCTATACGCCGCTGAGTCGATCCGATGTGGGCGCCATATACCACACTGCCCTGCGCATTCTGGATGAAATCGGCATGGCCGAGGTACCGCCCCGGGTGCAGCAACTGGCCCTGGACCGGGGCGCGCGCATCAACGCGCTGGGGCGCCTCAGCTATCCGTCGGCACTTGTAGAAGAGGTGATCGCCGGCGCCGCCAAGCGTTTTGTATTTTACGGCCGCGATCCAAAACACGATTTCGAGATCGGTGGCGATCGAGTCTATTTCGGCACCGGCGGCGCCGCCGTTCAAACCCTGGACCCGGAAACCGGGCGTTACCGCCCCTCCACTCTGGCGGATTTGTATGACTTCACCCGGCTGGTCGATACCCTGCCCAATGTAAGCTGGTTCACCCGTTGCTGTGTTGCCACCGACGTCCCGGACAATCGCGACCTGGACGTCAACACGGCCTACGCACTGCTGTGTGGGACCACCAAGCCGGTGGGCACAAGTTTCACCCTGGGCGAGTACGTGGACCCCATCGTCGATCTGTTCGACCTGGTATCGGGCGGCGAAGGACGGTTCCGTAAAAGGCCCTTCTGCAAGGCCCATATCAGCCCGGTGATCTCACCCCTGCGCTACGGCGAGGACGCGGTGGCGGTCACCGAGGCCTGTGTCCGCCGAGGCGTTCCGATCAACGCCATTATCGCCGCGCAATCCGGCGCCACCGCGCCCGCCACCCTGGCCGGGATGCTGGCGCAGACCACCGCCGAAACCCTGGCGGGTCTGATCCTGGTGAATCTGTTCAGCCCCGGACACCCCACCATATTCTCCAACTGGCCCTTCGTGGTAGACCTGCGCACCGGTTCCTTCGCGGGGGCCGGGGGTGAATCGTCGGTGATGAACGCCGCCGCCGCCCAGATCGGCAATTGGCTGGGACTCCCCACCGGCGTTGCTGCCAGCATGGCAGACGCAAAACCGGTCGACGCCCAGATGGGGATGGAGAAGGCCCTGTCGGCACTGGCCACTGGCCTGGCGGGCGCCAACATGGTGTATGAGTCATCCGGCATGATGGCCAGCCTGTTGGGCGTGTCGTTCGAGGCCTTTGTCGCCGATGACGAGATGCTGAGCCATATCTACCGGATCATCCGCGGTTTGGAGGTGAACGAGGAAACCCTCGGGTTCGATGCGATCCGGGAGGCGGTCACCGGCGAAGGCCATTTCCTGGGCCACGCCCACACCATGGCCGCCATGCAGCGGGACTACTTCTACCCCACGCTGGGTGACCGGGAAGCCCCGGTAACCTGGGCCGAACAGGGGGCCACCGACCTGCAGACCCGGGCCAGAACACGGGTGCGGGCGGTGTTGGGCTCGCACTACCCCAACCACATAGGGCAAGCCCTGGATCGCCGCATCCGAGATCGCTATCGGATTCTGCTTCCGACCGAACGCATGCGGACCAGGACTTGAGGCGAAAAGGACCAGAAGCAGGAATCAACTGTTCTTCTGGACTGGGCACGATACGGCGTTGAAAACGCCTTCAGAATGCTCATTTACTGGGTGTAAACCGCGCATTCTCGGTCGTTTCCGCCTTGCCTTGCACTCGAAGACCTCACCCTGTGTATTGGCTTGGTCGCTTGACCAGAAGGTACGTCGCCGGATGATCGACCAAGTTTGCTCGCACAGAATTGAGCTCGATGTAGTGACAGCAGCCCAGCACGCAAAAAACCGTGGTCTGTTCACAGAATCTCGGCATGCCCCTCCGTACGACCACGTTTTTCCCCCTGAAAAGCGACATCTGAGCCAAGAAATCTGGCGCTAAACGGCTAAAGAATGGTCTCGCATTTCATCCCCTTGGCTTGGTCCGACCCCATCGAAACGCCTATCATGCTGAGTGACACTTTTTCAGTCCCACGCGGTTCGTTCTGGAGCCTCAAAGCACTGCTGAACAAGATCGGGGACTTCGTCGAGCATCACAACGCCAACATAAAACCGTTCATGCGGACCGCCACGGTCAAATCCATCCTCGCCAAGGTCCAATAGCTTTGTTTACGAATTTATGGGACAGCACACTAGAGTTTTTCTGCGATAATCACATCTTGCCCACCGGCTCGAACGTCTTCTGTTCCTACCTGACCAGGGCCAAATCGTTTTTCAACAATCTTTAGTCCATGGCGATCGTGTATTTCTTTTACGTGATCCTCATATAAGGCAATTTGCGCTTCAGGGTTGTCTAGGCTCCTTGACTCTGCCGCCATCAATCTCAATAGGCAAATGGTAGCGCGCATTGTTTTCCTTTGACTCGTCAATAAGTGCGAGAGCAATCTCATCGAGTATCAGGTAAGTGTTCCAGCACTTGCTGCCGGGCCTCATCACTCGTGACATTTCTCCGAGATAGTTTTCATAATCGTCAATCACCATATGAGTAAATAATGAAGTCGACCATACGTAGTCGAATTTCTGATCTTCATAGGGAAAGCGATAGTCTCTGGCTTTGACCTTTGCTGTTTCATTATAGTCATTAGAAAAAACATCAGCAAACTCAAAATGGAAATTAGGGTAAGCCTTATAAGCGAACTCACACCAATCAATCGACGAGCGGGTGGTGTCCAGGCCGTAGTATTCTCCCTCAGACAAGAAATCCACCATTGCCCTAGCAAGACGCCCAAGCCCGCAACCGACATCCAGAACCGTATAATTGGGCTTTACCAATTCCATTCGAATCATGTTGCTCACGATACCTTCACCGATCCTACGAAAATCATCGCTTATTTTTCCATAATCAAGAATGCCAATCCTGTGCTCGACCACGAGTGACTCGGGTGGTATTAGATCGCTCATTCTATTTCTCCGTTCATCGACTTTGGTCCTAATCTAGCGCGATACATTAGGTATACTGTGCTCCGCAATAAATGACAGGCGCACGCAAAAACGAGACCAGCAGATTTCTGCAGCGAGTTGGCTCGCAAAGAATGTAGCCGAAATGCGGCGTTCTTGATAATCCTCGTTGCGCGACTTACTCCTTTTCTAAGCATGATTGCACCGTTGCTTTAAAACGAGATTGTGCTGCTATTTCGAAACCTTAATTTTCGGGCGATCTTCGGTGACTATTGATGCTGCGTCAAATATTGTGATTCGCCTCAGTTTTCACGTTCACTATGATAAGGCAAGATCATGAAATTGGCGACACGACAATAGCACGAAGGAGTCTTGGCACGGGGTTCAAATTGGACGGGGATCCGACCGGTCAGTGATAGAGGAATGACGATTGCCCAGGCCGCTCGGAATCTAGCGATCTGGGTCGGACCAAGCTAACGCCATGAATCGGTTAGAGTTGGCCTGCGATAGGCTCTTCCCAGAGGCCTTAGATGCCTCATTTCACATCCAGAAACTGCGGTCCAAGAGTCACAAGCATACGTCGGGTCGAATTGTTTGCGGGCTGGTATTAGAGTCGTGATTTAGTGCCCGGAATCGCAACTCTAAGGTCTTTGGAGTACCGATTTTGTGGCACAAAGTGAATTCACTGAGGGGGTTACGTTGATCCGACCCGGTTGGAAATCCGGTTGGAAAATGGCTTTACGCTTTAATGCCTTTGCCAAGATGTGTTCGACCCTCACCGTCCACACGCAACAACGCTGTCGACCGGTGGTTGATCAGCAGCGAAATGGGGTCGCGCCGGGAATCAGGCTAACGGAATTTCGGTGCGGGAACTGCGGCCAAACCCCTTCACCCGTTCCATCAGATGCCGTCACGATCCTTGGACGTGCACCACCGTCCAGCCTGCGTTCGGGTCCGAACCCGCCGGCACGGAATCGACATCGACTGGATGTCAACGCCGATGGCTTTTCCGTGCCGGGGGCAGGCCCTCCGCCAAGGTCGGCGTGCGCGGCCTCTATTGGACCTCAAAGGCGCCGATATCGCAGGTCGGAATACCGGTTCCGGTTGCGTCCACCGGCCGGATGTGGCCAATGCTGCGTTGATCCATGGCCAATGGATTGCCGCTGAACGTGTTGATGCAGGCCGCATTGTCACCGGTGTCGATGGCGTTGCTCCCGGTGAGCAGGGCATGGGTGCGGGTCACCCCGCCGTTGTACGCCCGGATTGGATCGACCTGGGTTACGGCACCCAAATTGAAGCCAACTCCGCCGCAGCTGTTGTCATCGACCCCGGCACTCCCCACCAGATTGAACGATCCCGCCGTGGCCCCGAACAGAGCACAGTTCGCAGCGGGTCCCCCCTCGACAATGCTGTTGTTCAGGTCGAGAGAGCTGGCGGCTCCGATGGAGATGTGATCGGCACCCAACGTGCCGGTGTTGTCGTAAAAGGTCGCATGGGTAATATCGGCGCTTGGGCCGAAGGGACCGTTGGATTCAAGAACCATGGCCCCACCAAAGATGGCTGAATTGCCGGAAAGCGTCGTGTTGGAGATGGTGACCGGGACGCCACCGAAGACGTGAACCGCGCCCGAGTTGTCTGTGGCGCTGTTCCCTGAAATGGAGCTTTGCTGCGCGTTGAACCGGCCGCTGACGAAAATGCCCCCACCATTGCCATTGTCGGCCACGTTGTCATCCACCTGAGACGTCAGCAGGTAGACGAAGGTATCCAGTCCGTAGACGGCCCCACCCGCGTCGGCGTTGTTTCGCGAGAGCGAACTCAGGACAGCGCCCACGTTGGTTACCTCGGCGTGAATCGCCCCACCCGTCGAACCCGCAATGTTTTCCACCAGGCGTGCGCCGAACATGCCGATGCCGCCACAGGTGTCGCAGAACACCGCGCCCCCTGGGCCGGTGGCGTGATTGGCCTTCAGTGTGGAGCCGGCGAGGGTCAGTGTTCCGCTGCTGTCCTGATATATCGCACCCCCCGCGACCGCGGTGTTGTCGGTCAGCCAGGACTGCCGGATCGTCAGGTTGCCCCCGCTCATCGAGATGGCTCCACCGTTGCCGCCCAGCGCGTCTCCATTGGTCAGAGTAAGCCGCCGAATCAACACGCTGCCACCCGTGATGTCGAAGATCCGTCCGGCCCCCGCAGCGTCGATTATGGTGTTGAACGGATTGGATCCGACGAACGAAACGTCGAATCCCACAACGAGCCCGGACTCGTTGTAGGTGCCGCCCGCAAGCTCAATGGTGTCACCGGCCGCTGCCGCACCGAGGGCGTCGGAAATCAGGGGACAGGGTGTTGCGGCCAGGTCACAGGGTGGAACGCCGATCCCCGCCGGATCGACATATCGCGGCACCGCGCCGGCGCTGGCGGCGAACCCCGTAAGCACCAAAGCCTGTATACAGTGAGTCCAAACCGGGGCTCTGTTCAATCCATAGTCCTTCATGGAAGCTCTCCTTGCGTTGCTCAGTAGATACCGTGCGAACCGTTGCGCACAGCCCCAATGCTACGGTTCCCGTGGGCCGAATTCTGTGTATCTGGTCACAACCATGAGGTATTAAAAGGCACTCGAACTCAGGTGCCCTCTTGACACGGACAGAGGAATCGCATGCGGACACGCCCATCGGCTCGAAGATGACCTGCGTGGTGCCATCGCGGTGCTGCGTTTTGAGCCGGTAGCGCACCTTGCCATCGCTCACCAGCGACAGCCGCTTTTCCAACACCGCTGGTCTTGCGATGTAACGCTTGATCGCAAAACGTCCTTGCTAAGTTCGTAGGTCAGCGCCCGGAGTTCCCTCAATCGACCTATCTCGCGCAAATAAAACATCCCTTGCACGAATTCTTATTTCCGATATTCTCGAAATATGGAAACACTGATTCCCTCCCGTCTATCGACCCTCGGTCATCCGCATCGGTTGGCCATCTTCCGGCTCCTGATGCGCCGATATCCGGACAGAGTGCCCGCAGGCGAGTTGGCTGACGCGCTCGATTTGAAACCTTCGACGCTGTCGGCCTATCTTGCGACGCTGATGCAGGTCGGTCTCGTTAGCCAGGAACGGGTGGGCACATCGCTGCGCTACGCCGTCGAGATGACTGAAGCGCAACGCACTGTGAATTTCCTGCTCCACGACTGCTGCCGCGGTCGGCCCGAGTTCTGTTCGCCCGTCTCCTTTCCCGCAATCAAAGGAACCAGCCCCGCGTCGGACCGCAAATACAAGGTCCTCTTCATCTGCACTGGCAATTCCGCACGTTCGATCTTCGCTGAATCGATCCTCCGGAAAAAAGCCAGGGACCGCTTCGAGGTTTTCTCCGCTGGGACCAAACCACGCTCGGACTTGAACCCCTTCGCCCTTGAGGTGCTCGAACAGAAGGGTCACGACATCTCCGTCCTGCGCTCGAAGAACCTGGCCGAGTTCCAGAGGTCAGGCGCGCCTGAGTTCGATTTTGTGTTCACCGTCTGCAACCAGGCGGCCAACGAGGAGTGCCCGGTCTTGACGGGCCATCCGGTGAGTGCGCATTGGGGTATGGCCGACCCGGTCAAGGCTCACGGAACACACGTCGAGAAGAGACTTGCCTTTCAAAAGGCCTATGGGGCGCTCCAGAACCGGATCATGGCGTTCACCGCGCTGCCGATCATGTCGTTTGATCGCATCTCGCTCCAGAAGGCCATGGACGACATCGGGCGGACCAGCGCCGGAGCCTCCGCGTGACCGTCTATGCCGTGAACGGCCTGGGGCGGATCGGAAAACTGGCCCTGAAGCCACTCCTCGAACGGGGAGCGGAGATCGCCTGGGTCAACGACGCCTTGGGCGATCCGGCGATGCATGCGCATCTGCTGGAGTTCGACACGGTACACGGGCGGTGGAGCGCAAGCTTCTCCCATGACAGCGACGCCGTGACCATCGACGGCACCCGGCTGCCCTTTATCGGAACAGGAGACCTGTCGGCTTTGC
This sequence comes from uncultured Gammaproteobacteria bacterium, assembly GCA_963783675.1. GTDB lineage: Bacteria > Pseudomonadota > Gammaproteobacteria > Competibacterales > JAHEDQ01 > JAHEDQ01. Next base: position 279,998 of record CAWAOU010000008.1, read on the forward strand.
CGCTCGATGGTGTGGACTTGGTGATCGACTGCACTGGCGTCTTCAAGTCGGAGGCGAAGCTCGCGCCCTATTTCGCTGCGGGCGTTAAAAAGGTCGTCGTCTCCGCCCCGGTCAAGGACGGAGATGCAGCCAACATCGTCTACGGCGTGAATCACGACATCTACGACCCCGCACGGCACCGGATCGTCACGGCGGCTTCCTGCACGACGAATTGCCTGGCCCCGGTAGTCAAGGTGATCCACGAGGCGATCGGCATCCGCCACGGCTCGATTACGACGATTCACGACGTCACAAACACCCAAACCATTGTTGACCGACCTGCGAAGGATCTGCGCCGGGCACGCTCGGCGCTCAATTCGCTGATCCCCACTACGACGGGAAGCGCGACAGCGATCGCGCTAATCTATCCCGAGCTTAAGGAAGGTCTGAACAATTGATACGAATCGCATTTCGGTCCACAAGGGCGCAGATGCGAGGCCCCCGGCGCAGCGCCATAGTCATTCTATGGCCAAGCCGGGAAACGCGGCAGATGTGCCCTTGTGGGCGAAACCCCAGCGGGGCCGGACCTTTGCGCCCCTCGTACCGCGTTGCACCTCACTTATTGGCAACAAGCCAATTTCGCTCGGTGCGCCTTGTACGAGAGCGCGCAAAAACGCCGGTGCGATCGCAGCAATTGTTCAGACCTTCCTTAAGGGCCGCCTTAATGGCCACGCCGTGCGCGTTCCGCTGCTGAACGCCTCAATCACCGATTGCGTGTTCGAGGTTGAACGAGAAACGAGCGTGGAAGAGGTCAACGCGCTCTTCAAGGCCGCGGCTGACCATGCCCTTCACGGGATCCTCGGCTACGAGGAGCGACCGCTCGTCTCGGCGGACTACACCGACGATCCGCGGTCGAGCATAGTCGACGCGCCCTCGACGATGGTGGTGAACGGCACACAGGTTAAGGTCTATGCCTGGTACGACAACGAGATGGGCTATGCGCACCGGCTGGTGGACGTGGCGCTGATGGTTGGGGCGCTGTTGTGACAGTCACGTCTGCGCGTCCCGAGGGACTCTCCGCCTATATCGCCGTAACTGCCGCCTATTGGGCCTTCATGCTCACGGACGGCGCCCTCCGGATGCTCGTGCTGCTGCATTTCCACACGCTTGGGTTCACGCCGATCCAGCTCGCCTATCTCTTCGTGCTCTACGAGATGGCCGGCATGGTCACGAACCTGTCTGCAGGCTGGATCGCGGCGCGCTTTGGACTGACCTCGACGCTTTATGCCGGGCTGGCGCTCCAGGTCATGGCACTGATTGCCTTGGCGCAGCTCGATCCGACCTGGGCAATCGGACTCTCGGTTGCCTACGTCATGGTGGTGCAGGGGGCATCCGGCGTGGCCAAGGATCTTGCCAAGATGTCCTCGAAATCCGCTGTGAAGCTTCTGGCGCCGACCGAGGCGGGCGGTCTCTTCCGCTGGGTCGCACTCCTGACCGGTTCGAAGAACGCGGTGAAGGGCGTGGGCTTTCTACTCGGTGCCGCGCTGCTGGCGACATTGGGTTTCATCTGGGCGGTGCTGGCCATGGCGGGGGTGCTTGCCGTCATTTTCGTGGCGGTCCTGATCGCAATGCCTCCGGGCCTGCCGAAGGGACGCAAGAGCGTGAAGTTTTCCGAGGTCTTCTCAAAGTCCGCGAATGTGAACTGGTTGTCCGGCGCGCGCGTGTTCCTGTTCGGCGCGCGCGATGTCTGGTTCGTGGTGGGCATCCCGATCTATTTCTATGCCGTTCTTTCGGATGGCACCGAGGAGGGCAATCGCGCTGCCTTCTTCATGATCGGCACCTTCATGGCGGTCTGGATAATCCTCTATGGGATCGTGCAGGCCGCGGCGCCCCGGTTGCTGCGTGCAGCGACCCGACCCGAAGGTGAGTTAATCAGCGCGGCGCGAAGCTGGGCGATTCTGTTGTTTATCGTGCCGGCCGCGCTGACGACGGCGGCGCTGGCGTCGCCTGAACCGCAGCCTTGGCTGACCGTCACGCTGGTCGTGGGCCTTCTGGCATTCGGAGCGGTCTTCGCGGTGAACTCGGCGCTTCATTCCTACCTCATCCTGGCGTTCACCAAGGCGGAGCGGGTGACGATGGATGTGGGCTTTTACTACATGGCGAACGCGGGCGGACGGCTGGCTGGTACGGTGCTGTCGGGGTTGACGTATCAGACCGGCGGTCTGCCGCTGATGCTGGGAACCGCGGCATCGATGGTTGCGCTTTCGGCACTGGCGGCCAGCCGGCTGCGCCCGGAACAATTGGAAGCGGTGACTGCATGAGTGTCTTCGAACGCTATCTCACCCTCTGGGTGGCGCTGGCCATGGTTGCGGGCATTGTGCTTGGTGCTGCTGCGCCTGGCCTGGTCGAAGCAGATCGCGTGGGCTGAGGTGGCGAGCGTTAATCTCGTCGTGGCTGTCCTCATCTGGGCGATGGTCTACCCGATGATGGTGGGCGTCGATCCGACGGCTCTCAAAGACGTCGTCCGACAACCGAGGGGCATCGCAATCACGCTTGCCGTCAACTGGCTGATCAAACCCTTCACTATGGCGGCGCTTGCCGTGTTGTTTTTCGAGGGCGTCTTTGCCGATCTGATCGCGCCCGAGGATGCGCAGCAATATATCGCCGGTCTGATCTTGCTTGGCGCTGCGCCCTGCACCGCGATGGTCTTCGTCTGGTCGCAACTAACGCGCGGCGATGAGAGCTATACGCTTCTGCAGGTGTCGGTGAACGACGTGGTGATGGTCTTCGCCTTCGCCCCCATCGTGGCCTTTTTGCTGGGTGTGACCGACATCGCCGTGCCGTGGGAAACGCTGGTCCTGTCCGTTGTCCTGTTCGTGGCCCTACCGCTGGCGGCGGGGGTCTGGACGCGCATGCGGCTAGCCAGCCCTGCGCGGATCGAGGCGTTTCAGGCCCGGGTCAAGCCTTGGTCCGTCATCGGGCTGATCGCGACGGTAGTGATCCTCTTTGGGTTGCAGGGACAGGTGATCCTCGACCGTCCGCAGGTCATCGCGCTGATCGCGGTGCCGATCCTGATCCAATCCTACGGCATTTTTGCCCTGGCCTATGCGGCGGCGTTTGCGTTGCGCGTGCCGCACCGGATTGCTGCGCCCTGCGCGCTGATCGGCACGTCCAACTTCTTTGAACTCGCAGTAGCTGTAGCGATCAGCCTGTTCGGGCTGAACTCCGGCGCTGCGCTGGCCACCGTCGTTGGTGTCCTTGTTGAAGTGCCGGTGATGCTGTCGTTGGTCGCCTTCGCGAACCGGACACGGGCACGCTTCGCATGATTCCTGACCTTCCGAACATCGACCCGGACTGCCTCGAACCGATCGATCGGGCGCGGCTCGGTCCGCAACCGGTCCCATTCGCGCACCGTAGGAGTCTGTCGGATTGAACCGTTCGAAGCGAAAATTCATCGGGGGCGAATCAATCAGTTTATCGGGCGAGGCGAATAGCAGGGCTATTTAACGAGCGCGATAAGGTGAGTTGATCACCATCCGTGGATTTGCAGCCGAACAGCGTTAAATCCGACAGACTCCTAAGCGACGAAGCCAAACGGCTGCTGACGTGATTCGGGGCTGAGGTTCGGCGCTCCGGTCCGAGCGGACTGCCTTTACCGGACGATGCGGACGTCGGCCCACCGAAACGTTCAGGAACTGCGTGAGGCGGCCATGTGGTGAGGCGTGGCCTTAACGATCCTGTTGGCCATGGTCGGCAGGCAACCTCAATCGAGAAATCCGGTCGGTGCACTGACCAGCTTCTTGACCATGAACGACTCAATACCCTCACGACCGCCTTCGTAACCGTAACCGCTGTCCTTAACGCCCCCAAAGGGGGTTTCAGGCTGGGCTGGGCTGACGGTATTGATGGCAACGGAACCGGATTCGACCGCCGCGGCCACCCGCCGAGCCCGGTCGGCCGATCCGGTGAAGAGATAGGCGGCCAAGCCGTACGGCAGACTGTTGGCCACGATCACCGCGTCCTGTTCCTCGCGAAAGCGCACCAGAGGCGCAATGGGTCCGAACGGCTCTTCCTTCAGAACGGCGGCATCGGGATGAAGATTCTCCAATACCATGGGGGCGACGAAGTAGCCGGTTTCGGGGACTGTTTTGCCCTCAAACACCAGGCGCGCGCCCCCCTGCAACGCATTGGACTTAAGCCTCGCCATGGCGTTGACCCGGCGGCGATTGGCCATCGGACCCATGGTTGTCTCCGGATCGATCCCGCTGCCCACCACCACCTGCCGGGCGTGCTCGACAAAATGGGCCTTGAACGCATCGTAGACCGCCTCGTGGATATAGAAACGGCTGGGCGCGATACAAACCTGACCCGCGTTGCGGAACTTGAAGGCGGCTAGAGTCCGGGCCGCGGATTCCACGTCCGCATCGTCAAACACCAGGGCCGGTCCATGGCCGCCAAGCTCTAAGGTACAGCGCTTGAGATCCTCGGCCGCCTGGGCCGCCAAAATTTGCCCACCGGCACCGAGCCGGTGAAGGTGACCTTGCGCACCACGGAACTGGCGATGAGTTTCGAAGCCACCTTGGCGGGATCGCCGAACACCAGATTAACCGCCCCAGGCGGCAAACCGCTTTCCAGCAGGATATCCACCAGCGCCATGGCGCTGGCCGGTGTCTCCTCAGCTGCCTTGAGTATCACCGAACAGCCAGCGGCGAGCGCCGGGGCCAGTTTACGGACCGGGAGTATGGCGGGAAAATTCCAGGCCGTCAGCGCAAGACACACACCCACCGGCTCATGCCAGGTGAACTGCTCCAATTCGCTTGACCTCGGCGGATAGCGGGTGGCAGGTGGTTCCATCGCCGCGTCACCGTTCCAAACCAGGGTGTCCGCCACGCGCTCCCACTCACCTCGGGCCTCGGTCACGGTTTTGCCCTGTTCCAGGGTCATCACCCGGGCCAACTCGTCAATACGATCGCGCACCAGGTCCGCCGCCGCGTGCAGTACCCGACGCCGCTGCTCGGGCGCACTGAGGCGCCAGGCCGCGAATCCCGAAACCGCCGCCTGGATAACGTCGTCCAGATCCTCGCCCCGTGCATGCGGGACCCTGCCCAGCACCTCCTCCGTGGCCGGATTGAGCACATCTTCACCCTGACCCGTCACCGTCTCGTCACGGCGCTGGTCACCGATAATGAGGCACAAGCGATCGAACATCAGTCGGCCCTCTGAGTAGTGTCAACGAACAGGCGCCACCCCGGGGCACACCCGAACCTGGTCACCTGGGAGTCTGCGCGGCAGAAAAGGAACTGTCTGCGGCGCAGACTCCTGATCCGATGATAGTCCCCCGGCCAGCCGCTGGCATCCCGCAGACGCAATCTTTGGGGCGTTCGAGACGCGGGAACGGCCGGGGTTGGGATCAGTGCGTCCCGGAGGGCAGAACCTGAGATCCAAACTGCGCAGCGGTTTCCGCCAGCAATTCAAACAAAGACACAGCAAAGCCGCGCGGCATATACAGATGAAAATCCTGTTCACGCCGATGCAGCAGCACCGAAACGTGGTGGAACGCGCCGGTGGCCACGGCGCCAATGGGAAAGACCGAGGGACGCAGATCGATGGCCAGAAACCGATTCAGCAAAGTGCTCGAGTCCGGCCCGGATAGAGCCACCCGCGCCCGACTGTGACCCAGATCCAAAAACGTGCCCAGTTCGGCCGTCATCCATTGTGCCGGGTCCAAAGACGGACCGTCGGCATCCACCAGCCACCAGCTCAGGGGATGTACTCTCATGATCGTCGCGCCGGACGGTAATCACCGCGCGTCCAGGCCCGGGGGCGCTGTCCACACCCAAACTGTCCGCCAGCTGGGTGGCGACGCGCTCCTGGGTCTGAGGCCAGGCCGACACCTGGATCAGGCTGTGGACGGCATGCTCCTGCAAAACAACCGCCCCTGGGGCGCCCGCCTCATCACCGGGCGCACCCCGCGCAGCTTCGGCCAGAACCGGTCTCATCTCAAGCATGAAGGCGTTCCCCCTGGGGATCGACAAAACAGGGCGCAACCACGCGGACCGCGAAACAATCACCACGGACCGGATCAGACAGCACCGCGGTTCGATCCATCCAGGACGCCAAGCCGCCAGCGATAAAGCCGAGCCCGATATGGCCCGCACACTCATGGCTGTAGGTGACCGAACTGATCCAGCCGATCCCATGACCCGATACATTCTGGTCGGCAAACAACAGGGCGCCGTTGCGCAGGCGCTGTCCGGGCTCCACCGGCACGATGCCCACCAGCCGGGGGCGGTTCGGATCCGCCAGACCCGCACGGTGTCGCAGTACGCTGCCGATGAACGGCTTGGTGGTGGAGGCCATGCGGCCCATACCCAGATCATCCAGGGTGGTGCGCCCATCCAGTTCGGCGCCGGCCACATGCCCCTTCTCGATGCGCAAGGCCCCCAAAGCTTCGGTACCGTAAAGGACACCACCCTGGGGTTCGGCGGTTGCCCAGAGGACTTCGGCCAAAGCCTCGCCAAAACCCGACGGCACGTACACTTCGTAGGCCAGTTCGCCGGAGAAACTGAGCCGCGCGATGCGACAGGGAACGCCCTGCAACAGACCCTGCCGGACCGCCATAAACGGACAGCCCGTATCTGACAGATCGATATCGTCCGCCAGAGCCGCCAGAACCTCGCGGGATCGGGGACCGGCCACGGCAAAGCCTGCCCATTGCTCTGTCACCGATGTCACCCGCACCAGCAGATCCGGCCAGCGGGTCTCCAGCAGCTGCTCCAGCCAGGCCAGCACAGCGGCGGCGTTGGCGGTGGTGGTGGTCATGAAGTAATCGGTGTCGCTCAAGCGCCAGGTGGTCCCGTCGTCCATGACCACGCCGTCGTCGCGCAGCATCACACCGTAGCGGGCCTTGCCCACGGGCAGCTTGAGAAAACCGTTCACGTAGACCCGATTCAGAAACACCGCCGCATCCGGTCCCTGAACAGCGATCTTGCCAAGGGTGGACACATCCACCAGACCGACCCGCTCACGCACGATCTGCATTTCCCGGCGGTAGGCGGCTTCCAGATCCTCATCGCCCCTTGGGTAGTACCAGGGTCGCAGCCACAGACCGGCCTCCGTCATGCGTGCCCCCTGGCGCTGATGCCAGCGGTGCATGGGCGTGATCCGGGTCGGGCGCCAATGGGATCCGGCTGAACGTCCAGACAGGGCACCCAGGGCCACCGGTGTGTAGGGCGGACGGAATGTTGTCGTGCCGGTCTCGGCCATGCTGCTGCCGCTGGCCTCGGCCATCAGCGCAAGGCCGATAACGTTCCCCACCTTGCCCTGGTCGGTGGCCATGCCCAGGGTGGTGTATCGCTTGAGATGCTCCACCGAGACAAAGCCCTCGCGGTAGAGCCTGGCGTACATCTTCGCTGGTCACGTCGTGTTGCGGATCGACAAAGGATTTGCCCCGAACACCGCCGATTTCGTCACGAACCTCCCACAGGGGGCGAATCGGTGTCGGCCAACCACCGGCGGGGGGCATGGCCACCAGAGATGCGTCAAAGCCCAGGGCGCGGGCGGCCGCGGCCGCGGCGCTTTGTCCGGAGCGTACGCAGTCTCCGGCATCCCAGATACCGGCCGCCGATCCACAAACGTGTATCGGTTCCCGGATCTCACCGGGCAAAAACGCAGCCAGAGTGGCGTCGTAAACCGGGCGCACGCCGCGATGGCTGAGCAGATTGACCACCGGTGACCAGCCGCCGGAAACGGCCAGCACGTCGCATTCGATCTGCTGGTCCGCATGCCAGGCCGCACCCCTGGCACGGGCCGTTCGCACGCCAGTGAGACCGGTTCGCCCCAGCGCCTGCAGGGGTGCGGTGCCCAGACGCAGCTCCACACCGAGTTCCTGCAGCCGTGCGCCAGCCGTACCTGCCTCGGCCCGGGCCTCGAGCACGGTGGTGGCGATCCCGTTGCGCGCCAGCAGGGCTGCACACCGGTACCCGGAATCATTGTTGGTTGCCACGAGCGCACGACGACCCGGGGCCACGCCGTAGCGTCCGACATAGGCCGCAGCGGCCGACGCCGTCATGACGCCGGGGCGGTCGTTGTCGCCGAAACAGAACGCGCGTTCAAGCGCCCCGCTGGCCAGGATAACCCGCCTCGGTCTAACCACCCAGAATCGCTGCCGCGGCAGATGTGCCGGCGCACCGGGCAAATGGTCGGTAACCCGCTCGACTAGACCCGCAACGCAGTTATCGTACAGACCGAAGGCGGTGGTGCGGCGCATGATCCGAATGCGCTCGTGGGCCTGTAACGCCGCCGTCCGGGTCCGCAGCCAGTCACCGGCGGGCTGGTCGCCGATCAACGGGTCCCCGGTCAGAAGGTCACCGCCCAGTTCGAAATCCTGCTCCACCAGAAGCACGTCCAGGCCGCTGTCCGCCGCCGTCAGCGCAGCCTCCAGTCCGGCGGGTCCGGAGCCAATCACCAGCACATCACAGAACGCATGGGCCGTTTCGTAATCGTCCGGATCGGCGGCTCGGGATGCGGTGCCCATACCCGCCGCCCGGCGTATGAAATACTCGTAGAACATCCAGGCCCGGGTGCCGCGCAGCGGGCCCATGAAGGTCTTGTAATAGAAACCGGCGCTGAAAAAACGGCCGAACAACCCGTTCACTTCACCCAGGTCGAAGCGAACACTCGGCCAGGCATTCTGACCAAATGCCTCCAAACCTTTGTACAGTTCCACTGTTGTGGCTTTGGCATTGGGTTCCGCCCAGGGTCCGGAGTTGAGCGTGACAATGGCGCCGCCCTCCTCCACTCCGGCTGATGTGACACCCCGTGGCCGGTGGTACTTGAAGCTGCGACCCACCACGGAAACCCCGTTGGCGAGCAGCGCCGAAGCCAGGGTGTCGCCCGCCAAACCGGTCAGAGCCTGGCTGTCCCAGCGAAACGGGAGGGGATGGCCGCGATCGACCCGCCCGCCGGAGTCGAGACGATACCCGCTCATGAACCGGATCCGAGTATCGGTTTCAGCGCGGCCTGCACCGGTTGCGCGCCTGCGATTTCATGGGTCAGGGTGTCGCGCTCGACCACCATCCACAATCGACACCCCTGGAGATGGTGCCAGAGCTCGCGTTGCGGTCCTCGAGGATTGTCACGGCAATACACGGCCTCAGACCAGGCTTCCATTTCATCGCAGTCGATATCGGGATACACCAGGTCGGCGGGACCGCCGTAGGAGAACTCGCTGTGGTCGCGTTCGCCGCAGTAGGGGCATGGGATTCTCAACATGTCGGGTCCTAGTGCGCCTTGGGGGTGGGGCCGGCACCTTTTTCGTCTATGGCCAAACCCGCTGCGTATCGGTCCAGGGTGAACCGGGCATTCAAATCATGTGGCGCCTGGTTGGCGATGGTGTGGGCAAAACACCATCCCGACGCCGGGGTGGCCTTGAACCCGCCGTAGCACCAGCCGGCGTTGAGGTACAGCCCGTCGATGGGCGTTCTGCAAATGAATGGCGAACCGTCCATGGACATATCCATGATGCCGGCCCAGTGGCGAAGCAGACGCACCCGCCCCAGGCAGGGCATCAGCATGCGCGCCATGGCGGCGACCTCCTCAACCACCGGCAGATTGCCTTTTTGCGCGTATGACGGATACAGATCCAGATCTCCGCCGAACACCATTCCGCCTTTGTCCGATTGGCTGATGTATCCGTGTCCGCCGCCCACGCCGGCAAAGGCCACCACCATGTCGAGCAGCGGCTTCAAGGGCTCAGACACAAATGCCTGCAGCTTGTGGCTTTCTATGGGCAGGTTGTCCAGGCCGGCCAGTCGGGCCACATGCGAGGTGCTGCCGGCCACCGCCAATCCGATTCGATCGGCTCGGATCTCGCCGCGGGCGGTCTCGACACCGACCACACGACCGGCTTCCCGAATGAATCCGGTCACCTCGCAGTTCTGCAGAATATCCACGCCGAGCCGATCGGCGGCCCGAGCGTACCCCCAGGCCACGGCATCATGCCGGGCGGTGCCGGCGCGACGCTGCAGAACGGCACCGTGAATGGGGAAACGCGCACCGTCGGAAAAATCCAGATGGGGCACCCGGCTGCGCACCTGGTCGCGGGTCAGCAATTCGGCATCGATGCCGTTACTGCGCATGATGTTGGCACGCCGCGCCGCCGCGTCCCGGCCCGCCGGCGAGTGAAACAGGCTCAACTGTCCTCGCTGGCTGAACATGACATTGTAGTTAAGTTCATGGGAGAGCTGTTCCCAAAGCTTGACCGAAAACTCGTAGAACTCGGTGTTGCCCGGGATCATGTAGTTGGAGCGCACGATCGTTGTGTTGCGCCCGACATTGCCACCGCCGATCCAGCCCCGTTCGATCACGGCAACATTTCGAATGCCGTGGTTGCGGGCCAGATAGTAGGCGGTGGCCAGGCCGTGCCCACCGCCACCGATGACGATTACATCGTAGTGAGGCTTGGGCTCCGGATCCCGCCAAACACGGGACCATCCGGTCTGACCGGTGAAACCATTCTTTAGGACCTGCCAGACTGAGTAGCGTGACATTCAGAACTACCTGGGGCGTGAATACCGGCCGGCACCCGCTGCGAATACACTCCAAGGCGTCCGCTGATGCACCTTGGCTTATTGGCGGTCGAGCATGGCCATGCCAGCGACCAACGGTAGTGTAAGGCCCGGTGCCCTGCACAGCACAATCCGACGCTGACTTGTTTGAAACGGACGCGATCAGAGTGCGGCCGTTCCCGTCCCGATTCCCGATCAGACAACGGTGGCCATCAGATGATCCAGCAGCAGCTTCACCTTAACCGGCACGAACTGGCGTGAAGGATAGAGGCCGTACAGGGTCACGGACGGGGCGCTCAACCCAGGCGCCAAGGGCAACAACGTGCCCGCCGCCAGATCCTGGCCAACAATGAACTCCGGCAACAACACCACACCCAGCCCCGCCACCGCCGCCTGACACAAGACATCGCCGTTGTTGCTGCAAAAGCCCCCCCTCACCTGAACCGTCACGCTGCGCCCCATTTCACGCAGCGTCCAGGCCTCGCGCTGACCTGGGATGCTGTAATGCAGGCAGACATGTTCGGCCAGATCTGCGGCTTGTCGCGGCGTACCGTGCCGTTCCAGATAGGCAGGGGCGGCACACAGCATCATCGGGATCGGCAGGATGGGTCGCGCCACCAGGCTTGAATCGTCCAGGTGTCCGATCCGCAGCGCCAGATCCATACCCTGGGCGACAATATCCACCATGCGGTCATCCAGTTCCAAGCGCACCCGCAAGCGCGGATGCGCAGCGGCGAACTGAGCCAGCAACGGTCCAAGACGGCGGATACCGAACGACATGGGTGCCGCCACCCTCAGTTCGCCGCTGGGTTCCGAGGAAAGCTGTTGCAAACGCGCTTCGCTGTCCCGCAGCGCCTCGAGCGCGGGTCGGACATCCGCGTGATAGCGGGCACCGGCTTCGGTCACACTGACCCGGCGGGTGGTGCGGTTCAGCAAACGCGTGTTGAGGCGGCGCTCCAAGCCGCGGATTCGACGACTGACCACGGTAACCGTGATGCCCAAAGCATGGGCCGCTGCGGTAAAGCTTCCATGTTCCACCACAGCAACAAAGGTCTCCAGATCCTCCATGGCCACCCTCAATAATTATATCGAAATCCGCAATAGTCTTTATGCATATAGAGTGTTTATCAACATAAATTGAAAAAGTAAGATGCCAACCATCACAGGTCATGTCGAAGGCGGAACACACCATGGAAATCAGAACGGCATCGGATCGGGGTCATGTGAACTTCGGCTGGCTGGACAGCCACCACACGTTCTCGTTTGGTTCTTATCACGACCCCAATCACATGGGCGTTTCGAACCTGCGGGTGATAAACGATGACCGGGTGGCCCCATCGGGTGGTTTCGACACCCACGGTCATCACGATATGGAAATTGTCAGCTATGTTCTGTCCGGCGCATTGGCGCACAAGGACAGCATGGGGAACGGCTCAATCATCCGGCCCGGCGATGTGCAACGAATGAGCGCCGGCTCAGGCGTCCATCACAGCGAGTTCAACGCCTCGGATTCGGAGCCCGTGCGATTCCTGCAGATCTGGCTGCTGCCCAACCAAACGGGCATTGAACCGGGCTACGAGCAAAAGCACTTCAGCGAGCGCGAACGACGCGGACAGCTTCGTCTGCTGGTGTCTCCGGACGGACGCGACGGCTCGGTCAAGGCATCCCAGGACGGACTGTTGTTCGGTACGTTGCTGGCAGCCGGTGAAAAAGTCACTCATGAACTTGAGGCGCGGCGCAAGGCCTACGTGCACGTTGCCCGAGGCAGTGCCGAGGTCAATGGCATCGGTATGAACGAGGGAGATGGCGCTCGGATTGAGGTATCCGGTGAGATTCGTATCGCGGGCCAGGGTGAGGCTGAAGTGTTGCTGTTCGACCTCCCGTGACCGGTCTGTCGGAAACTATCGTTTAATCAGACGCAAACCGGGTAGGCGTGGAACCCCTGCCCGGTGTCGAGCCGGTCATGCGGCGTCGTGGCGTCTTCGGCCGGCCTTGCTGCGACAGTCCTCGCGCCCGGTCTTGAGCATCAAATCAGCGCCTATGCCGTGCATCACCCGGCGATCGCCCATGACGTCTTCCCGGCGATCTTCATAGTGCACGTAGCTGCAGCTGCAGGCACCCGAAGTGCACCCGTCCAGCGGCAGAGTCGGTGCCTGATTCGCGAGATACCGGCGGCCGCGGATACGCTTGACGGCCTGACAACATCCGGCACACGGTTTTACAGTCACCGCACGATGCTGGGCCGTCGGGGCGGGCTTGTTTTGTTCGGGTTCCGGGCTGCCCTTGCCGCGATAGAGCCAAGCTACTGCGGCCACTGCAACGACGGCCAGCACAATTAACCACTCCATCATTTCTGTCCTTCGGCCTGCGCCGGTTATGTTGAGTTGCCAAGGGCAGAAGGCCGCACCGTCCATCGCCAATCAGGCCATGCGGAGCGGGGCGAATATCCGCGAACCGTGTTGAGGCACCAAGTTCGCCTTGGTGAGGCTGAAGCACAAACGATGCCAGCCCGGCGTTTGAGGTCGGTACCCGCCGGTTGCGGACACGCGGGCACAGATCAAACTTTGCCGCCCTGTTGCCCCGACTGCAGCGAACGGTGCTGTGCACATCATAGGGACCGACACGCGACCCACGTAACTCAAGGTCCGGGTCTAGGAGTCTGCGCGGTAGAAATGCGTCAGCCGGACGCGACCGGGCAAAACGCGCCCGCTGCAGGATCTGTTTGGCATCAGGCTTGCGGTCCACGAGCTCGGTCGGAACGTTAGCACTTCACCGGGAGGCCAAAGGAGCGTGCGGGTTTACCCGCACGTTGAGGCAGGTCGGCTGATTCGCGGCCAAAGCCCGGCGAACGGCGGGACCGATTTGATCGGGCCGGTGCAGATCTTCCCCGTTGCCGCCAAACGCGGCCGCAATCCGGTCGTAACGGACATTCGGCCCATAGGTGGTGACGACGCCTTTGAATGACGGGTGATCGTCCAGGGCGCCATTAGCACCACCATTGTTGGAGACGATCACCACGATGGGCAAACCCTGGCGCACCGCGGTTTCCAATTCCATGGCCGACAGGCTGAACGCGTAGTCACCACAGAGGGCAATGACCGGACGTTCGGGTTGATGCATTTTGGCAGCGATGGCGAACGGTATAGCCACGCCCATGCACCCGTTGTGTCCGGCAGTCATCCTGGACAACGGTGTTTGTGCGGGCAAGACCTGTTCGGCGGACGCCATTATGACATTGCCATCGACAGCAAACAGGGTATCGTCCGGCGCCGCCTCATAGACCTGGCGAACCAACCGGTGGGGACTCATGGGCACCGTATCCAAGCCGGCCAGCTGTTGCACTGCACTGACCCTCGCCCGCCGCTCCATCCGCATGCGTTCCAGCCACCCGCCGTCGACCTCAGTCGAGGGTTCACCATCCAGTGCAACAAGAATACGCTCCAGTATGGCGGCGGCATCCCCGACCAGACCGAGTTGGACAGGCCGGTTGCGCCCGATCTCCGACGGCTCGATGTCGATCTGAATAAGCCGAGCTGTGTCGGCCAGTTGGCCGCCGAAGCGAAACACCCAGTCAAGCCGCGCGCCCACCAGCAAAACTGTATCTGCCTGGCTCTGCGCAAGACCCGCCACCGGGTTCATGCAGCCCGGGTGTTCATCGGGCAACAGGCCCCTGCCCATCGGGGAGGTGACAAACGGCATCGACAGGCGATCGACCAATCTGCCCAGCAGCGCATATGCGTCGCCCCAGCGAGCGCCCTTGCCCATGATCAGCAACGGCCGTCTTGCGCTTTGCAGAAGCCGCGCGGCCTGTTCGATGGCCTCTTGCTCGGGCTTCGGCGACGGCTCGGGCTGGTTGGTCAATCCCGTCCAGTCAGGTACCGGGACGTTGGCACCCAGGCAGTCCTCTGACAAATCGAAATAGACCGGACCGGGTCGTCCGGACCGGGCGCGGCGGCACCCCTCCAGAATCATGTCCGGGAGTCGATCCAGGGCATCGATGGTTGTCGCCATCTTGGTGACCGGACGCATCATCGGCACCGCGTCCAGTTCTTGAAACCAGCCCATGCCCTCCCGCGAAACCGGCCGGCAGCCGCCGACGATCAGCACCGGCCAGCAATTGTCGCGGGCAACCAGAACCCCAGTCATCGAATTGGTGACCGCTGGGCCGGCCGAAAGCACCACCGCGGCAACCAACTGACCGGCCCGATAATTCAGACTGGCGGCCATCAGCACAGCGGCCTGCTGATTGTGCACCGTGCAGATGCGCATACCCGCATCAGCGCAGGCGACGAAGACGGAGCGCATGGGGGAACCCGAAACGCCGAAGATGTGGGTAATGCCGGCACGTTGAAACGCCTGACACAAGAGCACGTTTCCGGGCAAGGTCTGCGGTTTGAGGCGACGGCCAATGACAGCCCGCTGCCGGGGCGACAGGGCAGCCAGCCGCCCGGCCAACTCGCGGCCTTTGGCTGGGCGCGTCACCCTGTCACCGATTGGCCGTGGGTGGGCATCCGCCGGTTGCGGAATCGTTCTGGTCAGCGTCCATAGCGCTCAAAAGAGCCTCGGCTTCGGCATCCGACATGGCCTCGATCTCGCTGAGCAGATCCTCGATGGATTCTCCGAACAGCGCCTCTGCGGCACGGTTGACCTCCTGGGCAAGCAAGACCACGGTGGGGTGGCGAAACACGGCAACCGGCGAAAGCTCAACCTGCAGTGACGCCTGGATACGGGACACCAGTTGCAGACCCCGGATGGAATCGCCGCCCAGGGTAAAGAAGTTGTCATTGATCCCGACCCGTTCGACGCCGGTGACCTCGGCGAACAACTCGGCGATCAGGGTTTCCACTTGAGACTTGGGTGCGTCGTATCCGGCGCTGAGTTTGTCGGCCAAGGCCTCCGCCAATCCAAAACGCTGCAGTTTGCCTGAGGCGCCCTTGGGGATGGTATCCACGAACAGGATGCGGCTGGGCACCTTATGATCCGCCAGATGCTGGAAACAGAACGCACGCAGCTCAGCCTCTGCGCAGGTCTGATCGGATTTCAACACCACGGCGGCCGCCACATCCTCGCCCAAGCTGTCGTGGGGCAGGGAAAAGGCGGCGGCCTGGGCCACCGCCGGATGTCCGGTAAGCACATCATCGATCTCTCTGGGGCTGACCTTTTCCCCACCCCGATTGATGATCTCCTTGAGACGCCCGCGCAGATACAGAAACCCGTCCGAGTCGAAGCAACCCTCATCGCCGGTTCGAAACCAATCCTGGGCAAATGCAGCCCGGTTTGCCTCCTGATCTCCATCGTAACCGGGGGTGACATTCGAGCCCCGAATCGCGATCTCGCCAACTTGACCCGGCGCCAGAGGCGCACCGTCGGGACCCAGTACCACAATATCAGGGCCTGCGGGCAGACCGACGGAAGCCGGCCGCTGTTCGCCAGGACACATCGGATTGCTGGCCATCTGGTGAGCGGCTTCGGTCATGCCGTATGCCTCGATCACCGGGACCCTGAAGGCCTCGCTGAGTTGCCGCATGACACTGGGTGGAAGTGCTGAAGACGAGGATCGAATAAAACGCAGGGAGTTTTGCGCCAGCGCCTCGCCATTATGCTCGGAGGCCTCCAAAACAGCCTGATGAATGGTGGGTACGGCGGAGTACCAGGTGGGTGCAAGCGTTTTGAGCCAGTGGAAGAAAGCGGACGGCTCGAACCCCGGCGTACAGGCCACGCTGCCGCCGCTGGCAAGCGACGACAGCACCGATGCCACCAGCCCGTGAATATGGAACAACGGCATGACGTTAAGGCAGCGATCATTGTGCGTCAGGCCCAGAGCATCTCGCACGTTCAGGGCTGACGAACAGAGATTGAGGTGGGTCAACGGTACGATCTTGGGACGACCCGTGGTGCCTGAGGTGTGGAGAACCAGCGCAACGTCATCGGGCTCAGCCGCCCTCCGCGCCCCAACCGCTGCGCCACCTGCCTCCGACCCCAGGACTGCGAACCGGCCCACCGGCCCATCCAGATCCACGCTCAACTCCAATACCTGTATGCCCAGGCTCAGAGCGACGTCCCGGGCGGCACTCCGATCCCCAGCGAGCAACAGAACCGCCTTGGCCCGGAGATCAGTCAGGTAAAATTCGAACTCGGTGGCGGAGTATGCAGGGTTGAGGGGAGCACAGCAGATGTGACTGGCGGTTGCCAAAAAGGCAGTGGCCATCTCCGGGCCATTCGGCAGCACCAAGGCTAAGCGATCGCCTCGCTGCAAGCCCGCCTTATCGAGTACCTCGCCAAACTCCAATACCAGGCGCTGCAAATCCGCATAGCTCAATGCGGACCTATCCGGCGACACTAGAAACTCAGCGTCGGGGGCTTTCTCCGCAACCCGCGCCAGCAGCGAATCCAGTGTCTCTCGGCCCGTCCCAGGGGACCACATCGCCTTGTCCATGCCTACCGACCTACCCCGCACCGCTTTGCCAATCGACCGTCCTACTCCAGTGTCCTGTGGCGAGCAAACCACGTGCCACGGGCCGCGCTCCGTGTGTGGCAGCTCAGGTGTCCGTGCTCCGCCTTCGCAATTGGTCGGTCAGTTCCCCTTTTGCAATGCGCACCGCGATGCCCAGGGGATGAAACCAATGCAGCGGAACGGGCCTCGGCGCTTCGATTGGCAAGACTGCCTTACCCTCCGCCACCGCCAATCCCAACTGACTTCCCATCAGGGTCGCTATGGCAATACCGCGACCGTTATATCCGAACCCGGCGTACACATTGCGATCCAGCCTGATCAGCAGCGGGCGCTGCTGAGCGGTCATTGCCACATAACCGCCCCAGTCGTAGACCCAGTTCACCTCCGCCAATTGCGGATAAAGCCGGATTGCTTTGCGTCGCAATGCACCGGTATCCAGCTTTCCACAGCGTCCCAAGATCGTGCCCCTGCCGCCAAACACCATGCGGTTGCTTTCATCCAGGCGGAAATAGCTGGGTATGCCTCCCGGGGTTTCGGCAACGGGCATTCGACCGGGAAGAATTTGCCGAGCGATGTGATCCGCCAAGGGTTCGGTCGCGGAAATGAGGCTGGCCACCGGAACCAGATGCTGTCTGAGACCCGGCCACACCGAATCCGTATAGCCGTTGGTTCCGATGACGATACTTTTACAGGACACGCTGCCGCGGGGTGTATCGACCCGCCAGCCAGAACCGACCCGGGCGAATCGGACGACGGGTGAGTTTCCGTACAACGCAACACTCTGCTCCATGCACGCCCTGGCCAAGCCCCGTGCATACGACAGGGGCTGCAGGCTGCCGCCCCGGGCGTCGAACATGCCGCAATCGTAGTATTCCGTGCCAAGTGCCTCGGCAACCCGGCGCCGGTCCAACATATCCACATGCGGCCCCGCCGCCTGCCAACGCCGGATCCACTCTGCGATGTATCGACGGCCGGCGTCGCCCCGGATGCCCATGACATAGCCTGACTGAGATGCCGCGCAGGGGATTTGATGCCGGCGGATCAGATCGAAAACGAAGTCGCATGCGGCATTGGTCAGGCGAACGACCGGATCCATCCGATCGGGCTCCGCGTAGCGCCAGGTCACCCCGGGCAACGATTTCCCGTTCGGGTGGACCTGCCCGCCGTTGCGGCCCGAACAACCCCATCCGGGCTGGTTACGCTCAACAACCACGGAACTCACACCCGCTTCCGCCAGGTGCAGGGCTGCGGAAAGTCCAGTGTAGCCAGCGCCGACAATGCACACCTCGGTCTCCACAGGACCCTCTAGCGCAGGAGAATCATCCAAGGCCACCGCCGTGGCCTGCCACAGGCTGTCGGGCCATTTGCTGCTAACCAGGTCGGGATTCATGATTTGGTGTCCTGAAGGGTGCAGACGGATCCATGCTGTTCCGGTGCGCTCAGGCGCTCGCCACCCGTTACAGGGTGCCGTGCTACCATCCCGTGAGCATGGACGCTGCGGTCGGAGTGCACCCTACGGCTGGACGGCAGGGCGGCCTATGAAAATTCACCTACAATGAGATATTGGTATACCAAAACGCGGAGAAATGGGAATGAGAACACCGTCGATATTGAAAAGAACATGTGCCATCGCGGCGATGACTGCAGCGCTGTCCGCACCGGTCAATGCAGCGGACGAGGTTAACGTGGCCTTCTTTCTGGAGTGGGCGACCCCGAACCAGATCGCGAAGGTGGAGAAAGTTTATGACGACACCATGGGGGTGCCGGTCAACTGGACCAACTTCGATGCGGGTACGCAAATGACCGAGGCGATGCTTGCCGGCGACATCGACATCTCCTACAGCCAGGGCCTGGCGCCTTTCATCAATGCCGTCAACGCCAACGCGCCGATCAAGCTGGTGGCCATCGCCGTACAGTACCCAGCCAACGACTGCGTGGTGCGCAACGGTGAGGGCATCGACAAAACCAACGCCTCGGAACTGGAAGGCAAGGCCGTGGCCGTGCCCCTGGCCACGATGGCCGACTACAGCTTCCGCATGATGATGCGCGAACTGGATGTGGACGTTTCCAAGGTCAACGTAATCGACCAGGTGCCGGCGGACGCCGCGGTTTCACTGGCCGACGGTAACGTCGCCATGGCCTGCGGGTTCGGTGCCGACTCCATGGCCAAAATGTACGAGGCCGGCACTCCGCTGATGTCCCCGGAAGACAAGAAAGCGGCCGGCATCATCAGTTTCGACGTGGTCTCGGTGACTGAGAAATTCGCTCAGGAAAACCCGGAACTGGTGCGCAGTTTCCTGGAAGTGACCGACAAGGCCAATGCGGATTTCGCCGCCGACCAATCCAAGATCGATGTCATCGCCAAGGATGCGGGCCTTTCCGTGGAAGCGACCCAGGCGCAGATGGCGGATTTTGTGTTGCCATCTCACGAGGAACAGCTTGCGAACTATTTCAACGACGGCGGCCTGGCCAGCGTTGCCATCGAAGTGGTTGGCGGCGCATTTGCCACGCCTGAGAATCCCGCCCTGGAAGATTACAGCGCGGTGATCGACACGTCGTTCCTCCAGTAACCATCGTCCGCACGGGGCCTGATCACAACAACACCGTGACCGGACCGATGGTTTGAACACAACGGCAGGCGGATCAGTATCAGAACTGGTCAGCCTGCCGTTTTGCTTTTGTTCCCGGGAATTGCCATGAGTGACCTGACAGCTTCTGAACTCAATATGGTGTTCAACACCCCGCACGGTGGCACGGTGCATGCGCTGAAGGATGTCAGCTTCACCCTGAAACAGGGGGAACTGCTGGCGGTGCTCGGACCCTCCGGCTGCGGCAAAACCACTCTTTTGAATATCATCGCCGGTTTCCAACACCCGACCAGCGGGTCACTGCACCTGGGGGATCACGAGATCACCGCGCCGGGGGTCGACCGCGGCATGGTGTTCCAACAGGGGGCGCTGTTCGAATGGCTGACAGTCGCCGACAACGTGAACTTCGGTTTGCGCATGAAAAAAGCCGACCCGGCGGAAACCGCAAGAAAGGTCGAAGAATGGCTTGAAATCGTCGGTCTACAGGGATTTGGGCACACGCCGACCTATCAGTTATCGGGCGGCATGCAACAACGGGTGGCCTTGGCACGCTGCCTGATCAACGACCCGGACCTGATCCTGATGGACGAACCCCTGGGCGCGCTGGACGCCCTGACCCGGGAGAAGATGCAGTCCCTGATTCTCAAAATCTGGAAGGAAACCGGCAAGACCATCATGATCATCACGCATTCCGTCGAAGAGGCGTTGCTGCTGGGCGAACGCCTGTTTGTGATGGCGCCGCGACCCGGCAGACTCCACAAAGAGTACCACCTTCCATTCGCCGACCTGGGGTTGACCAACGATCCCCGGGAAATCAAGACCAGTCATGAATTCGTCGAAACCCGCGAGGAGATTCTTACCATGATCTGGAATATGGAGGAAGAGATCATGGGCAAGACTGAAGCGGTCTGAGCGGCGGGCACCATTATGATTGTAGGCATTATATTTGTTGCGCTGGTCGCGGCGCTGATCTGGTCCATTTTTTACGGCCGCAAGGTCATCCGGACCGAGAAAACCGACGCCGTGTTTGGCAACCCGGTGCGGGCACTGGGCGGCTGGCACTGGGTCGTGGCCGGCGTTTGCAGCATCCTGCTGTTCTGGTTCTGGTTCTCATGGGACGCGGCCCGGGCCTACTTCCCCACTGCCGGGAATGAACTCTGCCAGGTGGCCAAACTCACCCGTGCCGCCAATCCAATCCGCTCCACCTTTCCCCTGGATGACGAGCGGCTGCTGCAGGGCACCAAACTCCTGACCCGGGACTATCGGCAGATCAACCATCTGCAGGCGCAACTGGCAAATACGAACTTCAGCGATGCCGACAGAGAGATCCTGCAGGGGATCATCGACGAGATGCGGGCCGCCATGGCCGCCCATGCGGATACCGACGAATTGGATCCGGCGGTGCGGACAAGAATGAGCGCGGTGGCGGAGAGTATCCACCAACTGGCAGACGAGCTGGGACAGGAGGGTTATCCCGGGCCAGCCGATCCGACGGCGCAAGAGAAGGCGCTGGCCCAACCGGGCTGGGGCGAGACCAGCGTTGAATTGCCGCCCTTGCCGATGACCGGAACGGGGCCGGAAATTCGACGCCGCCAGCGTGACGATGCAGGACCTGTCCGACCAATACCTGAGCATCAAGAACGTAGGGACTGCCCTGGCGGCTCGACTCGAGGCACTCAAGGGTCAAATAGCCGACTTCACCATCGACACCAGCGGCGATCCGGCGGATGTGGCGGCACGGGAAGACTTGATTAAGCAGATCGAAAAAATCTTTCGACGCATCGACGACGGCCGCATATTCCCGCCGGATGTGACCACGGATGTGGAGCAGGCGCTTGTCGTGCTGGATAAGCAGCAGCGACGCCAGCAGGGCAGCTTGCGCTACATCAATGCCATCGCGATGCCGGGTGGCGAGATTCTCGCCGGCAACAACGCCTGCTCGGAACAGGGCTCAGGGCGTTGGCTGCCAAAACCCTCGGATACCCTCGCAACCTTTACCCGGCTGGCGAATCCGAACGAGGGCTACAAAGGTTTCCCCCTGCTCTGGGTCAAAATGAAACCGATCTCGGAAATGGTCGCCTTCCTGGTGCCGGACTGGATAGCGGACCTGATCCCGGGGGATTATCCCCGCCACGGCGTCGACGGCCAGGTGCAAAGCAACTTCAAGAGCAAGGTCTACGACATCGCCACCGGCAATTTCGACTCGCCGTCGATACCGGTACCCGACGGGCACATCTGGGATTCCATAGTGCGCGTGCTGATGGGTCTTTTCTTCGGCATCCTGCTGGGCGTGCCGTTGGGTCTGTTCATGGGTCTATCGCGGTTCGCCAAAGGCTATTTCGACCCTCTAGTGGAGCTCTATCGGCCCATTCCACCCCTGGCCTGGGCGCCGCTGATCCTGACCATTTTCGGCATCCAGGACGACGGCAAGATCTTTCTGTTGTTCATGGTTGCGTTCGCCATCATGGTGATCTCGGCGCGCACCGGTGCCACCGGAACGCAGCTTTCGAAAATCCATGCCGCACACTCCCTGGGCGCCAGCAATCGTCAGATCATCCGTCAGGTCATTCTGCCCAACTCATTGCCGGAGATACTCACGGGCATCCGCATTTCCATCGGTGTGTGCTGGGGCACACTGGTTGCCGCGGAAATGCTCGCGGGCACCACCGGCATCGGGTTTGTGGAAAATGTCGCGCGCAAACAGTCGGACTACGAGATCATCTGGATGACCATCATCCTCATGGGTCTGTTGGGGCTGTTATTCGACATCATGATGCGCTGGGTGATACACAAAACCATTCCCTGGCGCGGGAAGGGGTAGTCGCTGAGGCGGATTCGCGGACCGCGAACCCACCCGCAGATACGAGATTTCGACTCACGTATTGGGTGGGACAACGAAAAACCCCGGCACCTCACGCCGGGGTTTTTCGATTCTGGGCCATGGGCAATCAGCGCGCTAAATCATCGCCTGCGCCCCTCTATGCAAACAGAAATTCAGTGTGTGAACTTCTTGATCTCGCCCGATTTGAGGCGGCTGAGATAGCTGTTCAACTCCTTCTTGACAATGGGCATCAGAACATACAGCGCTGAGATGTTCACCACCGCCATTGCAAAGATGGCCGCATCCGAAAAGTCGATAACCGGCCCGAGGTTGGCAGCGGCTCCGATCACGACAAAGACGCAGAATATGATCTTGAACACCAACTCCTTGGCCTTGCCTTCGCCAAACATATAGGTCCAGGCTTTCAAGCCGTAGTAGGACCAGGAAATCATGGTGGAAAATGCGAACAGTATGACCGCGATCGCCAGCACATACGGAAACCAGCTGAAAGCCGATGCGAATGCTGCAGAGGTCAACGCCACCCCCGAGGTATCACCGATGGTCTTTATGGAACTGCCTTCGACGATGTAATTTCCAGTCGCCGGATCAATCATGAGTTGCCCGGAAATGGTGATGACCAGAGCAGTCATGGTGCAGATCACTACGGTATCGATGAAGGGCTCGAGCAAGGACACAAAGCCTTCTGTGATCGGCTCTTTGGTGCGCACTGCGGAGTGCGCGATTGCAGCGGAGCCGACCCCGGCTTCGTTGGAGAACGCGGCCCGTTTGAAGCCCTGAATCAAAGCGCCTACGAATCCGCCAGCGACGCCAAGCCCCGTGAATGCGCCGGCAAAAATCTGCTGAAATGCCCAGCCGATATGCTCGAAGTTGACCAACAGAATGACGATTGCGGCGGTAACATACATCACGCCCATGAAGGGCACGACTTTCTCGGTCACTTTGGCTATGGACTTGATACCACCGACGATGACGGCGAACACCAATGCCGCAAACAGTAACCCCGTTATCCACCCCGGGTAATCTCCGAGTATGCCGGAGATCTGGGCATGGGCCTGGTTGGCCTGGAACATGTTGCCGCCGCCCAGGGCACCGAGGATACAGAATACGGAGAACAGCACTGCCAGAAACTTGCCGCCCGGGACATTGCGTTCCGCGAATCCCTTGGACATGTAGTACATGGGTCCACCCGAGACCGTCCCGTCCGCATACTCGTTTCGATACTTAACCCCCAGGGTACATTCCGTGAACTTCGACGCCATGCCGAGGAGGCCAGCAAGAATCATCCAGAATGTCGCACCCGGTCCCCCGATGCCGACTGCAACAGCAACACCGGCGATGTTGCCAAGCCCGACGGTGCCCGACAGCGCGGTTGCCAGGGCCTGAAAGTGGCTGACTTCACCCGCGTCATTCGGGTCGGAGTAGTCGCCTTTCACCAACTGGATGGAATGCCGGAACGCACGAAACTGAATGAAGCCGAAGTACACCGTGAACAGGCTCGCTGCAACAACCAGCCATAATACTATCCAGGGAAAACTCGTTCCCGGCAGAGGTGCGAAAATGAGATTAACAAACCAACCGGTGGCCGATGCAAACGTCTCGTTGATGGTCTGATCGATGGTCTTGGCATCTTGTGCAAACGCCGTGGACGCCGACATAAACAGGCATGCGAATATTGAAACGACAATCTTGTTCATTATTCTTCCCTCAACCCACGACCGTAACAGGGACGCTTGCGTGCATGACGAGATGGGCCGTCGACGAACCGAACACCCTTTTCAGCACCCCAGCCCTGGACGTGCGCGACACCACGATCTGATCGGCGCTTTCTTCCTTGGCAATGTCTTCGAGCAAATCGGCCACGTCACCATGCCTGACCATGCCGCGTGCGGAAAAGCCGTCACTCTGGAGCGCATCCACCGCGGGCTTGACCACGCGCGAAGTGGCGGTCTCGATCTCCTGCTCACGACGCTTGTGTCGTTCCGCATTCTCTTCGGGGGTCTGAAAGGTGTAGGGAGACCATTCCACGACGTAGACCACGATCAGCTCGCAGTCGCCGATCAGCGTGGCCATTTTCTTGGCATAAGCAAGGGCGCGGCTTTCACCGTCTCCCCCACCGAGTCCAACGACAATCTTTGCGGTCATTTGTTTTCCTCGTTACTGAAACAGATCAGGAAATTCCTGATGGAAGAGGCGTTCACAGCGCTTTGCCGAGACGTCCTGTCACCCTCGCGCATCGCGGAAGGCGATACGCGTCCATGAATTACATGCAATTGGAAAAGGTGCGAAACCATCCAATCGTAACGGTCCAAACGCCATGAGCAGTGCGTGGAAACTCGAATTTCGCTGCCAGTGCACGCTGGCAACCAGCAACTGCCTGTCGTTCGGAGCGTAGGTTGTCCCCAAAATTCAAACGGGCTTCGAGAAGAGTATAGGTCGCAAAAACGCGGTTTTCCCTATTTCACCTCACGACGGGATGACGCGTGGGAGATGATCGAACGCAACGGTATCAACACGACTGCTCATGGATTGTTCGGAATCTGGAGCCGCCAACCAGACGGAGAGCCTGTGGGCTCCCCGACTGGGTGCCGTCACCTGCGCCCAATGGTGAACCGGTCGGATCAGACTTCCCCGCCACCTGGCAAACGGTATTAGCCAAGGTCACAGTAGTGCCAGTATCAGGGAACGCCCTCATGAGGTCATCCATGATCGGGGCGATGGAGCCACACGAAATGAGGCGTTTGAGCAGTCTCGAACATGGTGAAGAGTTGCCGGAGTTGGCCTGTTAGGGAGGTTCGTGTCAAGTGATCAGACCTTCCCTACCCCTCAGCCTAACCGAGCGGCTTTGGGGTGCCCGCGGGAAAGGCGGTCCGCGTTCAAGCTGCTGTTAGGCCATTCTGGCAGAGGTTTCCTTTAGACCTTTCCACGGCTTTATCTTCTTCAGCGTTTGGGATAGTGCTGCTTCGGCCACCTCAGTGTCGTTAGCCGCCTGAGCACGCAGCCAATAACCGTTGGATAGGCCCAAAAAAACCGGCACAAACGAAGATCAGTGTCCGCAGTGATGGTCTGCCTCCCAGCCACGATCTCGCCGATTCGCTGCGCAGGGACGCCAATCTCCTTCGCTACTCGATACTGCGAGAGCCCCATTGGCTCCAAGAACTCATGGCGCAACAATTCGCCAGGGGTGACGGGCTTGAGCTTGTTCATGGTCCGCTGTCCTAGTGACAGTCGACGATCTCGACGTCTTCTGCTCCGGCGCCGGCCCACCGGAAACAGACCCAAAAATGGTCGTTCACACGGATGCTGTGTTGCCCTGCGCAGACCACCTTTGAGCGACTCCAAGCGGTTCCCGGGCGTAACACGAAGGTCCTCAATTCGACCGGCGATCTGAAGTAGCTCATAGACCAGCTTCTCTTGTTTACGACAGAACGAACAGTACAGGTCGTCTCGATGTCGGGTCCTCAAGGCTTCGAGGGCTGTGATCAATCCCCCGTCTTTTTTTGGCGACGATGTCTTCGCATAAACCGACAACGTCACCAACAGATCCGCTCCGCCACAGCGTTCTCCACGTCGTTTCTACAGCTCGCAGACACCCATTACGTATTCGTAGAACCCCGGCAGCCGATCCTCCTTGTTTGATCGCCAGGCCTCGACAAGGCTGGGGTCCTGTTCAATTAACTTGCAGAGACTCCGAATGTAATAATCGGCTTCTTCCTGATTGATGATGCCCTTGTCGTAGTAC
Organism: uncultured Gammaproteobacteria bacterium; assembly: GCA_963783675.1. Taxonomy (GTDB): domain Bacteria; phylum Pseudomonadota; class Gammaproteobacteria; order Competibacterales; family JAHEDQ01; genus JAHEDQ01. The sequence goes on from CAWAOU010000008.1 coordinate 306,168, forward strand.
TTCCATGCCGCTTCATGCACATTGATTAGATATTCAAGTAGCACATAAAGAGTCCAACGATCGTCAGGGCCCAAAGATTCAAAATCTGATAGGGCCTGACGGAACACTCGAGATAATTCTGGGTTCTCAGCCAATGCCAAACCCATCTCATTTGTCATGCTGTAAATAGTCGCAACAGCTTCGGTCTCAGCGATATCGTTGGAGCGCTTCAATTCGTATCCAAGAAAGATAAGTGACACTATGATTCCAGCAATGCCCACAAGCTCTAAGGCTCGGGCGATATCTATCTACTTTTTGCCATTTGATGGTGTTGGCATTTTCTGATCCTATAGCGTCGCGCTAGACTTTATTTTTCTTGTGATTTTCCAATGGCAGCTTTGGGTTGCAAGGAAAAATCGCCGCCGGGTACGCTCCCTGCCGCCTAACACCCAGGTAATCGGCGCTCAGCTCGGAGCGCTTGATCGGGCAACAATGGCGAAGCCATGCCCGAGCAGGCGCGGAGTGCTGAGCGTCCGAGCGAGCTTGCGAGCGGCTTGACCGCCTTGTTACGCGCGGCTACCATTATGTACAACTTCCTGTACAGATCGATTGGAGCAGCCTTTATGGACGCTATCACTTACACCAAAGCTCGGGCGAACTTGGCACAAACCATTGATTCTGTTTGTGAAAACCACGAACCGGTGATAATCACAAAGAAGAATGACCGGTCCGTTGTGATGCTTTCGCTTGAGGATTACCAGGCGCTGGAGGAAACCTCTTACCTTCTCCGCAACCCGAAGAGTGCTCGTCGGCTTTTGGACTCGGTGAACGAACTTGACGCGGGCGGCGGTACGGAGCGAGCGTTGATCGAATGAAGCTGATTTTTTCAGAGAACGCATGGCACGATTACCTGTATTGGCAAAAGACCGACAAGAAAGTGCTAAAGCGGATCAACCAGCTAATTTTTGACACACAACGATCACCATTTGAAGGTATCGGCAAACCCGAGCCATTGAAACACGCACTTTCGGGCTACTGGTCGCGGCGGATCGATAGCGAGCATCGTATCGTTTACCGAACTGACGATGACGCTGTGTTCATCGCGCAACTTCGGTATCACTACTGAGCGATATATACGCGTAATGCCTTGCTCAGCGGAAAAATACGAGCGCGAGCGAATAGTTTTTCCGATGAAGCACCTTGTTAGGCTTTTTATGGCGTAATTTCATTTAAATGAATACGTGTAAGTTCTGATGTTCTTTGCTCTGTTAACCTAATTAATACTTGAGCATGAATGAGCGGTCGTATTGCACCATTGTCATAAGCACCGGAAATAAAATCAGCTTCTGAGTCTCGGAGTTTGATCCATGTTCTTTGAGATGTTTTTAGTTTTTCTTTTCGCTTTTCACTCAGAACTCCCATTAATTGGGCATAAGCTTTGTTTAACATGTAATCTGAAGTGCCAAAATGCTGGGATGCAGCCTGGTTCAGTTGTGACTGAGTTAAGCCATCTTAGGAGTGAGCAGTGTTGAATATCATTAATAATAAAGTTGAAAGAATAATGTGTGATATTTTCATAATACCTCTTTATTGATGCCTAACGCCCCGCATCAGCGGCATTTTCGCGAGCGTAGCGAGTGAAAGTGTTCGGCTGCATGCGATTGTTAGAGATCAGCTGAATATGATGGAACATATCTGAAAGATTGCGGTGGGTGCCTGATGCCGAACATTTCTATAAGACTTTGTGATTCCTTGAAAAGCTGAGCGTTCATCACTGAAGGGCATATCCTAGATTTCGATTTGCAAAATACTCGTTAAAGTATTTTTTGGATATACCTGCACCATAGCTAGTTTCTTGCCATAAGTTACGAGGATGGTCTTCAATTATTTCATTTATAAAAAAATAACCTACCACTCTTGAGACCGGTGGCCTAAAGCATATACGTAGACCTTATCAACTGATCGATTTCTGAAAACAGCCTTCCGGAACTCGTATAGCTTCTCGCCTGAGAAAATTGCTGAAGCAAACTCGGGTTTAATTGACAATAAGATCGCGGCCGACATTTGAGCCTCCTAATAATTTATAAAACTGTTCATCCGTCATAGGTTCAAACCCCCGAGGTGGTTCCTGACCTAAAATTCCTTGCTCTACAAGTGCCTGACGGTTCATGCGTTTTGGAAACGAATACTGGTAAAGAAAGTTCACAACAAAAGGGCGATAACTTTGCTTGTAGTTCCAGCGTTTTGCTAGTTCTGCATCTGTAAAAACGCTTCGTTTTCGACATAGTTCTATGAAATGGTGCTCATCTCTAATCTCTGTAACTACACTCTGCACAATCCCTAAAGTGGTAGTAACGGATGTGTACCAAGCAGATCCCCCGCTCGCAGTTCTGTAGAAAACGATAATATCGCCCGGTGACAAATCTCTATTGAAGGATCTGGAAATATAAACTTTTGAAATTGCATTTCTGTTTGGAGCTTGTTCAATAAAATCCTGCGGTGATTCAGTATTCAAAATCGAGTCAGGAAAGAGTTCAGTATGATAAGCAGGATAAATCGGTACCACCCACTTCCTGGCTTGACTGCGGGCGTAAGGATATGTGAGTTTTGGCTCTGACCACTGAGACGCATATTCAGGAGTACAAGGCCGAGTCAATACGAGTTCAGTACCACCAAGGCTAGTTTTATTTCCGAATTCTTCGAAACCCCAATCTTTAAGCATTTTAATCAATCGTAACTTATTATCACCATGATCAAATGCCGTCACATAAATTTCGGCAGCGTTAAATCTTAAAGCGTTATCAAATATTATTTTTACGAAACGTTCGCCAATTTTAAATCCGTTCGAAACGACCTTAAACGTTCCAATCTTTAGTCGCTTTTTCCTTGGGAAGTGTGGCGATATATCGTTATAGCTTTCATCTAACCCTTCTGGCTTTACATACAAGAAAACAACTATATCGCCCTCGTCATTTGTACACACGTATGCAATCTCTTGTGCTTTTTTACTGAACCAAGAATCAAACCCAGGATAGTCTTCACGGAACGTATCAAAAAAACCATCACTTAAATTAACATTCCCAAAGTATTCTTGTTTAACGGATAAAACTTTGTACTCGGCTAGGCCCGTATTTTCTGCATTGACCTTTTCCAAAAAACCATCGATTGTGTAAACACTAGTTGCAATTCCGAGGCTCTTGGCTTTTTCATCAAATATTTCTGTCTTCTGTTATTAGAAGATCTAAGCGCCCGGATACTATCTCGTTTAGTAGCGATGAATCATTGAGGTCGTTTTCATTTTTATCTAAGTCCGCTTTAATCGCAGCAATCTCAGGGGAGTCCGGTGCAATAGTGTTTAAGGTTTGATAGTTTTCAACTTTCGTTTGAAACGTCTGAACTACTCTTGGGTCTTTAATGTTTCGAGATCTCTTCAATCGTAAGCGGGTGAATGTATTTTCCGTAGTGAAGCTCATCAAGCCATCGGAAAGAAATACCTATATCTGACCGGACGACATTTGCCGCTTCTCTGTGAATGATAATGTTTGTATCTAGTAGCACCTTCATCTATCTAATTCTCCCTCCTTTATGTTTTCGAGCAAGACATCAATATCTTCTGATGTAGTGTTGGTACTAGTATCAAGTTCTATTAACGGTATCTGGAGCTTTAAAGAGACCTCGTTTGCATGAGCAATCTCTGCATCCTGCAATTTTTTAAGATTTAGAAGCGTTAAGTTAGATGCGCCTTGATCTCTTCTGGTTAATCTCTCCATGACAATTTTTGGAGCACAAGTTAAAAGTAAAATGTAATCAATTCTTAACTCACTAAAAAGTGCTAATGGCAGAAACTGCACCTCCAGATTTGTATTGAAAAGGCAAAAATGGCCGTCAAGAAGGATGTATGGATTATCCGATTCATAATTCTCCAGTTCTTCAACGAGGATACTTTGGTTGGCATCAATGCCTTCAATTGCCTTAGCAGTTCCCAAAGACTTTCTATTTCGGATCAACTCACTTGCAGCGACGTGATGCCCATCTATTTCCGGAGCAAGCATTTTGCAACAGTAACCTTTCCCGACCCCATGCACCCCAGCAACAAAAATAATGTAACGCTTCGTCACGATTACTTTCTGATCTCTAACGCCGTCGTCAACTGCCGGAGGTCAGATTGCACGACCTTGTTATACGTTTTTCCATTTTTTGGGATCTGTTTTTATACCCTGAATCTTGCACTCTCTTCAGCTCTTTAAAGTTATGACTCAGTTTACTGAAAACTTCTTGGGATGCACGATCAAAAACTTTTAGAAAAAATTAGTGAGCATGCCTTCTTGCCAGTTATCCCAGGTTTTCTTGCGAACTCGGCCTGACATCCGAAGAAATATCTGTTGATTACATAGGTCCATGTAATTGTAAATCTCGTTAAAGGCCAATACCTGGCTCATCTTCGCAGAGCTCTTCGCCTATAAGTGCCTTATAAGGAATTCGTCGAGTTATTTCCCGGTACTCTTTAGTCAAAGAATCTTCAAAGTTAGTTCTTTGGGTTGTATGTTATTTCTGATGATGTGCCATACCGCTACAGCAACGCCAAGAGTTGTTCAATACGGCGCAAGAAAAGCAAACTCTTTGAGAAAATCGATAATGATGTACTCTCCTTACGTATAACGCCAATGTTCAGCGGAGCCAAACGCGGAGCGGCGTTTGGCAATAATGCCGAAGGCATGCGCAATAAGCCGCGTAGTGTTTGGGGTCCGCTGGAGCTAATTGTTAGGTGCAGGATGGACATTCAGATCAACTCCCTTTCCATAATACCATCAACAAAAGGATTCTGATCATAACATTTTCTTAATAACCATTTTACTTCC